>JAGRCP010000145.1 GCA_020433455.1 Caldilineaceae bacterium | reverse complement strand
AGCAGCGGGGCGAGACCGACGAGGCCCTCCACATTCGCCAGGAGGAGCAACTCCCCGTCTATGAACGCCTCAACGACGTGCGCGAACGGGCCGTGACCATGGGGAAGATTGCCGACATCCTCCAGCAGCGGGGCGAGACCGACGAGGCACTCCGCATCTATCTGGAAGAATATTTGCCGCCCATGCAGAGATTGGGAGATCTGGACGGGGTTGCCCATGCGCGCTTCTCCTGTGCGCAACTGCGGCTGAAGCGAGGCGGTTGGCAACAGGGCGAGCATCAGGAAATCTATGAGGAGCTGGCCGAAAGCTTTGCGCTTTGGCGACAGATCCAACGCTTCGACGGCATTGCCGTTGTCGGCGAGCTGCTGGGGCAGGTATTGGCCGCGGTGGGGCAGACGGCGGAGGCAATTGTTGTTTTTGACGCAGCCATCGCCGCATATACCAGGCTGGGCTGGGCGAGCAAAGCCGCGGGCCTGGAAGAGATGAAGCGGGGGATGGAGTAGGGATTAGAGGCCGGAAAGCGCCGGGACGCCGCCCGGCTCCCGGAAAAGCGTTGGCAGATCCCGGCGGCAATAGACCGACTCTTCCTGCCGCCTACTGCTTACCCGAGCGTGCGCGCCAGGCGCGGCGCCAGGCCACAGACCGGCGCTGCCATGTCCCCACAATGCCGTAGGGCACGAAGATGACCAGGGCCACATAGATCGCGCCCAGGAGAAACGCGGCATTCTCTCCAAACCACTTGAGCAGATAGAAGTCCAGCAGGCGAAAGACGCCCGCGCCGATGAGCGCGCCGCTCAGGGTGCCCATGCCGCCGATGAGGATGATGAGAAGGGCGTCAACGGTGTAGCCCAGGCCCGTTACTTCGGGGCTGACAATGGGGTTATAGATAGCGTAGAACATGCCCGCCACGGCCGCGGTAATGCCCGCGATGATGAGGGCCAGGAGCTTGAAGCGGAAGGTGTTGTAGCCCAACATGCGGGCCCGGTCTTCATTTTCGCGGATGGCGATGCAAACCCGACCCGGCGGCGAATTGACGAAGCGCCGGTAAAAGAGATAGACCAGAACCGTCACCGCCAGGATGATGAAGTAGAGGCGCAGGCGCTCGGCCGACGGATTGAGGAAATCGGGCTTGGGGATGCCCTGCAAGCCCACGTCCGCGCCGGTAAAGTCGGCGAACTCCCGGGATTTGATGAGAATCTCAAAGACCGAGGCCAGGCCCAGGGTCACCAGCGCGAAGGTGATGCCCGACACCCGCAGCAGCACCACCCCGAAGAGGAGCGCCTGGAGCACGCCCGCGACGATCACGGCGACCACGGTCACGCCAAAGGGCCAGCCCGCGCTCTTGAGCAGAATGCCCGTGGTATAGGCGCCCACGGCGAAAAACATGGCGTGGCCGAATGAGAGGAGGCCCGTCACCCCCAGGATCAGATCATAGCTGAGCGCGTACAGGCCCAGGAGAAAGACCTCGATGAGGAGCCCCTGCATAAACTTGGAGCGTCCGGCTTCGTTGGCCAGGACATCGCCCACCGTCGCGCCTTCCAGCAGCCCTAAAACAAAGGGCAGGGCAATCAGCGCCAGGAGCAAGAGCAGCATGGCCCAGTAGGCCCGCCACCAGGACGGACGCGTCACCTGCGGGCGGGCGGAGCGGGTCCCCGGTCGGGTTGATGCGGTCATGGCCTATTCCTTCCGTCCGAAAAGACCCTGGGGCAGGATGAGGAGCACCAGCACCATGAGGAGTACCGTGGAGGCCGGCACCAAAGAAGGCGAGGGCTTAAAAGGTTCGGCCAGAAAGGGCAGCTTGATGCCCAGCGCGCCGAACTTGATCATGAACTGCTGGAGCAGCCCCACCAGCACCGAACCCACGGCCGCGCCGGCAAAGCTGGTCAGCCCGCCGATGGCCAGGGCGATGAGCGCGCCCAGCAGCAGGGTAGCGCCCATGGCGTCCGAGAGGCCCATGGAGGGGGCGGCCAGCGCACCGCCCAGCGCGGCCAGGCCCACGCCCAGGGCGAAGACCAGGGTAAAAACCCGGCGCACGTTGATGCCCAGCGCCTCGACCATCTCCCCGTCCTGGACGCCAGCGCGGATGATCATCCCCAGCCGCGAACGCTGCAAAAGAAGCCAGACGCTCACCAGCACGATCAGCCCCACCACGATGAGGAAGAGTTCGTTGTAGGTGCGGATGCGCGCCTCCTCGCCGCCGATGGTCACCAGGATGGTGGCGCAATGATTGCGCCACCATTCGCCCAGGCCGGTGGCGGGGCAACCTTCGCCCGTGCCGTCGAAGAGCGCGGGCCGGGGCATGGTCAGGCCGGTGCGCCCCCACACCGCGCGCACGATCTCCGTGCCGATAAAGGCCAGGCCGAAGGTGAGCATAATCTGATAAATGGGCCGTTCGTAGAGGGGCCGGACCAACGTCGCCTCCATGAGCCCGCCCAGCAGCGCGCCGGCCAGCGTCGCCAGGACCACGGCAATCAGAAAACGCCAGTTGGAGTTGAGGGCAATCCATACGTTGGTCAGCGGGTCATTGAAGGCAAAAAAGAGCGCGGCCAGGCCGATCAGCAGAGCAAAGAGGAGAAGACTGCGCAGGGCGGCGCGGCCGGTGGTGCGCACCAGACCGCTGCGCCGGCCCAGCCCGGCCGTGGCCAGGGCCGCCAGCACGCCCGCGGCCAGGACGGCCAGCCAGGTCAGCCAAATGGGCAATCCGCCCTCCGCGACGGCCGGGCGAATCAGGGAGGCCAACATGCCCGTCTGCGCGTTTTGGGTCCAGACGATGGGGCTGTTCTGATAGACTTTGGGGTCCCAGATGCTGATGGGCAGGCGGGGCCCCACGCGGACCAGAATCAACGCGGCGGCCGCCAGCGCAAGCACGGGCCAGATCCTGCGCCCGCGGGCCGGCGTGCGGGCCGCGGCCTGCCGCCACACGGGCATGAGGGCGAACCCCGCGGCCAGGAGCAGCCCGGGCGTGAGGAGATCCACAATCGTGTCGGGACGCACGTAGACGCTCCACGTCATGTACGCGCCCAGCATAAAGAGCGCTCCGTGGGCCAGGTTGAGGACGTCCATGAGGCCCAGGATAATGGAGAAGCCGGCAGCTACCAGGAAAATGACTGCGCCCACGGACAGGCCGCGCAGGATGGTGACCACCCAGTCGTTGGCGCTCATGCCCAGGCGGGCCAGCCCCAGCAGGGCGGCGACGACGATGACGGTCATGATTGCGGTGCGATGCTCACGCCAAAATTCCATGGCTCACCCGGCTCCCAAATAGCGGCGAATGGCTGCGTCGTCGTCCAGCAGGTCGGCCATGACGCCGGTCTGCACGACGCGTCCTTCATCCACGATGACGTAGGATTCGGCCAATTGGCCTGCGACCAGAAAATTCTGCTCCACCAGCAGGATGGTGGTGGTCGCGGCCAGGCGGCGGATGGCCTCCATCATGGCCTCGATGATGACGGGGGCCAACCCTTCCGTCGGTTCATCGATGAGAAGAAGGCGATTATCCGGCACCAAAGCCCGGGCCAGGGCCAGCATCTGCTGCTGCCCGCCGGAGAGATTGGCTCCGCCCAGCTTGATCAGGCGCTTGAGATCGGGGAAAAGCTCGAAGATCATGGCCTCTTTGCGGGCCAGATCGCTCTTTTTGCGCTCAGCAAGCTTGAGATTCTCATAGACGCTCAAGTCCCGAAAGATGGCCCGATGCTCGGGCACGTACCCCACGCCCATGGCCGCGATCTCATAACTGGGCAGTCCCTGGATCTCCTCACCGGCAAAGATAACCTGGCCGGAGCGGGGCGGCGTCAGCCCGAGGATGGACTTGAGGGTGGTAGTTTTGCCCGCGCCGTTGCGGCCCAGGAGCGCGACGATCGCGCCTTCGGGCACGGTGAGCGAAACCTCTTCCAAAATATGAAATTGGCCGATGAAGGTGTCAATCCCGCGAACTTCAAGTAAATTGCTCATGGATAAGGCAGGCGTTCGTAGAGGCTGATTGCTGCGTATGGTCCGCAGCGCCGCCATCATCGCACAGGTGGCCGGGTTGGGCAAACGGGATTTGCGAGGGAAGATGAGGTGCGAGGGTCTTGGAGCGGACGCAAGGCCCGCTTCCTGTTTTTATCCGATCTACGCGCAGGGCCCCGGGCGCATGATGCGCCCGGGGCCCTGATGCTCATTATTCTTTCAGCAGCCTTACTTGCGCGCCAGGCTGGGGGCCAGGCTGCCCTCGAAGAGGGGGCGAGGCCGGCCGAAGTCGGTGACCAGGACGTAGAAGAGCGCCGCGGCGGCCAAAAGCGCCAGGAGCCAGGCCGGCCAGCTCGCAGCCGGCAAGAGGGGCGCAGCCGACTCAACCGCGGCCTCGGCAGGCGTTACGGCCAGGGTCGTGGTCGCCATCTCAGGCGCAATGCCCATGGCCACGGGCATGCGGCTGTTGCTCATGAGGGCGTAAACGCCGCCGGTGCGTCCGGCCAAGGGCAGAAGCTCGGCTACGGCCGCGCCGTCCAGCGTCTGCACCGGCATCCAGACTGCGGCGCCGTCGGTGCTCATGCTCACGGCAGCGGGCGTCTGATGCACGGTGGTGCTGCCGAAGAGATAGCTCGTCGCGGCGTAAATCACATCCGGCTGCTGGGGATCAACCGCCAGGGCGTCGATCTGCAGGCGGCTGCCCGGCGCAAAGCCCAGCCCGGCATTGGCCGCGGTCCAGGTCATGCCGTCCCGACTGGTCAGGAGACCCCGGTCTACGGTGCCGACGTAAACGGCGTCCGTGCTCATGGCCAGCGCGGTGGCCGTGCTGCCCAGGTTATCCACGCTGTTCCAGGTCAAACCGCCCTCATCGGCCCGGTAAAGGGTCGAAGCTGTGCGGGCAAAGGCCAGGCCATCGGCGCCCGCGGCCAGCTCGATTACCGGTTCAGTCAGCGGTTCATGTCCGCTGAGGATCATGGAAGAGCCCACGTCGCGCAGGCGGAAGAGACCGGCAGTGTCCGTCCCCGCGTAGAGGATGCGGCGGCTCTCGTCCAGCGCCAGGCTGGTCACGCCGCCGACCAGGTTGGGCGTGGTCGCGTTGGTCATGGGCACGCGCAGCCAGCTTACGCCGCCGTCCTGGGTGCGATAAACGGCCAACTCATTGGCCGCGCCGATGTAGATGAGATCGGGCGTTGCGCTTGCGGTGACGACGGCGTTGACGATCACATCGGCGGGCGTTTCCACCAAAAGCCAGCGATCGCCGTCCTGGCGGTAGAGCGCACCGCTGTCCACGGCAAGGGCGTCAGCGTCAGCAGCAGGGGCCGGGGCAAAGGCACGCACATTCGCCAAACCACTGCGCACCGCTTCCACCCGGGAACCGGCCGCAGCTTCAGCCGGCGTCATGTTGGCCACGCCGACCAGGACGGAACCGATCAGGAGGATGGTGAGAATCGTGATGACAAAATTGCGCATGTTCATAGTTGCCTTCCCATTGTGAGTTGAAGTTCGGATAGAAGGAACTTCTTGCCCACAGGATAGGACAAATGAAAAATCGGCGCTGGACAAAAGCGTCTCCCGATTCAGACCGTTTCCCAACGGTTAGGGGGATTGGTTGATTGGTTAATTTATTTACTGGATGATTGGTTCACTGGTTGATTGGTTGTGGGCGATTCGTCGGGGCTTATGCTATAATCCCAGCGAAAATTATCACATCTTGCAGGATGATGTTCTACAATTTTATTCCCGTCAATTTAGCCAAAATGCGCCGTTCGCCGCCCTGCTGCAAGGGGTGACGCTGCCGGCATAATCCTTGGAGGGTCCCGTGCGTGTAAGTTGTCTACAGGAGAATCTGGCCAAAGGTCTGTCCATCGTGGGGCGGGCCGTCTCAACGCGCAGCACGCTGCCTGTGCTGGGCAACATCCTCCTCGAAGCCAAGGACAATCAACTGCGCCTGGCTGCGACCAACCTGGAAATCGGCATCAACTGCTGGATTGGGGCCATGGTGGAAGACGAAGGCGCAATCACCGTCCCGGCGCGTCTGCTGGCCGATTTCATCAACAATCTGCCGCCGGAACGCATCGACATGGAGCTGTCCGTGCGCACCCAGACGCTCAGCCTGCGCTGCGCCCGCTACACGGCAACCATAAAGGGAATCGACGCCAGTCAATTCCCCTTCGTCGCCCGGGCCCAGGCGGATGAAGACGAGGGCGGCAGCATGGCCGACGTCATCGACGGCGTGACCATCCCTCTGGAAGCCGCCAACCTGCGCAAAATGATCGATCAGGTGGTCTACGCCGCGTCCACGGACGAGAGTCGCCCCACCCTCACCGGCGTGGAGGTGCGCTTCCGCAGCAACGAGTTGCGCATGGCCGCGACCGACGGCTATCGCCTGAGCGTGCGCAGCGTGATCTTCGACGAGGCGATTGGTCCCAATGAAGAGATCATGGTGGTGGTTCCGGCCAAGAGCCTGGGCGAGTTGGCCCGCATCGCGGCCGATGCCGATGACGAAGAGCCGGTCAAGGTGATCGTTGCCCAATCCCGCAACCAGATTCTCTTCCAGATTCCCGGCAACAAGGATGAAGCCCGGGGCAGCTTCCAGTGGGTGGAGTTGAGCAGTCAGCTCATTGACGGGCGCTTCCCCGATTACAACGGCATCATCCCCAAGAGCCGGGACACGCGCACCGTGGTCGATACCGCCGAGCTGCTCAAGGCCGTACGCGTCGCTTTCCTCTTCGCGCGGGAGAACAACAACATTATTCGGCTGACGGTTATGCCTGACGGGAAGAATGGAGCCGACGACAACAAGGGGCAGTTGCGTCTCACGGCCACCAGCATGGAAATGGGCGACAGCGTCAACGACATCGACGCCCAGATCGACGGCGGAGAGATCGAAATATCCTTCAATGCCAAGTATCTGATTGACGTGTTGAGCCAGGTGGACCAGCCTCAGGTCGTGCTGGATACGACCCAGTCCACCCGTCCGGGCGCGCTGCGTCCCGTAGGCGTAGGCGAAGACGAATACCTCCACGTCATCATGCCCATGCACCCGAACCGGTAGTCAAGCGCAGTGATTGCGTGACACGTGATTATTTGACACGTGATGCGTGAGTTGCCCCGCTCGTGGGCAGTTCACGCATCACGTCCCACGCCCACGAGGCCAACTCACACCCTCAATCTCCCAGTTTCCCAATCTCCCAATCTCCAATCTCCCAATCTCCCAATCTTCAATCTTCAATCTCCAATCTTCAATCTTCAATCTTCAATCTCCAATCCCCCCCGCATCCCCTCAAAATGTTCCACATAGCGCCTGGCCAGTTGCGGCCAGCCCAGCTCTTCATCGATGCGGCGTCGGGCCGCGCGGCCCATGGCCGCGCGCCGTTGGGGATCGGCGACCAGCGCGGCCAACGCCGCGGCCAGCGCATCCACATCGCCCTCGGGAGTAAGGAGACCGGTCACGCCGTCCTCCACCGCCAGGGGCGTACCCGCGACCGCGGTTCCCACCACGGGCTTGGCGCAGCTCATGGCGTCGAGCACGCAGACGTTGAGGCCGTCCGCCGGCTTGCGCACGGCCGGGTTGACCAGGATATCGGCCAGGTTGTAGTAGATGCCGATGCGATCGAAAGGGACGGTTCCCGCCCAGCGAATGCGGTCAGCCACGCCCAGCTCGGCCGCCAGGGCCTGCCATTCCGCCTGCTGATCGCCTTCGCCCACAAGGACAAGGCAAACATTCTGCCGGGCCAGCGGCTCCGTCGCCAATGCGCGGATAAGGAGATCAAAGCCTTTTTTGTAGACCATGCGCCCCACGCCCAGCAGCACGACGGCATCATGCGCGATGGCCAGCTCAGCGCGGAGCGCGGCTACGCCCGTGGCAGCGGGCTGCATTTTACGCGGGTCCGTGCCGTAGACGATGAGATCAAATTTGGCCGGATCCGCGCCCAGCTTCACCACGGCATCCCGCAGGTCGCGGCTATTGGCCGTGAGCAAGTCAGCCTGATCAAACGTAAAGCGCGCCATGCGCCGGAAGAGAGGATTGGCGGCCGCGACCTGGGCGTCGGAGCCGGGCACGGAGACGGCCAGGGGAATCCCCAGGCGCCGGGCGGCTACGGCCCCTATAAAGCCGTTGGGCAGCGCCCAGTGCGCATGGAGCACGTCAGGGCGCAGGCGGGCCGCGTCCCGGGTCACGGCGCGGATGCCCGCAGTAAACATGAGGGGGCTGAGGGCGTAGGCTTCGAGGCGCAGGGCCAGGTCCGACTGCATGGAGCGCATGTAGCCCAGGCGGTGGAAACGCGCGGGCCAGGCATAGCGATAGAGGCGTAGGTTGACGGGCCCGTCCAGCGATCGGGTATAGGCCGGATCATAAGGGGCCCAGACGGTCACTTCATGGGATTGACGTGCAAACTCTTCGCAGAGCGCGGCCACGAAGTTGCCGCTGAAGTCGCCGTCAAAGCGGGGATAATTGTGGGTCAAAACGCCGATATGCATGGCGTTAATTGTAAATCAAGGTAAGAAGGCAGGCGAAATTGGCGCATAAAAAGAGACCCGGTCGGCATGGACCGGGTCTCTTTTACGTCATTGGGAATATCCCCAAAATTTACGTCCGGGTGTCGCTCCCGTCGCGGCGGAAAATGTAGGCGCCGCCGGCCAAAATCAGCAGGCCGGCCGAAGCCGTCAGCAGCGAGAGCAGGCCGCCGGAACCGCCCAGGCTGACGCCGGTGGGCGGCAGGACGGGCGGCGTCGGCTCTTCAGTCGGAGCCGGCGTAGGCGTCGCAATGGGGTTCTCTTCCAGTTCCGTGGCAAAGGTCACCAGGTTCTGGGCTGCTTCCTGCTCCGCTTCCAGCACCAGGCCAAAGGGGTAATAGACGGTGATGGCCTGATCCGTATTATTCTTTAAGGTCAACGCGCCTCCGCCCATGTACGGACCGCCGGCTACGGGATTCGGCTCGGTGAGTGCGAAATCTTCGCTGGTAACCGTTACCGAGCCGTCGGCAATGGCGACATCCAGCGCGACGCCCTCTCCTTCCAGAGGATCAAGCGTAACGTTCTGGGATTCGGCATAAATTTCTTCGGCCAGCGTGCGATCCACGCTGTCAGGATAAGGCCATACGCCTTCGATGGCGCGCCAGATGGCCATCTGCACCTGAAAATCATCCGACACCGTGTAGCCGTTGAGCAGCGAGTATTTGAGAATTCTGCGCACTTCGTCGGGAGCCATGCCGTTGAAGGAGCCAAAGCTGTCCGGGAAGGGTTCGGTGTATTCCAGACACATGCCCGTGAAGGGCAGAGAGGCTTCCCCGTTGGCGGGAATCGTCACGCTGACCTCGGCCAACTGGCTGTCCTGGGCCTGGGCGACGGCAGGCGCGCCGCCGACCAATAGGAATAAGGCCAAAATAAAGCCTGTTAACATCATACGAGCCATGGAGTCATCTCCTCATAAGTGATTTGGCGTAATGGATGATTTACGTATGTGTGATTTGTACGGTGGATACAAGAAAGTTCAGGGGTATGGATACCATTATACAGAAACAGGGCTGCTTGGCCAATCGGAAAAAGCGGCGAACGAAACGGAACGGAGCGAACCGGATCGGCAAGGTCAACACCAGGTACCAATGTCCGTCTCGAACGGAAAGTATCCGGCTCCACAAGTTTTTAGCTAAAAGTCTGTTACAATAGGGTACGTACATCAACGCAACGAAACTGGCGACCCAAATAAGCGAGGTATCATGCGAAGTTCTGACCCCTTTTCCGAGCTGATTCGCTCGATTGAGGAAAATCTCCAACGCGAGCAGGGAGACGATGACTGGATCCCGCCCGGCGACGAGCCTCCCCGACGCAACGGCGGCAACGACAACGAAGGCGGCGACGGCCAGATAAACCCGCGCCGCTGGCTCTGGTGGCTGATCCCCCTCCTGATCTTCTTCTCCTTCAACCGCATTCTCAGCTTCTTTACCGATCTGGTCTGGTACGACAGCCTGGGACTTGCTGCGGTCTTCCGCACGCGCATCTTTGCCGCCCTTACCCTCTTTGCGGGGGGCGCAATACTTTTCTGGCTCTTTTTGGCCGTCAACGTCTGGTTGGCCCAACGCATTGAAGCCAAGAGCATGGAACCGTCCCCGATTCAAAATATCCTGGACGGCTTTGGCGTGCGCCTTCTCCCGACCATCCTGACGGTGGGCGCGCTCTTTGCCTTCTTCATGGGCCTTTCCCTCTCCTCCATGTGGGAAGATGTGCTGCTCTATCTCAACCAGATTGACTTCAACCTGATGGACCCGATTTTCAATCGCGACGTCAGCTTCTTCATCTTCACCCTGCCGATTTGGCAGACGGCGCGCGGCTGGCTCCTCACCATGGCCATCATTACGCTCCTGGCCGTTCTGGGCATTTACGGCGTCGGCTGGCGGGGCCGGAAAGCGCCGACGCCCATTCTCGCGCATGTGAGCATTCTGGGCGCGCTGATTCTGCTGCTGATTGCCTGGCAATATCGGCTCAACGCCTTTGGACTGGTTTACAGTTCACGCGGCGCGGTCTTCGGCGCCGGCTATACGGACGTGCGCGCGCAGTTGCCCGCCTACAACATTCTCAGCATCATCACCCTCATCACGGCTGTGCTGGTGATTGTCACCGCGTTTTTACGCCGTGCATGGCGGGCTATAGTCGTGCTGCTGGCCGTCTGGCTGGGCGTAGCGATCCTCTTCGGCAGCGTCTACCCCGGCTTCATTCAGCGCTTTCAGGTCAACCCCAACGAGCTGAACCTGGAGGAGCCTTATATTGCCAACAATATCAGATTTACGCGTCTGGCTTTTGAGCTGGACGACATTTCCGTCCAGCCTTACAACGCATCGGAAGAGCTGACGGCCGAGACGCTGCTGACCGAGCCGGAAACCGTGCGCAACATCCGTCTGTGGGATTACCGCCCCCTGCTCCAAACCTATAATCAGGTCCAGGCGCTGCGGCAATATTATGAATTCAACGACATTGATATCGACCGCTACGCAATTAACGGCGAAACGCGCCAGGTCATGCTGGCGGCGCGGGAACTGGCGCCCGAACGGCTCGATGAAAATGCCCAGACGTGGGTGAATCAGCGCCTGGTCTATACCCACGGCTACGGTGTGGCCGCGTCGCCCGTGGCCCAGGTAACCCGGGACGGGCTGCCGGAGTTCTATCTCCAGGACCTGCCGCCGCGCGGCGTTATCGACGTAACCCGTCCGCAGATATACTTCGGCGAACGCACCGACTCCTACGTCATCGCACGCACCAACGAACCCGAGTTTGACTATCCCCGGGGCGAAGGCAACGTCACCACCCAGTTTGATGCGGATACGGGCATCAACATGTCCCTCTGGCATCGGCTGCTCTTTGCCCTGCGTTTTGCCGACATCAACATCCTGCTGAATCAGGACATCAACGGCGACAGCCAACTGCTCTGGCGGCGGGTGATCACGGAACGCATCGACGAAGTTGCGCCCTTCCTCCGCTATGATTCGGACCCCTATATCGTGGTGAGCGATACGGGCGAACTCTTCTGGTTCCTGGACGCCTATACGGTGAGCAGCCGCTTCCCCTATAGCGAACCGTACAGCACATTCAACTACATCCGCAATCCGGTGAAGGTGGTGACCAACGCGTACAGCGGCGAGATGCTCTTTTACGTCATCGACCCCGCCGAGCCTATTGCGGCCGCGTATGCCAAAATCTTCCCGGACCTATTCCGCCCATATGCGGATATGCCGGCGGATCTGCGCGAGCATATCCGCTATCCCAACGACATCTTCTCAGTGCAGGCCGAAATGTACCGCACCTATCACATGACCGACGTCACCGAGTTCTACAACAAGGAAGACGTCTGGGCCTGGCCCGAGGAAATCTTTGACAACGAGCCGGTGCGCATTGAGCCCTACTACGTGCTCATGTCCCTGCCCGGCAGCGATGATTTGGACTTCATCCAGATCCTGCCGTTCACGCCCGCTAATCGGGAAAACATGATCGCGTGGCTGGCCACCCAGAATGATCCGGATAAATACGGCGAAAAAGTCGTCTACGAATTCGGCAAGGACAGCCTCTTCTTCGGCCCCCAGCAGATCGAAGCGCGCATCGACCAGGACCCCACCATCAGCTCCCAGTTGAGCTTGTGGAACCAACAGGGCAGCAACGTGATTCGGGGCAACCTGCTGGTCATTCCCGTGGCCGATAGCCTGCTCTACGTGGAGCCTCTTTACCTGCAGGCGGCCAACGGCAAAATTCCCGAGCTGAAACGGGTCATTGTCGCCACGGCCCAGGAGGCCATCATGGCCGAAAACCTGGGCCTGGCCCTGGCCGATCTCTTCGGTTCTGACGTAATTGCCGAGGCCGGTTTGGAAGAGCTGCTGACCGCAGGTTCGACGTTGCCGGCAGTGACCGGCGGCGCCCAGCTCGATACCACACTGGATCAGGCAGAGTTGGCGGCTGCGTCGGTGGATGAGCTAATCCTGCTGGCCAACCAACAATATGCCGACGCGCAGGACTACCTGCGCCTGGGCGACTGGACCAATTACGGCCGCCGGATGAGCGCGCTGGAAGCAACCTTAACCCAGTTGGCGGAAGTTACCGGCATAGAGACGGCCCCAGCCGAAGAGACGCCGCCAGCCCAGGATAACGCGGCCCCGGCTGAAGAGACGCCTGAGGGCGGATGACAGGCGCCCGCGTAGATGCAGACCGTTCATAAACCTGACGTTACTTGCCGGACCGGCGTCCGGCAAGTAACGTCAAGCCGGCGCTTGGCGCTCCCAGGCAACGATGCTGCAATCGCTATTTTATTGGCGAACGATTACTTAGCGACTTTTTAGCAGAATTTTATGCAGCATTAAGCAGAATAGGGCAAAGTATAGATATTCGCACGCGGCAAGCGGATATTTTGCCGCATTTGCTTTTGGCCGCAGGGGCTGCTACAAGCCCCGTGTCCGCGGCCTCATCAACATTAGGAGTTCCATATGTTGGAAAAGTCTCAATCGCCGGTAGCGGCAAATCGCAACGACAATCGGCGTCCGACGCGTCTGCTCGTTGCACTTCTTGCGCTGCTGATTCTCTTCTTCGGCGCACTGGGCGGCTCCCTGCTCACCCAGCAGAGCGCCCGGGCCCAGGAGGGCAGTACGCCGACATCTATTTCCCTGTATGACGACCAAAACGCGCTGGCCGATCTCTACGATCACGTCTCCGCCTCTGTGGTAAACATCCGCGTGGTGGTGGATGCATCGGGCGGCACGGCGCTCCCCTTCGAGCTGCCCGACGGCTTTGACCTGCCCGACGGCTTTGACGTTCCTCAGGAGACGGAAGGCCAGGGCTCCGGCTTCATCTATGATGATGCGGGCCACATCGTGACCAACAACCATGTCGTTGAAGACGCCAAGCAGATCACCGTCATCTTCGACAACGGCTTCTGGGCCGATGCCGAACTGGTGGCTGCCGATCCCCAGGCGGATTTGGCCGTGCTCAAAGTGACGCCGCCCGCGGGCATGGACTGGAATCCCCTGCCGCTGGCTGAGCCGGACACCCTGCGCGTAGGTCATGCCGTCATCGCCATCGGGAATCCCTTCGGCCTGGACGGAACCATGACCACGGGCATCGTCAGCGCACTGGAGCGAGGCATGCCCATCGGCGCGCTGGACGGCGCACGCTACACCCTGCCCGACGTGATCCAGACCGATGCAGCCATCAATCCCGGCAATTCGGGCGGTCCGCTGCTCAATTTGGACGGTGAAGTGGTCGGGGTCAATTTCGCCATTGAATCGCCTGTGCGCAGCAACTCGGGCGTGGGCTTCACCATCCCCGTTTCTATCGTACGCCGAGTCGTCCCTGCGCTCATCGAGGACGGCGCTTTCGAATATCCCTACCTGGGCGTGAGCGGCCAAAGCATTACGCCCCAGTTGGCCGAAGTTCTGGAGCTGCCGGACAACACCCTGGGCGTCTACGTGTCTGAGGCAGTCGCAGGCGGACCGTCGGATGAGGCGGGCGTTCAGGGCGCACAGCGCACCATCGCCATTAGCACAGGCGGAGAATTCGGCGTGGGCGGCGATATCATTGTGGCCATCAACGGCGAGCCGGTCCAACGCTTCGAGGATTTGGTCGGTTACCTGGTGGCGGAAACTTCGCCCGGCCAGACGCTTACCCTGACGGTGCTGCGGGATGGAGACCGCCAGGACATTGACGTGACGCTGGGCAGCCGCCCCGCGACCAACGCCCAACGTCAGACCGTTAGCGGCCAGGTGAATGCACGCGAAGCCATCCAAATCGCCGAACAGGCCATCACAGAGGCCGATATGCTGAGCGGTGAGATCACGGAAAAAGTGGCGACGCCCGACACGCTTAACGACGCGGACGTCTGGCGCGTTGAGCTGAGCACAAGCAGCCAGACCGCGGTGGTCATCGTTGAGCGAGCCACCGGCGATGTCCTGGAGATGTCGGTTGAATAGGCCATAGGCCAACCCGCCCGATCAATAGTGCGTAAATATTTGAGGGGGAACGCGNNCGCGTTCCCCCTCAAATATTTACGCCTCGGATATCCATTACAAGCTGTAACTGTCCGCCCCGACAATTATCCTGCGCGCCCCAAAGCGTCCCACAAGCCATCGCTCACCCGACGACCGATGAGATAACGCCGCTCCCCCTCAACACCGGTATCCGTAATCACGTATCGGCCCTCGCTGCTCCCCACATAATGCGCGAAAATGCCGTCCGTCACGTCCCGCCAGGCGGTGGCCAGCTCCAGATTATCGCGCTGAAGAAGCGTCCAATTGGCCGGAATTTCGACGGCAATGACATCGTTCTCCAATGTATAATCCACCTGCTGCCACCCCTGATTGACCCGGCCGATCTCCGGTCGTTGATCCAGCTGCACAACCTGCGAACGGGAGCCGTGCAGGGGCACGTCCTGCACCGGTCGGCTGCCCACGAGCCAGGTGATGGCAAAACGGGACGCATGAACCCGGTTCAGCTCATTGCGAAAGGGGTAGAGATCCGGATAAAAATTGAAGGCCATCGCCCGCAGCAGGCCGAAATTGAGCGCCGCATTGGGATACTGGAGGGGATCCACCGTCCAGTGGACGATGCCGACGCCCGCCCGAGACGCGTGGGCAGCCTGGGTGCGTTTCAGGAGATTGCCGATGCGCAGTCCCCGAAAATCGGCAAGCACGCCCATGGTTTGGGATTCCAGCCGGGTATGGCCGTTGAAGCGCATCTGCCAGTCTGCCGGCAGATCGGGGCCGCCGAGCTTGACGCAGCCGAAGAGAAAACCGGCCAGATTCCCATCCACCCGCGCGACCAGGGATGTTCCCAGACCGAAGTCCGCGCTGTGAATATCGCTGGGATAGAGAAATTCAGGCGGATTGCCCCACACCTCCTGCTGAACGTAGCGGATTTGCTGAGCCTCGGCCGCGCTGGGCCGACCGATGTCTACGGCGCCGACCATTTCATGCGTGGGGGTATACATATGTTCAGCCAAGGGATCGTAGAAGCATATCTGCTCGATCTCCCTGCCGGGCGCATCTCCGGTCAGCTTCATGCGCACCGCGGCCACAACAGCTTCCGGCGTGGCCTGGCTGTTGAGCGTAAAGCGTCCCCGGCCCAGACGATGATAGCGAAGCGTATAGGCCGCCGCGCCGGGCCGATCCGCGGGCCGGGGCAGAAGAAAGCCCACGCCCACGCGGCGGCGATTTTCCGTTACGGCGACCAGGGCGCCGCCCAATTTGGGCAGCACCACGGCCAAAAAATGATAGGGAAAGAGGGTTTCGTTATCAGGCGCGCGAAGTTCCAGCCCGATACGCGTCAACTCCGTGTTCCAATGCGGGCTGTCGTGGCGGATGAGGGCAACATTCATACGCGGAGGAATTACGACATGCGGGCCTGGCGTGCGGCGTACAGAACAATGCTCCCCGCCACAGCCGCGTTAAGGGATTCGATGGAACCGTACATGGGTAAGCGCACCAGGAGATCGCATTTTTCCCGGGTCAGACGCCCCAACCCCTTGCCCTCATTGCCCACGACCACGGCCAAAGGACCGGCCAGGTCCGTTCGGCCCAGTTCAGGCACGCTGGGGTCGCCGTCCAGGCCGGCCACCCAGACGCCGGATTCTTTTAGTGCGTCAATCAGGCGGTTGAGATTGGTCACCTGGGCCACCAGGAGATGCTCTACTGCGCCCGCGCTGGCATTGCTCACCGCGGGGGTGATGGATGCCGCGCGCCGGTCAGGAATCGCGATGCCGTGGACGCCCATGGCCTCCGCCGTGCGCATGAGCGTACCCAGGTTTTGCGGATCCTGAAGGTGGTCAAGGAGCAGGAGGAGGGGCGGCTCATCCCGCTCATGGGCCAGGTCCAGGGCGTCCTGGAAGTCGGCGGCATAAGGGTAGTCGTCCACTTCCAGCGCCACGCCCTGGGCGTTGTCATTGCGCTGGGCTAATTTATCGAAGATGCCGCCCTTCACAGAGCGCAGCGTAACCTTGGCTTCTTCGGCCGCCGTCGCGATTTCGTCCATGATCTCACCGCTGCTGCGTCCTTCTTCCAGCCAGAGGCGATAGATGCGCCGGCGTCCGGCGCGCAGAGTTTCCAGCACGGCGTGTCGACCGTAGATAAGTTCACTCATGATTCAGTTCAGTCCTCAAAGCGCCAGGCAGAGCCGTCCGGGCCATCCTCAATCGCTACGCCCAGTTCCTGAAGAGCGTCGCGAATCTGATCGGCCAGCGCCCACTGCTTGGCCGTGCGCAGATCGCCGCGCACAGTCACCAGGAGATCCACAAAGGGCTTGACCGCCACCCCCTGGCCGGGCGCGGCCGCGCCTGCATCAGCGGCCAGGGTAATGCCCAGCACGCCGGCCAGTTCGCGCAGGGTATCCTGGGCGGCAGCGAAGAAGGGGCCGCTTACGCCGGCGTCGCGCGCGGTGTTGGCGGCGCGCACCAACTCAAAGAGCGCAGCCAGCGCGCTGCTGGTATTGAAATCGTCATCCATGGCCGTGACGAAGGCGATCCGCGCGCTTTCGGTCGCCTCGCGCAGTACGTCCACGGCTTCGCCCGTGCTGGCGCTGCCCGTAGCGGGACGCAGGGCCGAACGCAGGCGAGCCAGGCTCCGCTCCGCACCGTCCAGCGTTTCGCTGGTAAACATGACCGGTTTGCGATAGTGGCCGGTAAAGATGAGCAGGCGTAGCGCATTAGCCGAATGAGTCTCCAGGAATTCGTCAATGGTGACCAGGTTGCCCAGAGATTTACTCATCTTTTCGCCCGCGAGCTGCATCATGCCGTTGTGCATCCAGTAGCGGGCAAAGGGGCGATCCGTCAGGCTCTCGCTTTGAGCGATCTCGTTCTCATGGTGCGGAAAAATCAGATCATTGCCGCCGCCGTGGATGTCGATGGTCTCGCCCAGGTGGTGAAGGCACATGCTGGTGCATTCGATGTGCCAGCCGGGTCGCCCCGGCCCCCACGGGCTATCCCATGACGGTTCGCCGGGCTTAACGGATTTCCAAAGTGCGAAGTCGCCGGAATATTCCTTGCGGGCGTCCTCTTCGATCCGGGTGCCGGTCTGGGCATCGTCCAGCTTACGCCGACTCAGCTTGCCGTAATCGTCGTCGGCCAGAACCCGGAAGTAGACGTCCCCGTCCACTTCGTACGCGTAACCCTTCTCGCCCAGGCCTTGGATATCCTGGATGATGTGGGGAATCTCATCGCTGACCTTCGGATACGCGTCCGCGGGCAGCACGTTGAGGTCCGCCAGATGCTCCAGATATTTCTGCGAGAAGTAGTTAGCCAGTTCAATGGGATCGCGCCCCGTTTCGTTGGCGCGGCGAATAATCTTGTCATCTACGTCCGTAAAATTGGTGGCGTAATAAACATCATAGCCGCGGTAGATCAGATAACGGCGCACCATATCGAAAACGATGGCGGCCATGGCATGACCGACATGAGCGTCTGCGTAGACCGTCGGCCCGCAGACGTACATGCGGACCTTGCCCGGCTCAACGGGCGTAAACTCTTCCTTCTGTCGCGTGAGGGTATTGTAAATTTGAAGCGCCATAATTTTCGCCCTGTGGTCGGCGGCAGAATCATCCGCCGGAATTAGCATGAGAGTCGGCTATCATCGTAAAGCAAAGAGCGTTTTCGGGCAAAGAAAAATCGTTACTGTAGCCTCCGGGAAGTTTTCCCCCGGGAACGGCATATTTCCCGCAGACCCTCCCGGAGGGGCCCGTATAGTTACAAAAAATCAATGAACGCCGCCCCTAACGTGAATTGCTGCACAGAACGCAGACCGTTTTACAATTAAGAAAGTTAAATGTAAAATGAAAAGAAGGTTAAGGAGAAAATAAACCATCATAAAAAGTTTGCATACGATCGCATAATAATATCGGTAACTTCGCAACAAGTTCGCAACGGAATTCAATACACTCGAGTTTCGATGATTTTGCACC
>JAGRCP010000144.1 GCA_020433455.1 Caldilineaceae bacterium | reverse complement strand
GATTTGAAATCGTCGAAACTCGAGAATACAGCAGACTGATAAAAAGAATAGCCGTGTTGCGGAAGCCCCTTGGCAGTAATGCAGAAAAGGAGTCATTTGGTGAAACGAATTGTCGTTCTCGTTAGTGTAGCCGTCCTTCTGATGTTTGCGGCTACAGCTTGCCAATTGCCTCAAGGCCCGGCCGGTGAAGCCGGCGCTCCCGGTGAACCCGGGGCCCCCGGAGCAACCGGTCCCCGCGGCCCCAAGGGCGAAACCGGACCTGTAGGTTCCCGGGGCGAGGACGGTCTTGACTATCGACCGGCCGAGTTCGTCGGCTCTGACGCCTGCGCTGAATGCCATGAAGAACTCCACGCAACGTATATGGAATCCGGCCACCCCTGGGCGCTCAACGCCATCGTTGATGGAGAAGAGCCTGATTACCCCGAAAGCAAAACGCCCGATCCCCCTGCCGGTTATGAATGGTCGGATATCCTCTATGTAGTAGGCGGCTACGGCTGGAAGGCAAACTTTGTCGACCAGGACGGCTTCCTCATCACCGGCGTTGTCAGCGATACAACCCAATATAATCTCGAAAATGGCAGCCTGGATATAGATGAAGGGTGGGTAGCGTATCACGCAGGAGAAGAGGTAGCGAACACCTGCGCCTCCTGCCACACCACGGGCTACATTCCGGAAGGAAATCACGCGGACCTGCCGGGATTGATCGGCACGTGGGCTGAGGACGGCGTCGGCTGTGAAGCCTGTCACGGTCCCGGCAGCAACCACGTCAACGACCCCTACGTGGTGAATTTAACGGTTGATCGCGCATCCGAGTCGTGCGGCGAATGCCACAGCCGGGGCGAGATAACCGAGCTGGAGTCGGCTGACGGCTTTATTCTCCATTACCAGCAATACGATGAACTTTTTGCTTCAAAAAAGCGCGTCATGGAGTGCGTGGATTGCCACAACCCCCATGAGTCGGTCAAGTACACTCGGGGCGGAAGTCCCAAGAGCGACTGCGAGACCTGCCATTTTGAAGAGGACGAATATCAGAAGATTACGGACCGACGCCACGCCAGTTGTGTGGATTGCCACATGCCCCACGCAACCGAGAGTGCAGTCGCGGATCCGGCCCAGTTTAGCGGAGATATGCGCACGCATTTGATGGCGATCAACCCGCTGGCAAATGATCAATTTGACGATGACGGCGCCGTGTCCGAACCCTATCTCACGCTGGAATTCTCGTGTCGCAGTTGTCATCGCGAAGACGGCTCCGGCCCGAACCTGACTGATGACGAACTGCAGGAGTTTGCCGTCGGCTTCCACGACCGAGCCGAGGCCGGAAGCGGAAATCGACAGCGGTAGTAAATGAAGAAGATGTTCCGTTCAATTCTGCGCGGAGCGCCTGCGCAGGTCATTTGAAATGACAAGCCGTGAACTACGTAAATCGACAAAAAAGCCGACCAACTGATTTTCCATCCTGGGGCGTCACCCGGGGGCAAATAACCGGCCGACGTCAAGCGGCCAGGATTGCGTTCCTCTTCTGCATGGGCATTTGTCTGGGCCTGCTGTTGACGGTCAGCGCTCATCGCCCGGCCACGGCCCAACAGCCGCCGCCGGACAGCGCCTGCCGCCTCTGCCATACCGATACCGACGAGACGCTTGCCCTGCCCGACGGCGAAGAACTGTCATTGGGCATCGATCCCACCATCATTGATGCATCGGTCCACGGCGGCCACAGCCCGGAGATCGGCTGTACCGACTGCCATCGCCCCCACGAAGAATACCTCTATCCCCATACCGCGGCCCAGCCGGAATCCCGCACGGCGTTCCTGGCAAAAGTTGCCGAAAGTTGCAGTTCCTGCCATCTGCCGGCCGACCAGCATAACCCCGGGCATCTGGGCGTGCTGGACAACAGCAATATTCCCAACTGCGTGGACTGTCACGGCGGTCATGATGCAACATCCGCCGCCTCCATGGCGGCCGATCCGGTGGGAACCTGCCTCAATTGCCACCAGGAATTCGGCGATCCCCAGAGCGTCCAGGTGCATGAGGAATTCGCCCACACCCTGGATAAGGATAAGAACTGCACGACCTGCCACAACGATCAGGCGATCTCGCCTAACCAAAAATGCGAGTCATGTCATACCTTGCTGCAAAGCGAGAAGACGCTGGCGTCGGGCGAAACCCTTTCGCTCCATCTGGATCTGGCGGAGCTGGCAGAATCTGTTCACGGTCTTCACCTGATCAATACCGACGGCGGCGCGCCGCTCAAGTGCGCCGATTGCCACGTGGACATGGAGCGCTACGGCTTTCCCCATCCGGAGAGCAACGTGATGGACCTGCGCGAGCTGCAATTGGGCATGCAGAATATCTGCGGCGATTGCCACGAGGACATCTACCGCCAGCAATTGACCAGCGTCCATGGAAAGGCCCAGGCGTACGGCACCATGGTTGCGGCATCGTGCGTGGACTGCCACGGCAGCCACGATGTTGAAAACCCGTCGGTTCCCCGGGAAAAGATTTCTCAGACCTGCGGCAACTGCCACTCCACCATCAACGATCAATATGAGCACAGCGTCCACGGCGCGGCGCTGCTGGGCGAACAGAATCCCGACGTGCCGGTCTGCACGGATTGCCACGGCGTACACGACATCGGCGACCCCAGAACCGCTGAATTTCGGCTCAGCTCACCGGAAATGTGCGGAAAGTGCCATGCCGACAAGGAGTTGATGGAGAAATACGACATTTCGACCAATGTCTTTGACTCCTACGTATCGGACTTTCACGGCACCACCGTTGCGCTTTTTGAAGAGCAGTCGCCCCATGAGGAGACCAACAAAGCGGTCTGCTACGACTGCCACGGGGTCCACGATATTCTCCCGGCCACGGATGAGAATTCCCATATCATCCGCGCCAATCTGCTGGTGACCTGCCGTCAGTGTCACCCGGATGCCGGTGATAACTTCCCCGATGCCTGGATGAGCCATTTCGAGCCGTCGCTGGAACACAACACGCTGGTCTTTTTTGTCGATTGGTTTTACCGGTTGCTGATTCCCGGCGTGATGGCCGGATTCTCCCTTTTCATCGGTGCGGATATTTACCGCACGGTGCGCAATCGCTATTCACGGAAGAAAGGCGAGAAGACAGATGACATCGAGTAGCGATGCCGGAAGGCCAGACGTCCAGAACGCCAAGCGGCAAGCGGATGCCGCAAAAAGGGCCGCAAAGAAGGGCATAGAAGAAGAAGCCGAACCCCATGCCACCCGGAAGCGCTACCACCGCTTCGATCGGATACAGCGGCTGGAACATGCCGCGCTCCTGATCAGCTTTACGGTTCTGTCCGTCACCGGCCTGCCCCAGAAATATCCTGATTCGTGGTGGGGCAAAGGCATGCTGGCGGCCATGGGCGGCATTGAGATGACCCGGGTCATCCATCACAGCGCGGCCGTCTTACTCATCGCCGCATCTATCTTCCATTTGCTCGCGCTTGGCTACCGGCTTTGGGTGCAGCGAGCGCCGGCCACCATGATGCCGGGATGGCGCGACGTGCAGGACGCAATCGCCACCTTGAGCTATGACTTTGGAAAGCGCAAGCTGCCGCCCTTGATGGGACACTACAACTTCGGCGAAAAGATCGAGTATTGGGCAGTAATTTGGGGCACCGTCATCATGGTCCTGACGGGCTTCGTGCTGTGGAACCCGATTTTGGTCACCAAATATCTGCCCGGTCAATTTGTCCCGGCTTCCAAGGCCGCGCATGGCGGCGAGGCCCTGCTGGCCGTGCTCTCGATTATCACCTGGCACTTTTACAACGTGCATCTGAAACACTTTAACCGCAGCATCTTCACCGGCCGGATCAGCGGCGAACTCATGGAAGAAGAACACGGCCGTGAGCTGGAAGAAATCGAAGATAATACCCGGAAGCAGCCCAATCCGTCTACACGCCGGCGTACGATTTACGTACCCATCGCGACAGTGGTCGGCTTGCTCATGCTGGCGACGGTCTATTTCTTCCTGACCTATGAAGACACGGCGATTACCACGGTCCCGCGCCAGGATGTGGAAATTTATGTTCCGGCCGAGGCGACGGAGACCCCGTAAATTGTTTCACAGCTTGTGTTTTATACCTGCGTTCCATTCAGGGTATTTTATTTAAAGTTTCCACAGCGCATATTCGGTTTGAGGGGAGGTGCAGGGAGAACAATAAAAATACTGTAGGTTGATTACCGCAATGGACGTCACAGCTATATTTTTGCAAGAAACATGTCCATGAATCCTGAGAGGAGGACATTATGCGAAGGAGTATGTGGCTTGCGGCAACTCTGGCGATACTGTTAGGGATAGCGTCGTTTCAGTTAGTCTCGGCAGAAGGACTTGCCCAGGAAACCGGAACGGATGCCGGAACAGACGTTGATGTCGAAGTTCCGTATCTCCTTGACTGGATGGGTTCGGCCCACGCGGACAGCGAAGCGGAAGCCTTTACCCACTGGAATGAGGATGATCCGGCCGTCGTTCCCGAAAGCTGCGCCAAGTGTCACAGCCAGGCAGGCTATCTGGACTACCTGGGTGCAGACGGCACAGAAGCGGGAACAGTCGACAATCCGGCGCCGACCGGCAGCACGGTGACCTGCGTCACCTGCCACAACGAAGCGACGCTGCACAAAGAGAGCGTGGTCATGCCCTCCGGCATTGAAGTGACCGGCCTGGGCGATGAAGCGCGCTGCATGGAGTGCCACCAGGGACGCGAGTCAACGATTAGCGTTAACGCAAGTATCGAAGAAGCCGGCCTGACGGAGGATCCGGACGCCGTCAGCGAAGACCTGGGCTTCCATAATATTCACTACTACGCGGCCGCGGCCACCAAATACGGGACGCTGGCCAAGGGCGGGTATGAATATGACGGAATGGCCTATGACGGCAACTTTGTGCATGTGGAGGGCTATAACACCTGTAACGAGTGTCATAACTCGCATACGCTGGAGTTGCCCATCGAAGAGTGCGCAACCTGCCACGAAGATGTAGAATCAACCGAGGACCTCCACGATATCCGTATGGAAGGCTCGACGGTTGACTACGACGGCGACGGCGACATCGAAGAAGGCATCTACTACGAGCTTGAAGGGCTCCGGGAGATGGCGAATACCGCGATACAAGCCTACGCCGATGAAGTCGCCGGCACGCCCATTGTCTACAATGCGGACAGCCATCCCTATTTCTTCATCGACGCCAACAGTGACGGCGCCTTCGATGACGGCGATACGGAGCGCTACAACGCGTGGACGCCGCGTCTGCTCAAGGCGGCCTACAACTATCAGGTTGCCACCAAGGATCCGGGGGCATTCGCCCACGGCGGCAAGTACATCATCGAACTGCTCCATGACTCGATCACGGACCTGAACGATGCGATTGCCGAACCTGTTGACCTGAGCACGGCCCACCGGATCGACGCCGGTCATTTCGCCGGGTCGGAAGAAGCCTTCCGGCACTGGGATGAAGACGGCGCAGTGCCCGGATCGTGCGCCAAGTGCCACTCGGCCGGCGGTCTGCCCATGTTCCTCGAAGAAGGCACGGTGATCTCCCAGGAACCGTCCAACGGCTTCCTCTGCACCACCTGCCACAACGATCTCGAGGAACACACGGTCTACGAGGTCGAGGAAGTCACCTTCCCCAGCGGTTTGACCGTCTCGGCGGAAGATCCGGCCAACAACCTCTGTCTGAACTGCCATCAGGGGCGCGAGTCAACCATGAGCGTCAACGCGCTCATCGGCGATACCGGAGCGGATGAGCAGGCTGAAAATCTGCGCTTCCTCAACGTCCACTACTTCGCGGCCGGCGCAACCCGCTACGGCACGGAAGCCAAAGGCGCCTATGAGTACGATGGCATGGAGTATGCCGGTTTCTACGAACATTCGAATGTAAACAGCTGCACCGATTGTCACAACGAGCACAATCTCGAAGTCGAGTGGGAAAGCTGCATCGAATGTCACGAAGAAGTCGAAACGGCTGAAGATATGCAGAACATTCGCTACTACTTCGAAGACTACGACGGCGACGGCGAAGATGAAGAGGGCGTAGCGTTTGAGATCGCTGATATGAAAGATGATCTTTACGCTGCCATGCAGGCCTATGCCCTGGATGAAGTCGGTACGGGCATTCTCTACAACGACCATGCCTATCCTTACTTCTTTATCGATGCCAATGGCGACGGCGAGGCGGGCGAAGACGAGACGGAAAGCTTCAATGCCTGGACGCCGCGTCTGCTGCGAGCAGCCTACAACTATCAGTATGTGTCCAAGGACCCGGGCGGATACACGCACAATGCGCCGTATCTGATGCAGGTCCTCTATGACAGCATCGAAGATGTCGGCGGCGACGTCGGCGATATGATGCGGCCATAGCGCGGCACGCTGAATGAAGGCGTAACAAAAAAAGGTGCGGCCCATGGGCTGCACCTTTTTTTGTTACGCATCGTGCAGTTATTGCACCACAACCAGCGGCACGTAGTAGAAGAGGGTGCTCAGGGCAGGCGCGTCATTGACCAGAGCCTCCGCCCGGCTCAGCAATGCAGGCGGATCGGCTTGCGCTTCCGCCCCCAGCAAGCGCATAATTTCCGCGCCTGCGCCCAACACCGCGCCCGATCCGTAGGGTTCGCCATAGGTCACGGGAAAGGGTTGGGGCTCGTGGCCGATGGGCTGGACCTGCTGCACCCGGCCGTCAAATTGGATGACGGTCAACAGTCCGGCCCAACCCCGCTCAATGGCGGGCAGATAAGTCTCCCGATCCAGCACGCCATGACTAACGCCCCAGGCCAGACCGTAGAGAAAGAGCGCGCTGCCGCTGGTCTCGCCCATGGGGACCTGTTCGGGATCATGGAGACTGGGACGCCAAAGGCCGTCAGGCTGCTGCGCGGCCAGAATAGCCGGGCTCATTTCCCGAAACAGATTGAGGTAGAAATCGCGTCCATGGGCCGCGTCAGGCTCCTCATCCAGTATCTCAGCCAGGCCGGCATAGACCCAGGCGTTGCCCCGGCTCCAGAAAACCTTGGCCCCGTTTGGCGTCTGCCGGCCGATGTAGCTTGCATCCCGATAGAAAAGATGGGCCTCTTCGTCGTATAGGGCGTCATGCGTCGCCTGGAATTCACTATAGGCCAGATCAAGATAGCGCTCATCGCCGCCGGCCACGGCCAGATGCACCAGCACGGGCGGGGCCATGTAGAGCGCGTCCGACCACCACCAGCCGCTGCCGGCCTCATGCTCCTGGAGAATCTCCTCAAAACGGGCGGAAAAATCGGTGAGAATTTGGGGGTGGCGCGTCGGGTCCATGAGGTAGATGCGCAGCCAGGCATGACCCACGGCGTGGCTGTCTGCATCGCTCAGCGCCCCGCCCGGCCCGTAAGCGACCCGCTCGCCGGCGCGCAAAACGGGCGCCAGGTAGAGGGGATCGTTCGTCACCAGCGCCGTGTCGATAAGGCCGTCGTAGAGAGGAGCCATCCCCCAAAAATCGGGCGGGAAGTAGCTGGTATGGGCCATCTGCCACTCGGCCACCAGGCGGATAACGGCCTCAACCTCCGCCGGATCCAGCGGGACATCCTCCTGGGCAAACGCACGCGGCGACGATAAAAGCAGCAGGAAGATCAGAAGAAGCGATGCGTGACGCACGACGCGTACGGCGTGGAAGATTGACTCACGCATCAAATATTCACGCATCATGCTAAATCCGGCGTGGCAAAAATAAGGCGCCCGGCATTCGTTTGCAGTACCTTGGTCACCTGAACCTGCACTTCCTGATTGATGTAGCGGCGGCCGTTTTCCACCACGACCATGGTGCCGTCTTCCAGATAGCCTACGCCCTGATTGTGCTCCTTGCCTTCCTGGATAATCTTGAGCGCCATATCCTCACCGGGCAACATGACCGACTTCACTGCATTCGCCAGTTCATTGACGTTGAGAATCTGCACGCCCTGAAGTTGAGCGACGCGATTCAAATTGTAGTCATTGGTCATGACCGCGGCGCCCTTTTCCAGCGCCAAGCGCACCAGCTTGTCATCCACTTCCTGAGCATCTTCCGGATCGTCATCCACAAATTCGATGAGTATGCCCGGATTATTCTGCAGGCTGTCCAGCACTTCCAACCCCCGCCGACCCCGATTGCGCCGCATGGAATTGGAGGAATCGGCAATATACTGGAGTTCATTGAGCACAAAGCGGGGCACCTCCAACCGCCCCTGGAGAAAGCCCGTCTCGGCAATGTCAGCAATACGACCGTCGATGATGACGCTGGTGTCCAACAGAAAAAGGGGCAGGAGAGGCGAATCGCCGGCCTGCTCCGCAACGCTGCGGCTGCTCATATCGGTCGCAGCCTTCATGCCGAACATGCGATAAAAGTCCCGCTGGCGCATGACCATGAGCGCAACGCCCAGGTAGGCAAATATGACGGCAACAACAAAAGGTAAAATTGAACCGAAAGGCGGCGGAAGACGCGAGATCGGATAGGCAAGAAGGATGGCAATAAGCAGGCCCGCGGCCAGCCCCATAATCCCGGCAATCAGATCTGGCGTAGACACATTGCGCAGTGCGTTGCGTGCAGCCCTGGCCGGCGCAATAACCAGCCAAGGCGAAAGCAGAAATCCCAGGAGCGCTCCGCCCAGGGCGCCGCCCCAGATAACCAAGGCGGACTGGCTGGTGAGATCAAAGGAGCCCTGGGTAGCAACCGCCAGCTCGTAACCCACAAAACCATAAATCAATGCGCCGATAAGGCGGAACAATAGCTCGAATTGCATGATAAATTTCTCCACAAGCACGCAGAATAAATTGAGGGTCATCGCTAAATAGTGTACTTGAAGTTCCGCCCAACTCATGATATGAGGCCGCAAATATGATCATGCACGTAACCTAATTCGATCAAATATGTTGGCGCTCTGCATCATTTGAGCGGCTGAGCACAGTTATTGGGCTTCGTCTAATACACTACTTGATGATGACCCTAAATTGAGAATAAAATAAGATAAAAATGTCTACAGCGTGCGACGGCTGCGCAATCGCACCACGCGGAAGCCAAAACAGCAGACGGCAAAACAATCTCACATGTACAATGATAACGTTCAAAAAGCGAAAGTTGATTCCGTTCAGGCGATAGGAAACATTTGACATACTCCCCATTCTGCCATGAAAATCGATAAACTTCCGTATCGCTCTGTACCATTCACTGACACGTAATCATGCCGGATCGCGGCGTGGCTCCACGCATCAACTGTTCGGGCTGCACGTTTCACCAGCAAGGAATATCAACCATGACTTACAAACTATTGGGCGTCTTCGCCCACCCCGATGATGAGAGTTTCGGACCGGGCGCGACGTTGGCCCGCTATGCCCGGCAGGGCGCGGCCGTCGACGTAATTATCGCCACGGACGGCATCGCGGGGTCCGTTTCGGCGGAGACCAAATTGAGCGACCACAGCACGCTGGCTCAGGTGCGCTCGACCGAACTGGCCAATGCCGCGGTTGCGCTGGGCCTGCGCTCCATCTGGTCCCTGCCCTACCGGGACAGCGGCATGCGCGGCACGCCCGACAATGACCACCCCGACGCGCTCATCCGTCAGCCGGTGGAAGCGTTAACCGCCGAAATTCTGGGCTATATCCGACGCCTCCAGCCCAACGTCATCATCACCCACGATCCTTTCGGCGGCTACGGCCATCCGGATCACGTGCGCGTCTGTGAGGCCGCCACCGCGGCCTTCTACCTGGCCCGCAGCGAGCCGGAAAGCGCAACCTGGCGGGGGCCGGAGAAGCTCTATTACACAGCCTTCGACAAGCGCTGGCTGCGCTTTATCGTGCGCGTGCTGCCCCTCATGGGCCAGGATCCCACAGCAGTGGGACGCAACAAGGACATTGATCTGGTGGAAATCAGCGGGTGGGAGACGCCGGTTCATGCTGAAATTCAGGTGGGGGATTATCTGCCGGAAAAAGACGCGGCCAGTCAGGCCCACGCCAGCCAGTATGACGGGGGCGCCTTCTTCACGCGCGGCCTCCCTCAAACGTTACGCAGGCGCCTCATGGGCCAGGATCGCTACACCCGGGCCTACCCTGCACCAAACGGAATCATGGAGCGGGACTTGTTCGCAGGGGTAACAAGCAACGAGTAAACAAGTATATGGAAATTGCAGAAAAACTCTACATCGGTGACGTGGTGGAAATGCGCAAGGCCCATCCCTGCGGCGGCAAAGAGTGGACGATTGACCGGGTGGGTGCGGATATCGGGCTGGTCTGCAACACGTGCGGACGTCGGGTGCTCTTGACCCGACGCAAGTTTGCCCGCGGCGCCAAGCGCTTCATCACGCGCGGACCGGATGCGGAGGGATAGGATGACAGCAGCGCAATCTTCGGAAAGCTTTCGCAGCAATCGTCCGTTTTCAAATCGACGGCCTGCTGTTTTGGTCGCCGCCCGGAAGCGCCGGACTCCGGTCCGGCGGTAGCGCCAAGCCGCCGCCTGGCAATCCCAGACAGCGGCTCCCAATCACTGAATTGTTGGCGGACAATTGCCGGGTGCGACCTTGGCGGTCATGCGGAAAACTCATCACGCGCGGGCTCTGCCGCCGCACTTTGGGCCCCAATAGTTCATGCCGTTCTTCACACGAAGCGAGAAAAGTCAGGCTTGCGCCGCTCCATGAATGCGGTGAAGGCTTCCTCGGCTTCGGGCGACTGGAGCAACGCGGCAAAGTGGCCGGACTCAACCTGAATCGCCTCGCTGACGGCCGGAGCCGTAGCCCGCTTGAGCAGCGCCTTGGTCAGCCGCACAGCCTGGGGCGGCTTGGCGGCCAGTTGACCGGCCACAGCCGCAGCCACGGCTGAAACCTCATCATCGGGATAGATGGCCGTGACGAAACCCGCGGCCTGGGCCGTCTGCGCGTCGAACGGCTCGCCCAGCATGAGCAGCTCGGCCGCGCGCTGGTAGCCAAAACCGGCCGGCAGAATCACGCTCGACCCCGCTTCCGGCACCAACCCCAAATTCACAAACGGCAGCTGAAAACGCGTCCCTGCACCGGCGTAGACCAAGTCGCAGTGGAGCAGCATGGTCGTCCCAATCCCGACAGCCGGCCCCTGCACCGCGGCCACGATGGGCTTGCGCGCCTGGGTCAGGTTCATGAGAAACTGCACCACCGGGCTGGACTCGTCAAAGGGCGGCCATTGGAGAAAGTCCATGATGTCATTGCCCGCGGAGAAAACGCCGTCCGTCCCCGTCAGCAGGAGAACGCGCACAGCGTCGTCGCCTTCGGCCGCCGCGATGGCCTGACTCAGGCCGTCGTACATGGCCACGGTCAGCGCATTCTTCTTTTCCGGCCGGTTTATACGCACGGTCATGACCCCGTCGGCCACGCTGCGCACGATTAAATCGCTCATTATGCTGCTCCTTCTGGTTTGGTTCATGGTTGGCGAGGCGGCGGAGATGCGAGGTTGTGCGAAGTGGCGGGGTGGCGGCGTGGAGCCGTCGGGCTGGAAACCACGACCTACACCGCCGTCCCGCTACTCCGCCCCTCCGCATCTCCGCCACTCGCCCCTCTACCGATTCCGCCCGTACTGCTCGTGGCTGGAGACCCAGTCCGACGATGAGATGGCCGAGCCCAAAGAAATCTCGCCGGCCAGCACCACGCCGCCGATGATCTCGGCCAGGCGACGCACTTTGCCCTTCCCGTAACAGCCCAGCAATTCCAGACACTCGCGCTGAGTAGGCAGCCCCGTGCCGCCGCCGTAGGTAGCCACAATGAGGGAGGGAATGGTAATGCTGATGTAGAGGTCATCCTCGGGCGTTATCTCCAGGTAAAGAATACCGGCCGAGGACTCGGCCACGTTGGCGACGTCCTGACCGGTGGCGATGAACATGGCCGTGATGCCGTTGGCCGAATGGAGACCGTTGTTGTTGGC
>JAGRCP010000143.1 GCA_020433455.1 Caldilineaceae bacterium | reverse complement strand
GTCCCACGGATAAACCTGACTCATGGAAGCGAAATAGAGGCCGTCCAGCGGCGTGCGGATGGCCGGAATCATGTCGGCATAGCCCACCGGCGGAACCGGCTGGGCGTAGCGCGCCTTGTGGACCCACGCGCCCGTTACCCATTCCGGCTGGAAATCCGGATTGAATTGGCGCAGATAAGGCAGAAACTCGGCCAATAGTTCCTGCGCCGTCATGTCGAAGTAGGGATGGTCAGGTTCCAGATAATCGCCCAGGTAGATGAGGTGATCGCCCGCGTAGTGGGCCGGGTCAATCATGTTGGTATGCTCCACCAGCGCGAGGAAGGGCAGGCCCGCGGGCTTGGGCACGTTGACCCAGTAGGCGCCATCCGTCAGGAGTTGCCGATCCAGCGCCACGGTGAGCACCACTGCGCCCATGCTTTGGAGCTTCCGGAGTTGGGCCAGGTATGCTGAGGGCAGATCCGGCGTTAGCCGCTCCATGAGGCCGGGGCTGACCGTGGCGAGTACGGCATCGAATTCTTCAGGTCCGTCCGCGGTTGTCACGCGCCAACCGCCTCGATCAGCGGGGGCGATGGCGCTCACCGGCGTGCGGGTGCGGATTGTGACGCCGCGCGCCTGCGCCGCGTCGGCCAGTCCATCCACAAACGTCTGAAATCCTGCCCGATAATAGGCCAGCCTGGGCGTGCGCTTGTAGATACGCGCCCAGAACCAGGCCAGATTTACCTGGTCGTAATAACGGCCGAACTTGCCCTGCAGCATAGGCTGCCAGACCGTTTCATAGCCTCGGCGCCCCATGGCCTGGGTCAGCCATGCGTCAGCCGTCACTTTGTCGAAGCGCCGCCAGGGCGGGCGGGGATGATATTTGAGATAGGCCACCACCATGCCCATGCGCAGCTTGTCGATGAGGTTGAGGCGGGGGAATTGCAGCAGGCGCATAGGCGAATCAAAGGGATAGCGCTCGCCCTCCACATAGAGCACCGTTGTGGGCGCGTGGGTCTCCAGCGTATCCTGTAGCCCGATTTCTTTGGTCAGCCCGATGATGGCGTCGTCATTGGTGAATAGATGGTGGTAGAAATGTTCCAGGGGCCAGGACCACTCGGGACGGCCCTTGAAGCCTGCGGCCAGCCCGCCCAGTTGATCCGATGCTTCCAGGACGATAACGTTCGGCTGCCTGCCGCCGCTGAGCGTCAGGCCGGCCAAATCGTAGGCCGCGGTCAGCCCGGCGATGCCGCCGCCGATAACAGCGATGCGGGGCCGGGCATGGGTATCGTTTTGCACGTCGCTTCTCATTCCAGTACATCGGGCGGCCGCAAGGGTCGCCCCTACCGTACACGTTAAATTATTTTGGCAAATCGTTCCTGCTGAGCGGCTTTACTGCCGCTCATGGCGCACATAGACCCGCACCTCATCGCTCTCCGTGGCGTTGCCGGCCAGATCGTAGACGACCGCCTTAATGGCGTGACCTTCCAGGTAAACGCCGCCCGCGGTGCGGATGGCGATAAACCCGTCGTTATATTGCAGTTGACGACCGGGCTGAATGTCAGGATCGTCGCTCTCGAAGCCGGGGAAATTTACGGCCCCGGGCTGCTCCACATTCTGAAGATCGCGCATGGTAATGGTCCAGCGCTCGTTATAGGGCGCGACCGTGCTGGTGGCAATGGCCGTACTATCGATGAAGTAGGTCACCTTGTCGATGCCCCATTCGTCATTGGGCAGGACGTTGATGTTGATCTGCTCGTCCTCTTCCATGACGTAAAGTTCATCCGGCTTAGGATCGCTGAGGACCACAGTCGGCGGCGTATTGTCCACGGTGATGGGCGTGGTCCAGACTCGCTCGCCGTCGCTGCGGTTGACGACCAGGCGCAGCGTATAGCTCCCGTCGCCCAGCCCTGCGGTGTCAAATGTCTGGAGGACGCCGTTTTGCACTTCATCGCCGCGCTCGTCGCCGATGCGGATCCACTCAGTCGGCTCCAGCCCCGTCCCGTACTCCAGCCGCCAGGGCCCGCCCCGAGCGTTCCCCTTGACTTCGTACTGACCGCCAATGTAGCCGTTGATCAGCGGCGCGGTAATGGCCGCGTCCTGGTCAAATTCGGCCACGCTGACAAAGCTGCTCTCCTCGGTGGGCGGTTGTGCAATGCCGTTCTCCCGCACCCAGTCATCCGCTTCCGGCGGGAGGATCATGTAGGTGCGCTGCTCCCGCTGTTCCGGCGGCGTGGCGGGCGTGGCCAACTGGCCCGTCTCCCGGTCGATCTCAAACGTTTGCCAGATGTTGTCGGAGATAGTGGGCTCGGTTCCCGCGACAAAGACCTCGCTGCGCTGGCGGTCGCCCGGACAAGCAGGGCTGGGGCGCAAGCCGCTGGGCAGGCAGACCACCTGGGAAACCACCGCCCCCGGCTGATCGTACCACTGCGCGGGCAGCCCCTCATGATAGCGGCGCATGACCGCGTTCCAGATGGGCGCCGCGCCGGAAAGGCCGGTCACGTTTTGCATGGATTCGTTATCCGTGTTGCCTACCCAAACGCCGGTGGTCAACTGGGGCGTGTAGCCCATAGTCCAGTTGTCTTTGAAACCGTTGGTGGTGCCCGTCTTGGCTGCGACCCTGCGATCGGGCAAGGTCAGGTCCGTATTGGAGCCGAAGGCGGGCGCGCGGGCGACGTCATCGCTCATGATGTCGGCAATGATGTAGCCGACCTCCGCGCCGTAGATGCGCTCGGCTTCGGGCGCCTCATATTTTTTGAGCACGTTCCCGGCTGCATCCCGCACCTGAAGCACGGAGACCGGATTCAGGTTGCGGAAGCCGGTACGCTGTTCTTCGGGCAGAACCGGCTCGCCCACCTGTACGCCCTGGTTGGCAAAGACGGTATAGGCGTACGTATGGTCCAGCAGGGAAACTTCCCCGCCGCCCAGCACCAGGTTGAGGCCGTAGTAATCCAGCCCCCGATTCAGGCCGTTGATGCCCATGCGGTGGGCTGTGCTCAGCGCACTGTCTACCCCCACCTGGGCCATGACCTTGATGGCGGGAATGTTGTAGGAGCGGGCCAGGGCGTTGCGCAGGGAGACCGGTCCGTGATACTGGCGGTCATAATTTTCCGGCCGATAGTAACTGCCGTCGGCCTGGGGAAAGGCCGTGGGCACATCCAGAATCATGGAAGCCGCGGTCATGTCCTGCTGGAGCGCAGTGAGGTAGACGTAGGGCTTGAAGCTGGAGCCGGGCTGGCGCTCGGCTGTGGCCACGTTGACCTGGCCGTCAATCTCTGCATCGTTGTAGTCCAGCGAACCGACCATGGCCAAAATCTCGCCGGTGTCGTTTTTGATGGAGACAACGGCCGCGTTGCCGGCGTTCTTCTCCTGCACGATAAGTTCCGCTACCTGCTCCCGGGCCGTTTGCTCGGCAAATTTTTGCAGCTCTACATCCAGCGTCGTGTAGACCTGTAGCCCGTTGCGCCAGATGAAGTACGGATCATCCGCGGTGTTGAACTCCCGTTTCACCTCATCCAGCACATAAAGGGCGAAATGAGGCGCAGTCAGGATATCGAAACGTTCCGCCACAGACTTGCGCAGGGCGAGTTCCTGCGCGTACGCGGCATCGGCTTCCGCCTGGGTAAGGTCGCCCGACTCTACCATGGCCTGGAGGGTGATGCCCTGGCGGGCTTTTGCGTCTTCCGGGTTATCAATGGGGTTGTAGGCGGGCGAATTGGGAATCGCCGCCAGCATGGCCGCTTCGGCCAGGTCCAGCTCTGTAGCGCTTTTGCCGAAATAGACCTGGCTGGCCGCTTCCACGCCATAGGCCAGATTGCCGTAGAAGTTACGGTTTAGATACCACTCCAGCACCTTCTCTTTTGGATAGCGCCGGGTGACTTCGATGGCCAGGATGACTTCCTTGATCTTGCGCGCATAGCTCTGCTGGGCCCGCTCTTCCACAGGGATGACCACATTCTTGATCAGCTGCTGGGTAATGGACGAGCCGCCCTGCACCGCGCCGCCCTGGAGGTTGGACATGAACGCACGCATGAGGCCGCGCATGTTGACGCCCGGATTCTCCCAGTAGTTGCGATCCTCCAGCGCTACCGCGGCCTGCCAGACCCAGGGCGACATTTCGTCCAGAGGCAGATAGGTGCGGTCGCCGCTGAAGGGGCGCGGGTCCACGCTCTCGTAGAGGAGGTACTGTCCCGTGCGGTCGTAGATGCGCACGGTCTGGAAGTCATCCTGCTCCTGCTCAATGGCGCTGGCGTCGGGCAATTGGGCCGCATAGGAGTTGTAGATGCCCACGCCTACGGCCGCGCCGGCGGCAACAAGTGCGCCGGTCGCGACAACGGTAAGGATGAGCGCGGTCAAAACTACCTGGCTCACCCGCAGCCAGGGGCGAGGGCGGTTGGCCTGGGCGCGCTGGCGTTTGCGCCGGGCCATCAATATCTGATCGTGGCGGTTTAATCGGTTCATAACATCTGATAACGTAGAAAAGGGATGCCGGGTTCACGCGCCGCGCGGCCCGTCATCACACCATATCGTATAAACTATCGCGTCCGCTATGGTAGCACAGGCATGGGCGGTTGAGTGAAACGATGGGAGGGGCGTTTGGGTTGGTTGATTTGCTTTTTCATCTATGCAAACACGTATAGACTGTTGCATCTGTACAGAATTGTTTGTTTCGATCAAGGGAAAGGAGCATGCAAAAAGAACTCGGCTTGACGGAAGCTCGCAGCAGGCTGTCAGAAATGATCAACGACGTGCTTTATCGTCGCGACACATATGTGATTTCAAAGCAGGGCAAGCCGGCCGCGGCCGTGGCGCCTTTGGAAGTTCTGGAGCAATGGCAGGCAGAGCGGGCCCGCCTGCTGACGGTCATTGCTGACGTTCACGCTCAAAACCAGGACCTGGACCCGATGAAGTAATGGCGCGCGTGCTGGAGGCTCAGGCGGCCGTGCGGGCTGAAGCGTTACCCCCTCAGGGCGCAGCATGAGGGTTGCGATTGATACCAACGTGCTCATCAGCGCGTTCATTACCCCGTTTCGCTCAGTGCATGAGGTTCTCACCCTGACCCAAACCGGTGATGTCGTATCTTTATGGAATTCGCCGCACTGCTCTATGGGTTTCTACCGACGAATCGCTGCACATCGATTGCGTCATCGACAGGCCAGACCGTGTGTACACCGAAAAATCATAGTCCGTCCTCAAATCAATCAAA
>JAGRCP010000142.1 GCA_020433455.1 Caldilineaceae bacterium | reverse complement strand
CGGCTCTCATTCTGATTTCAGTATAACATAGTTGTACTGGACACCAACACTGTGGAGTTCCGTTTACCCAAACCGAACTACGATTTTGTTCGACTTGTGCTAAGCAACCCATACGCAGCTGTTGTTGCTGCGCCTTCTGATTCTGAAGTAGACCCCAGCTTTGTTTCTTGCACTGGGCCATATAAATTTGCCAGCACATTGTATCGGCCCAATAAGCAATTGTCTTTAGTTCGTTATGAACAGTATCGATGGCCGCCATATGATGCTAAAAATCAATATTCGACAAATATTCATCAGTTAAGCTTTTTCTTTGAGTCGGACAGAGACAAACGTTTCAAAATGCTGCTCAAAAATCAACTCTGTGGGTTGAGCATCAATGCTGAACAGGCTGCGGTTTTGTCTGGGAATCAAGATTTTCGACTTTATCAGACGAATGGAGGGGTAACCTATCTCGGCTACAACTTTCTGAAACCACGTTGGCAGGATGTGCATCTACGCAAAGCAATTTCAATGAGTATTAATAAAACAGCCCTCGCAGAACAAGGGCCGTTTGTAGTGGCTGAAACCCCATTGACCAGGTCAGCAACCGGATATGATTCTCGTGCAGCGCGATTCACACAACCCTACGATCCTGAACAGGCGAGATCTATGATTATTGGGATGAATACCGATCTGGATGCAGAAATAATTTTATTAACCCCTGAAAGCAATACCTATCATGATCTATCCCGAATGATTGCTCAAAACTTAAAAGACGTAGGTTTTAATAATATACGGATTCGGGAAGTAGCAAGGACTGATATTTCAATGCAACGATTAGATTTTGATCTGCTGCTTTTTGATTATGCATGGGGGGACTACACGGCACTTTCCATCTTTTTGGGTACGGGACCACATAATCTATTGTATTATCCTGAAAATGATGTGGCTTCCCTGATCGACGGTGCTCTATCAACCCCCGACCTAAAACAACGTAAGGATATGATACTCGAGGCTCAAAAAATTGTGTTACAAGATGCGATTTGGAACCCTTTATTGGTTCGTGAGATTGTGCTTGCCATTAATGCACGCTGTGTAAATGGAGAACAATTGTCACCCTTTGGTGAATTAATTCTCCATGATGCGTATACGCGTTAAATATTTTCAGGTAATACCCCTAGAAGATCTGAGCTTCTCATCAAAACTTCTCTGGTATCGGTGTCATAAAAATGGGTCTCCAAGTAGCACCGCTTTGGTATGATGTTTGTCTGCTTCTATAGGTAATCGGTTAAGTAGCAGCGCTTATGGACAGAGTTGCAAGTAGTCCAATTAGTCTCAAAAATAGCGGGAAAGATTATAGATACACCTAACGGTGCAACTGGAGCTGACCTCTTGCCGGTTATGTTTTATCATAAATACTCATGATGTTTCATACATAATTCTTCTTAAAATTGTTAAGGCCAACGAAGAGTAATAACTATACGTCTTAAGTCGCAACCATTGCAGTCAGAGGTTTGATGAGCACAAACCATTTTTCAAGACCTTCCAGACGTTCAAAGCGTTGTTCAAGTAAGCGCATCTCCTTTTGAGTGAGTTTTACGCCGGTTTTGTAGATTTTGGACACATGCTCTACGACGGGTTTAACACCTTTGAAAGAGAGCGAAGATGCGAAGCCAAGTACCGTCTCAACTGAGTCGAGAATGGAGCCGTTCCAGTGCTGTTCCAGGAAGCCCCAGACTCGTTCAATGGGATTGTACTTGCTGTGATAAGGCGGGTAGTAGGCCAGTTTCACGGTAAGATCGAACCGGTCGACAAAATCAACGATACGGTTCATAAATTGAGTGCGTCGGCTGTGGGTCTCCGGGCCGTTGTCCTGATTGATAACAAGCGTTGTGACGGCTGGAAAGCGCTCACAGACACGGAGCCAGCAGTCGGATACGCAATCCACGATGAAGTCGCTGGTCACTTTGGAGGTTGTGAAATAGAAATAGAGTTCGCCGTGTTGCGGTAGATAGATGCCAAAAGGCGTCATCTTGGCCGTCTTGCCATGGAAGTCGTGATCCAGTGTATTGACAATCACTCGATTCAGTCCGCCACGAGAGAAGAGGCCAAGCTTCACTGGTGCTTTGGCATCCAGGGACATGCGCAACATGGTCTCGTCCTCGTCCGCTTCCTGGTTGACCCGATGAATCTCGTCGAAGATGGCATCAGTCTGCGGTATCTTTTTCAGTGGACGGCTTTTTTTACCCGTTTCAGACTGTAGCCCAGGTCATTGAGCTTGGTACGAATTGTCTGTTCCGTCGGCAACTCCTCATCCGTATAGCCTTTTTCGTCGATCAGTTGCTGGCGCAGTGCGACTGCTGTCAGTCGAGTGTACTGACCAGTCGTGCGAAAGGTGGGATCTGTTTGGCTGTGACGTTCTGCCACTTCTCGAATGTCATCGAGCAGCCTGGGCAAATGATCTTCAGATCGTTTGCGTCCGCGCTGATGGTAATGGTCTATGAAGCAGAATCCACCCTGTAACTCGGCGAGGGCTTTGCCGAGTGTTACTCGGTTCCAGCCGAGTTCTTTCTCGGCTCGCATTGGACTGCCGTCCAACATTGTTTCGACGACCTGAGCCATAAAGTGTCGGCATTTGTAGCCGCTCAGAGTCTCTTTTGTTTCGTTCAGCATATCCCGTATTCCTGGCGTGATTTCCATCTCCCCCTCCTTTTGGGAGACGAGTATATCACCTATTCACGGATACTTTAGTTTTTTCGTTGGCCTAAGCTGAAGCATGCAGGCACAAATAACTTGAGTTCAGTTTAACAGCATAAGGAGCTAAGCTGATGAAATCTGGTATTAACAAATTTGCCATTTTGCGTTTTGGAGTACTCGGATTATTTTTCGTTGGAGTGGTGTATCTGGCCACTCCGCTCTTTTCGCAAGAGCAGAACGAGACCGCGGCTGAAGTTTACTTTAAAGAACCTGTTGAGATAAATGACGCATTAGAGGAAATGGGTCTCTATGACATTCGCACCTCGATGATTGTGCGCGAATACACAGCCGGACAACTGACCTATACGTCTGGCTACAATATCGAACAGGAAAAGTGGCAAACCGTAGAAGAACTGCGTGCTCTTTTTTGGCAGTCTCATGGAGCAATGATTGCAGATAAGTTTGATGCAATTAAAGCACAAGGCAACGAAGGAAATGAGACAGAAACTGAATCCTGGCAGGAATTCGTTAACAGAATTCAGGAAACTGCAGATGAGTTCGCTGCAATCGATGGATGTTGGGAAGCTCTCGACTGTCCAGAGGTTCAAATCATCCGTCTAAGCGCGTTTGGGACAGAAGAATCATTCCAGAAATTAGCCGATGAATCTGAGATTGTAGATAAGGTGGAGATAGAGAAACCTCTAACCCAACAGGATCCGGTACTAAACCCTGAAGGTCCCGACAGCGCGGCACGTAGTGTTGCAACAAATATATCAATTTCCACTTGGCTACCACGTTCAGGTGCGGTATATATCCAGCCCAGTAATTTGTATGGGAAACGATCTGTTACAAACACGATCAGATGGAAGGACGTTTCTGGGTTTAATGCAACTTCAACTTACGAGCACGATTTTTTTCTGAATGATGCGGGTAATTATGGCCCAGGAACATACTTGGATGATAGTCAGCAGGCAAATGGAGTTCCTATTGTGGACGCCTGGGATAGTTCACTTCCTAATTTTTATTTAGACACAAGGGTGGGAGACCCAAGCTTCATCAAGTCTTTTACAATTGGAAGTGCAAATGGCGATGCTATTCAGGCAGGAACCACATACGATTCGTATATTCGAACGGTGAATGGAGATGCGACCATTGACAATGGTTATTTGCAAGCTCAATTCGGTTATCGATCCCCCTCCAGTTGTTACACAACGTGGTGCGTTTATGGCTCCAAGACTGTTAATATTTATGATCCTGAAACGTATGATATAGATCCGATTCCAGGGAATTTTCCATGGACGCTGAGGCAGTTAAATGAAACTATATGGAGAGGAAATAACGGATGGGGGCGCTCAGTGGCCGTTGAAATGGATGGAAGTATTCAGTGGGGAATTGCAGATAATTGGGATTGGTTAGGAAACACCGACAGTCTTCCAGGTAGCGGAACCCTTCAGTCACAAGTAAACTACCGTATCGGTAACAATTTGGTCCAAGGGATTTGGCGGGGGAACCAGGGATGGACTCGCAACGTCCCCATCGTCAACGATGTCATTCAGTGGAACCAGGCTCCAGGGTGGAGCGGTCCGATAGGAATCAGTGGCCTACCTGGTAGCGGCGATATGCAAGCGCATGGTGATTATGCAGTTGGTAACACTTTAGTTCAGGGCGTCTGGCGTAACAATCAGGGTTGGACACGCAATGTGCCTATTGTTAATGGGAGTGTACAGTGGAATCAGGCTGGCAATTGGGGCGGTCCTATAGGAATTAGTGGACTTCCTGGTAGTGGTGATATGCAGGCACAAGATAATTTTGTCACTGCCAATAGATATTGGCAGGTGATTTGGCGCAGTAACAATCAATACACGCGTAGCGTTCCTATCGTGAACGGTGTGATTCAGTGGGGACAGGCTTCATCCTGGACCAATACGACACTTCAGGAGAACGTCGGCAGCGGAACAGTTCAGACGCAGGCAAATTACGTCTTCCCATAGCTGCTAAAAAATTTTAAAAACAGATAGGGATCGGCAAGTTAGTACAATTCTCTCCCTATTGGACTGATCTTTGACTTGTCATAGTTTTTGACAGAAAAATGATGATGATGGAAAAATATAAACCTACTTGTGCAGTGATAATTTTTCTTATTTTGGGGCTAACAATCACAATACTATTTTTATTTATACCCCATACAATTCGTGATAATGGCCAATTACAGTATTTGCACTTTGGCGCTCCTTTCCCTTTCATCACTCAGGATTCCAGTCGTTTTCCCCTTGGAGGAGATGGCCCGCCCTTACCAAATAAGAGAGGTCTCCTTTCCCCATTGGAAATTCCAACGAGTTTTAACCCTCTAATATTCGTATTGGATATGATAATTTGGTCTACTGTTGTGTGGAGCGTAAATTGGTTTATCCTCAGCAGGAGAGAAGACAGGTTCTAATCGAATAGAGAAACCGATAGGCGGTATAACTTGTCAGCTTATATGCAGAAAATTATGTGGGATTCCCTCATTATCCCACAAATATCCCACACTATCCCACAAAGCCTGTGGGTAATTGTGGGAAAGGGCGGGGCGTAAATGTGATCTTGTGATCGGGGACCGGGCAATATGTGGGGGAATTTATCCTGCACCCATAATCTGCAACGTGCGCAGCAGCGCGGTGCGCCAGCGGCCCGCCTCATCCACGGGCAGGTAGATGGCGTTGCGGCCCACGCGTACGGCCTCTTCGGGGATGAAGTCATCATCTTCCAGATAGCCCAGCCCCAGGCGCAGCCGCCGCTGCATGAGGGAACGGTTCATCCCCTCCAGCGTTTCGGACCGCAGGACAAGCTGATCCAGCTCCCGGCCGATCTGCTCCACGCCCGCCTGCTGGGCCAACATCTTGACGCGAATCTGGAAGAGCAGATTCTCTACCGCTTCCGGCACGGAGCCGGTCGTCTTGTCCGGACCGAAGCGGTCCACTAACTCCCGACGCATCTCGTCGATTCCCTCTTTGGTGGTCAACCCGGCAATGCGGCGATAGAGCTGAAGCCGTAATTCTTCTTCTCCGATATACCACTCGGGAATTTTGGCGTCAATCGGCAACTGCATGGTCACCGGCGGAGCCAGGGGATCGTTGAGATCGAAGGGGGCGTCAAGAGGTGAAGGAATGGGGGGCTGGGGCTGTGGAGCTGTGGAGGGCGTATCCGCAGGCTCGGTTGTAACTTCGCCACTGCGCCGCTCCGCCACTTCGAAGACCTCTTTCTTCCGCCGCGCCTCATTCACCGCCTGGGCCAGGAGCCGGGTGTAGAGATCGAAGCCTACGTTGTCAATCTGACCGTGCTGGCGCGCGCCCAGAATATCGCCCGCGCCCCGGATCTCCAGATCGCGCATGGCGATGCGGAAGCCCGCGCCCAGTTCTTCGCTGCTTTCCATGATGGCGTGGAGGCGCCGGCGCGCGTCAAAGCTGAGGGAGGTATGCTTGTCGTAGAGCAGGTAACAGTAGCCGCGTCGTGCGCTGCGTCCCACCCGCCCGCGTAGCTGGTAGAGCTGGGCCAGGCCGAAATGGTCGGCCCGGTTGATGATAATGGTGTTGGCGTTGGGAATGTCCAGCCCATTTTCCACGATGGTGGTGCAGACCAGCACGTCAATATCGCCGTCGGCAAAGCGCAGCATGGTCTCTTCCAGTTGCCGCTCGCCCATCTGTCCGTGGGCCATGGCCACCGCGGCCTCCGGGTTAAGGCGCTGGATACGGTCGGCCAGCATGCGCAGGCCCCGCACCCGATTATGGACAAAGAAAACCTGGCCCTTATGGCTCAGCTCCCGCTGAATGGCCTGGCGCACCAGGGTGTCGTCATATTCGGCCAGCACCGTATGCACCGGTTGGCGCTCTTTGGGCGGCGTGTTGATGGCGCTCATGTCGCGCACGCCGCTCAGGCTCATGTGAAGGGTGCGGGGGATGGGCGTCGCGCTCAGGGTGAGGACATCCATGTTGGTGCGGAGCTGCTTGAGCTTCTCCTTTTGGGCCACGCCGAAGCGCTGTTCCTCATCCACGATGAGCATGCTCAGATTTTTGAACTCTACGCTTTCGCCCAAAAGGCTATGGGTGCCCACCACCAGATCAACGCTGCCGTTCAAGAGTCCCTCTTTGATGCGCGTCTGCTGTGCGGGCGTACGAAAGCGGCTGAGCATTTCTACCCGCACGGGGAAATGCGCCAGTCGCTGGCTGAAGGTGCGATAGTGCTGCTGCGCCAGAACGGTGGTAGGCACCAGTACCGCGACCTGCTTGCCATCCAGGATAGCCTTGAACGCTGCCCGCACCGCGACTTCGGTCTTGCCGTAGCCCACATCGCCGCAGATGAGGCGGTCCATGGGATGATCCGACTCCATGTCCCGTTTCACGTCGGCAATGGCCTGAAGCTGGTCGTCGGTCTCCTGATAGGGGAAACTGGCCTCCAACTCCGTCTGCCACGGCCCGTCGGGGCTGTAGGCGTAACCGGTGACCAGTTCCCGCTCAGCGTAGAGCTTGAGCAGGTCATCGGCGATATCGGCGACGGCGCGTTTGGCCCGCTCCTTGACCGTGGCCCAATCGGCCGTCCCCAGCCGCGTGACAGCGGGCGTAAGTTGTCCCGCGCCCACATAGCGGCTCAGGCGGTCTGCCTGATGCACGGGTACGTAGAGCTTATCACTTTGCGCGTAGTCAACCTGGAGATATTCCAGCTCCATGCCGCCCAACTCTATTTTGACCAGGCCGGCAAATTGCCCGATGCCGTGTTCCAGATGGACGACGAAATCTCCCGGCTTCGCATCGGCAAAAAAGATTTCCGCCGCGACTTTGCTGGTCTTCTGGCTCCGCTTGCGGCTTTTAGGCTTGCTCCAGCCGAAGAGTTCGGTGTCGGTGTAAAAATGAAGATTGAAGATTGAAGATTGAAGATTGGGAGACGGGAGATTGGGAGATTGGGAGATTGGGGATTGGGGATTGGGCGCGGTGGCGTCCAAATTTCCAATCTTCAATCTTTGATCTTTCGTCTTAATCCCTCGGGCAATGAAGCCTTCGTCGTAGACGCCCTGGACCAGCGTGACCGCGTGGAGATGCGTCACTTCGTGCTGGATGGGAATGTCGATGTCGGCTTCTTCCAGCAGGGCCTGGAGGCGGGCGGCCTGACGAGTGACCAGGACCGTACGTTGGCCTTCGTCGCGCAGTTTGGCGATGTCGCGGATAAATTCCTTGGTCTTGCCGCCGTAGCGGGGGCCGGGGGCAAAGGCCCGGGCCAAAGGCGTGTTGGCGCTGGAGGTTGTACTGTCCAGGTCGCCCATGCCCAGGATGATGGGACGTTGTTCTATAAGCTGCTTGCGGAGTGATTCCGGCTCCATGCTGCCGGCGCGGAAGCGTCGGGGCAATTCGCCCGTGCGCTCCAATTCAGTGCGTAGGGTCTCGGCCCGCCGCGCCAGATCGTGCAGGGCATCCATCAGTTCAGCCCCGTCATCCACCAGAAGGATGCCGCCCTGGGGGACGTAATCCAGAAGACTCGCGGGGCGATCGTAGAAGTAGGGCAGGTACCATTCCATGCCGTGGAAGCTTTCGGCTCCGGCCAGATGCTCCACTTCCCGCCGCAATTCCTCGCGAATGGTGAGGAGGAGATTGGGGTCTTGCAGGGGCGACTCCTCCACCCCCTTTTCCAGATTTTCGGGCGCGGTGAGGCGTTCGCCTTCAATGCCCAGGCGGGCCAGCGCGGCCGGACCGTATTTGCTCAGCGCTTCGCCGCCCGGTCCGATTTCCGCCTCTTTTACCTGGCGAACAGTGCGCTGGGTCGCGGGATCGAAGACGCGCAGGCTTTCTACTTCGTCACCGAAAAGGTCGATGCGCAGCGGTTCAGGCAGATTGGGCGGCCAGATGTCTACGATGCCGCCCCGGCGGGCGAACGTTCCCGGCTCTTCCACCACATCCACCGGCTGATAGCCCGTTTGGGCCCAATTGACGGCCATCTGTTCCAGACGCACCACGCCGCCGATTTTGACGGGACGCAGGGCCAGCCGCAGCTCCCGCACGGGCAGTGTCATCTGGGCCAGCGCCTGGGCTCCGGCGACCACCACGGGCGGCGCGCCCGTGCGGGACTGGAGCGCGGCCAGAGCCGTCAACCGCTGCTGGCGCACCCGGCTGCTCCAGGCGATGCGCTCCCGGGGCAGCGCATCGGGCTCGGCGAAGAGGTAGACGGGCGGGCCGCCTTCGTCAACAGGCGGCAGCCAGCTCTCCAGTTCCGTGATGATCCGGCGGGCCGTGTCTTCCCGCGCGGTGAGGAGCACCACCGGCTGCCCGGTATGGCGGCGCAGACCCGCGGTCACAAATGGCCGGGCCGACGTCAGAAGCGCCTGGGGTTGGGCGGGCCGACGCTCCAGCAAGTCCATAAATGGCGGCAAGCCGGATAGGGTAGAAAGGAGATGGGTAAGCATGGTTCTAAATAGGTGGCGCGTCTTTGGGATATTTTGAATGGTTAATGGTGAATTGCTGACGGTTAATTGTTAATGCGTCCCGTTAACCATTAATAATTAATCGTTCACCATTATCCATTAAACCGATTCATCGCCGTATCGATGCCTTCAAAAATCCAGCATTCCAGCGCCTGGGCAATGCGCTCGCGCAGGGGAACGAAGATCTCCTCTTCCTCCTTCTGCCCGAAGTTTTGCAGCACATAGGCCGCGGGGTCCATGCGTCCGGGCGGGCGACCTATGCCTACGCGTACGCGCTGAAAGTCCGGTCCCAGGCGTGCAATGATGGACTTGATGCCGTTTTGCCCGCCCGAACCGCCGCTGCGGCGCAGGCGCAGCATGCCCGGATCCAGGTCCAGATCGTCATGGATCACGATAATCTCTTCCGGTGCAATGTCATAGTAGCGGGCCAGGGGCGCGACCGCGTCGCCGCTTCGGTTCATGTAGGTAAGGGGCTGCACCAGCAGCACCTTTTCCCGCTCAAACTGGGGCAGACCGCCTTGCAACACGCTCAGGATATCGCCACGGCGCTCTACCCAGCCGTCGCCGACCCGGGCCTTGAGCTGCCGTCGAGCCAGGGCAATAGCGTGGCGCGCGGCGAAGACGTCTACCGCCTGGAAGCCGATGTTATGACGGTTATTGGCATAATTGGGGCCGGGATTGCCCAGGCCGACGATCATCTTCATAGAAATTCAGAATCGGGCGCGAGAAACGGCGTGTGAATGGTGCGCAAGAGGGTATCTTACCGGTTTTGCGGAGGATGATCAAACCGGCCGTCTGGGAAAATTCTGCATGACTTAGGCTCGTTCGCTTGTCGTTACTTCATTTGCGCCTACTTCACTGACTGCGCCGGTCGCCAGATCATAGACCACGCCCACGATGCTCACGCGTTCTGCGGCTACAGCTGCCGCGATGACGGGCGAGTCCAGCAGATTCTGCATGCTGAGTTGGACATTCAGCCCGATAGCCCGGGCAATGACCTCTTCTTCGGTCTGACGGCTATCCGCTTGTCGGGCTTGCTCCACAGCCGGGCGGATGGCGTCAACCAGCCCGCCTAGCTTGCCGGGCAGGGGCGCGGCGTCGATTGGCTGAGCCGCGGCCGTCACCGCGCCGCAGTGGGTGTGGCCCAACACCACGATGAGGGGAATATCCAGCACATCAACGCCGAATTCGATGCTGGCGATCACTGCGTCGTCCAGCACCTGTCCGGCCGTGCGGATGATGAGCACCTCGCCCGGGTCCACATCAAAGATGGCCGTGGGGGAGACGCGGGAATCGACGCAGCCGAAGAGGATGGCCAGGGGCTGTTGTCCGGCCAGCAGTTCAGAGCGGGCCCTGCGACTGATTTGTCCATAGCGGGTCTCGCCCGCGGCAAAACGGCGGTTGCCCGCCAGGAGGCGGTCAAGCGCCTGGGTTGATGTTGTCTGCATGGGGATTTTCTGGATCAATAAATGGCTGATTTGTTTCCGCTACTTGCTTTGCGCCAGAACCTCGCGCAGCGCCTGCTCGTCTTCTGAATCCAGCGTAGTTTGCAGGACTTTGCCCTTGTATGGCTTGAGGGCCGCGACAACGGCGTCTGCATTGGCCTGGCGCACAATCAGAAAGAGGGCTGACGTTCCCGGTTGCAGGGAATCGGATACTTCTTTGACAAAGCTCTTCTGGATGCCCAGGCCGCTCAACGCGCCGACGCCCATGCCGCCCAATACCCCCGCCAGCAGCCCCGTCAGAGGGAAGAAGATGCCGCCGATGAGGAGTCCGATTATCCCCCCGCCTACGGCGCCGACCTTCACGCCCCGGTCCATTTCGTTTTTGACGTGAACCTTACCGTCCTCGTCCCGGACGACGACGGCCGAATCATCCAGGCTGATCAGGTCCTGGTTCTGCTCCTGACGAATGGTGGTCCGCACCTCGTCCGCGTCCTCTGCGTTGTCAAAGGTGATCACGATCAAATTTGCCATGGGTATTCTCCTTTGCTGGTTGCATTGTTGGGTTTCGCCTGCTTTTTTGCCTGACAATAGGTGAATATAAACCCATTCTAGACAAGGTTGGGAACGGTGGCAACTTCGTTATACGCACTTTTCAGTAAGCCCCCGGCTAACAAAGAAACCAACTTTTGACGAAATTTTTATTTCTGCTTGACAAGCTCTCCTGAGCATGCTATATTGTTGAAGCGCTTCGACTACACGCTTCGATAAATTATACCCAAAATTGTATCTGAGAGTATCCCAATGCCCACCATGCAGGATGTGGCCCGCCATGCCGGCGTCGCGCTGAGCACCGTTTCTTATGCCATCAATGGGACGCGTCCCATTTCGGAAGAGACGCGCCGGCGCATTTTTGCTGCCATGGACGAACTCGGCTATCGCCCCAACGCATTGGCTCGCGGGCTGGCCAGCAAGCGAAGTCGCATCATTGCGCTTTTGTTCCCGGCTGTGAAGCGGGGCATGGGGCTAACCGAACTGGAATTCGTGGTCAGCGCCGCGGATGCGGCCCGGGAGAACGGCTATCACCTGGTGCTGTGGTCTACCGAAATTCGGGATGCCGAGGAGTTGCAGCAGCTTATGCGCCAGGGCCTGGTCGATGGCGTGGTGGTGATGGAGATTCACGACCAGGATGAGCGGATCGACCTGCTGCGCACCACCGATTTCCCCTTTACCATGATTGGTCGTTGCGCCGACAATGCCGGGCTTAACTTTATCGATATCGACTTCGGCCAAACCATGGCGATCGTCATCGCCCATCTGGTCGGATTGGGGCATACGCACATCGGCTTTCTCAACCACGCAGTGGATGAGTTTGAGGCGGGGTACGGCCCGGCTGTCCGGGCGCAAAATCGCTTTTTGGAGACGGTAGCGGCCAACGGGCTGCACGGAACCATGCGCTATTGCGAGGCATCTCCCCAAGCGGGCTATAGCGCAGTCAACGAGCTGCGTGCCGCAGACCCCGATCTTACCGCAGTCATCGCGATGAATGACCGCGCTGTCCCCGGCATCCTGCGCGCCATTGCGGATCAGGGCCTCTCTATTCCCGATGATTTTTCGGTGGTTGCCATCGTCTCTTCCGCGCGCTTTGCTGAAATGATGACGCCTACCATTACCACCGCTGAAGCGCCTGCTTACGAATTGGGGCGCCTGGGCACGGAGATGCTCATCCGGCAGTTGGAAGGCGGGAATAACGACATCTCCGGAAAACTGATTCCCTGTAAGCTGGTTATACGTGAAAGTTCGGGAGAATCTCCCGCAAGGAGGAGCGAGTTATCGACCGCATAACGGCCCATGGGCGCGTTTGGGTCAATCAAAATTGATGAATACATCCCAATAAAATAAAGGGGATACCGCCTACCGCCAAGTAATCCGGTATCCCCGCATGTCGGCAAAGCAATTCAATCGGCTTTCTCGCGGAGAAAGCGATGCCTGCTCGCCTGTCCTCATTCTACGCTTTTTCTCCTGATTTGCATATTCGCATAGGGAAGGGCTTGGGTTCAGACTTTGGCATCGCCTGCGCGCTTGATCGCCTGGAAAGGAGATGATGCCCGCCCAAGCAAATTGACCCGCTCTTTTGAGACGTGACTCGTAACTATATTAATGGGGACCGACCCCGCTGCGAGTTACAAGCAATTCGAGTGCTTCCTTTTTTGTCCACACCAATCTGAAAACAGCAATGGAGAGTTGCGATGCAAGCTAAGTTTTCGACCAAGATAGCCTTGATTTTGACCCTGATCTTGATGTTGGTTCTGGCAGGTTGCCAGAGCGGCGGCTCGGGCGCATCGTCCTCGGACGGCCAGAGCGAAGGCTCTGCGGCCCAGGGTGAACCGCGTACCTTCAAAATTTGGCATTATGAAGAACCGGGCAGCGCCACGGGCGACGCCTGGGCCAGAGCGCAGGAAATTTTTGAAGAAACCCATCCCGATGTCACCGTGGAGTTTGAGCTGAAAACCTTCGAGCAGATTCAGCAAACCGCGCAGATGATCCTCAATACCGATGAGGCGCCCGACGTCATGGAAGTCAACAAGGGCAACGCCACGGCCGGCCTTTACTCGAAGCAGGGCCTGCTCACCGACCTGACCGACGTTGCCGCCGAGCGGGGCTGGGATGAGCTGTTGGGGACCAGCCTGCAAACCACCGCCCGTTATGACGAGCGGGGCATCATGGGCGACGGCCCGCTCTACGGCATCACTTCCTACGGTGAGTTTGTCATGGTCTACTACAACAAGGATATGTTTGCGGAATACGGTCTGGAAGTCCCCACGTCGCTGGAGGAGTTTGAGGCCGTAGCCGATACGTTTGTCGCGGCGGACGTCGTGCCCATCTCGCTTGGCGCAGGCAGCGTGTGGCCGGAGACCCAGAATTTCTACGAATTAGCGCTTTACGAAGGCGACCGCGAGATGGTGGAAGCCTATCAACTTTTCAAGAGCGATCTCGATTTCCACGGCCCGGCTTTCACCTTTGGTGCAGAACGCTTTGCCCAGCATGTGGCCAATGGCTACTACGGCAACAATGCCAATGGCGTGATTCAGGACGACGCCACCGCGGCCTTCGCCCAAGGGCGCTTCCCCATGATCCTGACCGGCAGCTGGGAATTCGGTAACTTCCAAAATCAGATCAGCGACTTTGAGTGGGGCATTTTCCTTATGCCCGGCAAGACCTTCAACACCGGTTCCGGCGGCAACCTGCTGGTCGTGCCCGAAAATGCCGAAAACAAGGATCTGGCGTATGAGTTCCTGGACATTGTCTTAGGCGAGGAAGTGCAAACCCTCATGGCCAATGCGGGCGGCATTCCCATCAATGCCGATCTCTCCCAGATCGAGAATGAGAAAAATCGGGAGCTGAACGCAGCCTTTTCCACCATTGTGGAGAATGACGGCCTGGCTTTCTATCCCGACTGGCCTGCGCCCGGCTACATGGATGTTCTGGGCGGCGGCTTGCAGCAGTTGATTGACGGCGCCATCACGCCTGACGCCTTTCTGGACCAGATTGCCGGTCCCTGGCAGGAGTATAAGGACACGCTTGAATAAGCAGGGCGGTGCATGGCTGGTTGATTTGTGACTGGTTGAATCGTTATGCGTCCTGTCACGAATCAACCAGCCGCCAATCGCATGATATCCGGCTGATATCGAAAAAAACAGGGAGGGCGGGGCTGCGCTTTGTCTGCCGCTTCGCCCTCCCGGGAGAGATAAGCTATGGCTCAAGGAATGTTTCTGTCCGGCGGAAACCAGTCTCAATCGAAGCAGACCCAATCCTACAAGGATTCCGGGTACGCCTGGTTTCTGGTTCCCGGCATTGTTTTCTTTCTGGTGTTGATTATTCTGCCCTTTGTATCCAATATTGCGATCAGCTTTACCAAGTGGCAGGGAATCGGCGCGCCCGAGTGGATTGGCCTGGCCAATTATCAGCGGGCCATGGGGGATGCCGTCTTTTGGGCCTCCTTCAAGAACAACCTGCTCCTCATCCTCGCTATGACCGTCCTGCCGACCATCATCGGTCTCTTGTTGGCGGTGATTCTGTTTGATTTTGTCAGTCAAAGGCTGGGCGTCGGCTGGGCCGCCTTCTTGCGGGCCGGCTATTACCTGCCCCAAATCGTACCGGTTGTTGTGGCCGCCATCGTCTGGAAATGGATTTTCCAGCCCGATTGGGGCGTGTTGAACTCCTTGTTGACCGCCGTCGGGCTGGAAGGTTGGACTCAGAATTGGCTGGGCAATGCCAGAACGGCCCTGCCCTCGGTGATGTTGATGCTGGTCTGGCTCCAGATTGGCTATCCGTTGGTGATCTTCATGTCCGGCCTGCAGCGAGTGGATCCCCAGGTCTATGAAGCCGCCAAAATGGACGGCGCCAACTGGTTCCAGCAGATGTTCTACATCACCGTACACATGATTCGTCCGGAGATCGCCGTGGTCGTGCTGACCACGACCATTGCCGCCTTGAAGACCTTCGGCCCTATCTACGCCATGACCAGCGGCGGACCGGGTAACGCCACCACCGTGGCCTCCTACTTTGCCTGGAAGAACTTCTTCGAGATCTCAAATGTGGGCTATGGCGCCACCATGGCCACCGTTCTAACGTCAATCGTGCTTTTGATGACCTATTTTTTCGTCAGAGCGCAAAGCGGACAGGAGGATTAGCAGATGAGCGCCAACACATCATCAGGATTTTCAACCAAAAAAAGCGGCTCTGATCTGATCGCAAGATACGGAACGCTCGTGCTGCTGCTGATTTTTCTGCTCATCATGCTTTTTCCGTTTTTCATGATCACCATCAACTCGTTCAAAACGGAAGCCGAATACCTGGCTAACGGCCCTTTTAGCCTGCCCGGCAGCTTTGATCTGGAGGCAATCCGCACCACCTGGTCGCTTACGGACTACACCACCAAGCTGATCAATAGCCTGTTCATCAGCAGCACAACGGCGCTATTGGCCGTAGGCCTCTCCCTCTTCAATGCCTTTGCTTTGGGGATCGGGAAAATACGCGGCCGCACCTTCTTCCTCATGTTCTTTTTGATGGCCATCGCACTGCCGCCTGAATCCCTGGCCTACCCGCTCTACTATCTCTTTAACCAGATTGACTTATATAACACGCGCCTCAGCATCATTCTGATTTCGTCGGCGCTCCACACCGCGTTTGGCACTTATCTGCTCACCTCCGTCTTTCGCTCCTTCAACCCGGATGTTCTGGAGTCCGCCCGGCTGGACGGCTGCAATAAGCTGCAATTGCTCTACCGAATCATCATTCCCCTGAGCTGGCCGACCCTTTCCGTGCTCTTTGTCTTTTTCTTCATCTGGACCTGGAACGACTTCTTCCTGCCCCTGATCTTCCTGATCTCCAACTCCAACCAGACGGTGCCCATTGCCATGGCCCTGGCCCGGGGAGAGCGGGGGATGGTCATCACCACCCAGAGCGCTGCGGCTTTTCTGGGCGTATTGCCTGCGTTTATCTTCTTCATGCTCTTCCAGCGTACCTTGACCAAAGGCGTCATGTCCGGCGCGTCCAAGTAATCAGGATTTTTGAGGAATCCATGTGGTCTGGTTTGTGATGCGCGAATATTTGATGCGTGCGAATCACGGGTCACGCATCAAATATTTACGCATCACGAGTCACTCATCATGCCTCTGCCGGTCCTGTGGATTTGCTTGATCCAGAATCGATAAGGAATTCGTTTATGAAATTTACGGATGGTTATTGGCATTTCCGCGCGGATGTGACGCCTCACTTTCCCGTCCACGTTCACGATGTGGAGGTCGAGGCTGACGCGCTTACCGTCTACGGAACCACCAAGCGCATTACCCACCGGGGCGATGTCCTCAACATCGGCTTGCTGACCGTGCGCTTTTCGTCGCCCATGCCGGACGTGGTTCGCGTGCAGATGCAGCATTTCAAAGGGCAGCGAGTGTTAGGGCCTGATTTTCAACTCAATGCCCAGGCGACTCCCGACTTGCGCATCATAGACGAGGCGGATTTTGCCGCGCTCACCAGCGGCGATCTGACCGTACGCGTGGACAAGGGCGACGATTGGCGTGTCGATTATTTGGACGGCTCCCGGCTTCTGACCCGCAGCAACTGGCGCGGTATGGGCTACGTTGACACGCCTGCCGGTCGCTACATCCATGAGCAGCTCGATCTGGGCGTGGGCGAATATGTGTACGGTTTGGGCGAGCGCTTTACGCCTTTTGTCAAAAACGGCCAAACGGTTGATCTGTGGAACGAGGACGGCGGCACCAGCAGTGAGCAGGCCTACAAGAACATCCCCTTTTACCTGACCAATCGAGGGTATGGCGTCTTCATCAACCATCCGGAACTGGTCTCATTGGAAGTCGCCTCAGAAAAGGTGGCGCGCGTCCAGTTTAGCGTCCCGGGCGAAACTCTGGACTATTTCATCATCAATGGCCCTACGCCCAAAGATGTGCTCACCCGCTATACGGCCCTGACCGGTCGTCCGGCCCTGCCACCGGCCTGGTCATTCGGCTTGTGGCTCTCCACCTCCTTCACCACCAATTATGATGAGGAGACCGTCACCAGCTTTGTCCAGGGCATGGCCGACCGCGATATCCCGCTTCACGTCTTTCACTTTGATTGCTTCTGGATGAAGGAATTCCACTGGACTGACCTCCAATGGGACCTGGCGGCTTTTTCTGACCCCGAGGGCATGCTCCGGCGCCTCAAGGCGCGGGGTCTGCACATCTGCGTCTGGATCAATCCCTACATCGCGCAACGCTCCGCTCTTTTTGATGAGGGGATGGCTCAGGGCTATCTGGTGCAAAAGCCCAACGGCGACGTCTGGCAGTGGGATCGCTGGCAGGCGGGCATGGGGCTGGTCGATTTCACCAATCCCGCGGCCTGCCGTTGGTTTCAGGATAAGCTGCGCGATCTGCTGAAGATGGGCGTGGATTCGTTCAAAACTGACTTTGGCGAGCGCATTCCCACCGATGTGGTCTACCATGACGGCTCGGACCCGGTGAAGATGCATAACTATTACGCCCAGCTATACAACCAGACCGTTTTTCAGATGCTGCTGGAGGAGCGCGGGCCCGGTGAAGCGGTTGTCTTTGCCCGTTCCGCCACGGCCGGCGGTCAGCAATTCCCCGTTCATTGGGGGGGCGATTGTACCGCCACCTTCGAATCTATGGCCGAGAGCCTGCGCGGCGGCCTCTCCCTATCCCTGTCCGGCTTCGGCTTCTGGAGTCACGATATCGGCGGCTTTGAGCAAACCGCGCCGGCCGAGGTTTACAAGCGCTGGTGCGCGTTTGGTTTACTCTCTTCCCACAGTCGGCTGCACGGCAGCACTTCCTATCGCGTGCCCTGGCTCTTCGACGATGAGGCCGTGGACGTACTGCGCTACTTCACCCGGCTCAAATGTCGCCTGATGCCCTACCTCTACGGCGCGGCTGTGGAGGCGCATCAGCTGGGCCTGCCCGTCATGCGGGCTATGCTTCTGGAATTTCCCGATGACCCCGCCTGTGACACGCTGGATCGCCAGTATATGCTGGGGGACTCTCTGCTGGTCGCGCCGGTTTTTCGCTATGACAACTCGGTCGATTACTATCTGCCCAAAGGGTGCTGGACCCACTTCCTCACCGGCGAAACGGTGGAAGGCGGCGGCTGGCGGCGGGAATCCTACGACTTTTTCAGCCTGCCTCTCTGGGCGCGCCCCAACAGCATTATTCCCGTGGGGGCCGACGATACGCGCCCCGATTACGACCTGGCCGACAACGTGACGTTCCACGTTTTCGACCTGGCCGACGGCGTGTCTGCGTCTGCCGTTGTGCCCACCCTGGCCGGCGACGCGGCTGTCACGCTGCACGTGCGCCGGGACGGCAACACGTTGGACATTCGGGCGGAGAATGGAACCAAGCCCTGGCAGGTATTGCTGCGCGGGGCGACGGACGCGGCTGCGGTGGACGGCGGCGACAGCCGCACGACCGAACAGGGCGTCTTGATCACGCCTTCGATCGACAGCAATCGTCTCTCTGTTCAGCTCCCTTCCTGATGAATTCCGGGTAGAAGGCTCTAATTTCCACCGTGGTATTCACGCCGAAGTGTGCTGGGCGGCGCGGGTCGCTACTGCATTGAGGCGTAAATAATAGGCCCACAGGCCGGGGATAGCCAAGTCCCTGATTCGGCTATCCCCGGCCGATTGCTGTCGGGAAGCGGTGATCTGCCTGAAATGGGGATGGACTTACCATGCTGATTGGACTAGACTGACTAGTATGATTGGGCAGACTTCGCTAGTGTGAAAAGGAGCAGGGGACTATGAATAAAGCGTGGAAGTTACAGGATGCCAAGGCAAAATTCAGTCAAGTTGTTGAAAACGCATTGAAAATCGGACCGCAATTTGTCACTCGTCATGGACAGGATGCGGTGGTGATCGTATCAACCGAAGAATACGCGAGAATCACGTCAGAAAAGCCGACGCTGAAAGAGTTCCTGTTGAGCATTCCCAAGCTCGATGAGGATGTTGATTTTGAACGGCAAAAAGATGGCCCACGGAGTGTTGAGTTGTGAATTATCTATTGGATACATGCGTCCTTTCGGAACTGGTCAGGCTCAAGCCGGATGGGAACGTGATTGACTGGCTCGATCATACGCCGGATGAACGGCTGTATTTATCTGTGATCACGATAGGGGAAATACGAAAGGGGATAACAAAACTCCCTGACTCAAAAAAGAAAAATCGATTGGCCGAATGGCTAAATACGCTTTTGGAAGATTATCGGAGAAGAATCTATCCAATCGACTTAGCTGTGGCGGAGAACTGGGGAACGATCCAGGCAAAGGCGGAAAGAACCGACTCCCCAATGGTTGCAATTGACGGCTTAATCGCTGCTGTGGCGCACACACATAATTTGATCGTCGTCACAAGAAATGAAAGCGATTTTGTTGCAAGCGATGTATCCATCATAAATCCCTGGGAAAATCAGGCCTGATTCGTCCGTCTTACCTGCGGTCCTGGTACTGCCTTCGTGGCGCTGATTAACGCGTTTGTGAGCCTGCGCTTTGATGAGCCGAAGCAGGGGCTGTCTCCGTCCGGCGCATAAGAACCCTCTGTAGGGCGCATCTTACCACCTGCCTGCTGATGGCGAGATGCGCCCTACAGGGGGCTGTGCTGGGGATGCCGTCAAGTAAACCCGAACAGCGCCTCATCTCCTTCGCCCCAATACGCAATGTTACCCTGCTGCATCGATCAGGATCGCTTCCATGCGCTGCTGCCAGTTGGAGAGTTCTTCCGACGGGATGGATGTGTTCAGGGTTCCCATAGCCTGGCGCAAGTCATAGCGCAGCTGGGTGTTGCGCTGTAACAGCGAGCCCGACTCCGCCGGGAGAAGCGTGGCTTGAAAGTCCGCGGCGTCCAGCGCGTCTTTCATAAATCCTTCGGCATAAAGACCCTGGCTGTAGGCATTGAGTAATTCCGGCGGAATCGCCTCCATGCCGTCGGCCTGATAGTATTCTTCTATGCGCGCTTCCAATGTCTCCAACCACGGGGGGAGCGGCATTTCCGTGCCGCCGCCTCCGCCCTGGCCGGATGGAATATCGGTTCCGCCTGGGGCGCCGGTTCCTGCCGGCGTTCTGACGCCAGATTGACTACATGCCGGTCGTGGCGAGAGGCCAAGTAAGACCCGTCCTGAGCAGAACCAATCGTTTGGATGGTTGATACGGCTACAGCATGTCATCGGTACGCTCCTTCCTGTGCGCGATATGCTTCACTGACACGGGATTGTGTCAGGTAACTCACGGATTGCACCCTTCACGCTGCTGCCGCGCGCGCATGTCCGCCCGCCGCTCTTCCTCCTGAAAGAGATTGCCGGGAGGCAGGCTCAGGTAGGCGTCTAACAGGCTGCACGCCGGTTCATCTCCTTCAGCCAACGCAATTTGGGTTAGGTAGTAGACAATCTCTTCTTCATATCTGCTTCCGTGCTGTCGTGCCTCTTCCAGTGTGGTGCGGGCCTTGGCCTTGTCTCCGCTGAGATAGAGGGTAATGCCCCGGTTCTTCGCCAGCGCATAGGCATTGGAATCGTTGGGCGCGTCCACATACGCATCACCTTCCTGCAATGCCGCGAACGCATCAGCGTAAAGACCCTGGCTGCGATAGACGACGGCCAGATTGTTGTACGCTTCGGCCAACGCCTCCCTGTCCGTGGTGGACGCGATGAGGGTCAGGTTTGTTTCAGTCGCGCACGCCCAATCGCCCAGTCGATAACAGACCCGTGCATAATTGATGAGGGCGGGCTCATAACGTTTCTCGGTCAATGTTACGGCTCGAGCCAATTCCTCACGCGCTTCTTCCAGCCGACCTGCTTCCAGCAGCGCAAGGCCCAGGTTCTGGCGCGCTAACGCATAGTCGGCGCCTTCGTCCGCGCTCAGCGCCAATGCATGCTCATATTGGCGAATGGCTTCAGCGTAATTCTTTTGCTGTGCGGCCGCATAGCCCTCCTGATTGGCGAGCCATGCCGCACAGCCTTTGGGCGCAGGCAGGCTTACGTCATCACGCAGCCGCGGCGTGGGATAGCTAAGCGTTTGTATAACTTTGAGCCCCAGAAAACGGAAATTGCTGCATGCTTCCACCGCCACGACATTGATCACCGGCGCTGCGACCACGCCGGCGCTTAGTCCGTCAATTACAGCCGTGTAAGCCACTTCGTCACTCCCCGCCCGCTGCACACGCGTCAGCGTGACTAAGTACTCCAACAAGCGATTGCAGCGGGGCGGAAAGTCAGCGCGGGCGATCACCTGCCCCGCAGTTTCTGTGTTGATAGTCTGGGTAAATAGGCTGACGCCCAACGGGTCCAGTCCCGGGGCCGAGACGCCCATATTTCTGATGCCGGGCATGCCGATTTGAAAACCGACAGCATTGCACTGGCTGACTGCGGCCATGGTGTTAACTTGAAACCAGCCCGTCAGCGCAAGGGCGCCCGCAGCCGTGAACAAAATCGCACCGCGCCGGATGCGGGAACCAGCTACGTGGTAGGACCAACGTTGGGGGAGATATGGGTCTGCTCGCAGGCGCAGCAACCCATAAAGAGCAGCTGCACTCAGGACGAGGATCGGTAATGCAGAGAGGGCCCACTTTTGCGGCCAGGGCAGACCGGTCACGCGCAAGCCCATAAAGGCCAGAAGCGCCAAACCGACTACGCTTAGCGAGGCCAGGCCTAATAGGAGAGAGCCGGCGAGGTGAAAGCCCGGATTGACGAATTGACCGCTGGTTTGGATAAAGCGTTCTAACTCAGCAGTGACACCCACCGCGTCCGCGTCTGGACTGGCCAACCACGCCTGTGCATCCTTCAATTCCATACGGTCCAGCAGCCCGCCTTCGCCCTGCCCCAGACGCACCCATTCCTGACGCTTATTCTCTAAACGGCGACGGGCCAATTCTGCTGTTGCATACTCTTTTTGCCAATCTGCCAGGCGCGGCCAGCCTTGAATTAATGCTTCATGGGCCAACTCTACCTGCTCCTGCGCCTTCTGCCCGTAAGCGACCAATAGGCGACCATGGATCAATTCCGCCAGCGTACTGTCGGTGGTAGCGGGTTGATCCTGGAGGGAAGACAGCGCCGCGCGGGGAGCGGGGCGACGCGTAGGCCGACCTTCATCTGAGAACTGGATTAGGCGCAGGAATATCCGCCGGGCCGCAACCTGTTGTTGGGGCGACAGGTTATTGTAGAGCTGCTCGCCCCGTTGGGCCATGGCCAGTTGGATTGCGTTGCCCTGGGCATTCCCCCGGGTTAATTCGGTATAGGCCTGCAAAGACAGCCGCTTGCCTTTGACCTTCTCCCAGAGCAGAACCAGCGTTTCCTGCAGGAAAGGCAGCGCACCCGGCTCGTCTGCCGCGTCAGCCGCCAATCGTTCCGTCAGTTCGGGCGCGATCGTCACGCCTACAGCCGCCGCCGGCTTGACGATGGCCGCAACCAGGTTTTCCCGACTCAGCGGCGGCAGGTTGAAAAGATGAGGCTCCATCTCCGCCCATAGCGGCGCGCCCATGAGCTTGCCGTAGAAGTCGGCCCGCACGGCCGGCAATATCCACTGGTTGGGCCGACTCACGCGTCCGGCCAATTCAGCTTGATAGGCGCGCGCCTCATCCGGCGCGAGCAGGGTAAATAGTTCCTCATATTGATCAATGAGCAGCAGGTCTTTGCCTGGCCCGGCTTGTCGGCGGGGAGGCAAGGGATCTCCGGGACGTAATGTATGGATGCGCCAGGGGTCCTGGCCGAAGAGCGTACTCGCTTGCAGGCGCGGAACCACTCCGGCCTGGAGCAGCGATGACTTGCCGCTGCCCGACGGTCCGATAACGACCAGCAGCGGGTGGAGCCGCAGCCGCTGGATGATTGCCTCGGTTTCCTCTTCTCTGCCAAAGAAGCGCGCGTTGTCCTGGGAATTAAATGCGGTCATACCCGGATAAGGGCAAGGGGGAGTCAGATTAAAGGCGATCCCCTGCCAAGCCTCGGCCAGGGCCGCCAGGCCGGCATGTTGGGGGTTTCCCTTCCGTGCAGCCGCCAGCAACCGCTGGATACGCCCGCTGTCCGTGCAATAGGCATTGACGAATTCATCGACGATATGGTCCAGCGTATTGCCCTGGATAGGAGCCAGACGTTCCAGGTTTTCGTCCAACTCTACCGCAACGAGGCGCGTCAACGCCTGGAGCGTCGGATAGGCGTCCAGCAGTGCTGCTTGCAGTTGTCGGCGATTTGCCGATGTGAAGGGTTGCGCCGGCATGGTGTCTATGTAAAGGTGTCTGTGCTGTCGAGGTCGAAAACGCGCTTATTCAGTTGTGCTGATTATAACTGTTCAGTTGGAACTGTCGAGCAGTCGGGAAAGAACGCTTTTGCGCCAGGGGGGCAGGTTGTTATCTTGCAGAAGAGAGTGTAAGTACGCACGAATAGCGGAAATCGGAATGCCTTGGTTGAAGCGGGGAGGCGTAGCGGGATCGCCCGCCTGATGGAGTGCCAGCAATCGCCAATCCAGGCTGAAGCAGGGCGAGCCGGAAGAACCGGGCTCGCTGTTGGTGCGATAGCGGATGCGGGCGCCCTGGGGGTTCATTTCCATAAGCGCGCTGGTATCCAACGAAAGCTTGAGCGTGCCGCCTGCCGGATAGCCCAACATGAGAAGCGGTTCTCCCGGCTGCATGGGCGGCTTGTCCGGAGGCAGGGGAATCCAGCCGCGGCGGGTTCCCTCACTCGCGTCAATGATTTCATCGCCGACCATCCGCTCCAGACGTAAAAGCGCGAAATCCAGGTGATCCGGCGTGGCATGGGCGAAGGCGTCTGATTCGCCGCCTGATGCAGCGGCCAGCCAATTCTCGGCGGCCAGAGGACAGAGGACGCCGGCCATGCCGGCCGGCAGATCGAAGCGCATCTCCACAAATGACGGGGCAAGCTCGCCCCTTATCAGATCCGCGACAACATGATAATTGGTCAGCACCAAATCCGGCCCGATTAGAAAACCGGTTCCGCGTGCCCCCCCATTGCGCACCTCGACTCTGCAAACCTGTCCCAGGCGCGCCATGAAGGCCGGCATCCAGACTTCCGGGTCTAAAAAGCCCAGATGGGTGCGTACGACTCTCTCCGCTTTGACCGAAGACGGGGCTGCATCAAACTGCTGGGCAAATTGAAAGAGCCCTACATGGGAAGGTCGTTCTGCACGCGCGCCGGCCAGCAACTCCGCGGTCAGGCTGCGCTGCTCAGCTTTGTCGATAACGAGATAAACAATCGTTTGCAGATCATTGCCCAATGCCCACTCTTCGCGGCTGCGCAGGTTCAGCTGTTGGACCAGCATGCGATCCAGGCCGCTCAGGCTGAAGGCGTCTTGCAGCAGCTCTGTCAGCTCTTTTCTCTGTTGGCCGGTCAGGCGGCCGAAATTTTGCGATTGGGGATTCAGGCGGGACATGGTTATCTCTGCTCGTAAAGCAAACCTGACGCACTCCCTGGAGAAAATCGCCGAAATCGGGCGTGCGATGACGTTTCGATTTTACTGACGGACGCAGTCTGCCGGCGATTGGGTAATGGAGAGAGCGCGCCGACATATCGGCATTATCGTGCAGGCATTATAGAAAAGGCGAGGGGCAAAAGCAATCGCGTGAAAAACGCAGGGAGCATTTCACGCCGGGGATGAGTATGCTGCGCTTACAGAAGCATTCCGGGAATAGGCCAGCGGCGCCGTACGGCGCCGATAAAAACGTGAAGGTCCTTCTCAGGCATCTGCGCATCGCTAAAATAGCGACATTTGCCGCGTTTGATTGAGGGATAAATCAGGCAGAACATTTCTAATACTTTCAATGGAGACGTTGCTGAGTTCCCTGGGCTCCAGCTTATGTAGACCTCCCCCGTATACGCGTCCCTCTGCGATGAAGTTGTTTGGCTCGATTTGACGAATCAATTTCCAAATTTCTCGCATCAGGCTCGCATCCTCATTAATATACCTTTGCAGCACATCTTTGGGATAGAGCATCAAATATACGTTCGCCGTAATGGCTTGTGAATGATTGAAAATGAATCGGAACGGCTGTTCGTTTCTGCCCATATACGTACACAATAAAGGAGCCGGAGCACGCTTATCTTGCGTATACCAGGGGTTACGGTGACGACAGAGATAACGGTTATGGATATTTTGCTCGATACCTGATTGTAAATATTTCCATAAAGCGGGTTGTTCTCTGCGAATGACTTGTTCCGGCAGAGCGCAATTGAGCAGAAAGAGGCGTTTCTCAATCACCGGCAGCCCATTTGAGTCGGCTTGTATTTCGTCCGCGGAGACAAACCTGGGGCTCGGAAGGATTGGGGTCAGAAATGAGTCGGGTAGATCAAAATTTTGCGCTTGCTCAGGGGTTAATATAAAAAATTTGTTAGCGCCGGTGGCAATTCCGCGCTTGATCTCGAATAGGTCAGAGAATCGAAGAGACGCCTCTTTTTCGTCACCGGTTTCTATTCGGTTTTTTGGAGCAGCGGTTAGCTTTGACCACTTTTGTTTTGATGATAGGGAACTAAGGTTGATAGATTTTACAACGTCAGGCAATTCTAATGAGTCGCCAAAGCTGAATTGAGCTTTCTGTTGGTTATTATGCTGTGCCGGCTTTCTAAACCACAGAACGGCTGATGATACAAGCGCATCGTCGAACTTCGATCCGGATGGATTAAAGCGGTGAACACGGATTAAATCCACATTGGAAAGCAGATACTCTTTTACTTGACGTCCATAGGCTACGTCCATAAACTCGCCGGGAATCAGCCAGCACGCAACTCCGTCATCTGCAAGCCATTTATGGGTGAGCAGAAGAAAATAGCAATATAGGCCGGATAACCCGCTTAACTGAATGCCTGTTGTTTGATATGTGATCTTCCTTAGACGCTTTTTGACGTCGGGCGATAAGTGATGATGCCGAACATAAGGGGGGTTGCAAATTAATATATTTGCCTTACTTGAATTTTCAGATGGCGGCTGAGCCTGGGTAAAGTCTTTCAGCTCAAGCTGCAAGTTGGCACTAGACCACAGGCTTTTGGCAGCTGTCCCATAATGCGGATCGACTTCATAGCCTAAAGCCCAATCAATCTGTTGAGCCGGAAAGATTTTTAACAGCGCTCCATAAAAAGCGCCGGTTCCAAACGCAGGGTCTAAGAATCGCACCTTATCTGACGAGGAGAATAAGTTTTTCGTTGCGTGCGCTATCTCTAAAGCTAATTGTGGGGGAGTAGCAAATTGGCCCATAACATTACGCTCTTTGGGCGTTTTTGCTTGATCCAGCCTTGCTTGTAACTGTATCCTTTTTTGTTCCAATGTCTCGGTATCAACGTCTGTTACGATCATTCTATAACCCGAATTCGGCTAGATCTTCAAGGCGATGCTCCCAAACCCAGTCAATTCCTTCTGCAGCTTCATACCCCAAGTATCCGCTATCAAAGTACCCGCAGAGAAAGAGAACGAAATGGACATCCTGCCCATAGGTGTGTCGTAGCTGACTGACTTTTACCGCCTCTTCCTTGCGCCTCTTGTTTGTGTTTGTAAAATCACCAGCAGATTTTGCTTCAATCAATAGGGGCTTTTCGCCGGCCTGAGCATTTTGGGGCATAACAACTGCGTCGATAGGAATATTCACTTGCTGATCGCGTCCTTTTTGTTGGATCGGGATATTGAGACGAAATGTAAACGATCCCGCCGGGATCGAATCAAAGGCTACTCTGTCACTTGCCTCAAGAAGATTATATCCCCGCTCGTTTAACCATCTTTCAATTGTAGCAAGCTGACGCTGTTCTTGGGCATTTCGGATAATCGGATTTGCTATTGCACCACATAGCCTATCCGCAATAACTGTTGCGGCTCTGTATACAATATCTTGTGAAGCATCTTTGTCTTTGTTTGACCATGTGAAGATATCTCGATCCAGCAGTCTGCTGATCACGTAGCCAATTTTTTCTAACGCCGCATCTATGTCCGCATCATCCAGGCTTGGGGGAAGACGGTTATTCAGCTCCATGTTACGGATGACAGTCGAAGAAACTCCTGATAAGCCGATTAGGCGATCGCGCGCGATTGGCGGAGCGGTTGACATTCGCAAAATTTCAACAATCGATGGGTGCGCTTTTAAAACCTTTGGGCCGATATTTGTCAGGTTCTCTGTCAACTTGAACGCCTCCAGAACTTGTTCGGTCGTCCTCAGGCGCGTATTCCGATATGTGTCTGGAGCAAAACTCATGAACCACTCGTTGTAAAAGTCAACCGATTGAGCTACATCCGCTTTCCATCTCTCTGGCTTATTCGAGTTGACCGGCATGATTGGCCTTCATCGTTTTGGCGGCTGAAAATTTCAGAACATTTGTGCATGACGATTTTAGCAGAAAAGTCGAGAGCCTGCTACTCTCAATTTTTCCGAGGATGCAAATATTACGCCAGGGACGCGAACTTGCCTTCGGTCAGCGTGCCCGTCTTGTCGAAGACGATCACATCCAGCTTTCGGGCTGTTTCAATCGCCTGACGGTTGCGGATCAGGATGCCGTTTTGTGCGCCCAGTCCGGTGGTATTGGCGACGACCAGCGGGACCGCCAGCCCCAACGCGTGGGGACAGGCGATGACCAGCACGGAGACCACGGTCGAGATCACCCTGGGCGTGACGCCGCCGTCATGGATTGTCCACGCAATGCCCGCAATCAGCGCCACGGTGACAGCGGCGTAAAAGAGAAACGACGCGGCCCGATTGGCCAACAGCTGGGTGGGCGACTTGCTCTGTTGCGCCTCCTTGACCAGCCGCATAATCCCCGACAGAGCCGTCTCCTCGCCGACCGCGGTAATCTTCACCCGCAGGCTGCCGTTCCCCGAGTTGACCGTGCCCGCGACCACCTTGGAGCCCTCTTCCTTGGCCACCGGTCTTGATTCGCCCGTCACCATGGACTCATCGACCTCAGAGCTGCCGTCGCTGACCACGCCGTCGGCGGGAATGCCCGCGCCGGGGCGCACCAGGACGAGCTGATCCGTTTGCAGGCGGCTGACGGGGTGCTCTTCCGTCTTGCCGTCGGGCAGGATGACCTCGGCCGTGTCGGGCAATAGCCTGGCCAATGCATCCAACGACCCCGACGCCTGACGCACGCTGCGCATTTCGATCCAATGGCCCAGCAGCATAATGTCAACCAGGCTGACCAGTTCCCAGAAGAAATCATCGCCAAAGCGGAAGAAGAGCCCCGCCATGCTGTAGACGTACGCGACGGTAATGGCCAGCGAGATGAGGGACATCATGGCCGGGCCGCCTGTTTGCAGTTCGCTCTTCGCCATCTGCAGGAAGGGCAGGCCGCCGTAGAAGAAGATAACGGTGGAGAGAAGCGGCACGATCAGGCCGCTGCCGGGGAAGGCGGGCGCGGTGTAGCCGAACCAGCCCTGGACCGTTGGACTGTAGATGATGACCGGGATGCTCAGGACCAGACAGACCCAGAAGCGGTTGCGGAACATGATCTCGTGGCCGGTGTGATCCATGCCGCCATGGCCCATATCCCCGTGATCCATATCGCCATGGCCCATATCCCCGCGCCCCATCTTGCTGTGGTCCATGCTTCCATGGTCCATCGTGTCGTGATCGGTCGGGTGTTGCGCGCTGTCGTGTCCGCTGTGGTCCGTCTGCATTGTCGGCGCTCCTGTTCAATTGGTCCGTCCATCGGGTTTTATGCGGCAGGGTGCGGGCGCCCGCACCCTGCCGCATGTCGAGCTTCCTGCTACGCGTTCACGCGGAAATTACGCATCATGGAGAGGTCCTCGTGTTCCAGCAGGTGGCAGTGATAGAGGAAGAGCCCCGGTTCTGTGAATTGCATCAACAGCCGTACCCGTTCCCCCGGCATGACCAACACGGTATCCCGCAGCCCCTCATCCACCTGCCCCTCGCTCAGAGAGTCCCACCCTTCACTGTAGGCCGGATCAACCTGACGATCAATGACCTGGAAGTGGACGCCGTGAATGTGCATGGGATGCGCCATGAAATCCGCCATCATGCCCCGTCCGGGCAGATTGACAAATTCCCACAGCATCGGTTGATTCAGGATCACCTCTTCATCCTGGGCCACCGCGTCCATCTCGAACTCACGGCCGTTGATCGTCCAGAGCATATTCTGCATGTAGAGTTCAGATTGGCGGGGCGCGTCGGCATTCGTCGCCTGGGCCGGGTCAAGCGCCGCCGGCGTTGCCAAACGTTCCGGCAATGTGCGGGTTTCGGCCTCCTGGCGGTCAACGTGTACGGTCATGACGGAGAAGGGCGCGCCCTGGTGCAGCGGATTGGTCTCCATCATGCCGCCCATCTCGACGCCTGAAAAGGCCAGGCTGACCAACTGCCGCTGGACGCCCGGCGCGTCCCCGCTGAAGTCAACCCAGAGATCCGCCCGCTGTGCAGGCGCCAGCGTGATGTAGGGCTTTTCCACCGGGCGTTCCAGCAGCCCGCCGTCAGCGCCGATGACCGTCAGCGGCGTCCCGTCATCCCAGGCGAGCTTGTAGATGCGCGAGTTCGAGCCGTTGAGCAGGCGCAGGCGATAGGCCCGTGTGGCGACTGAAGCCTGAAAATCCGCCTGGCCGTTGACGAGAATCCGGTCGCCCAGTTGCCCCATCATGCTTGTCATCATGTCGACGCCGCCGGCAGCGGAATTACCGCCCATCATGCCGCCCATCCCGCCGTGATTCATGCCGCCCATCATGCCGCCGCCCATGGCTGCTCCGCCATAGACAAACTGCTGTTGATCATCGAACTGACGGTCCTGAATGACCAGGGGCAGATCATAATCGCCGTCCGGCAGGTCAAGCGCGGCCTCTTCCTCATCGCTCACGATCAGGAGGCCCGCCAGCCCCATCCACACCTGCGGCCCGGTTCGCCCATGGGGATGAGGATGATACCAATACGTCCCGGCCTGATTGTTGACGGTAAAGTCATAGACGTAGCGTTCGCCCGGCTCCACAACATAGCGCGGGTGTCCGTCCATCTCCTCCGGCACGATGAGCCCATGCCAGTGGATGATGCTCGCTTCCGGCAAGTCGTTGATGAAATGGATGCGCACCCGCTGCCCTTGGCGCAGGCGCAGAACCGGTCCCAGATAGGAGCCTTCCAGCGTCTGGAGCGCGGCGGGATCGCCCTCAAGCACCTCGCCGGTATAGCGCCAGACGTTCGTCTCCGCGCCCGGCAGGATCGTGGCCGTCGCCGGGGCGGCCGTCAGGGTGAGTTCGAGATCGGGCTCAGACGTCGTCGAAGCCGCTTCCTCTGCCGCCGCGGGCGGGGAGAGCGGTTGGGGGGCGCTGCAGGCGACGAAGCCGGCTGACATCAGGGACCAACCGGCCAGTTGAAGAAAGGTGCGTCGATCCATGGGCAATCGGCGGCTCTGCTCAGAAGAGTTAAAATCGATGGGTTGCATCAATGTGGCGATCCTCCGCGGTCGGTCAGAAAAGAGGGTAATTGGTCAGGGGGTTGTGGGGTAAAACGTATGGTTTTCCATGGCCTCCAAAATCGGGCAATCGCTGGTGGGACCTTCTCCGCTGCACTCGTGGATCAACTGCGCCAATGCGTCGCGCATACACTGGAGCGCCTGGATCTTCTGCTCGATCTGTGCCACTTTCCGCTGCGCGCGCAGCCGGACGTCACCCTTGTCCGCGTCTTCATTGACGCGCAGAAGGAGCAGCTCCTTCACCTCGTCCAGCGTGAAGCCGAGTTCCTGCGCGCCCTTGATGAAACGCAGGCGGTCAACAGATTCCTGGGGATAGAGCCTGTAGCCCGACTCCCCGCGCGGCGGATCCGGCAACAGCCCGCGCTGTTCGTAATAGCGCAGCGTCTCTGAATTCACGCCCGCGATTTTGGCAAGTTTTCCTCGGGTCAGGCTTTGCATGATATTCCCGCCTTTCAAAACGGCGCTCGCTCTCGCTTGGCGCGTGTCTGTTGACTTCTACGCCAAACAGTATAAACCTTGTAGTCAGCTACAAGTCAAGCGGGAAACGTAACGACGGACTTTTGGGGAAATTTGTCGTGCGGGAGGACCAATGCTTACGCGAGGTTATAAAGAAGATCGGAAGTGCGTTGGTCAATTTTGCGCACTTTACCGAGTAGATACAAACGGCGTGAGAAAACGCATCGCCGATCAGGGATAAATCGGCATAGAGTTCATTGAGCGGCCGCTGGTCACCCGGTACGCGATTCCCGATGCCATCGGAAAACTGCGCCTACAGTCATGCGCATCCGCGGTGACCAGCTTTCTTCGTCAGGCCGGCAGGCGTAGCGGCCCGCTTTGCTCCTGCCATATCATTGCCCCGCTTGTTCCCATTCACTCAATACAGCCCTGGCGTCGATTAGCTTTTTGTATATACGCGCCAATTTCTCAGCCTCGCCGCTCCGGGAAGCCTTGAGCAGGTCGCCTTCAAGTTCTGCGACATTGAGGCGCAGATAATAGTCCAATATTTCCTTGAGATGAGCCAGCACGATCTTGCCCGTTAAGATGGGGTGGTTGTTTGTCACATTCGCATCCGGGAACTGCCGCCCATGCTCCAGTTCCACCTCCAGCCCTTGCTGAAACCATTCAACGGGTATTTCCAGCGCTTCCGCACCAATGGAGGCTCGGATTATTCCGGCCTCTTCAAGCTCAACTTCCGTATTGGTCAGCTTGCTCCAGTCGCGGATCCCTAACTCCCGGCATGCCTGCTGAACGTCCGCCTCGGAAATAAAATCGGTGATATCCATACAATGCACTCTCCTGTAGAAAGAATCGGCCCTGAATCGCTGTAAAGATAGACAAGCGCAGTTGAAAAGGGCGGGCGGATTTACTCTACAGGACGCGCGTGGTGCGGCTGTTCCTGCAGTGTGGCCTTCTTCACGCTCAGCTTATCCTCAACCGCCCCGAATTCCATCGGGAAAGTTGAGATTGTTGTCGCATTGCCAAGCGCAATCCCTTGATATATTCTGGCGGCCCAGCGCGGTATCATTTTCATTAGGCGTGATGAGTGGGGATTGTGCGGCGTGGAAAGAGCTGAGGATTGCCAGGAGCAATCGTTATCGCATAGCCATTGTTGAGATAAGCCGGCGACTTGTAAAATGGTCTATGGAAGTCGAGTCTCACTGATTTCGTTAGTTTTCCTGTTCCAGATCCAATGACATGACGTCTAACGAAATGCCACGTTCGTTTCGGCTTCGTATAACTTGAAAACCTCGCTTCAGATACAAACGTTGAGCGTGTGTTGTTTCAAGTATAATTTTTATCTATTCCCAACGACCGTCTGCCCCAATAATAAAGTCTCGATCTTCATCAATCATGCTCCCTGGCGCATAGCAAATAATTGCTTGCCTGCTCAATCTCCAACGACTGTTACCGCCCATATCGTTATTGCGCTCCCACCCAATCAACGGCTCGACGGGGCCGGCGATGCCCGTCATGTTCTGCTCTGCTTTCAGGTGCGCGGTGATGCGCCCGTTGCACGTCGTGGCGCGCGGCGCGCTTGTGGATGGTTCATCCTGTTTCGTGTGTGAGACAAGTTGCATACGCCCCCAGCCATAACTGCGTTCCGCCCCGATTTGGAATTTTTTGAGAGCATCCAGCCAGTTGTCCAGCGACGCCGGCAAATCGGTTTGAACATAGAAATCGCCTATCAGAAAGACAGGCCGGCCGGTGCGTGTGTAAGGAGCGATAAATTCTGTCTCATGCAGCAACCCGTCTTCCGCCGCCTGCCGCGCATAATCCAGCGCGGCACTGGCGTAACTGTTCAGGAAGAGATAATCGAAGTCCTCTTGCCATGGGTAGTGAACTTTGTATCCGTTGTCGTCCGGCATGGCCGGATACAGATAGGGGAAGCGAAAATGCTCTTGTACGAGATCGCCTATCGCCTTGTAACGTTGACCCTTCGCCCCGTCATCATAATCGCGGGTCAGGCGGGCTGTCAGGACAGCCCACAAATTTTTGCCCGGCACATACCCGCGCGTCTGCATCAAGTTGCCGACTTTGCGATAGCCGATGTGCAGCGGGCTTTCCAGGCGGAAGACCATGGAATATTTCTGCCAACTCATGATGAGGACGCTGCCTTTGCCCCATAACGGGCGTAAATCAACGTCTGCTCGTATAGCTCGCGAACCAGAAGCAGACGGTCCAGATCGCCCAAGGCATGGTCGCTATAGAATTTTAGAGCTGTTTGCGCGTCGGCATTATCACCAGGCACAGCCAAATCTTGAAACCCCGGTAAACAGCTGCTTGTGTCGCCGCCATCTTGATCGCTCACATCCTTCAATAAACGGAATAGGTTGTTGCGAATGACAGGCGCGACTTTTCCTTCATCGCTGGTCCGCGAGTAAAGAAACAAAAGCATGGCGTAGACGCCCTGTTCCTGCAGAACGCCGAGGGTCTTCGTCACAAGCCGTTCCACTGTGTCGATGGGTTTGCTGACTTCCGATATCGCCTTGCCGTTCTCAATCATCTTTTGCGCATACTGGGCCGCCCGTTGATCCAAGTTGAGAATCGTCATGGCGCTGCTCCTTCCTCAATTTCAGATTTCTCAGCTTCAGAGTTCGTCTTACTCTTCAAAAGGCGCACTCGACCGAAGCCGCGCGTTCCCATCCCGCCGATTCCCAGCAGTTCGGCCAGACCAAGCCCTGCTCGCACTACATCCAGCGGGCTTTTCCATGTTTCCGCCAAAGGGTCTCCATCGTTGTGGGTAAATCTCTTCTTTAATCCACCATTTGTTTCGTCAGTTTCGATCTTGCACTTCTTGCTTGTTTCAGGAAATTTGTTGCGATAGTCGTCCTGTACGATCGTGGTCCAGAGTAGCGTGGCACGCGGAATGGCTTCATAGGTGAAGAGAGCTTTTTCGGCCGCGGCCCCCGTTTCCGGATCGATGCTGACGGAGGTGCGCACTTCCAGATTACTGTTCACGATTTGGCTGAACAATTTATCCGACACAAGAGCCGTGCGTGTTGTAATTTCATCCGGCACATGAGAAATCTTATCTGTCGGCCATTCAAACGGAACGTCCGCCTTTTCCAGCATCAGCCAACCCAGGTTGAAATGACTGTGCTCTTGGATACCCGTTCCTAAGCGCACCTGATTACCGGGGTCACCTCCCTGCCAGCCAAACTCGCGTAAAATTGTCGGACTGGTCACCCAGACGGGTCCGGCCAGCGAGTAGACAGGAAAAAGCAGTAATCGTGCATCGCCAATGTTCACAGTCCCGCTCTGTCCGCCGTCCTGGCCGCGCAGATAGCCGAATGTGTAACAGATCGGGCACTTCTCATCGCGGCAGTGCGCCTTATCGCCGTCACCCTGCCCCGCGCCTGCGCAGCGCAAACTTCCGTAACAGTAGGCGGCATACTGACGAATGGCGCCATTGAGCGAGGTTCCCGGAATTTTGGGCAGTCGTGTGCCCGGTTCGCGTACAATGCTCAAATCGACCCGACCCAATCGCTGCGCTCCGGCGCCGACATGGACCGGATCCAACGTCATCAAAAAGAATTCCTCGCGGCAAAATGATGTGCTCATTATACTGTTCCCTCCCCCGTGCGAACTGAATCGAGCTGCGGTTTTTGTTTCATGATCCCCATATATAACTCTATGCTGTCCGCCAGCAGGCCGGAGACGGCCCATCCTGTCAGCTTCTCAATCTCATTGGCGTCAGGAAGACTCTTCCACTGCGCGTTACGGATAGTATCGCTGCATAGCTGTTTGAACGCCGGGTTGTCCGGCGCAGCTTGCCAGGCTTCGCGCCGCGTTTCAATGGTGTCGCGCAGGGCGTAGATTTGGCTGCTTGTCAGGCCTTCGGACAAGAACGTCCAGGCTTTCTGAATGTCGCTTAGCTCATCCAGCAAATAGGGGCGCGATGTGCGATCATAGCGAACGCCGCTTTCATCATAGGCGATTTCAAAACGGCGCGCGCTGGTATCCAGCCACTCGAAGTCAAAGGTGGCCGGCGTGAAGTAGATTTCATCACCAGATACAAGTTCCGCCGCATGGACAAGCCGACATTCTTCATTTGTGCCGTTTGCTGTGGGGCGTAAAGCTTTGAAAATGCGTTGGCGGCCGTCAACATTGCTCCGTGTAAAAACATAGGGGTACCAATGATCATCGGTTTGCCCATCGCCCATTTTGGCAGGAACGTACCAAGTGAAGGAGCGACCTGCCTGTTCCAGTTCGACTGCAATTGTTGTCGAAAATTGCTGGGTTTCTTCTGCCAGAAGCTGTTGATCATCCGGCAACAGACCCGACTGTACGCCTTTCACCACCCAGGTTTGGTCAAGCGCCTGGGGAGCTTCGTAGCGCAACATGCGTCGCCCTGCGTCCAGGGCGGCCCGGAGCGGCGTGCGGCGCTGGAAATAGACAACGCCCATGTGCAGGGGCAGGCGGTTGCGCACTTTGCCCATCTCACGTGCGTATTTTGTCTGAACGGCTTGCAGAATGTCCAACGCCTTGTCGGCAGGAACCAGGGCCATAAAGGTGCGCGGCTCGGCAAGGATGGGGATGGCGGGAATGTAACTGCTATTTGCTATTGGGCAGACCTGTTCAATCGTAATTTTGCCCCATACCTTGTTCTTGCTGCCATAGCCGGTCGGTTCTTCCAGATCAAGTTCGCCTTTCAAACACTCCGCAACCGGTTTGTCGAGCAGTTCAGGTTTGGCGAGGTACTCTAGGTTGTCGCAGGTGATAAAGCGTTGATTGTCGGGATCCCAAACAACACTGAGTTTCACACTGTCGGTCAGTTTCAGATCGTAGGCCTGATAATAATTTAACTTCAAATCGCCCCGATTTTGAGGAATAATCTCTAATCGATGATCCGTTGGAAGCAATAGTGGATCGCCATTTGCATCTTTCTCGCCCAGGGCCGTTTTCCAGAAGGTTTGCGTAGTTTGCCAAATGCGGCGCAGACGCGCGAAAGATTTATTTTTCGCACCCTCACCAATATTCACTCTGGTTGCCTGCTGAACGATAAAGGGATAAGTAGCATCCCAGAGGACAGTCTCTAGAACTTTTTGCTTTCCTCGCTCGTCTATTGCCTCAAAAACATTGGCCTCAACAATTTGGAAATCTTGTCCTAAACATTTTACTCGAGAATTGACGGGAAATTGTTCAGTCAAATCCTCCGCAACCGTCAATGATAGTTTGTCATCTGTAATGTTAACATCCTGTACCGTGACATCCATTGACGATGGTGCATGGACAATAAGGCATGGCTGCTTCAAAGGGGAAAGCTCTTGTTCGCCGCATATAATGAACTGACTGCCTTGCCAAATATATGGCTGTCCATTTATCGTGAAAGTATGCTTGTCAGAGGGAGTGTTGTTGAGAAACTTGACGGTATGTCGCCAAATTGTTTGGGCTTGCGCATGATTGGCGTGAGGGTAGAAATGACTCTGAATAAAGTTCTCGAGATTCCAATGTCCGACAATCAGCGCCAAACGCCCGTTGCCGTCCGCCACCTCATCTAACCAAACAGTTTTGTCTAATTTATCTTTTGCCCACGTCTTGGCCACACCTGCCCGTTGGTCCATACAAATGCAGCAAATATTACGTTCAATTGCCTTGTTTTGGTAATAAGTCAGATTGCGTTTGTATGCCTCAATCCGCTCAGCCCCATACCCTTGTGGACGTAAGTTACAGGCTGTACATATTTCTTTATTTGACGTTGGGGGTTGCCAAAATTTGGTGATCGCCTCAGCATCAAAATTGTAGGCAGGGAGTTCTTGCAGTTGATTTGTTACTTGGTCACCGATATACGTTTTATTGTTGTCGTCGGGATGATTCGTCACCGAGCCGGATAAATGAGCGGTCAAACGTAAACCATCAATGCTTATAGTGTCGATAATCTGTTGAATGGATTGGTAAGCAGAGGTGTCCTGGTCCAAATTTGGGAGTAAAAATAGACGACATTGTTCATCACCATAAATTTTCACTGCGAATAAGGTTCTTTCTAGCTGAAAACTGACCGCTTGAAATGCCTCTTTTAACCGTTCCTGGCGCACGCGTAAATCAGCTATCGAAGATGCCTCTTCTAAATACCGCAAGGCATCGACATGAACAGTTAATACACGCCAAAATAACGTATTGTCTTCTCCCCTTTTTGCCAGTTCAGTGTGATTAATACTGCGTTTGGTGATGATCCATTCAACTGCTTGGGTGAGCAAAAAAGCCATGCCGGTATGACCAATATCACCGACGGTTACATCATTGAGCGGCCGACGTGTATCAGCAGCGGCTCGGCTAAGTAACAACCGTAGGTCATCAACGATTTCTAATAAGGGAAATGAATCACCCGATAACGGGAAATATTCCTGAATCTTTGTTTCGATTTCATTCAGCAGATTGTCGATATTATTGATGTTGGGAGCGACCGTTTCGTAGCCAAAAGGCGTGCTGAGATATAGGTCACCTGCATAAGGCTGTTGAGCGGTGGCAATATCTTCCTTCTCACCGCCGGACGCGCCGCGATGTGCGCGGTTCATTAGATGAGTTAGGCGCGAGCCAGTGGAGAAAATATGCTCAATTCTGTATTTTCCATCATTTTCTTCATACCAACGTTCGCCTTGCCCCAAATACTCGATTAGGTCACCAACAGTATAATCAGCGCGATCATCCAGAGGGGAAGGCAAATGGAAACCGGTTTTCAAGGCCGTTACAGTGGCGCTATCTAAAATGTCAGAGGCGGTGAGCTTGTTGACATCAAAATCGCTCTGCCAGTCAGATGGCAGTCTATCAACATAAGGAGCAATGAGGGCGAGAATATGTTGATAGAGATAGTCATTGCTTGCGCGATTAATCTGTTTATCCAAGAATTTTGCGTTGATTTTACCCAGGTTGTGAAGTAATGCGCCGACAGCGGCTAAGCGTAGCGCTTGTTTGGCATCATCGTTTAACTGGCTCATGCGCCATCCCCCATTTGATGCAGAATTTCGCTGAGTTGGCCGAGCCGCTCAAAGGAAAGGGTTGGATGGATTGCCGCCGAAGTTCCAGTTTTGAATGATTCTTGCCACTCTTTCCCATGTTCATCATACCATTTTCTAAATGCTTTAAACTCTGACAGGCTTCCGCCGCCTAATTGTTCTCCTCCATCTTTATATTCTCGGTTACTCATCAGCCCGCCTTCTCCATTTCCTTCAAATCCGGATTTTATCTGCCCAGTTTCATCTAAGTACTTCAGATACTCATCATCAGGCTTTTGGATTGGCGGACCCTCAATCTGGGGAAAAGTAACATCCGGTAGTTTGACTACCAGCACGCCAGCTTCAATAGCGTCGTCTGCCACCCCAAAGCCGCTGCTGGTCTTGGCGCCAAAGCCATAAACCGTCAGCATGGCTTGCAAACCGCCGGCAATCAACTGTAAATCAGCCGTGACTTGTCGCCGCGTCTCCGCCCCATCCCGGCCGACGCGGTCGAGGGGCGTGTAGAGCAGCGTAAAGGGAGCCGTCGCCCCGATGGGAACGGATTCAAAGTAGATGGGCAGTGAGCCGGCTCCCGTCTCTCGATCGTGGGGGTTGATGACTTCCAGGCTAAGACGATGGAAGAAAGAAGGATAGAAATAGAGGCGACCGGCCAAAAAGCTGCTCTGGGACAGGAAGCGGCGTACGTACCGCTTATACCATTGACCCAGCTTCTCCCCGCCACAACGCTCCAGGTAATATTGAAGATTTTCCGTCTCTGTGCCAAACAGGCGAGTTAACTGAACACGCCATATCACAAATTGTTTTTGTTGTGTGCGCTGTGATTGCTGCGCCTGCTCCAAAGATTGCCACCAGTCGACCAACTGCCTCACCATGGTCGCGCGTAATGCCCCTTTCCATTGGGTCGAGGCCACATAAGGCAATTTGAACACCCAATCCTTCTTCACCGGGTTATCCAGCAGATGCAGGGCCGTATCATCTTTGCTGATATAGGGTTTGTCCAGAGTGAAAGTAAATGAAAGGGTAAAGCTTCCGGCAGGCAAGTTGGACAGATCCGGCGATGCTTCCAGCAAATCGTGATAACGTATAAATCGCTCGTGCAAATAATCCTGAAAGGATTGTTGTTTGTATAGGTGACTTAGACCGCCCGCTTCGCGCCGTGTTCCTGTGCGTGCATATTCCTTATCTCCCAATAGAGAGAGTGCCGAAAGAGCGATCCGGGCTGAAATATCCGGGACATCCTGAGGATAGGGATTTCTGCTCCCCTTCAGTAAATAATCTACCGCGGCCTTTTCAGACACCTGAGATGAATCCAGAAAGGAATGATTCGCCCAGAAATCGTAACTGCTCATGACGATGGCTCCTCTAAAAAGTTGAGTGCCGCAAGTAGGGGGGCAAAGACATTCTGTTTATCTTCTTGACTCGCATTGGCAACTACTTTGCCGGCAAAAATAGCAGGGGACGAATGCGCCTGAATCACGGCGGCGTATAGACGCACATAATCTTTTGCCTCTTGCAACGGAATACCATTGTCTTGCAATAGGGCAGGAATGCGCTCGGTTACTTTGCGGATAATCTGAGCCGGGGTAGTTGACCATTCCTTTTTGCGTAAAAGGCTTGAAGCAGTTTGTTCCCGCAAGGCGAGGTCTAATACATAATCGTCGATGGTGGCGTTAATGAACGAATCATGCCATTTATCAAGCGCCAAATGTAAGGCGAGGTGCAGATCAAACTCGTCCAATGAAAGGAGATAAACATTTGGATACGCCTTATGCGGCTGAAAATCCACCCCGCCGGAAATTTGTCGATCGGTTAACATCTTTTGTACAGCGTTCCTGATGCTTTGGACAATGTCTTCCGGCGCTTCACCTTTATCCAGGTCGCGCATGATGAGAACGCGTATTGCGTCAGGCTTGCCAATCAAAGGTCCAAGCGTACTGGTCATCTGGTTATTGACTTTCGCCTTACCGTCGCCTTTAAAGCTTGGATTGGCCAGAGCCGCAAATTTCTCAACGACGTTTTTTTCCGTTTGCCCTTCACAAAAGAGGTAAATCTTCATTCTTCCAGCTCCGCTGATAAACGAAACTGCACGGGCGGCACAAACTCATCCCAAACGCGGGGGTCCAGACCGCTCTCCAGCCAACTAAGTAAATTGTTGACATCAAACCAGGTGGATTGTAGCCGGCCTTGTTGCAGGCTTGCTAAAAACGTAATGATTTCGTCGGCGGCAAAAGCATTGTCCTGATACATCTCGGTTAGATGAGCAATAACTTCCAGGCTGTGGGAAACCATAAAAACCTGGATAGGTTTGCCGCGTACGATATCGGCGACCTCGCGCAGGAGCTTGCCCAGGGTTTGTGGGTTTTGAAACATTTCCGGCTCTTCCCACAACAGCAACCCCGGTTTATCCGGTGTGGCCAAATGAGCCAAAGCGACGAGAGGGGTGAGGAGTTTGAAGGCGGCACGGGCGCCGTCTCCCCATGCGTCAATGGGCACAGCCGTACTTTCGTCAGGAGCAATCCAGCCCTGGATAGCCTGCTGTTCCTGTTTCGTGGGCAAAAATTGCACGGTGAAGGACTGAGGGAGATCAAAAATACGGCCAAACCGTCGGGCCACTTTTTGCGTCCACCCTGGCACAGTGGCCAGCATCTCTTCATAAAAAGCCGCAGGAAGATGCTCCTGCACAGTGAGCATATCGTAGTAGAGCACATGGTGAGCCGGGGGAAGTTTGCCGGTGACCCACCAACTGGCGCTTCCTTGATAAAAATAGGTTAGTTCACGTTGCCAACAAAAAGTAAGCTGTTGATCTGTCGACCAGTTTTCTACCGGTTGGCCGGTGAGTTGAGTCGCTAAAGCTGTTAGACGTACCGCTTGCTCTCGATCGGGCGGCGGCATACAAAACAGACTGATCTGTTGCGCTTCGCTTTGGTCGAGAGGCTCATTGTCGGCAGTTAGCTCAAAAGTATGGATGGGTAACCGATCATCGCTTATAGTGATCTGTAGAACTTGTTGGCTAAAGTGATTGGCGCCGTTAGACGGCTTCCCAAGCTTATGGCGCTTGGCCAGATGATCGGCGGGTTCCTGATCAAGCATGTCTTTTGTCGGCAAAGTGACGGGATAGTTTTCAGAACGGCCGTTATCAGAAACGGTCAGGCCGGCAGGGCGATCGGCAGCGGCAGCCAGATAAATGGCCTCTAATATGGCCGACTTGCCGGCATTATTGGGACCAACAATTAAATTAAATTGACGCAGGGAATCCAGCTTGCCGGTATGAATGCCCCGAAAATTATGAATCTCCAGCTCTCTTATCATGCCGACACTCCTGTGACTGATGCTTCACTGACAAAGCTCTGAATTTCTTTACTGGTTACAGGTTGGAAAAACGTCGTTGCAGGTGCAAAAGAGACCGTTGCCGAACGGTATTGAATATTCAAGGCCCGTAATAACGTTTCCGGTCTCCCCAGGACGGCTTGTAGGCGTTGCTGTATTTCCTGCTGTTGGGCTAACTCCACCTGAGGCGGATACGTCCAGCCGCGTATCCGCCAGATTGGTGAGTTTTTTTGTTGGTAGGCCCAACTCAGGGCGATTTGGCCACGCCTGCGTTCGTTGCCGCGCAAGGTGCCAAAGAATTGATGGGGCAACGCACTCGAAGACCACCCTGTACCGTAGCGTAGAACGTTTTTTAGCGCCGGTGTTGTTGGTATCATGTGATGATGAGTCAGATTGTCTACGGCGTTTCGATAACGATTGTCGGAAATGAGAGGTCTGATACCGGGGACCTTGCGCCACCAATCGTTTTGCTGCGGCTCAAAATCCAAGATAAAGAAGGTGAATGTACGCAAATCAGGCAAAGATCGGCCAATTTGATTCTGGTCGATCTCAGTCCAAACATTACATGACAATGACGGTGGATTCCGCACATCAACTATCTCGACAAAGCCGTATCCCAATTGCGGCCGTGCGCCTAAGCTGCCCCATTGGCTAACAAATTGGATTAATGTCAACACTTGGGCTTGCGCTTTTTCGTCGCCCATAATTTTTAGATCAAATGTTCCTGTTTTGCCGGAGTTGAGGTACCATCCCCGGTTTCGGTCAGGCGGCTTAACATTTATTGTTCCGCCCGACCAGGCGTCCTCCAAATTAGCGTTGCTGACAGCAAGCCGAAAGCGTCGCCGCCAACCTGTTGCGCCGAAAAGCTGACAGACGTCACATAAGCCATTGTTCGGCTTTTCAGGGTCGTAGATACAGGAATGCGACGTCGGATCGCATGCATCGCTGCCTAGCCCCCGCACAATCGCCTCGTACCACCAGCGCAGGCTGCCGATGATGCCGGTTTCGTGAATGCGGTCCATCGTGCCGGTTTCCACGCCGCCGGTCCAGATGGGCGTTAAGGTTCTGAGTGAAATTTCCATAGCTGCATTCCTATGTCGAATGGGGCGGGGTTATATTCAGCCTTGTAGCCATGCTGGTAGAGTATTGGAGGCCGCTGCCGCGGCACCGTCATTTTAGTCAACATTTTTCGCAGGATCAAATTCCGCTAACTACGCCTCATCCCCAACACCCTCACCCCGCCCGCGGCCAACACGCCCGCCAGTCCCCAAAACATCATCTCGTACGATATCCCGGTAAGCAGCGCGCCGGCCAGCAGGGGACCGGCCACCTTGCCCGCGTTTTGCAGCGAGCCCAGCAGGCCCATGCCCGCGCCCAGGTGATCGGGCGGGGTCTGCACGCTGAGGAGCGCGGTGGTGGCGGGGAAGATGAGGGCCTGGGCCAGGCCCATGATGACGGCCGGGACCAGCAGGCCCGCTCCCTGCCGACCCAGCGTCAGGCCGGCCAACCCTCCGGCCAGGAGGAACATGCCCGCGGCGATGACGGTCCGGTAGCCCCAGCGGTCGCCGGCGCGGCCGCCCAAGGGACGCCCCAGGACGTGGGTCGCTTCCTGCACCGCGAAGAAGAGGCCGATGATCGCGACGCTGGTCTGCTGATTCAGCGCGTAGAGGGGCAGAAAGGCTTTGGTCGCGTAGAGGCCCGCAAAGGCCAGAAACTCCAGGCTTCCGCTCAGCCAGAGCGCGGGCGTCGCCCCGGCGACGCGCAGGGCGTGGCGCATGCCCTGCAGGGAAGGAGCCGAGTGGGGGCGCGTGCGGGGACCGTCCGCCGGCTCACGCAGCAGGAAGACGGGGACGAACGCGGCGCAGGCCAGCACGCCCGTCAGCGCAAAGACCTGACGCGGCGGCAGGGTGAGGAGGAGCCAGCCCGCCAGCGCCGGGCCTGCGATATAGCCGCCGCTGCGGGCCAGGCCGAACCAGCCCAATCCCTCGGCCCGCCGACTGCCGCTCTGCTCCGCCACCAAGGCCAGGGTGACGGGGCCGTAGATGGCCGTGGCCAGGCCGTGGATGATGCGCACGGTGAAGAGCTGTTCCGGCGTGGCGATGAAGAGGTAGGTGAAGGGCATGAAGGCAAAGAAGGCCGTTCCGGCCAGAAGCCAAATGCGCCGCCCCCAACGATCCGACAGGAGGCCGATGACCGGCTTCAGGACCATCCCCGTCAGGGTGGAGACGGAGACGATGACGCCCAGCAGCCACTCCGACGCGCCCAGGGATGCGGCGAAGATGGGCAGCAGGGGCGATTTGCCCATTTGGTAGGCTGTGCGCGCCACAAAATCGGCCAGGGTAATCAGCAGAAAATCGGGCGACCAGCCGGCAGTTCCCCGGACCGGGCGAAGTTGCGATGATGGTCGCAAAGTAGGGCGGCTGGACATGGCGATTTCTAGGCTGAATTGAGGATGCGCAACACGGTGGAGTGAAAGGTAACTTCTTCCTCAAAGTGTACGTGGCTTTGGCTGCGGGCGGCCCTTTCGCTCTTCGGATCATAATCGTTGGGCGAGAGGACCCATTCGCAGTTCTCCCGCTGGAAGAGATCGTGCAGCCAGGGTTCGCTGCGCACAAATTTTTCCATGCCCGCCAGCGGCTGACCGTCATCCCGCCGCAGGGGGACGTAACTGATATCCTCCAGCGCATTGGAGATGAGGTAGAGCAGGGACTTGCTGTACGGCGCCATGGTGCAATCGTTGCGCTCCACTTCATCCGAGAGGGTGTAGAGGGTGAAGCGTTCGATTTGCCCGCTTTCAATTGGGGGCAGGTAGGTCGCTTTGAACAGGTCCGTACGGATGGCGGGGGCCCATAGCGTGCAGCTTTTGAGGGTCATGCCCAGGCCGGTGCGCCGGCGGTCCGCCATGGGGCCCTCTTCGATAGGCCGGTCCGTCGGCGCGGTCATGTACTGGACCATGGGCGCAAGAAAGATGCTGCCCGCGCTGTGGGTCAGCAGGTGGATTTCGGTATCGGGATAGGCATCTAAAAAGCGTTGGAGATTGGCCAGGACGATCCGGACCGCACTCTCTTCGTTCCGGGTTGCCAGATGCCCGTACTCCTTGATGGTGCGCCAGTAGAGCAGGCCGGCCTGTTCCCGGGTCAGCGGCTCTAACGCGTAGTCCAGCCGCTGCTGGAAAAATTCGGGCTGGGGATGGATGTGCTCGGGCTTCAAGCGCCCATAAGCCGCGTTGATGATGGTGTCCAGAACCGGGAGCGAGTCTGTGTTCCAAATGAAGGCCAAGGGGTAGATTTCCTGACCCAGCAGCCGCGCGCCGGTGAACATCATGCGGGTGACGGTTTCGTCTTCGGAGGTGAGACCGCCGCCCGCGTAGATGAGGAGGCGTCGGGTGGCCCACCCTTTGGTCTGCTCGGGAATGGCCTCGTCGAAGATGCGCTCCACGTCATCCCGAAACGTGGCGTAGGAGCCGTGGTGGCTGAGGTTGCCCTGGGTGTTGACCCGCACGATGTGAGAGCGAACCCGATCCAGGCCCAGCGCGCGCACGTCATGTTCATCATAGGGAAAGAATTCGGCCTGCGCGCGGGGGCGATTTACGTCCACCGGTACGCCCAGCCGGGCCACCCACACGTCCATGCCGTTGACCAGCCAGTCATCGTAGGTGAGCAGGGCGAAGCCGCCTTTGCCCCACTCCTCGCCCCACGAGCTTTGCACCCAAAAGCCCTGCCGGTTATACCCCACAATGGCAAAGGCGTGGCCGCCGCTGATCTGGTCGGCGAGGTTGATACGCCCTGTCTGAGGATGAGGCGCGTTCCAGCCTTCGTGGATGCGCGCCGAGGCAAAAAGGATGCCTACCTCCGCCAGAGCGCTGTGCATGGCCGTGAGGTCCCGGCGGTCGATGCGGTAGTAGGCGCCCAGCGTGCGGGAGAGCGCGTCCCGGGTCCGCTCCGCGGTCAAGGCCCGGTCTTCTCCATAGGCTTGATACGGCCAGAGCGTTTCCGAGCAGACGCCGTGCTTGTGCCAGCCCTTCATGGCCCCCCGTGCGCTGGATCCCTCGTACGTGACGCCTTCCCACTCATCGTAGCGTTTGGCCATTTCATAAAACATGCGCGGGCTGACTTGGTCATCGCTGGGGATTACCTGCCGCGTGCGCAGCAGGTAATGAGCCACGGTGGCCAGGGCGAAGCCGGTGCATGAGCCCTCGTTCCCTTGGTTTAACACCGGCACGCCTGCTTCCTGATACGCTTCCAACTCCCGATAGACGGGGATATCGGCCAACGTCGAGATGAATACGTAATCGCGGAAATCAGCCGGGTCGGGCAAAGCGTCCAGCTTGAACTGATTCCGGCCGATTGCGTAGACCGCGGCTTTCAGCGCTTCCCCCTGCGCGCGGGATCTCGTTTTTGACATGACGGGCGTCTGCCTCTCACAGATACGTAATTTTTTACGGTTCTGTGAGGTTATCGTATCTTACCCGCCGTTTCCTCCGCCTTCAATAACAATTGGCGGAATTTCCGCCCCGCGAATCAACTCTACAAACGCGTTCATGTCGGTGGTCAACAGTTCATCCAGTTCGGCCAGACCTTCATCCGCCTGCTGTGCGAGGTGGGCGAAAACGGCGTAGGCTTGCCGGGTGGGCCGGGCGTCGGCCGCAGCCACCACGCTGACGAGGCTGATGAGCTTTTGGTTTACCCGCGCCTTGAGACGCAGGCGATCCCCCGCGCTTTTGGCCTCGGTCTGGATGAGTCGGGCTTCCAGTGCGTTGAGGCGATCGACCAGCGCCCGGCCCGCAGACTGGATCGCTTCAGGCCCGGCGCTCGCTTTGCTGCGCGTCATCCATTCCTGAACCTGGCGGCGCGCGTCCTGCAGGCGGGTTACGCCCTGGTGGACTTGGCTCACCTTGTCCCGGATTTCCCGCCAGAGTTCAAATTGCGCATCCATATCCGCCTGGCTTACGTCCAGCCGGGGATCTACCTTGAGTTCAAAGCTTTGGGTGCGGGTGACGTCGCCTGCCTTCAGCTCAACCTGATAGATGCCGGGCGCGGCCCGCGGCCCGATTCCGGCGTCCTGCACCGTGGGATCGCCTGCCACCGTAACCGCATCGGGATAGCGCATGTCCCATATGAAACGGTTTAGCCCCGCCTCAGCGGCAAGGGTGCGCTCGCCCTTGGGGCTCTTTTTCGCGCCCTCATCCGTATTCGTTTCCGGGCGTGCGCAGAAGGCGCGGATCTCCTCGCCCGCTTCATTCCGCAGGGTCAGGGTGACGGCTTTGCGCGCCTCGTCGCTCAACCCGTCGGGCAGAATGTAGTAGATGATGACACCCTCGGGCGGATTTTCGCCGCCGTCCAGGATCATACGGCTCCGCTCGCCGTGATCGTCCCGCTTCTCTTCGTAGGTAACCTGGCCCGCGCCCAGGTGGAGCATGTAGTTTTTACGCGCGCTGCCGCCGAAGACGCCCACATAGAAATTATTCCAGTGGCGCACGGTGAGGCGCGGGGCGATCAGCTGGGGCGCATTGGCAGCCAGCCCGGCCGCGTACTCCCGCAGGGGGGTAATATCGTCGGCAATCCAGAAGGAGCGGCCATGGGTTGCAATGACCAGATCGCACTCCTTGATCTTCATGTCGTAGATGGGCGCGACGGGCAGATTGGCCTGCTGACGCTGCCAGCTTGCTCCATCATCCAGCGAGACGTAGAGGCCCGTTTCCGTGCCTGCAAAAAGCAGGTTCGGCTGGACCGGGTCCTGGCGAATGACGCGGCTGATCTCATTCTCGGGCAAATCCCCGTTGATGACCTGCCAGCTTTGGCCAAAATCGTCGGTCTTGAAAAGATAGGGGCGATAGTCGTCCAGCTTGTAGCGGGTTGCGGCCAGATACGCGGTTCCTGCGTCGTGCCACGCCGGTTCGATGAGGCTCACCAGCGCGTCATCCGGCAGATCGCCGGGCGTCACGTCGGTCCACGTTGCGCCGTCATCCCGGGAGATGTGGACCAGGCCGTCGTCGCTGCCCGCCCAGAGCACGCCCGCGGTCGCCGGCGATTCGGCAAAGGCGAAGACCGTCCCGTAGGTCTCCGCACCGCTGGTATCCAGGGTCAGGGGTCCGCCTGACGCCTTGAGGGTCTCGGGCTGGTTGCGTGAAAGGTCGGGGCTGATGCACGCCCAACTGTCGCCTTGGTCCCGGGTGCGGAAGACGTGGTTGCCCGTGGCGTAAAGCAGGTCCGGATCGTGGGGCGAAAAGACGATGGGGAACGTCCAGGCGAAGCGGTATTTGAGCTCGGCCGGATCGTGACCGTGGTAGCCCTCGGGCCAGACGGTGACCAGGCGCAGTTGCCGGGTGCGGTGATCGTAACGCTGGAGCGCGCCGCCGCCGCCCGGCGAGCTGCCCACCGCGCCGATGAAGACGATATTGGGATCGTCGGGCTTTACCGCAATGTAGCCGCTCTCGCCCGTGCCCGGATTGTAGGCGTCGCCCCAGGGAATCGCCCCTTTTTCCGTGGCGCTGGGCACGGAGATGCTGGAATTATCCTGCTGGGTGCCGTAGACCCGATAGGGATACTGGTTGTCAATGTCCAGGTGGTAGAACTGGGCCGTAAGCTGATTGTAGACGGTGCTCCAACTGTCGCCGCCGTTGAAGGAGACGCACGCGCCGCCGTCATTCCCCTCGATCATGCGCCGGGGATTGGCCGGGTCGATCCAGAGATCGTGATTGTCCCCGTGGGGCGTGGTGACTTCGGTCCAGTTGACGCCCGCGTCGGTAGATTTCCACATCTTCAGGTTGAGGATGTAGACCGTATCTCCGTCCTGGGGATCGGCGAAGATGTGGCAGTAGTACCAGGGGCGCTGGATCAGGTCCCGATTGGCGGATACCTGTTGCCACGTCGCGCCGTCGTTATCGGAGCGATAGACGCCGGACTTGTCGCCTTCGGCTTCGATGATGGCCCATACCCGGCCCGCTTGGGGCGCGGCGGTCACGCCGATCTTCCCCTTAAGGCCCGTGGGCAGGCCCGGGTTGGCGCTGAGATCGGTCCACGTATCGCCGCCGTCCGCTGATTTCCACAGCCCGCTCTCCGGCCCGCCGCTGGAGAGGGACCAGAAGTTGCGATAGGTTTCATAGACCGCGGCGTAGAGGATGCGGGGATTGTTGGGGTCCAGCGTAAGGTCCGCCACGCCCGCCTTATCGCTGACGTAGAGGACTTTCTCCCACGTTGCGCCGCCGTCCTGAGAACGGAAGACGCCGCGTTCGGCATTGGGTCCAAATGCGTGGCCCAGCGCCGCGACGTAGACTACATCCGGGTCACGGGGATGAATGCGGATTTTGGCGATGTGATGGGTGTCGCTCAGGCCGCAGTGCCGCCACGTCTCACCGCCGTCGGTGGATTTGTAGACGCCGTCGCCCCAGGAAACATCGCCGCGGATGGTTGCTTCGCCCATGCCCGCGTAAATCACGTTGGGGTCGGCCTCGCTGACCGCGAGCGCGCCCACGGCCGAGCTTTGGAGCTGGCCGTCGCTGAGGTTTTTCCAGTACATACCGCCGTCATCCGACTTCCAGATGCCGCCTGCGCACGCGCCGAAGTAGAAGGTGGCCGGGTCGGTGGGGTGGCCGGCAACCGCGACCACGCGCCCCCCGCGCGGCGGGCCGATGCAGCGAAACTTCATGGCATCCAGCAGGGTGGGATCGAGTTTGACGGGCGTCATAGCGTGTCCTCCGGTGTGGGTGGCGGGTTGGCAGGGAGACTTATTTTGTTTTCGTAGATGTATTGTGAACAGACTTGCGCAATGTTCGGTTTCCGGCGTTGGCTTTTATGCTACGCGGGATTCTTCACTGGCCGCTTAGGATGCTTGCCGTTCTCCCGCCGATCCGTTCAGAATGACAAGGCAAGGCGCTTCTGTCATTCTGAACGGATCGATGCAAGCTGTGTCGGCGTCCTGAAACCTCAGTGAAGAATCCAGCGTTCAGGAATTATCCGAGGCGCTTCTGTCATTCTGAACGGATCGACGCAAGCTGTATAGGCGTCCTGAAACCTCAGTGAAGAATCTCGCGTTCAGGAATTATTTGTGCCGGCGTATTCTTTACGCTGTCAGCGAAATCCGCACAAACCCAGACGCCTGCGCTGCATTTGAACGCCGTCAATACGCCTCTACCGGTTACTCGTTCTCTCCGACTTGCAGCTTCAGCCAGGCCTCAATAAAGGGGTCCAGATCGCCGTCCAGCACCGCGCCGGTATTGCCGGTCTCGACGTCGGTGCGCAGGTCCTTGACCA
>JAGRCP010000024.1 GCA_020433455.1 Caldilineaceae bacterium | reverse complement strand
ACCGGGACCTCCTCTTTTTGTTTACATGTCCAATCTCGCATGGACGCCTATTCGTCAAACCGCAAGGCCTTAAAGCTCTCCGTGAAGCGCTTGTCGCCTTCTTCTTCTTCGCCCCAGCGGCTGAGCATCCACTCTTTCGTCTTCTCAGGTTCTGCAAACTGGCTGGCGTGGCTCAGGATGGCCTCAACCTTGGTCTCGATGTCATCTGTGATATCAATGATGACATTGGCGTCAGGATGGCCGTGAACGTAGAGCTGGCTGATTTTGTGGGGCGGATAGCCCTCGTCCGCCATCTCGGGATAGAACATGGGGTTATCGGCTGCCGGGAAGATAGCCTCCAGCGCCACCAGGCCTGCATTGCGGTGATCCGGGTGGTTGATATAGTTATCGCCTGACAGGTATCGGTCCGGGTCGGGGCAGATGATCAGCTCGGGTCGGATGCGGCGGATCTCCCGGGTGACGCGCTTGCGGATTTCCGGCGTGGGGCGGAGAAAGCCGTCTTCCTCGCCCATGAAGAGCACGCTTTTCACGCCGCATAGGGCTGCGGCCTTGCGCTGTTCGATTTTGCGCATGGCGATGAGCTGCTCCCGGGTCACATCGGGGTTGTGGTTGCCCTTGTCGCCATTGGTCAGGATCATGTAGGTAACCTCAATGCCCTGACGCGCCATCTGCATAGCCGTCCCTGCGCATGTAAAATCCGGATCATCCGGGTGGGCCACGATGACCAGTACGCGTTCCACGTTGCTCCAATCCGGCTGCTGTATCTTTCGATCCTCACTCACGTTCTATCTCTCCATCTTTCTGGGTACAATATTCAAAATTAGGGAAGCCTTCGGGAGGCTGTGGTAACGTCCACTTCATCCCAGTCTACCGGGGAAGCGCAATAAAATCAAAAGACCTCTGCCCATGCAGAGGTCTTTGTTGATTATGCTTACAGCGGAGCGCTTGCCGACAAGCCGGCCCCGCCTACATATCCAAAGCTGCGTAACCGGGACCGTCGGTGAAGAAGAGCGCATTCAATTCGGTTGCATACGCATATTCTTCAGGCATATCCTCTTCCGGCAGAATCGCCTCAACCGGACATTCGGGCACGCAAGCGCCGCAATCGATGCAGGTGTCGGGATCGATGTAATACCAGGGCCATTCGTCTTCGGGTTGACCCGGAATGATACATTCGACGGGGCAAACCTCGACACAGGCGCCGTCACGGATACAAAGTTCAAAAATTACGTGAGTCATTTAGCAATCTCCTCAAAATGCTGAAACGGTATCGACTATCGCGCCTTGAAGCGACGATGTCCATCGAGATCGTTTTGGGAAGACGACGGGCATTGTTACAGAGCGCACTAATGATGAGTACGGCGTGATTGTACTGACCTTCTTCACAATTGTCAATTGCCGTTCAGTAAAAAAATTAACCGCGGCTTATCCTTCGGCGACCTCTTCCAATCCTTCCTTGTCCAGGATGCGGATGCGCTTGCGGCCGATCTCCAGCAACCCCTCATTCTTTAGATCGTTCAGCACCTGGGTAGCCGTCTCCCGATAGGTGCCTACGCTCTCGGCCAGGTCCTGATGGGTGAGGCCAACGATCTCTTCGCTGCCCTGCTCTTTGGAGAGGCGCAGCAGCAGGCTGGCCAACCGCGCGGGGATTCCCTTGAAGGCCATATTCTCCAGGCGCTCTTCCGCCTCCCGCAGGCGCTTACCGCTTACCTCCAGCAGGCGCAAGGCGACTTGGGGCTTGTTGAGGATCAGGCGTTCCAGGTCCGTGCGGCTCATGACGCAGATGAGGCAATCCTCTACCGCCTCGGCAAAGGTGTTGTGCATTTGCGTACCCAGCAGCGCCATTTCGCCGAAGAGCGTGTGGGGGCCAAGCGTGGCAATGACCAGCTTTTTGCCTTCCGGACTGATGCGGTAGAGCTGGACGCGTCCTTCTTTGAGAATGAACAGCACCTCGCCCGGCTCCTCAGGGCGGTAAAAGACGCGGCCCTTGCTCACGGTGCTCATGGTCGTGATGCGGTTCAGCTCATCCATCTCGCGCGGGGTGAGATCCTGAAAGACGAAAAGCTCGGACAAATATTTTCTTTTTTCCGCCGGCGTTGCGGATAAATCTGAATTGGGCACAATTAACTCCAGGGTTTATGCGCCATGCAGATGGCTTATTTTTGTACAGTAACTGCCGCATCCGTGCCGAAGGCAATGCGGATTTTTTCGTCCGACGGATTGCCGAGCGACCAAACCCGGCCATTCAGCAGGTACGTCGGCGTGGCGAAGACCGCATCAGGCCGGGGCTCGTCGGTTGCGGTCAGATCGATGACGCGTACAGTAACATCCGGATAGGCGTGTCGAATCTTGTCGGCGACTGCCGCAGCATAATCGCAATTGGGGCACTGCGGCGTTACGTAAATGGTTACTTCAACTTTGGTGGCGGACTGGCGACTCACGTGGCGTTCCTCTCGGTTACTACGGGCGGCTTTTTTTGCCCGGCAAATGGAATTTGTCATCTCCCTGCCGGAAAATAAGCCGATAAGGAGTAACCGTAGCATACTTGCGCGCCACCCGCCCTTCCGTGATCAGCGTTACCTCCACTTATGATTATAGATCGTCCTCTGGGAAAGGTCATATTACGTTTTCCGACTTTACGACGCGGCTTACGGCGTAACCGCCTATTTGGGCGGCAAGCAGATGCGTGATAGCCTCGGCTGCGAATCACGTATCACGCATCAAATATTTACGGTTGACATCCTACGCCTCAAGCGCCAACCCCCACCATAAGTTGTCTTGTCGGTTTGGATGACCTCTTTTTTGTTGCTACAATCTTCACACTGTCGCACGCTGGCGGGGGCGCATATGCCGGATTTGTAAAGAGTGTGATTCGGGCGGAGCTTCGCCGTCTCTGCCTCCCGTGCGTTTTCCGGCTCAATCGGGTTTCAAGCGATTGACTGACGCGGGACACGTGACTATTTGATGCGTGAAAAGTGAGGAGTGACACGTAATGCGTGTTAGACTCCATGACGAGGCGCTTGTCACGAGTCAGAAAGCGGACCACGTGAATTCTGCAAGAGCCTGTTTTTTCCCAGGTGGGTTGTTGCCATGTTGATGGATCCCCGGCCCCGCGCCGGCAGGGCGCTTATCCTTACGCTCTTTTTTGTGATAGTAACCATCGTTGCCATCCTCTTTTTCAGCGCCATGCGCTGGGCTGTCGGCGCGCGCTATCTCTTTACGCAAACGGCCACGCCCACGGCTACGCCCCATCAAGCGCCTGCTGCTACCGCAGATTTCCGCGCTACCCGCGTCAGCGAAGACGCGGCCGCCGTCGCCACCTACAACGCTGAGATCGGCTATGCAACGCCGGCCGTCGAGTTGACGCTGCGGGCGCTGGACGTGTTTGTTCCCCTGGTCGCCCAGGGCGAAGAAGGAACGTCCACCGCGGAAGCGGTCGCTCAATTGCCCAATGCAACGACAGAGGCTCAGCCCTCTTCGCAGCCCGACGTCATGCTGCCCATCGTTTCGGGGCAGGACGGATCCGGCACGCCGTCGTCTCCCCTCCCCGAGCCCACGACAACGCCTCCCGCGGATACGCATTTGCCGATTGTCGTCGATTCTCCCCTGGAGACGCCCACTCCCACGCTGCCGCCTACGCCCACGCCGACCCTGTCGCCTACTCCTACCGCGGGATCGCCTACGCCTTTCTTTGTGGCCGATTCCATGCGGGCCGTTGTGCGTTCATCCGATGCCCAGCGCGCCCTTGCCTATGCGGGGCCGGCTTCCATCTTTACCAATACGCTCACGCTCAACAACGGCGATCAGCTTATCCTCACGGCGCGTACGACAAGCGGTGAGTGGGTATATGGCCGCTATGACAATAGCAATGATTTTTTCTGGGTGCGTCAAGCCCATGCACGGCCGTCGGGAAACGATTACAGCGACGTCCTGCCCACGGAAGAGCCGCCCAATGACGTGCGCTGGTTGCCCACCCGAATCGCCGCTGTGGCGCCGCCGCCCAGCCGTACCCCGGTTATGACGCCGACGCCTCTTCCCGCGGACGACTACCCGACGTACCGCCGGGATCCGGCTAATCAGGCCTGGGTTGCGGCTTTGCCCCAATTTCCCGTCCAGCAGAGCTGGAATCCTATTGTGGCCGGCCAGCCCCTTCTGTCGCCCCTGACGGTATCCGGCAGCAATATCGTCGTCTCCAGTTCCGACAATCATATCTATTTTTTGGGGCGTGAGGCGGGCAATCAGCGTAACCGGGTCCTGATCGACGGAGTCAGCCGCCTGGCCGCGGCCCATGCCGACGGTTCCGTCTACTTGTTCGATATCAATGGCCGCCTGCTCAAGCTGACCAGCGCCAATGACGGCATCCAGGATAGCCTACAGCTCGCCCAACCCAGCCCCAACGCAGGCGGTATCAACCTGATCGGCGACTATTTGCTCGTTTCTGCCGTGGGAGCAAACAGCGGCAGCGGGCGGCTTTATCTGGTGGACCGCAACGACTTGACGCTGTTGGCGGAAAAGGCAATCGCCGGAGCCGATATTCAGTATCCGGCCGTCGGCGATCAGCTGGTCTACGTAGGCGGCTCTACCGTTTACGCCCTGGATCCCTACAGCAATCTGGCCGAAATCTGGACGTATGATGTGGGCGCTCGCCTCTCTGCCCCGCCGGTTTACATCCGGCCGGGCTTCTATGCTGCGGCCGAACTCTACCTGGCGGATGAGAGCGGCCGAATCACCATTCTTGATGCCAATACGGGGCTGCGCCAGGCGGAATTTGCTCTGGGCGGCCAGCAGATCACCGGGCTGGCTGTGGATGACGAGCGGCTCTACATTGCGGGGCAGGGCTTCCTGCGCGCCATGCGGCGGGACAATGCCCAGAATGCGTGGCCCAACGTGAACGGCGTACCGCTCAACGCCGATGTGCCGGCCGGACCGTTTGTGGGCGCCAACGAGGTCCTGGTGCAGATGGAGGACGGCGCTATCCGTACATTTGATAAATTTACCGGCGCGTCTCTGAGCAACTTCATCGTCAACTCCCGTCTGGCCGCGCCCGGCATCGTTGCCGGTCCATGGATCTATCTGCCGGGAGCGGATACGCGTCTCTATGGCGTGCGGGGTGCGCCATGACGGATCGCAGTGCGCCGCGTCAGGCAACAACGTTACCGGGGATCTCTACCCTGGTCCTGATTGTATTGGTCTTCGCCCATTTACAAATCCTGGGCCTGGCCGAGAGTGCGGCCCTGCCCACGCGGGTACAGGACGTCCTGCGCCATCCGCTTTTGGGCTCGCTCCTGCCGCCGGGCGGGTATGCAGCCATGGGCGAGATCGGGCCGCGGCCGGGCGATCCCATCGGCCTGATCCTCAATGCCGTGACCCTGGGCGCGCTCCTCCTCTACGTGATCGCGGATCTGGCGTTAAGCGGACGCCTGCGCAAACGCCTGCGCTGGACGTTGCTCATCGTCATTCTCATTGCCGCGGTCGTCCTGCCTGCCGCCAAGCTGATTCTCCTGCGCGACCAGAGCGGCCCCGCTTCCTACGCGCACGACGGCGGCGTCATCCAGACCGAAGCCACAGTTGATTATTTCCTCAACGGATTGAATCCCTATGTGGAAGATTATGTGGAAACGCCCATGGCCGAGTGGGGATTCAGCGAATATCGTACGGCGCTCTACCACTATCCTTATCTGCCCTGGACCTTTGTGAGCAGCGCGCCTTTTTACCTTATGGGTCAGGCGTTGGGCTTCTACGATGAGCGGTTGCTTTATCTCTTGCTGTGGGCGATTGCCCTGGCGTTGGCTCCGCGCCTGGTCCAGGGGATCGAAGCCAAGCTGGCGTTGACGGCGTTATTGGGGCTGAATCCCATCATGGCCCTGGATCTGATCTTTGGCCAAAATGACGTCTTTGTATTGAGTTGGATTCTTTTTAGCCTGGTTGCCTGGCAGGCATGGCGCGCGCAGGGCCGGACAGCGTTGCTTGTCCTGTCGTCGCTGCTCTTCGGGCTGGCCTGCGCATCCAAGCCCACGGCCTGGTTCATGGCGCCGTTTTACGGCTTGCTTCTGATTGCGGACCAGCCGGCTCCGGCCCGGGCCACGCCGACCGCGCTTCTGCGGCGCGTGCCGATTATTGTGAAACGCGCCTTGCCGGCCTTGGGCGTCTTCGTCTTGCTGCTTGCTCCCTATATCGTATGGGACGCGGCGGCATTTTATGATGATGTCTGGAAGTGGAGCAGCGGGCAGGGCGAGACCGGCTATCAAATTTGGGGGTGGGGATTCAGCAATTTTGTTTTGGGATTGGGCTGGGTGGAGAGCCGATTCGCCCTCTGGCCCTTTTGGCTGACCGAAGTCGTCGTCGCGGTTCCGCTCCTGCTTTGGTTTTTGCAGCGCCAACAGCGGGAAAACACGCTGGCCAATGCGTGCCTGCATTACGGCATTTTTCTCTTTGCCTTTTTCTATGCCAGCCGCTTTCTTAACGAAAATTATCTGGGCTACATTTTGGCTTTCCTGAGTCTGGGTATCCTGGCCGGCTATGCGTCGGTAATTACGCCGGCGGATTATTCCTCCGCCACAGAAGGCCGTTCGCGCAGGAATTGAAACGCAGCCGCGTAGGCCTGGCCATACGTCTCCACCGCTTGATCATCGTCTTCGCTCATGAGTTCCACCAGGATTGCCAGCGCCGCGGTCAATGCGACGACGCTGGGCAGGGGGCCCGGCGCGTGGGTAGGCGCATAGATCACCTCATCTGCCGCCCGGTTGATGGGGCTGGCCAGGGAACCGATAACGCCCAGCGTTGGGCAGCCCCGGCCCCGGGCAAACTCCAGCGTACGGGCTACATCATCGCCATACTCTCCGGCCCCAATCCCGATGACCACCGTCCGCCCATCCGCATGCAGGAGCGTCGCCGCGCGCTTGACCAGGTCGTGGGCCGCGACCTCGGCGCTGATGCCCCGATGGCGGAGCTGCTCGGCCGTTAATTCGGCGGCGGCCTCAGCATAACCCTCGGCCAGAAGCAGAACATTTTCGGCGCGGCGGGCAATGGCGGCAACCCGCTCCACGTGCTCAGGCGGATTATGCACCAGCATCTGCTGCAAATTGGTTCGCTCCTGTTCAATGCGCGTCGCGAAGGTCGCGGCCGGATCGTCGGGCGTCAATTCCTGGGGCTCATATGCCGCATAGATTTCGAGCTTTACCTGGTCCCGAATATTTGTCAGCAGATCGGGATAGCCGCTAAAACCCAAACGCTGGGAGAAACGCACGATGGTTGTCGTATCCACGCCCACCGTTTCCGCCAGCTGGGCAGCGGTCATGAACGAAACGTCAAAATAATTCGTCATGATATAGTCAGCTATCTTGAGATAACTGCGGCTGAGTTGGCTATAGTGATCGCGGATGCGTCTCTTGTACATGCGGTATCGTCCTGAAAGGGTCGAAGACTGGGCGAATGCGCTTTCTTTGTTGCGAGATGCGCTGGTTTTGCGACAGAAATTGCGCGGGCGTTTGGGGCGAGTATAGTAGAGGTGAAGGAGCTTGTCAACGTGATTGGGAAACTTTTGCGTACGCCCGGCGATTCGTTTGCAAAAATTTTTACCTCTTTGCATGCCGTGATACCATCTTTTCCATGATCGTGATGCGCGGGTTTCAACCAATTGCAAAACAGCGGGCCTGGTCCGTTTGGGCCGGCATATTCTGTCTGTTGGCGGTTGCTTCTCTGCCGACAGCCTGCGCCGCGCCCGCCCCGCCCATCATCGCCGGTTCCGTGCCGGCCGCGCCCGTCTCGGCGCCGATTTCTGCGCCCGACGCGTCGGCAATGGACAACGCAAGCGAGCAAGCGGAGGTCGTGGCCATCAGTACTGCGTTAAGCCGTCCGGCCAGCCCCTTGCGTACCGAGGAAACGCCCGCCGCTGTCGTCCAGGTGATGTTGCCCATGATTCTCCATCAACCCGAGACGCAGGCGGCCCTCAGCGGGACGGTAAGCATCACTGTTTCCCTGCCGCTTACGTTTGCGGCAAATAACGAGGCGGGACAATCTCCCCTGGCTTTGCCCACGCCCACGCTCCAGGCTCCGGTTACAGCCGCGCCCGTACTGCCTGAACCCACGCCCGCTCCCACGCCCGACGGCGCCGTACGCACCGTCCGCGTGCCTGTTTTTATGTACCATTATCTCAGCGTACCGCCTGCAGACGCGAATGCTTATCGTCAGGACCTCTCCGTTCCGCCGGATCTTTTCGCCGCGCAATTAGATGCCCTGCAGGCCGCCGGTTATACGACTATCAGCCTCTACGATCTCCATGCCTATCTTACGCAGGGCGCGCCCCTGCCCGATAATCCGGTGGTGATTACTTTTGACGACGGCTATCGGGATAACTACGAAAATGCCCTGCCCGCGCTCACTCAGCGGGGCATGACGGCGACGTTTTTTGTGGTGACCGACTTTCTGGACGAAGACCGGCCCGAATATCTCACGTGGGATATGGCCCGGACCATGCGGGACGCGGGCATGAATATTGAGTCCCACGGTCGCAATCACGTCAGCTTGAAGGATAAGGATACGGACTATCTGGTCTGGCAGGCCCTGGGCAGCAAGGAGACGCTGGCCTACGAGCTGGGCGTTGCGCCCCGCTTTGTCTCTTATCCGGCCGGCGAGTTTGATGCGCTGACGAAGGAGATTTTCCAAAGCGCCGGCTACTGGGCAGGCTTCACAACCGTTCAAGGCGCGACCCACAGCAGCGCTGACGATCCCTTCGAGATGCGCCGGGTGCGCGTACGCGGCACGACGACGCCTGAAGAGATCGTGCGATTGGCCGGCCTGGATTGGTGAAAAGAATGAGAAACGAGTAATGAGGAATAAGAAACGCCGCCGCTTCTTATCCCTCATTACTCGTTTCTATCTTCCTGATTCCGAAAGGATTCCCATGTACCTAACCGGTAAAACCGCGATAATTACGGGGGGCGGACGCGGCATTGGTCGGGGTATCGCCCTGGCCCTGGCTGCACGAGGCTGTAACGTTGCCGTAAACTACGCACGCAAACGCAGCGAGGCCGAGCAGACCGCGGCGCAGTTGGAAGCGCTGGGCGTCAAGGCCGCGGTCATCAAGGCCAATGTAGGCAAAGAAGAGGAAGTCAAGCGCCTGGTTGATGAAGCTGCCGCCCAGTTGGGAGGCGTAGATATCTTCGTGGGAAATGCGGCCAGCGGCGTCCTCAAGCCGGTCATGGAGGTTGACGCCAAGGCGTGGGAGTGGTCCATGAACATCAACGCGCGCAGCATCCTGTTGGGTGCGCAGGCGGCTGCGCCCTACATGCGCCGTAGCGGATGGGGCCGCATCCTTTCCATTACCAGCATCGGCGGCCGCCGCGTCTTCCCCGACTACGGCGCCGTGGGCGTGAGCAAGGCCGCCATCGAAGCCGTTACCCGCTACCTGGCCGCAGAATTGGCGCCCGAGGGCATCATCGCCAACTGCATCAGCCCCGGCGTGGTCATCACCGGCGCGCTGGACTTCTTCCCCAATCGAGATTCTATGATCCGCAATGCCGAGACCCGCACGCCTGCCGGTCGCCTGGTTACGCCGGAGGATGTGGGCAAGGTCGCGGCCTGGCTGTGCAGCGATGACGCGGCCATGATCGTGGGCCAGGTCATTGAGGTGGACGGCGGTTACAGCCTCGTCGTTGATTGATAGAGCAACTGCACAGATGCACCCGCTCTATTCATCCATCCTCAATTGCGTCGGCTGCCAGGGAGCATGCCGGCGCGCGAGTCGGCTGCGCACGGGTTCCGTGTCAATATCCGGCATCTCCGCTTCGACCAGCATTACCGTCTCCGTCACCAGCGCCTTCAATTCCGGCAGCGCCTGATCTAACTCCTGACGAAAGAGGGCGTCCAGCCGCGGGGCCAGGTTCCGGGGGCGGATAGACATTTCCTCAATAAAGCGGGTTGCGCGTTTGAATTGAAACGTCGTGAAGTAGAGCCGGTTCAACCCCGCCAGCACGCCCACCAGATGCTGGCACATCTCCACCAGCGTTTCGTAATACCAGATGGTTGCATCCCACTTGCGAAAATGCGTTTCCAGGGCCCACAAGGGAAAGAAGCGGAGATTGTGGCGCACCATGGCTTGGGCCAACTCGGGCGGATACGCAGCAATCCGCTCTTTCCACCTATGGATTAGCGCCTCGCCGAAGAGAGCCTGACAAGCGAGCGTCCCTTCCAGCGCTTTCTGCAAGGGCGTAGCGCAATCCAATTCCACCAGAACCTGATCTATGCCCGCTTCCCAGGCGGCGATGGTGGTATGGCCGATCTGGACTTCGATGCCGTTGACGTCGAATGCCTCGGCGAAAGAACCCTCCGCCGGGTCGCCCAGCAGCCATTTGCGTTCAGCCGCGCCAAATCGGCGGCGGGTTTCCGCCAGCGTGTCATCAGTCGGCAACGTCTCTGCGTAGTACATGGTCATGTCCAGATCTGAGTAGTAGTCGGCCAGCCCCTTGGCGGCTGACCCCGTTACCATGCCCGCCCGGGCTCCGGGTAATTCGGCGTAAGGCGCGGCAATCCATGCCGCCAGGTCGGTCAGGTAGCGGCTGGCTGTCAGCGCATCACCCGGATCGGGCGTCGAGATCGTATTGCTGTCATAGCCCATCATGCACATCCTTTCTTGAAATCAAGCGCCCTCTTCCTTGGGATAGAAGAGAACGGCCAGTGCGTACGCGGCTTCCGGACTTCCCCGATTCTCTTCCGCCAGCGCGGCGAGGTCGTTGATGAGCCGGTCCAGTCGTGCGTGGAGCTCGGTCAACTGCGCCTGGGTCAGGCGAAACTCCTTCTTGGAAACAAAGGGGGTAAGAGGCGGATCGTCCGTCTGGGCGGGCGGCATGGCTTCCAGCGCGCGCTGGAGCTCTGCCTTGGTCTCGTCCACCAGCGCGCCGAAGAAGGAGGCGCGTTCGGCCGGCGTGATGTTGTCGCCCAGCAGCATGGGGTTGCGGATGCGAAACTGTTCGGCTGTGGCCTGATAGCGTTTCTCGATGATGCCGGAGACAATCTGGGTATCCACGACCTGAACGAAGCCGTGCTTTTCCAGCAGCCCCATGTGGTAGTAGAGCTTGGCAGGCGGCAGTTCCATCTGTACGGCCAGCTCTTTTACAGTCCGGGGCGTGCGCAGCAGGCGCAGAAGCGTCAGGCGGCGTTCGTCCGCGATCACCTTGATGCTCTCGATATTGTCGATGGTGAGAAATGGTTTCATGAAATTTTGTCATTTTATTTTATTTGAATGATTGAAGTTTATTTAATATTCGGATATTTGTCAAGGGGTAATTTTGGCGCCGGAGGAAGCGTGCGGTTGCCGGGGACGTTATGCCTCTGGCGGCCAGTCGGCTACAAGCTCAATGCGCGGATAGGCGGCAGGATCAACTTCCTGCGTACGGGCGGGCCCCAACTCCATGATGGTCCTCTGGGCCGCTTCGGTGTGGGCGCGAAACGCGGCCAGGTCGATACCCTGGCAGACGGCCGGCAAGCCGCGCAGATGGGAGAGCCCCCGCCGAATCATCTTGACCGCGCCGGCCCAATTATCCTGCTCGAGCAGATAGAAGGCGACGCCGACTTGCAGGATGCCCTGATAGAGGTCGCGCACCGGACGCGTCTCCTCTCGCCACGCCGCTTCAAAATAATCATGTTGCCTGTAATATTCGCCCCGGTTGAACGCGGCCACGCCCCGCTCGGCATCCCCACTCAGATGGTCGTCCCAGCCGTCCACGTAGCGTACCGGCGCCTGGAGATAGCGTGCGATGACATCGACCAACTCTTTCATCATTCTGCTGCGCGCCCAGGCGTGGTCCGCGCCCGCGGCCCGTGCGGCTCGCAGCGCATCAGGCTGCACGTGCGGCCCATAGGCGTAGACGGGGATACGTCTGCTGTGGGGGCGGTTCTTGATGCGCTGGATCGCGCCTGCCCAATCGCCCGCGGCCTGAAGATCGACCAGCACGAGGACGGGGAACGTGCGGTCTACTGCATCAACCAGCGCTTCTGCATCCTCGGCAAAAACGGGCGCGCCGCCCTGCTGAGCGATCGCGTCCGCGAGGCGCGGCAGGAAGAAGATGTCCGCCGTCAAGCAGACGACGGCAGGCGCGTGTGGGGCATCCATCATGAAGTCCTTTATGGCTTGGGTGCGTTGGCGCAAACAAAATGGGTTCTTTTAGGTTTCGTGAGGTCAAGCCGCCGAATGAATTTGGATCCTGTAACGGGAAACGTGCGCAGGCACGTTGGTCTCCGCTGGACGAACCGGCTTCGAGCCGCCTGTCCCGCTTGTTTGTCCCACAGTCCGTCAGAGAACCACAAAATGAATCAGGCCGACGGGCCGTATTGGCGTATCGTGGCATTCTATCACCATCCGGTTGCGCCGGACCAGCTCACCCTGATGGGCTCCGACAAACATCCGCCTTGAAATTGACAGCCGGAATCGATCCGCATATAATCGAGCCAAAATATTTATCATTTTTTTGAGAAAAATATCTTTGCGATCAGTCAATGATTAGATGGACCAGCGAGACTATGCAGACATTTTGCGGCCTGACAACCGACGGCATGATTGAATATCTGGCCGCGATCTATCGGCTTGGACAAGAGCATGAGAAGGTAACCACCAGTGCGTTGGCGGATATAATGAGCGTTTCGCCTGCCGCGGCCAGCAGCATGCTGAAGCGCCTGGAGGATTCCGCCCTGATTGAACGCTCCAATAGCGAGGGGATCGTCCTTTGCGAGCAGGGGCGACTGGCCGGCCTGCAATTGATTCGCCGCCATCGTCTGCTGGAGGTTTTCCTGATCGAGGTAATGAACTATACCTGGGATCAGGTCGATTCCGAGGCCCATCGTCTGGAACACGCCATCAGCAGCGAATTTGAAGAGCGAATCGATCGCCTCTGCGGCTATCCTACTCACTGTCCTCACGGCGATCCCATTCCCCGACCGGACGGTTCTCTGTCGGAGGAGACATTAATCTCCCTGCTGGAGATGGAGCCGGGTCAGCAAGCCGTGCTGCGCCGGGTCGGGGCCCGGGACGCCAGCGTTTTGCGCTATCTCGGCCGCCTGCGCCTGACGCCCGGCCAAACCGTTCGCCTGATCGAGCGCGCCCCGTTTAATGGCCCCGTTACGTTGGAGATGCTGCACAATGACGGCTCCAGCCGGAACGGAAACGGCGCACCGACCCAGGTTCTGGGTAACGAGCTGGCCGATCGCCTTTATGTGGAAGTGTACGCCTGATTGATCTGCCAAGTAAAAAAGCCGGACGCTGTATCGACAGCGTCCGGCTTTTTTATTACGACATGGCGAACTTACGTCGTCATGTCGATTATCTTGCGGTGATTTTGCTTCGGGTTCCGGCTATGTACGCAAAATGCCCGTTAGGCGGGCGCAGCGAAAAGCTTAATTGCGGTAACGATAGGTAATGCGCCCTCGAGTTAAATCGTAGGGGCTCATCTCTACTTTGACACGATCGCCCAATAAAACGCGAATATAGTATTTGCGCATTTTGCCGGACAGATAAGCCAATACCTCATGTCCGTTTTCCAATTCAACTTTAAACATGGCATTGGGCAAGGTATCAATAATCTTGCCCTCTAACACAACTGCTTCTTCAGCCATAGCCCCCCGCTTACTTGCGAATTTAAACTGCTCAACTTACTTATTACTTACTACTTGCTTGATTTCAACTGCCTGAAAATCCAATAAATTTCGGCGAACATAAGCCGCTGGTTGCGACCAGAGGTAGAAGTCCCTGATTTCCGCCGGAATGAACTAGCGCCGCTGGGTGCGACGCGCCTTGCGAATGGCCTTCTGCTGCTTGATGCGGCGCACTTCGCTTTTGGACGTAAACCATCGCTTCTGACGCACAATGGGCAAAATACGCGCTTCGGCAACGGACTTGCGGAAGCGCTTTAGCAGACTTTCCTGGGATTCGCCGGGTCTCAGATCGACACTCATCTTATATCACCCCCTTTCGTGGGGAGTATTTGCACAATATTTTCAATCAGCCAGTATACCTTACAGGAGGAGGGTTTCCCAAAAAAGATGTTTGGACGGCGGAAAATGACGATTGCCCGGCCTCGTCTAAATGTGTTAGAATGCGAAACGCTTGCACTGCCAATCCGGTAAATTTTCATTCAACTTTCGCTTTCATGCATGGAGGCATTGAAATGGATTATCCAATATTCCGTTCTGTATCTCGGCGTTCGCTGCTGTGGGTCGCGCTTTTGGGCGCCCTGCTGCTGGTGATGGCGGGGTGCGCGCCGCGCGCCGGAGCCGATGAAGTCGCGATCAACCAGGACGCTGATCTGGCGCTTAGCCTTCCCTCCGTGGTGCTGGAGAGCGACGCAAGCGGACAGCTCTCGGTTGAGGGCGTGCCCCTTCAGGCCGTGGGAGCGGCTCTCGGTCAGGACCTTTCCGCGGTTCAATTGCCGGCCGATATGGTGCAAACGCTCATGGATGCCGGCGTCCAGCATCTGCAAGTGACGGACACGGGCGAGGGTCTCAGCATCTTGGCCAACGGCATGGAGCTGCCCTCCATCTCCTGGACGGACGGCGCACTTGCTTCGGCGGGCGAACTGCTTACCGGCTTGGGCGTGCTGGACAGCAGTACGGCTGAAGTTCTGCCCCTGCTTGAACAGACGGGCGTCGGAGCCGTGATCAGCCTGCCTGTGGCCGAGGGAACCGAACCGGTCCCCCTGGAAAGCGGGACGGTCGACGAGATGGCTGCTGTCGCCCAGGAGGAACAGGCCAACTTCCTCACCGCCGTGCGGGACAGAGTTCCCTCCATTGCCATGACCATTAGCTACAATGAGAATGGTGAGGCGACGGTCGGCGGCATTCCCGTTGCGCTTCTGAATTCTCTGGGCGTCTCCCTTGATGCGCTGAACCAGGACCCGGCCTTCGTCGCGCAGATGAAAGCAAGCGGCATCAGCAATATTACCCTGCTGACCGATGCTGACGGCGTGCACGCGGCCGTCAACGGCAGCGATCTTCCCTATCTGGATTGGGGCGACGGCAAGATGATGTCCTTGATTGGCTTGCTGAGAGATGCCGGCGCGCTTGACGGCCTCTCGGACAGCCCCGAAGGGCAGGCGGCTATGCTGGGCCTGATTCAGAAGATTCTTCCGATTGTCCAGGCTTCCAACCTTAACGTAACGGTCAATTTCGACTGACAAACAGCATCACAGCGGCATAACAATCGTTAACAAAAGCGGGCGGAAGAAGATTCTTCCGCCCGCTTTTTTGATCGCCCTTTTGCTCTACAGCAGAGCGAGAATGCGCGGCCCGAAGATCGCCCCCGCTACGATTAGGCTTCCCAAAAGGGCGAAAATCAGGGCGCCGGCCGCAGCGTCCTTGGCAATTTTGGCCAGGGGATGATAGTCCGGCGAGACGAGATCGACCACTGCTTCTACCGCCGTGTTGACAGCCTCCAACGCGAGCACGCCTGCAACGGTGAAGCCCAGAATCGCCCACTCCACAGCGCTTACGCGGAAATACCAACCGGCCAGCGCCACCACCGCGAATGCGGTTAGTTCGATCCACGCGTTAGGCTGGGTGCGTAAGGTATACGCTGCGCCCGTCAGCGCGGCCTTGACGCTAAACCAGCGGCTGAGCAAAAAATTTTGGCGCGGATTGGGAACAAAAGGCGGACGGCTTGACATGATGTTAGTACATGACGGGGTGAATATCGTGACGGAGATTCGGCAGGTTTGTCCCTGATAGAATCTGTATGTGAATTTTCGTCGGGATTTACTCGGCTGTAGGCAAGAGGGTGAAATTTAGTCGGGATAGACTCGCTGGGAGGTGTCAGGGTCTCCCCACGCTGCGAGAATTTCGTTCTGGATGCGCCACATGCGCGCCTCGTCGGCCGGCGTGGCGTGGTCATAGCCCAACAGGTGGAGCACGCCATGCACGCTGAGCAAGCGCAGTTCGGCCATGAGCGAATTGTCGAAGCGGACGGCTTGCCGTTGGGCGTAGGGAAGGGCGATGACGATGTCGCCCAGATTAGACGCCAACTCAGCCGCCAATTCCGGCGGCAGCGCGGTGTGATCCGCTTCGCCGTTGCCCTGTTCCCGGGCGGAAAAGCTCAATACATCGGTCGGCGCATCCACGCCTCGGTAAGTCCGGTTGAGGCGTTGCTGGGCCGCGTCGTCGGTCAGCACCAGGGAAAGTTCGGCTGCGTCCAGCCCGGCCCATGCCAGCGTCGCCTCAATGGCGGGGATGAGGGCTGCTTCATCGACCAGAGGCACAAATTGTTCGTCGATTTGGAGCGCAATCTCGTAGCGATTATCTGTCATTGCACACACTTATGTGTTGATGGGCGTTGAACTCCACTCATCTTCCGCCACTTCATAGATTTCGGCCCCGGGCGCGGCTGCCTGCTTGGGGGCGCCGTTTTTCTCCTCCGGGTTCGCCTCATCCGATTCGTTATCCGCCGGCAGGTCGCTCAATCCGCTGTCGCCGTTGTTGCCTGGAGAAGCGTTCACCGCCTTTTCTTCGTCAGAAGCCGGCGCCTGCTTTTTTTGCACCGACTCGGGATAGCTGATGCGCGGATGGTTGACGCCTTCCAGCACGCGCAGGAAGACCTCTTTGATGGTCTGTAAATCACTAAAAGTCAGATCGCATGAATCCAGCTCGCCGTCTGCCGCCCGATCGTCGATGAGCTTGTTGATCAGCTTCTGTAATTCCTCCCGGTTGGCGGGGCGAATGGCGCGTACGGCCGCTTCGCACGTATCGGCCAGCAACAGAATCGCGGTTTCCTTGCTGCGCGGATTGGGGCCGGGATAGCGGAAGTCGGCCTCGTTGACCTCCTCGCCTTCGTCCGCGGCTTGCTGCGCTTTGACATAGAAATACCTGACCAGCGATGTGCCGTGATGCTCGCCGATAAAGTCGCGAATCCGCGGCGGCAGATGATACTTTTCGGCCAGGTCCAGTCCGTCTGTGACGTGGCTGATGATAATCTGGGCGCTGGTGTGGGGGTCCAGCTTATCATGGGGCGAAACGCCGTCCACAATGTTTTCGGTGAAGAAGTATGGCCGCACCGTTTTCCCGATATCGTGGTAGTAGGCCCCGACGCGGGTTAGAAATGCGTCCGCTCCGATGGCCGCGGCCGCGCGTTCGGCCAGATTGCTGACCACAATGGTGTGATGATAAGTGCCGGGCGACATGAGCAGCAGTTGGCGCAGCAAGGGGTGCGTCGGGCGGCTCAATTCGGTTAATTGCAGGGACGTGGTAATGCCGAAAACATTGCCGATGATGAAGTAGCCGATGAGGGCAATGCTGGCCGCCAGCCCGCCGTTGAGCATGGCAAGAAGCTGAAGTTGGAGGACGGCCCGGGGTGAAAAGGTTTGGTAGGGCGCGTAGTAGGCCGTCATGACCAGGAGGTTGCTGAGGGCAATCGCCAGCCCTGACCAGAGAAAGGCCGTCAATCGTTCGGCGCGACCCAGAACGATTGAACCAAGCAGCGCGCCCAGCCCCAGATAGCCGATGAGAATCGGGCTATTGTCGGACAGGTAATGGACGAAGAGCATCATGACCAGCGTCACAACCGCGCCCACCCGCAGATCCAGCAGCACCGTGATTAACATGCTGAATGCCGCCAGCGGGTAGAGATACGGCAGCCATTCATGGTTGATAATGACGAATTTAGCCACCAGCAGCCAGAGGGCCATGAGCGCGCTGATGAGCAGCTGCTCCTTGACGTTCGTCAACGTACCCGGACGCAGGCGGTAGAGCAGGCCGATGGCCGTGGCGAAAAGGGTCAGGGTAAAGAGGGCGGAACGCAGCGCGCGCCACCAATCCCATTGATCCTGCAGGAGGCCGAGTTGCTTCAACGCCTCGACGGCCAATTCGTCCGCCTTGTCACCGGCGCGAATGATGATTTCTTCGGCCTCAATGGTTTCGGTTTGGGGCGGTACGGCATCTGCTGCTGCTGTGCGCAGTTGAAGCGTACGCTCGGGGTTGTAAATGCTGTTGGGCCGGAGCAATGCGCTTACCAAATCCGCGGCTACGGCGCTGGACTCTTCATTCAGGGACGTGTCGATAATGGAGGGAACCCGATTGCGCGCGCTGACCAGCGTGCTCTCCCGAATCTCTTCGCGCATGGCCCGGTCCAACGCCAGGGGAACTTCCTGGGCGACCAGCGCCCACGGCTGATCGCCCAAACTGAGGAGCCGCGTAATCGCATCCGGCGTCAGCTCGGCGTCTTTAATCGCCATGAGGTAATCGGTTTGGAGTTGGGGCGTAGCGTACGGATCGTTGCGCACCAGGGTAACGAACTCGACTACCTTGCGCGCTGTATCGACCTGCTGACGGCGGATGCGTCCCTGAGAAGCGTCATACTGATCGGCAATACTGGCTTCCGCGCGGGCGCGGGCCTGGGCGGTGAGATACTCGCTTTCATAGACGATCCGGCTGGGCGAGACAACATTATACGGGGCGACGTCGCCCGGTTCAAGCTGAATCTGCCCGCTGTACGGCAATTGCCAGGCCAAAAGTATGGTCATCAGGAGCGCCATGAATAGAAAGATGGCTCCCGATATTCCTCGCTTTAGCCATTTGGACGGAATTTTTTTGAAAATGAGTCGGTTACCCTCAGCTACAGGATCGGACGGGCGGGATCATTGCGGTTCGGTATGAAGATTGTGGTAGAAATCGGCGGTGCACGTCTGGTAGGAACCGGGTGGATTTTTGCCGGAACCTGCTAGGTCAACAATCTGCGTACGACTTGATTAACGCGGCGGCCGTCGGCCCGACCCTCAACCCGAGGCATGATTTGGCTCATCACCGCGCCCATGTTGCGCATGGACGTCGCGCCTGCCTGGGCGATGACCTCCGTTGCCAATTTGTTCAGTTCGTCATCGCTTAGCTGCTGGGGCAGATAGCGCTCCAGAACGGCCAGTTCGGCCAGTTCTTCTGAAGCTCGATCCGGGCGGCCGCCTTTTTCATATTCGGCCGCAGCATCACGCCGGCGCTTGGCCTCGCGCTGGATGACGTCCAGCACCTGCTCGTCGCTCAAAATCGTTTCCGTATAGATTTGACCTTCATCGACCCGGGCGGCATCAACGGCCGGCTTGTGCAGATCGGTCAGCGAAGTTTTAACCGAGCGCAAAACCAGCTTTGTCACGGTATCCCGGTTGCGCATGGCCTCTTTCAGGTCCAAATCGATTTGATTTTCCAAAGTTATATCTGAATTCATGACTCGACTCTTTATGGTTCAAAACATAGGCATGAAGCGTAATGGAGCGCAATACGCCACCACGCTTCACATATTCACATACTCATGCGACGTGTCTTCCTGCTGCTCGATTCGCTGCATCGTCCAGCCGTCTATGGAATCGATAATGCGATCCTGATAGCGCATAAAGAGCAGCAGCACGCCCAACAGCAGCGCAAGCAGCAGCGCCAGTTGCCACCAGCTCAGCATGATAGCGCCTGCGCCGATCGCGGCCGCCACAAAAGTGGTGGGCGCCCGAATCAACAGCGTCAGCAGCAGAATGACCCGGAACTTAACCTGGGAAAGCCCGGCCAGAAAATAGGGCAGATCACCCGTGGGCGTCAGAATCAGCACCAGCCAAATCCATAACTTGTCGCTGCGGGTGACGCCCTCCCAGCGCGCCAGGCGCTTGGCCCCGACCAGTCGTTCGACGATGGGACGGCCCAATCGCCGCACCAGCCACATGCTCAGCGTCGCGCCCAGCAACAGCCCTACTGTGGCCCACACGCCGCCCCATACCGGACCGAAGAGATAGCCGGACGCTATCTGAACCACGTAGCCGGGCACCGGCGCAACCACAATTTGAATTGCATTGAAGAAGATTAGCCCCAAGGGGCCCAACCAGCCCAGATCGGCCAGAAACGCTTCCAGCGCGGCTTCGTTTTGCAGCAGGCGCCAGACATCATCGCCCCAGCGCAGGCCGGCTAGTAGGCACAAAAAGAGGGCCGCTCCCGCAATCCAGAAGCGGCGTACGGCTTGTTGCGGCATGCGATTTTTTTTGGACAAATCAGCAGGTTGCTCTTTTTGGTCAATTTGCATACGGCTATTATACCCTCGGCGGATGACCTGTCAATGAATTGCGTATCTGACGCAACAATTTTAATATAGTAGAACATATTTGCGATTCTGGAGCGGAAGCGGAAAAACATGCTTGATCAGCAGCGCGTCGTTAAAGCATTGGAAGCGGAGCGGGCCTCTTTTGCCCGCTTCAGCGCGGAACAGGAACAGCAACAGCGCATGGCCGCGCGCTGGGAGGAGATTTTTTCCACCTATTCCAGCGCTGAATTATGCGCCAGGGTTGCAGGAATTCCCTGGCCGGGGGCGCTGCCTACCCGGGAACTGGATGAAGCCGGCAAGCTGCTGATCCCCTTTCGCCCCGGCTGGCAGCACCATCCCGACGCACGCGGTTGGGCCATGGGCGTGCTGGCCGGCAAGCCCGCCATCGCGGTGGACGGCAGCCAGATTGCGCCGGACCCCATCTATAGCATTCCCGTGGGCGCGATTCAGATCGGCTGGTTTGTCAATCCCCATGACGGCGCGCAGCCTTACGTCAAGGAGATCGAATTCACCGTTCTGCCGCCGGAAGAATTGAGCGAAACCGATGGCGAAATGGAAAGTTTTGCGATCCAGGCGGTTAATCAGCGGCGCTTTGTGCGCGAATGCGAACGTCTGGCCGACCTGATGCTCGAGTACGCCCGTCCTGAGGCGGATGTGCAGCCCCTGAGCTTTTTTGACGGTTCCTTCATTATCAGCTTTGCCGGAAAAATTCAATCCGGCCGGGCCCGGCCCTACATTCGGGCAATCGACCATCTGCTCACCGTTTCACGCACCCATGAAGCGCCGCTGGTAGGGTTTGTCGATACGTCCAACAGCCGGGACATTGCCAACCTGGTGTACAATTTGGGTATCAATGCGTCCGGATTGCCCGATGTCAGCGACGCGGCGCTGCTGCGCTCTATTCTGCCCCGTTGGGGCGATCGTACGCCTTTCTTTATCTGCGCCCGCCCTGACGCTCTTAGTAAAGAGGAGTCGGGAATTTTCTACAAGGATGTCGCGTTTTGCTACATCCGTTTGGCGCGCAATCGTCCGCCCGCCCGGTTGGAGATTCCCCTCTGGCTGCTGGAGAGCGGCCAGGCGGAGAGCATGGTGGATCGGGTGCGGGCTGAGTGCGTTGTGGGGGGAGGCTATCCCTACGCTATCGAAACAGCCGATGCGGTGGCTGTGCTCAGCCACCAGGATCGACGTCGCTTTTACGCTATTTTTGACCATTTTCTCAATCAGGAAGGCCTTGCGCTGGATGTTTCGCGTAAGGCTCTGAGCAAGCAAGGTAGACGAACTCCATGAACAATGCTAATTCCGAATCCCGCGCCCGACAGCTACACGCCCATGCCCTGGTCATCGACGGCCATTGCGACTCCATCGGGGATCAGCTTGAGAGAGGCCGCTGGCTGGGCGAGCGCAGCCCCACCGGTCATATCGACCTGCCGCGCCTGCGCGAGGGCGGCGTAGACGCCCAGTTTTTCGCCTGCTTCGTGCCCGTAGCGCATCAGCGTCACGGCGCCGTGACCCACGCCATGGCGCGCCTGGACCAGCTTCTGCTGCTGGCGGAGCGAGAGGCGGACCGCTTTGTCATTGCGCTGACGGCTGATGATATTCCGGCCGCCAAAGCCGCGGGCAAAGTGGCGGGGATTTTGGGGTTGGAAGGGGCCGAGGCGCTGGACGGCGAGATCAGCCTGTTGCGCCAATATTATCGGCTGGGCATTCGCAATCTGGGTCTGGCGTGGAACTTCCGCAACGCGGCCTGCGACGGCGTCAGCGAAAGCCGCACCAATGGCGGCCTCACCGAGTTTGGCGTACGCGTCGTCGAAGAGTGCAATCGCCTGGGCATGATGCTGGACCTGAGCCATCTGTCGCCTGCCGGCGTGACGGATGTCCTGGCGTTGAGCCGCATGCCGGTTATCGCCAGCCACAGCAACGCGCGTACGCTCTGGGACCATCCGCGTAACCTGACAGATGATCAGCTGCGCGCTGTTGCCGCGGGCGGCGGCGTGGTGGGCGTCACCTTTGTGGACGCATTTTTGGCCATACCGGGTACGGCTACATTGAACCACGTCATCGATCAGATTGATTATCTTCTGGACCTGATTGGCCCGGATCACGTGGCTATCGGCAGCGATTTTGACGGCTGTATGCCGCCGGAAGAATTAGCCGACGTTACCCGCTATCCCTCTATTACCGAACGTCTGGTCGCGCGTGGCCATGCTGAAACCGTTATCCGTAAAGTATTGGGTGAAAATTATCTGCGCGTCTTCCGTACCGTCTGCGGATAATTTGGCCGGTTCCAGATTTAATCGAGAGAAATGGAAACAGACAGTTGCTAAACGTAGACGGGTCGTAGATTCGCGCCGGGCGTGATGAGCCGGTTGGTTTCCGCAATTGACGCGACGGCAATTGTGGGGTAAATAGAGACGGAACGCGACGCTTATCCGGTTGCGGGGTTATGGTAGAAGGATGTGGGCTAAATTCGGCCGACGGCGCTTGATTTTCAGATTATGGCGAAAACCGAGGACGAGAACGTCAACCAAATAGGCGGCGAAAAGCAGGCAACGGACGCCCCGGATACGGAGATTGTCCGCGCGCCGGAAGCAGAGGCAAGCAGCGCTTCCGAGCCGTGGGATGCCGCGACCAAGCGCACGGTGTTGGTCATTCTATTCATCGGCCTCCTCTATGCCCTGTGGATTAGCCGCGCGGTTTTGCCGCTCCTGATTATCAGCGCCATTGTCGCTTACTTGCTCAGCCCAATTGTCGATCTGGCCGAGCGGATACGCATCCCCCGGAGCGTGAGCACGGTCATTCTCTTCGCCCTTCTTTTTGTCGGCATAAGCCTGCTGCCGGCCCTTTTTGCGCCGGCTATCGCCCGCCAATTGAGCGCGCTGGCCGCCTTTGACGTTCAAAGCACGACGCGCACGCTGCTCCTCCGCATCAATCAGGCCATCTACTCCCTGCCGGACTCTATCTCCATCATCGGCTTTGACGTGCCCATCGGCAGTACGGTGGATCAGATTCAGAGCAATGCCGTGGAGTTTGACTTTATCCCCTCCCTGGCGGACATCCTGACGTACGTGCAGCAACTCATCGGCACCACAACCAACTTGCTCAGCAGCACGGCCATCATTAGTTTTAATGTGGTGGGCAGCATCTTCAGCATCTTTATCACCCTCCTCGTCGCCTTTTTTCTCAGCCTCTACATGACCAAGGACGCGCCGAAGATCCGCAGTTACGTGGAGAGCCTCTTTCCTGATTCCTACCAGTCCGAAATCATCGACGTGATTCGCCGCGTGGGCGTTATCTGGTCGGGATTTTTCCGCGGCCAGTTCCTCCTGAGCATAATTGTGGGCGCCGTGACGTGGGGCGCGCTGGCGCTGCTGGGCATGCCGGGAGCGCTGATTTTGGGGATTGTCGCCGGGCTGTTGGAGGTGATCCCAAATATCGGTCCCATCATTGCCATGATTCCGGCAGTCATTATTGCGCTCATTTACGGGAGCCCGGTGGTTGAGGCTGCGGGCATCAACAACTTCGGCTTCGCGCTGATTATTATCGCCACCTATTTTATTATTCAGCAGTTGGAGAATAATATTCTGGTACCGCGTATCATCGGCTCCAGCGTGAATCTGCATCCCATCGTGGTGATGATTGGGGTGGCGGTGGGACTGAACGTGGCGGGCATTCTGGGGGCGCTTCTGGCTGCGCCGATTCTGGCCAGCCTGCGCGTGCTGGGCGGCTATATCCATGCCAAGCTGCTGGATTATCAGCCTTTCCTGCGGCCGGAGCCCGCGGCAGTGCCGCAAGCCGTCCAATATCGCCGCGTTGTGCACGGCGATGATCGGGATGACGCGCCCGCGCCGCGCGCCGTTGACGCGCCGGCGGATACGCCTGCTCTGTCCACAACTTCCCCTGCCGCTTCTCCCGCAGCCTCTCCCGATGTGGGAACAACGCCATCCGCCTCGCCGACTGCATAGGTGATTTGCATAATAATCTGCGTAGGCGATCCCCCGCCTTATGCTGCCGCCTGCAATTCCACAAGCGGCAGATTGGCAAACACGTCCAAATCAAGCTCTGCTTCACTGTGGGGAAATGCACGGCTGCGATAATACGCGGCCGCGCCGATCATGGCCGCATTGTCTGTGCAAAGGAAAGGGGGGGGCACATGGAGGGGCAAATCCAGCTGCGCCATGCGCGTTGCGGCTGCCTGGCGCAGGGCCGCATTGGCGCTTACGCCGCCGCATATGCAGACTTGCTGAGCGGAAAAAGCCTGCGCGGCGTCGGCCGTCTTCTCCACAAGCACCTCGACGGCGGCAGCCTGAAATGCCGCGGCCACATCCGCCTTCATCTGCTCGGTGATGGGTTCATCTCCCTCAGTTAGTCCCCGAGTCAAATTGAGCGCCGCGGTCTTTAAGCCGGAAAAGCTGAAGTTGAAGCGATGGTCCCGGTTGTGGAGCAGCGGGCGCGGCAGCGCGTAGCGCGTTGGATCGCCCTGCCCCGCGGCCCGTTGGATGGCCGGTCCGCCGGGATAGCCCAGCTCCAGCAGGCGCGCAACCTTGTCGAACGCCTCGCCGGCGGCGTCGTCCAGGGTACTCCCCAATTGTTGATAGCGGCTGTGCCCGGTCATGAGCGCCAATTCCGTGTGGCCGCCGGAAACAATGAGCACCAGGATGGGGAAACGGTCGGGATCCAGCGGTTCGCCGGTGATGGGCTGCGCCGCGGTTCCTTCGGCCAGCCAGTTGCTGTATATGTGACCTTCCAGATGGTTGACCGCCAGCAGGGGCAAGCCGCTGGTAAAGCTGATGCCTTTGGCCGTGTTGACGCCCACCAGCAGGCTGCCTGCCAGGCCGGGACCATTGGTCACCGCCAGGGCGTCCAGCGCCCCCATGGCGGAAATCCCCGCCTGCTCCAGGGCCTGCTCGATGACGGGGCGAATGGCCAGGACGTGCTGACGGCTGGCTACTTCGGGAAAAACGCCGCCGAAGCGCTCATGCAGTTCGATTTGGGTGGCGACTACGTTGCTCAGAATGCGGCGGCCGTTTTCAATCACCGCGGCGGCCGTTTCATCACAACTGGTTTCAATTGCAAGGATACGCATGACGATGCTCTGATTTCAACAATTTGCTTTCAATCTATCTGTCGTTTGGTTGTGAAAATGAACCGCCCCGATTGGCCCAGATGAGGATCGCCAGCCCCATGAACGCGACCCCAACCAGACCCGCCAGCTTGTAGATGCGGCTATCCAGCACCAGGGTGAGCAGGCCGAAGAGCGCGCAGAACAGCCAGTACGCGATGACGATGCGGCGCTCGCCCAGCCCCCGATCCAGCAAGCGAAAATGCAGGTGGTCCCGTCCGCCCGCGCCCGGCGAGAGCCCCCGCCGACGGCGCTGGATAATCAGCCAGGCCACATCCAGCGCGGGCAGGCCGACGATGAAGAGAACGGTAGCCAGCCGCGCGCCGCCGACAATGCCCAGCGCGGCAATAGCAAAGCCCAGAAAGTAACTGCCGCTGCTCCCCATAAAGATGCGGGCCGGGGCAAAGTTGAAGGGGAGAAAGCCCAACGTTGTCCCCAACAGGGCGACGGGCAGCAGCGCCACGCTCAATTGGGCCGGTTCGGCCCGGAAAATCATGTGCAGAGCCAGCACCGCGCTCAATATGGCCGTGACGCCCGCGACCAGGCCGCTGAGGCCGTCCAGCCAGTTGACCGTATTCATCATGCCCATGAACCAGAAGACGGTCAATGGCCAGACCAGCCACCAGGGCAACCCGTCCGGTCCGCCCAGCAACCCCGGCCCCAGGGGGTTGTTGACGTGCTTAATGAAGATAAGACCTGATGCGGCGGTGCAGCCTGCCGTAAACTGAATCAGGTATTGGGGACCGGGGCCCAGCTCGAAGCGGTCATCGATAAAGCCCATGACCACGCAAAAGAAGCTGCCGCCCAACAGCGCGGCCAGGCGGCGCATTTCCAAGGGATCATCCCGGGGCGGGAAAAGGTTAGCCAGGCTCTCCGGTCCCACTGCCGGCAGGATAAGCGTGAGCAGCACGGTGAGAAAGAAGCCGGCAAAAAGCGCCAACCCGCCGGTACGCGGGATGGCCCCTTGATGCAGGCGTCGTCCGCCCGGCCGGTCTACCAGATCGAGCCGCCGTCCCAGCGCGCCGGCCATGGGCGTCACTGCCGCGGTCACGGCCAAGGCAAAGAAGCCGACGAGAAAATAGATCATGATCGGAAAAGGTCCGGTTGATAAGAGACCGCGGCCGGGGCGGATGCAGGCGGATCTTTTGGTTGGAAATTATCCGCCTGCATCCGTTTTCGCCGCGGCCTGTTTTTACGGACGCATGGTGGTCAACGTACGGGGGAAGGCCGTGGCTTCGCGCAGGTGATCCAGCCCGCAAATCCAGGCTACGGTGCGCTCTACGCCCAGGCCGAAGCCGCTGTGGACGACGGAGCCATAGCGCCGCAAATCCAGATACCAGTCGTAGGCTTCCCGGGGCAGGTCGTGCTGGTCGATGGCGGCCAGGAGCTTAGCGGGGTCGCTCATGCGCTCGCTGCCGCCGGTGATTTCGCCGTAGCCTTCCGGCGCCAGAAGATCCACGCTGCGACAGACTTCGGGGCGATCCGGCTCAGGTTCCATGTAAAAGGCCTTTACCCGGGTGGGATAGTGATGGACAAAGACCGGCTTCTCGAATTGGGCCGCCAGATAGGTCTCGTGGGGACTGCCAAAATCCTCGCCCCACTCGATAGCCGGTACGGGCTCATCGTACCCGGGCACCAAGAGTCCCTGCGCCGCGGCAGCGTTGATCATCTCCACCGCCTCATCGTAATGAATGCGGGGAAAAGACGGCGTTACGTTTTCCAGCAGCGTGGTGTCGCGTTCCAGCACGGCCAACTCAGCTCGACACTCGCGTAGGCAACGCTGCACGATGTGGGAAACGAACTGCTCCTCGATCTCCATGAGTTCATCCAGGTCGCAGAACGCGATTTCCGGCTCCACCATCCAGAATTCCTGGAGATGGCGGCGGGTCTTACTCTTTTCCGCCCGGAAAGTCGGCCCAAAGCAGTAGACCTTGCCGAAGGCAAAAATGTTGGCTTCGTTGTAGAGCTGGCCGGTTTGGGCCAGATACGCCGGTTCGCCGTGATAGTCGATCTCAAAGAGCGTGGTCGTACCCTCGGCCGCAGCCGGCGTGAGGATGGGCGTATCCACGTTCAGATAGCCGTTGTCGTCCAGCCATTCCCGGATGGCGCTAATGACGACGCCGCGTACGCGCAGGGCCGCCCACTGGCGCGATGAACGCAGCCAGAGATGGCGATTGGCCATGAGAAATTCTACGCCGTGCTCTTTGGGCGAGATGGGGTATTCTTCCGCCGCCTGCACGACCTCCACGCTGCGTACGTCCAGTTCATATCCGCCTGGAACGCCCGGCGCGCGTTCTTCGGCTTTGACGATGCCGGTGACGCGTAAGCTGCTTTCCTGGCCCAGGGCTTTGGCTTCTGCGAACTCTTCCGGGCTGACGTTGCCCTTGAAGATTACGGCCTGGCAGATGCCCGTTCCATCGCGCACCTGGAGGAATTGAAGCTTGCCTTTGCCCGTGCGGTTGTAGACCCACCCCTGAAGCGTGACCTCTTCGCCGACATGCTTGTAAAGTTGATGAATGGAAACAATGGGAGCCACTGCTCTTCTCCGCGTGTGATTAAAATACAGTTCAGCTTGTTTTGAATCCGCCTGCGCCTATTCCTGCGCCGCGTTGCCCTCATCCTCTTCCTGGACAAAAACCGTCTCTTCATCCAGTTCATCATCCCAAACAAATTCGTGGAGGATGCCTTTGGAGCCTTCCTCGACTTCCAAAATGGTCCCCATGATGGGCGAGAGGTCGATTCTGAAATCTTCCAGACGCCGATCCACGTGGGCGAAGTGCTCGGGGCGGAACTCATAGCCGCTGTCACGCGCATCCTTGCGCGTGACGTGGGTGTAAATGAAGATGGATTCCGGCGCGACGTAGTCAATCTCCAGCGTCGCGGGCTGCTCCTTGCGCTCCGATGTGCGTCGCCGGGAACTGCTGCCGCGCCGACGGCGCTTGCGGCGGCGGCGTTCCTTGCGCGCCTGCTCGTTGATGCGCTGCTTTTCGCTCTTCTCGCCCTGTTCAGCCCGCGCGCCGGGCTTATTGCCGCTCTTATCGGAACCGCGGTTCTTGCGGCGTCGCTTCACGGGGCGGCGGCTTCTGCGCTTGCGCGTCTCCTGATTTTTATCGTTATCCGAATCGCTGTTCGTCATTCCCCTTCTCCCTATTCAATGGTCATGGCATCGACTTCGACGCCCGCCGCATTGCGCAGCCTTGCGCTGCTGCCTGCGGTCCATTGCGCTTCGTTTTGCGCCCAGTAAAGGCGGCGACTATCATCTTCTCCGGCCGCGCTGTAGACCTCTACGCCGCTGCCGGGAAAAAGCTGCACATTGCCGAACGTATAGGTCGGTCCGCCTTCCCGGCCAAGTTGCCAGCCGGTCAAGTTAAAGGGCGTATTGCTTTCATTGGCGATGAGGACGACTTCCTGGGCCAAATCGCCTGCGTTGTTAATTCCCGTAATCTCGACTCCGCCTTCGGCCTGTACGGCCGGCGCGGCTGAATCGCCTGTTCCGGGGATGACCAGCCGCTGACCGGAGAAGACAAAATCGGGGTTGATCAGCCCGTTTGCCTGCACCAGGGCATCCAGCGTGACGCCGTAGCGAGCGGCAATGCTGCCCAGGCTTTCGCCTGCCTCCACCACATGAACGATCTCGTCGCCGTTGGAAACGGATGTGCTTTGGCCGGAATCCGGGCTGAGCGTTTCAGGCGTCACCGGCGCTGAGGTGGGCAAGGTCGTAATATCCGCCAAGGTTGCCGTTGCCGCCATAACCGCACCGGGAACAGGCGTATAGAGGGCTGCCAGCTCTTCCGGATCGGGGCGGCGTCGCTCGAAAAGCGCAACGACCGCTAGCGCGATCACCAGACTGATAATTGCGTTCATCAATATCACAAAAGCCAATTGGCTACGACTCATGAACGATGATTCCCTTGTCGGCGCAGGCGGCGCTTTTCCAGCGGAAATTTTGGGGCCCGTTACGGGCAAATCGAGCGAGAGAACAACGCATCTTCCTGCACGATTGTAACATAGGCCAAAGGCAATGGAAGAAGTGCAAGCATTCCCACCATGATTCCGGCCGGTTTGGTGTAGAATGAGGCAGTCAGCCGGAATTCATGTTTCAGGCAGCGGCCCGCATTGATTCTGAAAGAGCCTGAACATAACGGACAGCCCTACTAAAATCGACCTGACAGGTTTGGAACAATTATGGATACTCAAAATTCTTCGCAATCTGCGCCGGCTCACAGTCCGGAAGCAGCGGACAAGCCGCGTCATTCAAATTTGCCCCTCTGGCTGGCCCTGGGCGGCATGATCATCCTGCTGTTCGGCTGCATTTTTTCCGCAGCGTTGGGCTCGGTCCTGTTCAGCGCGTCCGCGACCGGTACGTCCGCGTCCAGTGCGCCCAGCGCGGATGCACCGGTCGCAGCGGCGGCTACGCCTTCGCCTGTGGTCATTGCGTTGCCCGAGGATCGCAGCGACTACGAAAGCGCGGTCTTGGCGAACATCTATGAGCAGGTCAATCCGTCAGTGGTCAACATTTCGGTGCTGGGCGATCCCCATACCGTATTGCCCGATACCGCTATCCCCGATGGCGTCAATCCGGATACGCTTTTGGTGATCAGCTCCGGCTCGGGCTTTGTGTGGGATGAGGCGGGGTATATCGTCACCAACAATCACGTGGTGGATGGCGCAGACCATATCCAGGTAACGTTTGTGGACGGCACCGCAGCCATGGCCGAGGTAACGGGGACCGACGTGGACAGCGATCTGGCCGTTTTGCACATCGATCCGACGGGCTATGACCTGCGACCCATTCGCCTGGGCACGCTGGACGATGTTTACGTGGGCATGCGGGTCGCGGCCATCGGCAATCCCTTTGGGTTGGAGGGCACCCTCACCAGCGGTATCGTCAGCGCGACGGGTCGCTCGATTCCGGCCCGGGCGTCCTTCAGCATTCCCGGCTCCATCCAGACCGATGCAGCCATCAATCCGGGCAACTCGGGCGGGCCGCTTCTTAATGAACGGGGCGAATTGATCGGCGTCAACGCCCAGATTCGTTCCGATGAACGGGCCAATAGCGGCGTAGGGTTTGCCATCCCCGTCACCATTGTGAGCCGGGTCGTGCCTGCGCTCATTCAGGACGGCGCATATCGTCATGCCTATATCGGCATCAGCGGCCAGACCGTCAGTCCCATTTGCGCCGATGAAACCGGGCTCTCGCCTGATACGCGGGGCGCGCTGGTGGTGCAGGTGCTCAGCAATACGCCTGCCGCACGGGCCGGCATCCGCGGCGGCCGCACCGAGGTGAATACGGCCTATCCCCAAATCTGCCCCACGACCGTGGGCGGCGATCTCATCACCGCAATTGATGACCAGCCCGTTACCAAATTTGATGACATTCTCTACTATCTGAGCAGTTTTACAAGCCCCGGCGATGAGGTGACGCTGACGCTCCTGCGCAACGGCGAAGAGCGTACCGTGACTGTAAAATTGACTGCCCGTCCCAGACAAATGTAGGGTATAGCTTGGTCCGGGCGGCGGTTATTCTTCCGCCGGTTATTCCGCCATGCGTAGTACGCCGCCGCTCTCGCCGCCGACCCAAAGCGCTCCGTACTGATCGGTCGTCAGCGCGCTGATGGTAACCGACGGCATGCCCGCTTCCACCTTGCGCCATATTTCCCCGTCAAACTCATACAGGCCGTCATTTGTGACGCCGCACCAGGCGCGGCCCTGGCCGTCCGCGGCCAGGCTGGAGATGGGCGCTGCGGGCAGATCGCCTATAAGCGTTCCCTGGCCGTCGACGAAGCGGACCAGGCCTTGCTCCGTTCCCGCCAGCAGCGCGCCGTCGGACAGCAGCGCCAGGGACGTAACAGCATCGGAAGGCAGGCCCGCATTCTGCGTGTTGTAGACGCGCAGCTGATTGTTGATGAACCGATAGAGGCCGCCGCTGTCGGTTCCGATCCAGACGCTTTCGCTGTCGGACGCCAGGGCGGTGATGTTGTCGCTGGGCAGACCATTCTCCCGGGTCAAGTTGAAAAATTCTTCTCCGTTCCAGATGCTGAGGCCCGCCCGGGTTCCGATCCACATGCGCCGCCGATGATCGGCGGTCAGGGCCTGGACCCGATCGTCGGCCAAACCGTCGGCGACGGTAAAGCGACGCCAGCCGTCCTCATCCCGCAGCGCCGCCCCATCCTCGCCGCCGAACCAGACGCCGCTAATGGGCGCAGGCGCAATGGCCGCAACGGAGGTGAGGGGCAGTTCTTCTGTCCATGCGTAGTTGCGCATCAATTGGGGCGCGGCCGGGCTGAACTGCTGCACGCCGCCGTCGGCGGCCAGCCAAATAAAGCCGTCCCGGTCGGTTGCCAGCGCATGGACGGCGTTGCTGAGAAGCGCCTCGCCGGGTACGTCGAGCATGCGCCACGTGCGCCCGTTGAAGAGACTCACGCCGTTGCCGTCGGTGGCGTAGGCGATTGCGCCGTCGGAGCCGGAAGCAATATCGGTAACGGGACCGGCCGCCATGCCCGGCTCGCCCGCATAAACGTCTACGCAGCGCTCGGCCAGTACGTCAAACCGGCAGATTGTTGCCGCCTCATCGGCCAGCCAAATGGAGCCGTCGCCGGTTGCCGTCAATCCGGCTAAGGGCGCGGCAGGAAAGCCGGCGCCCAGCGCGGCGGCGTCATAGACGGTCCACTCGTCGCCGGAATCTACCCGATAGAGGCGGCGCGTGCCCGCGATCCAGACGCTGCCATTGGGCGTCACGTCCAGGCCGTGGAGCGGAGCGACTTCCAGTGGGCTGTTGGCGGCATTGAATATCTGCGCTTCATCGTCGCGGATCACCGAAAGCCCGATACCTGACGAAACCCAATAGGCGCCCCTGTCGCCCGCTACGGCCACATCTTCCACAATGTCCGCGCCCAGACCGTCATTGCGATCCAGGTGCGTCCATTCGCTGGTGACGGCGTCAAAGACATCCAGTCCGTGATGGGCATAGCCCAGAACCAGATAACTGTTTTTGCTGTCGCACCAGAGGGCGACGACGTCATCGAAGCTCATGGCGCTGTTGCCGGTATTGAGCGAATTCCAGCGTCCGGTTTGGAGATCAAAAATTTGCAGGCCGGCAGGGCCGCCGAAGACCAGACCCAAGCCGGGCAGCAGGCAGGCGTCGGCCGCGTCGAATTGATTGACGCGTAGGCCGTCCAGCGTGCTGAAGCGCGCAAATGCGCCGTTCTCCCGGCTCCACGCCACAATGCCGCCTTGGGTCGCGGCCCACAGGTTATCGCCGGCAAAGGCGATTTCATTGACGAAATTGGCGTTGAGTAATGCCATGGGACCCGGGTCGGCGTCCAGCGTGGCGGGCGGCGTGGGCAAAGCGGCATCTGCAGGCCGCGGCGTGACGGTCGGCGGTGCAGTGGCCAGGACGATGGGGTTACCCTCCGTGGCATCAGTCGGCGCGGGTGAGGCTGTCGGCGCGCCTTCCGCCGTTGCTGCCACTGTGGTTACCGTTATTGTTGCCTCTGTGGTTGCCGACGCTGCTTCTGCGGGCGGCGGCGTTGTGGTCGTACCGGGTGCGGCGGAATCACCGGTCGATTCCGAATCGGATGCACCGGCTGTCGACGTGTCCAGGAGATCGATACCGGTTAAAACTTCCTCATAGCGCGCAGCCACTTCAGCCTGCCACTGGGCGGCCGGTCCTACGCCGACCATGACAAAAATGCGTTCCGGTCCGGGCCGGGCCATGACGATGCGTCCGGCAAAACCGTCAGCCTCCTCGCGGCTGACGATATCGGCGGCCAGCGCGGGCGCGCCGTCCACCGTCAACTCCTGGGTGGGGCCCGGTTCAAAATTGTCCTGTTCGGCGAAATAGGTGACAAATTCCTCGAAGATTGCGGCCAGATTGTCTGCATCGCCGGCGACAAACTGTCCCGGCGCGCCGCCGCTGAGGAGAAAGACGGGGTTGAGCGCGCCGCTTTGCGCGGGGCCGGTCAGGGTGATAGCGGTATCGGTGCGCGAAGAGGCGTATCCGGCCGGCGGCGTAAACGCGAAGCCGCCGGCCGGCAAGGTTTCCAGTCCGGCGGGGGAATCAGTCTCGGTCGGCGCGGCCGTGGCTTCCGGCGCGGTCGCAGCTGTTACGGGAGGACGCGTCTGGCCGCCGGCGGACGCAGGCGCAGCAGCGTGGTCGGTCCGCATAACCAGCCAGATGACCAGAGCCAACAAGCCCAGCAGCAGCGTGGTGACGACGATGGTCAGCATGCGCAATGAGGATGCCCGCACAGCGAAGCGCTCCTTCTTGGAGATGGCGGCATTCGTCCGCGGCGACGCTTCGGGCGCCCAGATATGTCGGTTTTCGAGCGCGTAGAGAATGGTCGCCGAGGAGGAAAGTTGTGGCGAAATAGGCTCGGATCAGGCGCGATCCAAGCATTTACTACGCATTCGATTGTAGCATTTGATTCGTATAGCGGCAAAGCAGTCGAAGCCGTTTTGCAGAGGGGCAGCCGACAAGGATGAACAGCTTTAGTCCATGCGCGAGCGGCGTACCTGTACGCCGGAAATGAAAAAGGCAATGGTCAGCAAAATGCCGATAAGCATTGCGTCGGGTTGGGGCGCCATCTTTCTTTTTGCTCCGTCAGAGGTGAGGTATCGGATCGTGTGCGTACAGAATGTTTGTACGCGCTTTCTGTTGCGGAAAACATTACGCAAACCGGCGTAAAAGGTTCTCACCCAGATTATCGTGATGGCTCCTGAAAATCCTTCGCTTCTTCATCCTCGTCTGTTCCCCATCCGCCGCCGCCGGGCGTGGCAATGCGCAGGCGCTGCCCCGGCTGGAGGCGGCGCGAGAATTTGGCCGGCAGTTCTTCCACATCGCCCTGGGCGCTGATGATCTGATTGCGCCCCGTCGCGCCGCCCTTCCCGCCGGCCAGCCCCCACGGTGCGACCGCACGCCGCTCGCTGAGCATGGTGACGGTCGTCGGCGTCAGCAGTTCGTATTCGCGCACAATGCCGTCGCCCCCGCGGTGCAAGCCGGCTCCGCCGCTGTTATGGCGTAAGCTGTAGCGGATCAGGCGCAAGGGAAAGGCCAGTTCCAGCGCCTCCACCGGCGTGTTGAGCGTGTTGGTCATATGGACCTGCGCGCCCGAAAGTCCATCGCCCTGGGGCGCGGCGCCCATGCCGCCGCCGATGGTTTCGTAATAGGCGAAGGACGTGCCGTCGGGGCGTAGTCCGCCCATGGTCAGGTTGTTCATGGTGCCCTGGCCCGCGGCCGGGATGCGCTCGGGCAGGGCCTGGGCCAACGCGCCCAGCGCCACGTCGGTAATGCGCTGGGACGTCTCCACGTTGCCGCCGGCTACGGCCGCGGGCGAAGCCGCGTTCACGACTGAATTGGTCGGGGCCAGGATGTGGATGGGACGAAAGCAGCCGTCATTCATGGCCGCCTCCGCTCCCAAGAGACAGCGCACCGCGTAATAGCAGGCGGATTGGGTAATCGCTATCACTGCATTGAGGGAGCCGTGAATCGCAGGTGCGCTGCCCGCAAAATCAAATGTGATTTCATCATCGGCAATGGTCGCGGTGACGCGGATAGGCGCGGTCGCGTCGGCCTCTCCCGGCGGCATTTCAATGACGTCCTCAAAACGATAGGCGCCGTCGGGCCATTCCCGGATGGCGACCCGGGTGAGGCGCTCGCTGTAGTCCTGTAAATGGCGGGCGTAGGCCTGGACTTCGGTCAATCCGTGCCGCGCGACCAGTTCCCCCAGCCTTCGCGCCCCCACGTCTCCCGCCGCGCGTTGGGCCGCGAGATCGCCCCGTCGCTCGTCCGGCGTGCGTACGTTGCGCAGGATCAGGCGCAGGATATCCTCGTCCAGCGCGCCGGCCTTGACCAGCTTGACCGGTGGAATGATGATGCCCTCCTGGTAAATTTCGGTGGAGAGGGGCAGGGAGCCGGGCGTCATGCCGCCTACGTCGGCGTGATGGGCGCGGCTAGCCACGAAAAAGTCCGGCCGCGCGCCGGCTTCGTCGGTAAAGACGGGGGCAATCATGGTGATATCTGGCAAATGGTTGCCGCCCTCAAAGGGGTCGTTGACGATGACCGCGTCGCCGGGCTGCCAGTCGCTGAATTTGTCCAGAATCGTGTGGACGCTGGCGGGCATGGCCCCCAGGTGGGCCGGAATGTGCGCGGCCTGCGCGATCATACCGCCCTGCGCGTCGAAAATGGCGCAGGAGAAATCCAGACGCTCCTTGATGTTGGGCGAATAGCCCGTGCGTCGCAGGGTAATGCCCATCTCCTCGGCGACGCCGGTGAAGCGGTGGCGGTAGAGTTCCAGGGTGATTGGGTTCATGGGCGGAGCAGCAGGCGGCAAGTGGCAGGTGGCAAGTGGCGGGGCGGGGCGGGCGGATAGAAACCGGTTTCCTCGTCATTCCGAATACTTGCAACCTGCCACTTGCTACCCGCTACCTTCCTTCTCCTTCCGGGCGCGTAATCCAAAGATTGCTCAGTTCGTCCACCCGGGCTGACCAGCCGGGCGGAATGACGGTGGTGGTGTCGAATTGCAGAATAATGGCCGGGCCGGCCAGTTGATTGCCGGGCTCAAGGCGATCCCGGTTGTACAGGGTTGCGCGGACCGGGCCGCTGGTTTCAAACCAGACGGGCGCGGCGCCTGCTTGCGCGGCGCTTGCATCCGCTCCCGCCTGGGGGCGCCGGGGGAAGGAGGGCTGCGCACCCTGGCCCGTCCCCCGTACGCGCACCGTCACCGCCTCGGTCGGTTCGTCGGGCATGGCATAGCCGTAACGCTGCGCGTGCGCGGCGTGAAAGTCGCTCAATGCCGCGGCAACGGCCGGCGGATCGATGGGCAATGCAAGGGGAATGGTTAATTCGTAGCTCTGTCCCCGGTAACGCACATCCAGTGCAGCAGTAAGGCTGGGTTCGTCAACGCCGTCAGCGGCCAATCTTTCCCTGGTGCGCGCGGTCAGGTCATCCGCTGCCGCCAGTAAGGGCGATGGGTCATCCAGCAGGACCTTCAGTTCGACCAGGAGCGAGCGGGACGTATCGTGGGCTACGTCGGCCACCAGCATGCCGTAGGCGCTGAGGACGCCGGGCATCGCGGGCACGAGGACTCGGGGAATTCCCAACGCTGCGGCCAGCTCGCAGGCATGCAGCGGACCGGCTCCGCCAAAGGGCAGGAGGGTGAAGCCGCGAGGATCGTGGCCCCGCTCAACCGAGACGCGGCGCAGGGCCCGCTCCATGGTGGCGTTGGCCACGCTGATGACGCCCAGGGCCGCGGCCTCGGCGCTGAGGTCCAGTTCCGCGCCCAGGGCGATCAGGGCGCGCTGCGCGGCCTCTTCATCCAGCTTGACCGCGCCTTTGCCGCCCAGAAAGCCTCCAGCATTGAGTCGCCCCAGCACCAGATTGGCGTCGGTGACCGTGGCGCGGTCTCCGCCTCGCCCATAGCAGGCCGGACCGGGGACCGCGCCTGCGCTGGCCGGCCCCACGCGCAGCGCGCCGCCGGCATCCACCCGGGCAATGCTGCCGCCGCCCGCGCCCACGGTGTGGATATCGATGACGGGCAGGCGCAAGGGCAGGCCGGTGATGACGCTCTCGGCGGTAGCGGGAATCTCGCCGGGACAGAGCGCAACGTCGGTGCTGGTGCCGCCCATGTCGAAAGTGATGATGCGGGGCGCGGGGTCATCCAGGGCGTCCCGCGCCACGGCAAAAGCGCCGACTACGCCGCCCGCGGGTCCGCTGAGGACCAGGCGCGCGGCTTCGTCGGCGGCCTGGTGGAGGCCGATGGCTCCGCCGTTGGACTGCATAATGCTCACGCGCTGGTCGGCGAGGGCATCGCTGAGCCGCTGAAGATAGCGTGCGACCAGGGGCTGAACGTAGGCGTTGATGACCGTGGTCGCGGTGCGCTCATATTCCCGGTATTCGGGCAGAATCGCGCTGCTCAGGGAGATAGGCAGACCGGGCACGATGCGGCGGATGATTTCGGCGGCGCGTTGTTCGTGTTGGGGATTGCGAAAAGAGAAGAGGAAGACGATGGCCAGGCTTTCCGCACCGCTGTCCAGCAGGCGGCGGCCCGCCGCCTCCACGTCGGCCTCGTCCAGCGGGACAAGGGTACGGCCCGCATGGTCTGTGCGCTCGTTGACCTCCAGCCGCAGCTCGTCTTCTACCAACAGGGGCGGGCGGGTTTGATGCAGGGCATAGATGTCGGGACGGTTCTGACGACCGATGACCAGGACGTCGCCGAAGCCCGCAGTGGTGAGGAGCGCGGTGCGCGCGCCGGTGCGTTCCAGGAGCGCGTTGGTGGCCACGGTCATGCCGTGGACCACATCCGCGCCTTGCGCGTCCATCTCGTCCAGCCCGGCGAGAATGGCGCGGCTCTGGTCATCGGGCGTAGTCGGCAGTTTGTAAAGGCGTAAGCCGGCGTCGGTGAGCAGCACAAAATCGGTAAAGGTGCCGCCCACGTCGATTCCGACCAGTGATTGGGTAAATGGCAGGTGATTCATGAAGCAAAAATTGGCCGTTAAAGTGGGGAGATTAGGAATGCTTTGCCCGGATAGAGCGGGTTGGGTATAATGCAGGCGCTTCAGATGCTGACGTATTTCTCCGGCGGGAATGCTCCCCGCCAGTATCGACCACAATTTAACATTCTTCACACAAGGAGACAAAACGAACATGCGTGTATCCAAGCGCTCATTTTATCTTGTTGCGTTGCTGGCGATAGCCGCTATGCTCTTTGGCGCGTGCGCTGCGCCGGTTGCTCCGACCGAAGCGCCCGCGGACGATAGCGGAGCGGCGGCGAGCGACGCAGCGGCAGGCGATGCTGAAGCCGCGCCCAGCGACTTCCAAATTGGTCTGGTCACGGATGTGGGACGCATCAATGACCGCAGCTTTAACCAGTCGGCGTGGGAGGGCGTGGTGCAGTTCGCCGAAGCCGCGGGCATGAGCGAAGACAATTATCGCTACATCGAAACCCAGGATTCCAAGGATTACGCCGACAATATGCAGCAGTTCATCGACAACGGCTACAATGTCATCGTCACCGTGGGCTTTGCTTTGGCCGATGCCACCCTCACTGCGGCCCAGGAGAATCCGGATATTTACTTCATCGGCGTAGACCAGTTCCAGGCGGAAGAAGTTCCCAACCTGACCGGTTTGATCTTTCATGAAGATCAGTCCGGCTACTTGGCCGGCGTTCTGGCGGCGCGCCTGACCCAGAGCGGCACCATCGCCGCAGTCCTGGGCACGGACCTGGTTCCCCCGGTCGTTGCTTTTAACGAAGGGTATATCACCGGCGCTCAGTCCGTAAATCCTGACATCAACATTATTTCCACCTATCATCCCGGCGGCATGGATGTCGCTTTCGTGGATCCCGAGTGGGGCGCGAACACGGCCAAGCAAGCGTTGGATCAAGGCGCTGACGTGGTCTTTGGCGCCGGCGGTCTGACGGGTAACGGGGCCTTGCAGGAAGTCGCGGTGGCGGCTGAAGGCGGCGCTCAGGTTTACTGCATCGGCGTGGACTCTGACCAGTGGGAGACGGTGCCTGCCGCTCATCCGTGTTTGGTTTCCAGCGCGATGAAGCTCATCACCCCCGGCGTAGGCGAACTGTTGACCGCGGCTCAGAACGGCGAGTTTCCCGGCGGCAACTATTACGGCGGTTCCGGCCTGGCTCCTTTCCACGATTTCGAGGATTCGGTTCCTCAGGAGATCAAGGACGAGCTGGCCCAGACGAAAGCCGGTCTGGATGACGGTTCCGTCACTACGGGGTATGGTCAATAGGCGCTTTTTGCGGGAGTCCAGCGTCGCGTCCGACATGATTTGATTGCAGCCCAAGAACCGAGTTTCTGAACGACTGTTAGCAAACGGTTTCATCTGCCCGTCGGGGTAATCTGCCCGTCGGGGTAAATGTCAGCGGAGCCGGACAGAAACTCGGTTTTTATTTCATCATTTCAGGATGGATATGGCGCCAGGGGGCGTACTTTGCAGGAGTACGCCCCCTTGTTGTTCTGATTTTCTGTTATCATCTCGGCGCTTTGCTTGTGGGAGTAAGCCTATGCAATCCATCCGCCGCTTTATTCGGCCCCTTCTCATTCCCTTTTTAGCTATTCTCAGCGCCCTGATCGTCGGCGGGTTGATCATGGCTTTTTTCGGCGATACGTCCGGCACGCTGATGGAGCGGCTATGGCGTCCGGTGCGCGCGTATCAGTCACTGTTCGAGGGCGCGTTCGGCAGCGGGCGCGGCCTGTCCACCACCATCCGCAAGATGACGCCCCTGCTTCTCACGGGGCTCTCTGTGGCGGTAGCCTTCAAGGCCGGCCTCTTCAATATCGGCGCATCGGGTCAGTTTGTGATGGGGTCCGTTTTCTCAGTGGCTGTGGGCATCAATTTTCCCGGATTGCCCCCGTTCATTCACCTGTCGCTGGCCCTGCTTGCCGGCATGTTGGGCGGCGCGATCTGGGGCGCCATTCCCGGCCTGCTCAAGGTTTATACCGGCGCGCATGAGGTGATTGTCACCATCATGCTCAATTATGTGGCGGCGCTCTTTGCCGGATGGACCGTTTATGCCGGCGGTACGCAGGGACAGCAGCCCGGTCCCCTGTGGGACACGACGGCCGGCCCCATTTCCGAAACGCCCGACGTACTGGCGAGCGCACGAATCCCGTGGATTTTCGGCCCGCCTTACCGCGTCCATTACGGCATTCTCATCGCTTTGGCCGTAGCGGTTTTTATTTGGTGGTTGCTCTATAAGACCACCGTCGGCTTTGAGATCCGCACCGTGGGCCAGAATATGAAGGCTGCTCGCTATGCAGGCATCCGGGTGCGGTGGACCATCATTTTCGCCATGATCCTGGCCGGCGGGCTGGCGGGCCTGGCCGGTGGAATCGAAACTTTGGGGCTCAACCACAAATTTGCACCTGAATTCGGCGGCGGCGTGGGCTTTGACGGCATTACCGTGGCCCTTTTGGGACAAACCCACCCCCTGGGCGTGATTTTTGCCTCATTCCTCTTCGGCGCGATGGATGCGGGCGCGGCCAAGCTTCAGTTCGATACGCGCATTGCCCAGGATATTGTGCAAGTGATTCAGGCCTTGGTGTTGGCCTTTGTGGCGGCGCCCACGATCATCTACACCATCTTCCGCATGAAACCGGATCCCGAAGAGGTGGAGAGCGCTCCGACCGTCAACTGGGGCGCAGGGTAGGAGTGCACCATGAGACCTAATAATTTCTGGAAAACGTCCTCCCTGATCTCCTTGATCCTGGCCGGCGTACTGGTGGTGATGGCGCTGTTGGTGAACATGACGCCCCTGGGGAATAGTATGTGGCTGCGGGTATTCTTCGGCATCAGCGCGCTCAACTTTACCCTGCGGGCGTCGATTCCGTTGATTCTGGGCGCGCTGAGCGGCATCCTGTGCGAGCGATCCGGCATTATCAACATCGGCATTGAGGGCATGATGCTGGCGGGCGCCTTCGGCGGCTTTGTGGCCAAGGTGGCGACCAATGGTTGGCCCCTGACGGCCAGCCTCATTTTCAGCGTTCTGATCGCATTGGCCATCGGCGGCCTCATGGGCCTGCTGCATGCCACGCTGTCGATTCGCTTCCGCATGGATCAGATCATCTCCGGTACGGTGATCATCATTTTGGCGACGGGCTTTACGGCATACCTTTTTGACCGGAATGCAGTGGCCGAAGGAAAGTTTAACGCCCTGCCCATTCCCGGGCTTGCCCAAATTCCGGTGATTGGACCCGTATTCTTCGACAATCCGCCCATCACCTATCTGACGCTTTTGCTGGTTGTGATAATTCACGTCGCGCTCTTCCATACGCGTTGGGGCCTGCGCACCCGGGCCGTAGGCGAACATCCCCGGGCCGCGGACACTGTGGGCATCAACGTAAACCGATATCGCTATGTCAACACAACCATGGGCGGCATGTTGGCCGGCCTGGCCGGCGCTTTCCTCGTGCTGGAGGCCGTTGGCCAATTTCAGGAGGGCATGACCGCGGGGCGCGGGTTTATCTCCCTGGCGGCCATGATTTTCGGCAACTGGAATCCATTCGGCGCGCTGGGCGCGTCGCTGCTCTTCGGCTATACCCAGGCGCTGCAAAACGAGTTGCTCCTGGCCGGCTTCACGGATATTCCCCGCCAATTCGTTTCTATGCTTCCCTACGTCGTAACCATCATCGCCGTCTCCGGTTTTGTCGGGCGGGTGCGCCCGCCCGCGGCGGAAGGCAAGGTCTATGAGACGGAAGGCAGCAGCGAATAGGGTATTCCCCTTTTTGAAATGCAGGAGTCAGAACACGTGAGTACAGAAAATATTCCCGTCCTGGAAACTCGGGGCATCACCAAGCGTTTTCCCGGCGTGGTTGCCAACGAAGACGTGAATCTCACCCTGCACAAGGGTGAGATTTTGGCCTTGTTGGGTGAAAACGGTGCGGGCAAATCCACGCTGATGAACATCATCTACGGCCTCTATCAGCCCACGGAAGGGGAGATTCTGGTCAACGGCACGCCCGTGCAGATGAATAATCCCAGTGATGCCATTGCCTTGGGCATCGGCATGGTTCATCAGCATTTCCAGCTTGTGCCGGTGATGACCGTGGCCGAAAATATTATGTTGGGGAGTGAGAGCGTCAAAAACGGCCTGCTGGATACCCGCGCCGTAGCGGCCCGCATCAGCGAACTCTCCCAGCGTTATAATCTGGACATCGATCCCTATGCCATTATCGAAGACCTGCCCGTGGGCGCGCGTCAGCGGGTGGAAATCGTCAAGACGCTCTACCGCAATGCGGACATTCTGATTCTGGATGAGCCGACCGCGGTCCTCACACCCCAGGAGATCGAGGGGCTTTTTGAAGTGATGACGCTGCTCAAGAATCAGGGAAAATCCATCATTTTCATCACGCATAAGCTGAAAGAAGTGCTGCAAGTAGCGGATCGGATTACGGTTTTGCGCCAGGGCAAGACCGTAGGCGAGGCAGATCCCGAAACTGCCACCCAGAACAGCCTGGCTGCGCTGATGGTGGGGCGTGAGGTCATTCTGACCGTGGAGAAGAAGCCCGCGAATCCTCAGGGTGTTGTGCTTGCTGTAGAGGATTTGGCCGCGCGCAACGACCTGGGCGATCCTGCTTTGCGGGGCGTGAGCTTTGATGTACGCGCAGGTGAGATCGTCGGGGTGGCCGGCGTGCAGGGGAACGGACAGACGGAGCTGGTAGAGGTGGTCACCGGCCTGCGTCACGCCGATGCAGGCGAGGTGCATATCAACGGCCAGCGCATGACCAACGCCACGCCCCGGGCCATCACCCAGGCCGCGGCCAGTTGTCACGTGCCGGAGGACCGTCATGCTTACGGTATGGTTTCCCCCTATCCCGTGGCCGAAAACCTGGTGCTGAACACCTACAATCTCGTTCCCTATTCCCATGGCATCAACGTGGATACCCGAGCCATTCGCAGCCACGCGACGGAACTGGTCAAGCAATATGACGTACGCACGCCCAGTATCGACACGCCAGGCGGCAGTCTCTCCGGCGGCAACCAGCAAAAGATGGTGGTGGCCCGGGAATTTAGCCGTGACCTGAATCTGCTCATTGCCGCCCAGCCCACCCGCGGCATTGATGTCGGCTCGATTGAATTCATCCACAACCAGATCGTCGCGAAGCGGGACAACGGCGTAGCCGTGCTGCTGATTAGTTCTGAATTGGATGAAATTATGGCTCTGTCAGACCGCATTGCCGTCATGTACAAGGGCGAAATTATTGGCATCGTTCCCCGGGCCGAAGCAACGCGCGAAGGTCTCGGCCTGCTCATGGCCGGCGTGAAGGACGAACGCGTACCCGTGTAAAACAGACCGCAAAAGCAAGCCGCTTTTGGCTCCTCAACTACTTCATGTCTATGAACCTTTTTGATCCTGTTCTGGACCGTCCGGAGACGCTCGATCTCTTTGAGGGCGATGAGACGGCGCGCTTCCTGTTGGCTAATCACGATCTTCTCTTGCACAGCAACGAACGGGCCGATCTCCGCGATCTGCGCTGGCCATGGGTTGATGAACTCTATGCAAAGCAAATCGACGTGCATATTTTCGATCTGCGCGACGACGAGTTTACGCCCATGATCGTCCAACGCTATCCCGGCTATGTAGAAACGATCTATGGTACAGACGGTATGATTGTCAGCAAGCGGCTGATCGCTCCCTTCCAGAGCGCGTACGATCGGGCCGTCATCTGGCAGCTTGCCTGTCAGGCCGAAGGCGATCGGGTGTTGCGCATCGAAGTGGAGATCGACTGGGGCGAGCCGCTCAGTCAACGCATGGTGGACGGCTTGTTGGTAGCCCAACGCAACCCGGGCGCGGCCCGGGGCCTGTACGAGCAGCAAAATGCCGAAAGCACGCGGGTGTTCGGCAACCCTCAAGGCCGCCCCGAACGGGTTGATCTGACAGACCCCCGGCGGGCCCGGCTGGTCTATTACGTGCTGGTCAATGGCATTGTGGAAGTCTCCATGACCCTGGCTGTCAGTGACGCGGGCGAGCAGATGGCCTGGAGCGGCTTCCTGGCCCTGCGCGACAGTGAGCGGATCTTTAATAAGAGCAATCGGGCCTGGCGGGAAACGTTGTCCAGCGGCCAATTGTGGACGCCCGACCCCCGCATCAATCGCGCGCGCCAAGATCGGCGCATTGCCGTGGTGCAGAACGTGCAGCGGCTGCCCGCAGGCATGGCTCCTGCCAGTCGGGAAATCGGCGAAATTCCGGATTTGGTCGCGGCCTATGATGAATTCGATCTCGTCATGAGCCGCAATTTGCTGGCCCATCTGCGCCGTGTTGTGGAGCGGACCGCCGGCTCCCTGCCTGCAAAATTGCCCCGCCGGGCCAAAGAGGCAATCCTGCCGCCCGGGCCGGAAGAGGCTGCACGCGCCGGCCTGGCGTATCTCCAAGCATTGAGCCTGCATCTGGCCCATCATCCCGACCAGGAAGTCGCGGCAGAGCACTATCCGGCCGTGGACTTATTGGCCCAAAAGGGGATTCGCATGCCGAATCTATTTTCGTCACGGGCCGAAATACGCGATAATCAGCCGCAAGCCACGTTGGATCGACAAGCTATTCCTGAACCGGGCCATGACGACGTATGGCGCGTGTGCGGCCTTTATTGGCAAGATGGTCGGCTGCATCTGGACCCCATTTCCTGGAATTGGGATTGGTGGGCGCTCCTTTCGCTTCCCCGCCTTGTCGATGAGCAAATTAGCCTGGTGTGGGACGGAGCGATGCTCCACACGACCTATCCCCTGGAGACGAACGCGCCCGTTATGCACTGGGCGCGCATTGACCTGCTTTACATTGACGAGAGCGACTTTCGGCCTACAATTCGCTTTGTTGATGCAGACGGCGGCGAGACTTTCTTTGTCCTCTCTTTTTTGGACGTTGACGGCTAGAGATCGTTTATGAAGAAGACCGCTTACGTTTATGACCCCTTCAATCTGAAACATACGCTGGACGGGCATCCCGAAAATTTTCGTCGCCTTCAGGGGACGTGGGACCTGCTCCGGCAGGACGGCATTCTCGCCGACATGCTGGCCATACCCAGTACGCCCGCCACTCTGGATGCCGTCTATCGGGTGCATACGCCCCAATATGTGGAGCGTCTCCAATCCGCGGCGATGTTGGGCAACGGTCGCTTAGACGCCGATACCTACATCAATCAGGACAGCTATCACGCTGCGCTGCTCGCTACAGGCGGGCTGCTGAATGTGGTGGATGCAGTCATGACCGGCCGTGCGGACAACGGGTTTGCCCTGGTGCGCCCGCCGGGACATCATGCCCTGAGCTATCAGGGCATGGGCTTCTGTCTCTTTGCCAATGCTGCCGTGGCCGCGCGTTGGGCTCAGGATCGCCATGGCGTGCAGCGCGTTCTTATTGTCGATTTCGATGTGCATCACGGCAACGGCACCCAGGATATTTTTTACGATGATCCGTCGGTCCTCTTTTTCAGCGCGCACCAATTCCCCTATTACCCCGGTTCGGGCGCGGCGGATGAAGCGGGCTCTGAATTTGCGTACGGCAGCACGATCAACGTACCTTTTCCGGCCTACGTGGGCGACGAGGGGTATCTCATGGCATTCCGGCAAATTTTGATGCCCCTGGCCCGGGAATTTTCCCCCGACTTGATCCTCCTGTCGGCCGGCTTTGACGCGCATTGGATGGACCCCCTGGCCAGCATGCGCTTGACCATTCCCGGCTATGCCGCACTGGTCAAGGTGGTTTTGGAATTAGCTGACGAACTATCCCGCGGGCGTATTGTGGGGGTGTTGGAAGGCGGCTATAATCTGGAGGTGTTGGCCCACGCCGTGCTGACCACCTTGCGCACCTTTGCTGACGTGGAAGCCATGCCCAGTGACCCGTTTGGGCGTCCCACTATCGGGGCGGAACGGGATGTGACCAATTTGCTGCAACGACTCAAGAAGCTTCACAATATTCCTGATGCGCCTTTCTACTCCCTATGACGACTCCCTATGACAGCTGAAATGGTCCGCATCAGCTTGCAGGATTGGGGACGCGCCATGGATGAATATCTTCGGCGCGGCGCTGCCGAACAGGCTGGAGCCATGGCCCGGATCGTGCTGGCCCGGCTGCCCCGCCATTTGCCCACCTACGCCCGCCTGCTGGAGGCGCTTTGGCTGCTGGAGCGCTGGGAGGAGGGCGATGAATGGGGGCGACGACTGCTGCATGCCGATCCCTGCCACGGGCGCGCCTGGCGGGCCATGGCCCAGGCCGCGGAGCAGCGGGGGGAGCGCGATATCGCCAATTCTATTTGGCGCCGCGCGTTTGAGGTCGATCCCTACCAGGCGGATATCCGCCGCGGATTGGTGCGTACAACCCTGGGCCGGGACAGCTCATTGAGTATGACTGAACCATGCTTGGGAACGCTGTATCTGCGCGGCTATCGCTGGCGTCATGCCGCGGCGCTTTACCGTACGTTGATGGCGGCGGATCCTCGCCGATTGGATTTCCAAATCAACCTGATGGTCGCCCTCTGGCGTCAAGGTGATGCCGGAGGCGCGTATCAGCTTGCCCGTCATCTGACCGACGATAACCCTCTGCTCTTACTGCCCTGGTATGTACAAGCTGCCCTGGGTGATGAGGACGATCGCGCCCTGGCCTACAATCCATTGGTCACCATGGATCCTGACGGCGATTATCTGCGCCGCCGGCTGCGACTGGACTTGGCGCCGCCCGACGAAAGAGAGCCCGGCGTCCGCTTCAGGCAGGATGCGGCTGTCCTGACCGTCTCACCGGATGAGGCCGATTTCTTGGCAATTGCACCGGTTGTATGATGAAATAGAATGGCGATCTTCCGCCGGTCCAGGAATCTGATGTCGTTTCTGTCGTTGCTCCGCTTTTCAGAACGGCGGAGCGGCCCGAGTTCTCGTACGGCGGAAGATGGGTTTGCGGGCTAAATCTGTCGCGTATAATTTACCAAAGAAAATTGACACGAGGAGTTATTAAAGTGGAACGCACCTTTATTATTTTGAAGCCGGATGCGGTTCAGCGCGGGCTCATCGGCGAAATCCTCGCGCGCTTTGAGCGCCGCGGCCTAAAGTTTGCGGCCATGAAGATGGTCCACGTCGACGAAGAACTGGCGCGTGCGCATTATGCCGTGCATGAAGGCCGCCCCTTTTTCGATGGCCTCATCACCTACATTACCAGCTCTCCCGTCGTGGCTCTGGTCGTGGAAGGGACGGACGCTATTGCCGTAGTGCGTAAGACCGTCGGCGCAACCAAGCCCGCCGAAGCTGAACCGGGCACTATTCGCGCCGACTTCGGCCTGGAGATTGGTCGCAATCTGGTTCACGCCAGCGACGGCCCTGATACGGCTGCCGGCGAGATTGCCCTCTGGTTCGGCGAGGATCTCATCGCATGGGACCGCAATGTTGATGCCTGGATTTTTGAATAGAGTGCATTTTTTGTCTTTACTTTTTTGGGTGATCCGGAGAGGAGTATCATATGACAACCAAAGCAGACTTTTCCGCCGAGCAATGGCAGGCGCTCATGCAGGCGCCCATGGCTGTGGGGACGCTCGTTACCTTGTCCAGTCCGGCCATCGGCGACGCGCTCAAGGAATCCGTCGCCGTCGCGCAGGCCATCGCCAAGGCCGCCCAGTCGTCGGGTAACTCTGAGCTGATGAATGCCATGGCGTCTGAGTTTACGAATCGCGCCAGCGCCAAGGAAGCCCAGATCAAGCCTGAAGGACGGGATCCGGAAGCGATTAAATCTCAGATGTTGGGAATTGTGCGCAACGCCGCTGAAGTGATTGACAGCAAGGCATCCCCTGAGGAGGCTGCCGAGTTGAAGCAGTGGCTTTATGGGCTGGGCGAGGCCGCGGCCAACGCCGCCAAGGAAGGAGATTTCCTGGGCATCGGCGGTCAGAAGGTGAATGCGGACGAAGAGGCCGCCCTGGCCGAAATCAAGCAGGCTTTGGGAATGTAGTGAATCCCGACGGAAATTCATAGACGCCTGTCAATGAGACTCCTGCGCCGGCCGGATTCATACCGGCCGGTGCCTGATACGAAATCTTCGGTCATCCCTCCCTCGCCCTGAACCGATGGTGAACCCCCGCTCCCGTTGTGTACGCTTCTCCTTCCTCTCATGCTTGTTGCTTTTGTTGCGATTTTTCGCTTTTGGATATGAAATATTGTAATATTTTTGTAACTCGGCCAGGTCTGTGTGGTTGACAGGAGGGGCATTTCAGCGCGTATCAGAGAGAAAAGGGGTCGTGTTATGGGTAAAGTGTGCGTTTTTTGTGCATTAATGATCTGAAAACCCTGTTATGCTATCCTTGCTCGGTTGCTTTCGGTGCTGAAAAGCGAGGAGTAGTGCGATGGTTCAGGATTTTCTGAATGAAACCTATGCTGCATTGTTGCAAGGGGAAGTCGGCGCTGCGTTAACATTACTTTCCGCTGAGCTAAGCCAGATCCGACAACAGACCCATGATGTAGAATGGACGGAGTTGGTGCGCGACGTATTTCGCCCCCATCCGGTGACTCGACTTATCCACGAGGATCCACTGATTGGCCGCGGTTTTCACTATGCTCGCAATCACCGTTCAAACGCCACTCTTTTTGACTACATCTATTATTATCGACCGGTGGACATGGACGACGTGAGTTCGCTCGGCCGGGCACTTTTTACCTATACGAGCAATACGCCCCTTGCCCGCGCCATCCGCTATCGTCGCAGCTATATCGGCAGAATGCTGGATGCTGTGGCCGCGGAAGTTGATCGGCCGTCCGTTGTGGTGTTGGAGCCCGGCCACCTGCGTGAAGTGGAATTTTCATTCGCTTTGTCCCAAGGTGAAATCGGCGATTTTGTCGCCCTGGGCGGTGATGAAGAATCCCTTGAGCGGATTGCCCGGACCTATGGGCCGGAGGGTGTGCGCGTGCGCTGCACTTCTCTTCGGGGCATGGCGTATGGCCGGCATAGCCTGGCCGATTACGGGGTGGGTGGTGAAGATTTTATCTATGCGCCAATCCTCTTCAATTATTTGCACGACGGGCAGGCCCGAACGGTGCTCAGCCAGATGTGGCAGGCGGTACGTCCCGGCGGCCGCATTCTGATTTGCAATGCCTTGGCCGATCAGAGCCACGCCGCCTTTTTTGAATGCTTTGCCGATTGGCTGCCCCACTATCGAACCTGGCTGGAAATCGCCGCCCTTGCCCAAGTCATTCCCGCTGAAGAGGTTGCCGCGCTTACCCTGGAAGACGACCCCAATCACGCCATGGGTTTCTTCATGGTGCAAAAAGACGTCGCATAGCCTTGTGCGGGGCGTTACATGAATTTTGTAAGCGCCCGGGTTGTTTCGCCGTGACGATAGGAAACACAAAAAATTTGACGAATTAGTTGACAAGCGGAGAAAGGTGTGGTATATTCTTTATTCGCGTTTTAGACGTACACAGAACGCTGAAAATTGCACTGCAATATCGTTATGATTTGATATCATTCGGTTGAATATGCAGTCAGTAACATGAAAATATTGTGATGACCGGCTTGATTATATCGAGTTGGACGACAGACACCTGATGGGCGGAAATATCTCGGCGATGTCGCCGGAAGATAGTTCCGTTTAGGTGTCTTATTGCTGTTTACCGGCAGTCTGTTTGTTTTGTAGTCTTTTTTCCAATTTAGCGTCCTAAGTAAATCAGTAACCGGGAGGGAAGTCAAATTTGTTTTGTAGGGCGGACAGGGTGCGATTGTCGTTTCTGTTAAGCCGCCGTGGGTCTGTCTGCATCGTCGAGAATGGCGGGTCTTTGCACTCGTATAGCGATCCAAGGAGCTAATTCTTTATGAAGTTTTCCCCAAACGGTACATCGAACGCTGTGGCCGGCAGCCGCCCGGTCCGTAAGACGTACGCACGTACGCCGACAGTGTTGGAATTGCCTCGTCTCACCGAAGTGCAGCTGCGCAGCTTTGAATGGTTTAAGGGTGAGGGCCTGCGCGAGCTTTTCGAGGAGATTTCTCCGATTGTCAGTTTTAATAAAAACCTGGAACTTCATCTGGGTGATTTTCATTTCGGCGATCCCAAATATACCGAAGATGAGTGCCGTGATCGTGACATTACCTTTTCGGCTCCTCTGTGGGTAAAGATTAAGCTGGTCAACAAGGATACCGGCGAAATCAGCGAGCAAGAAGTCTTTATGGGCGACTTCCCGCTGATGACCGAATCGGCTACCTTTATCATTAACGGCAGCGAGCGGGTGGTGGTGAGCCAGCTGATTCGCTCGCCCGGCGTTTACTTCACCGTGGAAGAGGATCGCAGCACCGGTCGGGACCTGGCCGGCGCCAAGCTGATCCCCAGCCGGGGCGCTTGGCTGGAATTCGAGACCAGCAAGCGCGACATCATCAGCGTGAAGGTCGATCGCAAGCGTAAATTGCCGGTCACCCTTCTGCTGCGCGCCATCGGCTACGGCACGGACGATGAAATCCGCGATTTGTTCAAAGACATCGATATCGACGCGGATCATCCGTATATTGAATCGACGCTGGAGCGGGATTCCACCAGCAATAACTACGAAAATAGTGAGCAGGGCGTGGATGACGCGCTCCTTGAATTTTACAAAAAGCTGCGTCCGGGCGATCCGCCTACGCTGGATAATGCCAAGAGCTTTGTACAAAATCTCTTCTTCTCGCCCCGGCGCTATGACCTGGGGCGCGTGGGGCGCTACAAGCTCAGCCGTCGCTTGGGCGTGGATACCGACCTGGAGACCCGCACGCTGACCAACGAGGACATCGTTGCCGTTATCCGCCGCATCGTGCTCATTAACCTGGGCCAGGGCCGCCCCGATGACATCGATCACCTGGGCAATCGCCGCATCAAGACGGTAGGCGAGCTGATTCAAAACCAGATTCGCATCGGCCTTCTGCGCATGGAGCGGGTGGTGCGCGAGCGCATGTCCATCCGCGACCCGGAGCAGGTGACGCCCCTGAGCCTCATCAATATCCGGCCGGTGGTGGCTGCGACCCGGGAATTCTTCGGCGGCAGCCAGTTGAGCCAGTTCATGGATCAGACGAATCCCCTGGCGGAATTGACCCACAAGCGCCGCCTCAGCGCTCTGGGGCCGGGCGGTCTGCGCCGCGAGCGCGCCGGCTTTGACGTGCGTGACGTCCACTTTAGCCACTACGGGCGCATCTGTCCCATCGAGACGCCGGAAGGCCCCAACATCGGCCTCATCGGCTCCATGGCCAGCTTTGCCCGGGTGAACGATTTCGGTTTTGTGGAGACGCCCTATCGCCGGGTCTTTACCTTCCTGCCGCCCGTGGCCGAGGAGTTGGTCGGCCATGAACTGCGGGCCGATGTGTCGGACCCGTCCAGCGACGCGGTGATCGCCAAGAAGGGCGATGTCATCGATACTGCGATGGCGCAGGCGATTGCAAAGGCCTTCGTCGATGAGCCGGACGCCCAGATTCGCGTGGTGGCTTTTGCCGGCCGCGATGTGATTTACCTGACGGCGGATGAAGATGAAGAAGCAACCATTGCCCAGGCCTCTTCCGAACTGAACGCGATCGGCGAATTTCAGAATCCCCGTCCGTCAGCTCGCCGGGCCGAGAGCTTTATCTTTGCCCAGCCGGAGCAGTTGCGATACATGGACGTTTCGCCCAAGCAGATCGTGGGCGTTTCGGCCGCACTGATTCCCTTCCTGGAGCACGATGACGCCAACCGGGCGTTGATGGGCTCCAACATGCAGCGCCAGGCCGTGCCGCTGGTCAAGCCGGATGCGCCCGTAGTGGGCACCGGCATGGAATGGCAGGCGGCCATCGATTCCGGTCAGGTGCTTACGGCTCGCTATCCGGGCGAGGTGGTGAGCGTCACCGGTGCGGAGATTGTGGTGCAGGAGGAGGACGGCGCTCGCCGCACGTACCACATGCGCAAATACAATCGCAGCAACCAGAGCACCTGTATCGATCAGCGCCCCCGGGTTTTCAAGGGCGATCGGGTCGAAGAAGGCTCGGTTCTGGCCGACAGCTCCAGCACCGAGGGCGGCGAGCTGGCCCTGGGGCAGAATGTGGTTGTCGCCTATATGAGCTGGGAAGGCGGCAACTACGAGGACGCCATCCTGGTGAGCGAGCGACTGGTGCAGGAAGACCGCTACACGTCCATCCATGTGGAAAAGCACGAAGTGGACGCGCGGGAAACCAAGCTCGGTCCTGAGGAGATCACCCGGGATATTCCTAACGTGGGTGAGGACGCGCTCAAGGACCTGGATGAAGAAGGGGTTATCCGCATCGGCGCCGAAGTGACGCCGGGCGATATTCTGGTCGGCAAGATCACGCCCAAGG
>JAGRCP010000141.1 GCA_020433455.1 Caldilineaceae bacterium | reverse complement strand
CCTACCTTTTCGCAGTGAAGTCATATCTGTTTTGGAACGATCCACTAAACGCAGCCAATGTAGTCGATAGCACCCACGTTGATTCTTACCTCATACACCCCTCCGAAAAGGTTCTTTATAAAGGTGGTTCTCTCAATCCGATTATTGCACATGGTGATTACGAAAATTCGCCTTATCTTCAGCAGACCAATGTTCCATTTGATGTCGGTACTGGTCATACGTTGCCGACAATTGGGTATGACGCACCGCAAGAGCCCATCTCGGCTGTTATTCTTGGCGACATTGACCGCGCACTTGGTGGAGATGGCATCCTTTGAAAGCAGAAACGTTGATTGGGACGAGCACGCTAATTGGTGCCTAAGTGGGAAGGAGATCAGGTACAGGTCGCTGCGTACAAGCTATTTACTGCACCCGCTGCTCAGTCGAGTACTTACGGCCGCTTCGCTGTCAACGATGTGCCGTCGGATAGTGGGCGGTCGCTCTGGACATGATGATGTAATAGCATTTAATGATCGCCCTGGAGATAGGCAACGGCATTTTTAAAGGGACAGATTCCATGCCAGAAAATATCATTCAGACCGATTACCCGGAACTCGACAGCGTCACCGCTCGCTTTGCTACCCAAAGCCGAACATGTCCAACGGCAACAATAGCAAGTCAAGCGCTAGGTCGTCGTGCTCGAAGATGGCGGCTGGCAGTGGCGATGCCGGGCATACGGAACATAATGCCGCTTGTGTAGATGAGTTCAAGGAGCTGGGAACGACGACTTTGGTCAACTTGGATCAGGAAGCCCAAAAAGCTGAAGCGAATCTTTCCGGTTTCACCGATAAAGATGCATTGGATACCACCTTGAAGGCTGTAATGCCGGACGGTAAGAACGGATGGATTTATTAGACGCACCAAGTAGACATTGGAAGAAGGAAGAAATATGATCTCTTGGCCCATAGAGATTTTTCGCACGTACTCTCAGGAAGAAACATCTAATGTCCAGTCATGTCGTACAGGCCAACTATAATGAATTAGTCTCTGTGGCTGCGCGCTTTGGACGACGGGCCGAAGACCAGTCAAATTTGATCCGCTCCGTACGACAACGGGCACGGGCGTCATCCTGAGGCTCTCACCGAATTAGGCATCGCCTTGCCCCAGGCGTAGCGACACAATCGCCTCAATGACCGTCGATAGTGAAGAGCAGACCGCAACAAACAACTATTTGGGAAAGCAATGGATCTGATCGGCAAGACCCTGGGTCGCTACAAAATCGAAGCGGAAATCGGCCATGGCGGCATGGCCGTCGTCTATCGCGCCGTGGATGGGCAGACGCACAACGTGGTCGCCCTCAAGGTGCTGTTGATGCACCTCGGCAGCGACGTGACGCAGCGCCGGCGCTTCATCCGCGAGGCGGCTCAGGTCTCCGGGCTCCAGCACCCGAATATCGTTGACGTCTACGAAGTGGACACCGCGGACGGCTACTGGTTCATCGCCATGGAACTCGTGGAGGGCCAGGCGCTCTCGGCCTTTCTGCTCAATCAGAGCAGCCGCGTTTCGGTCGATCGGGCGACGGAGATCGTGGCCGCGGTCGCCGCCGGTCTGGACTACGCCCATGGTCAGGGCCTGATTCACCGGGATATCAAGCCGGGCAATATTCTCATGGGCGACGACGGCCGGATTCTGCTCACCGACTTTGGTCTGGCCAAGTTGATCGATGTGGAGCAGACTGCCTACACCCGGCTGGGCACGTCAATCGGCACGCCTGCCTACATGTCGCCCGAACAGGCCGCGGGGCAAACCCTCGACCGGCGCACGGATATCTACAGCCTGGGCGTTGTGGCCTATCTGCTCTTTGCCGGGAAGACGCCCCGTGCCGCCGACAGCACGCCTGCTCTGCTGCACAAGGTCGTCTACGAACCCGTTCACCCGCCGGAGCAATACAATCCCAAGATTCCGCCGGGCATTGTTTTCGCCCTCAACCGGGTGCTGGCCAAAGACCCCCAGGCCAGATACCAGACGGCAGGCAGCTTTGCCGAGGCGCTGCGCGAGGGGAAATCCTGGGTTCCAAGCTCGTCCGCGCAACAAGCCGTCATCGCCGCACAGACAAAGATGCCGGACTCGCAACAGCAGGCGGTTGTAGCGACTTCAGCGGGCGCGCGCAACAACAGACGCTTTGTGGGCTGGCTGTTGCTGCTGGGCGCGGCCGGGCTGGCGCTTGCCTTCACGCTTTTATTCGCCTTTCGGGGTCCACTTGGCCTCGACTCGGCGCAGACAAACCCGGCATCAACGCAACTGATCGCGCTTGTCCCCTATCGCGCCGCCGACGGCAGCTACTCCATCAACATACCCGACGGGTGGACGCGCAGCGAAGAGAAAGACGGCCCGGTTCAATTCGTCAAATTTGATGCCGAGGACGCGCCCGCGCGCATCTTCTTGCTTCAGGATGCGGAGGGAGCGAACAACTCCGGCCGGATCGACTCGGATCAACTGCGTCAATATCTTATGGACGACCCCGTCTCCTTCACCGATGTGACGGAGCGATCTGCACTGGAAAAGGAAGACCTGCCCGCGGGTGAAGTCGTGCGCCGGCAGTTCACGGTTCAGTGGCGCGGACGCCCGGCGGTGGTCACGCTCTCGGGCTTTGACGACGATCAATCGTTTCTGCTGCTCGGCAGCGCCGTCGAGGAGCAAGCCTATCTTGCAAACAGCGCCTATGCGCGCCTGCACCAGACCATTGCCGGCAGCTTCCGCCGGGAAGAGCCGGGAGCGGGGACTGCCGTTGCCCTGCTAACGCAGACGCCGCCGGCCACGGCAACCGACGCGCCTACGCAAACGCCCGAACCATCCGTCGCCGCGAGCGAGACGCCAATCCCCACCTCCACGGCGCTGGTCACGGGAATCGATGCGGTCACCGCAACCTGGACCTCAACGGCCCAACCCATCGCTACCAGCACGACCACGCCGACGCCGTCCGCCACCGCGACGGCAACCGAGCTGCCGACATCCACACCCCAACCCACCGCTATCAATACGACCACGCCGACACCGTCCGCCACCGCGACGGCAACCAAGCTGCCGACTTCGACGCCGCTGCCGACTCGAACCGCCACGGCTACGGCGACCGCCACATCGACGCATCGACCGACATCCACGCCGCTGCCTTCCGCCACCAGCACGAGAACGCCCAGACCGATCCCGACGGCAACCAGGACGGCTACGGCGACCGCCACATCGACCCGCAAACCGACTTCAACGCCGGTGCCGACGCCTTCCAGAACGCCGACGCCGCCACCGACCGCGACATCACTGCCGACCGCTACCTGGACGCCGGTGGCGGCGGCTCCATCCATTCCGCAAGGACGGGTAAGCCTGCTCAGTCTGGAAGCGGACGTCGCGTTGAGCGGGGACCATTCACAGCTCTTTTCCTGGACGCCGCTATCTGGTCTTGCGTCCAACCTGCTCTACGAAGTGGTCTTCTGGCGACCCGGCGGAGATGGATTGAGCGATGGGCGCAGCCCCGTAGGCGGCCGTACCGAGACATCGGTGCAGGTCGATCTGGCCGCGGCCGACGCTAACCCGGCCATGGGCGATGCCGTCGATACCGGCCGTGAGGTCTGCTGGGGCATCCGCCTGTGGGATACCGCGGCCGGTCGCGCCGCCGGCATGGCCAGTGACGGCTGTCGCCTCTTCACCTACACGGGGACGGGCGGCAGTTCCAGTGGTGGAGACACAGGCGGCGACTGTCCTGGATGCGGCGCCAAACCGTAAAGTTTCGGTTGATGTTACGTTATAGCTGTTGGAGGGGGAGTATTCTTACCTGCCCCTGCTCTATTCAGAAACGGATCCACTCGAAGAAGGACAGACCTATGAAACGCATTCTCTTCATCTTGGCCGTCAGTGGACTGATCTTGATTGGTATAAGCGACTGGTTGACGTCAGATAACGCCATGTTGACCCGGAGGTCGGTCTCCGCCGCCAAGGCCATGGTAAAACAGCCGTCGCTTGGCCCTGACATGAGCATCAGTACGCAGGAAGTATCTCTGCTGCCTGCATCCGTTACCGCGCTTCTTCCCATCCGGGACATTCAGCAGGTTGCTGCCGGTTTTGCCCATACCTGCGTCTTGACGAGCGAGGGAGGCGTCAAGTGCTGGGGGAACAACGAATACGGCCAACTGGGAGACGGCACGACCACGAGTCGCCTCACGCCGGTGGATGTGAGCGGGCTGGGCAGCGGAGTAACCGCGGTTAGCGTAGGGGATGCGCACACCTGTGCGCTGACCGGTGGA
>JAGRCP010000140.1 GCA_020433455.1 Caldilineaceae bacterium | reverse complement strand
CGATGCCGCCGTGGCTGGTGCCCGTCTGTACGCTCACCTTGCTCAGGCCGGCCATGCCTTCGACCAGCTTCTCGTAGCCGGACATGTACGCTTCCAGCTCCTCGGGCGTCGAATTCTTCTCGCCCACTTCGCCGATCTCGCCGCCCAGGCTGATGGTGACGCCTTCCGGTTCCAACTCCCGGACAACCTTGGTGATTTCGGCCGAACGCGTGTAGTTGTCATGCTGCTGTTCGTCCAGCGTCTCCGGCTCCAGGCTGACCAGGGTGCTGGTGTCGATGTCGATGTTCCAGAAGCCCGCGGGAATTGCCTCCCGGATCAGCTCATTGACATCGTCAATGGCTCCCTCAGGATCGGTTTTGAACTTGCTCGCCTTGACCTGAAAATGGTCGCCCTGGATAAAGAGGGGATGGAAGTACCCTTCCTTGATCGCGGCGGCGATGATGCAGGCAGTGAATTCCGCGGGCGGCTGTTCGGTGTACCCCATTTCCGAGCGGGCAATCTCGAAGATGATGGCCCCGGTATTGGTCCTTGTCGCCGCGCGCAGGGCCGCACGCGTCGTATCGTAGTTGGTGAAGCGGATATTCATGGCGGGGACGGTCCGATCCCGCCACTTTCCCTCGCCGCACGCGATGTAAAACTCGTGGATGGACGCGGGTTTTGCGCCCAGGTCCTGTCCTGCTTCCCAGATGAGCCAGCGGGCGAATTCTTTGACCGGCTCCGTACCGAAGACGGCGCTGCGGGCCAGGTGGTCAATGACGTCGCTGCGTAGCGCCTCAACATCAGTAACCTGAACTCGGCCGTCGGCGATTTTAAGCGCCCGGCCTGCATCCTTCCTCATTTCATAGACAGATTCGTAAATCATACGGTTTTCTCCTTTATTCCTGAATTAGTACAAGAACATAGGCTTACCCAACACGTGACGTACTTTCGGCCGATACTGCTTCACGTCATACAGTTCATCTACATCCACCCGCTTCAGGCCGCTGGTGACGGTGCTCATAGGAATGTGGGTGTAGGACCCATCGCGCAGCGCGACCATGCGGCCGCTGGCGCCGTTGCAGATAAGAGACATGGCCATGTTGGCGTAGTTGACGGCCACCATGAGGTCCAGCGCGTCCGGCGCGCCGGAGCGCATCAGGTAGGAGACCTGCTGGTTGATGATGTTCTGGCCGGTCAGCCGCTTGAGCGCCTCGCCCAGAATCTCACCAATACCGCCCAGTTTCCTGTGACCATAGGCGTCGGCCTCGCCGTATTCCACCACCTGGCCGCCCTTCATGTGCGCGCCTTCGCTGATGGTCACCATGGCATAGTTGGAAGGGTTTTCCATCTTGTCCTTCTTAACCAGCTCAGCCAGGCGCTCCACATCATAGGGCACTTCCGAAATTACCGCGCGGTCCACGCCCGCCAGGTAGGAGCTGATAAGGCTGGTCTCGCCGCTGTTGCGGCCGAACAGCTCGACGACCGCAATGCGCTCGTGAGAGCCGGCGCTGGTGCGCAACTGGTTGATGAACTGGACGCTGCGCGTGACGGCCGTGCTGAAACCGATGCAGTAGTCAGTGCCGTAGACGTCGTTATCCATGGTCTTGGGGATCGCTACAACCGGAAAGCCCTCGCTGTGAAGACGCTCGCCGTAGCTCAGGGTATCATCGCCGCCAATGGGGATTAGGCGATCGATCCCCAGAAATTCCAGGTTGCGCATGACGTGGGGCGTAAAGTCCAGCACATCGACGCCGTCATTGTTCTGTTCGGGGTCACGCAAAAAGTCAGGCACATCCTGGGGCTTTACTTTGCTGGGGTTGGTACGGCTGGTGTGGAGAAAGGTACCGCCCGTACGGTCAATGGTCCGCGTATTCTGCTTATCCAGCGGCAGAACGTTCTTGTCCACCGATGTCGGATCATCGAGGTTGAGATGCAAGAGTCCGCCCCAGCCCCGACGAATGCCGACGATTTCGTGCCCTTCGTCAATCGCGCTGTAAACAGCCGCCTTAATGCAGGGATTGAGACCGGGTACGTCACCGCCGCCGGTAAGAATGCCGATTTTCATAAGTGACTCCTTTGGTTTGAGAAATTAATGATAATCATACGTAGTATAACCTCAACGCACAGAATGCACGTTTGGCGCAGGGCTTCAGGCGGTTCGAAGAGTTTAATGACGACGCGCCGCGCCCATCCGAACTTTCGCCACACGTCACATTTCGGGGTAATTGATTCCCTCGCTGTCCTGGGAAGGCTGAGCCAACATGCTGGCCAGGGGACGCAGGCGCATCCACCACTGTTTCTTGGGGCGTTCAAACTCCTGATCAAAAATGCGCGATACCTGATAGAGGTGAGTCTGGGTAAAACGATCGTCAACCAGACCAAGACAGATCGCGGGCGGCTCTTCCTCGGATGCGGAGCAGGCCTCCACCACAATCTCGATGGCCGAAGCGGTCAGCAGCGTCGCCGTGTTGCGATCATAGGGCGTGGGATCGCCGCCCTGCTGGAGATGACCCAGAACCGCCATCCGCACGTTGAAGAGGTCGCCCCCTTCCTGCTCAAAGAGCGCGGCGAGGAAGTTTGTGTCGTAGAGCGGATTGGATTTTTCATTGCGGATAATCAGCCCCAATCGCTTGCCGTGACGGAAGCCCTCATTGAGGAAGTGAATATCCTTCTCCAGATCGCTGAGCGTAACGCCTTCCTCATGGAGGTAAGCCCGCTCCGCCCCTGAAGCCAGCGCGCTCATGAGGGCCAGATAACCGCAATAGCCCCCCATCACTTCCACTACGAAACAGCGGTTGGAGGCCACGGCGGACTGCTTGATTTTATCCACTACGTCGGCAATGCTGTTCAGCGCGGTGTCCGAACCGATGGAGAAATCCGCGCCGGGCAGATTGTTGTTGATGCTGGCCGGTACGCAGACAATGGGTATGTCGAACGCCTTGAAGACGCTGCGCTCATTATAGAGGTTGATGCAGGATTGATAGCCCGCCCAGCCGCCGACCATGAGCAGTGCATCGATTTTGTTGTCCTCAAGCTGACGGGCCATGGTGTAGTACTCGTTCTCCCTGGGCACCTTGCGGCTGGTACCCAGTTCCGAGCCGCCCAGCGCGGCCCATCCGTCTACGTCCATCCACTTCAGTTCGCGCATCTCGCCATAGACCAGCCCGCGGAAGCCCCGCTCGATACCGATCGGCACGTGCCCCTTGTCCAGAATCAGGCGCACGGCCGCCCGGATCGCCGCATTCATACCGGGAGCCGGACCGCCGGCATTCATAATGCCGATACGCAGGCGCCGCTGATTGGGTGGCGCCTCGTGGGGCATGGCCCGAACGAGCGTGCGCAACGTCCGGAATGCGCTTTGGAAACCAGGCCCGCGCATCTCCATCGCCTTGTTAAAATCACGGGCGTTGATAGCCGCGTTGATCTCCTGATTGTGATTCACGCACTCCATGAGGCCCCGACGCACAATGCGGTTGCTGCTGATGCCGATGAGCATGGGCTCGTCTTCGGGCGTCGCTTCCATGATGGTTCTGACCGCGGCCACGCCCATACGCGTACTGAGGATGCGATCAAAAGCCGAGGGCGAACCGCCTCGCTGCACGTGGCCCAATACGGTAATGCGCACGTCTTCGTTCAGGCCCTCGGCAATCGCAGAGCGCACATCTTCCGCGGTGATGGGGTTGCCCTCCCGATCGACTGCGCCTTCGGCCACGATCACCATGCTGTCCCGGCGGCCTTCTTTGCGCCCGTCGCTCAAAATTTCGCAAAGCGTCGCCCGCCAGTCAGGCACGTCAGGCGGGCTTTCGGGGATAAACGCAAAGTCCGCGCCGGAGGCCAACGCGCTCATAAGCGCGAGATAGCCTGCATGGCGACCCATCACCTCCAGCACAAAGGCGCGCTGATGACTGGCCGCCGTGCTGGAAATCGCATCCGTAGCCGCGATGATGCGATGGAGCGCAGTATCCGCGCCGATGGTCATGTCGGTGCCCCACATGTCATTATCAATGGAGCCCACGATGCCGGCAATGGTTAAATACGCGTGGTCTTCAGCTTGTTGCGGCGTGATTTCGCCCGCCTCCAGCAGGGCAACCAGATGATCGCTCCACTCCTGGCGCAGCACATTCGCTCCGGTCAGGCTGCCGTCGCCGCCGATGACCACCAGGGCGTCAATGTCATGTTCCAAGAGGTTGCGGACCGCACGACGCCGACCTTCTACGGTACGAAAAGCATCACTGCGCGCAGAACCGATCACCGTGCCCCCCCGGTGAAGGATGCCGCCCACGGAACTCCAGTCCATGGTGCGGACGCTGTTCCCGCCGTCGATCATACCACTATAGCCTTCATAAATGGCGAACATCTCAGCGCCGCTGGAAAGTCCGCCGCGCACGACCGCGCGGACCGCAGCGTTCATACCCGGCGCATCGCCGCCGCTGGTCAGTACGCCTATGCGTTTCTTCATACCGCCATTCCTTTCGGGTGTGGGCGTGAAGCGCCGCTGGGGCGCGTAATGATGCATAGAAGAATGCATACGACAATGAATTCATCACGTGTGGAAGTCGTCGATGGTGCAGGTGTTGAGGATGCGAATCTGGATCGACGCTTCTCATTTCAACCAGCGGATCAACCCGCTGATTTCCGGCTGAAGGCGTCATTGCCCATTGCGGGACAACGGAATCCTGCGGAAAAAAAGAGACGGGGATTTCTTTAGCCGGCAGGAATAAAATCAGGGCGTCCGTTGCCCATTCCCACCGATTATTATAGCATGGTTGCGGATAGAGAACGATTCCCCCCATTATAAAAAAGAAGAAGAGGCGGAGAAAACCGCATCCAAAAATAAGCAGACCCCGCTGAAGTCACAGCGAGGTCTGCTATCCGACTATTCCGGCTGAATTCGAGTCAATCAGTGCATTAGGGCGTAAATACCACGGCAGAAATCAGGGGATTCCGCCTCTGGCAGGAACTAGCGACCTATTTCCGCCGGGATTTATCAGAGTGTACTGCTACGGGCCTGCCAAATTTCAGCAGGTGACTACCATTTGCCGAATCCCGGTCCGGCAGGGCTCACATACGTTGCGCCAAGACCGCTTTCGACTTCCTGAATGGTGGCAAATTCACCCCAAAGCACGGGGCCGATTTCGGTTCCGTCCGCCGTATACCAGACGCCGCCGTCCGCCACCGCATCGGCAGGAGCAGCGACAATTTTGGTAAAGTAGGTCCAGTGGTCTCGCCCTTTGCCGCCGCTCATGTGATTGGTTTCCCAGGCGCCCGAACCGATGTAATTGTCAAACCCGTAATGGCGGTCCAACTGCCCATCGCCGTCGCAGTCCATATTGGATATCCAGGCATCGTTCCACTTCATCAACAGATCGATGTCCCGATACGGCCATGCCCAGTGCGCTGCGGCGCCTGGATTTGCAGCCAGATAAACGTCATCGTCTCCGTCATAGGCGGGAAATCCGTCTCTGCCCAGATATACATTGGCATATGACCCTTTGAACATATGCGCCTGGTAGTTGTAGCCGTAAGCGTCATACCCCATCACAAATGGTTCGCCGGCAAGATAATGCCCTGCCGAATAGGTCAAAATGCCATCCTGGATCACAGTGCAAGTTATCTTTGGCGCTGCTGTGGCTGCGGACGGCACAACCAGCAGGGCCATCAACAGCATCGCAAATAATGCCTTCTTCATAATTTTTCCTTTCAAAACTCTGTGGATAGAAACCAATCAATCGATGCCCCTTGGTAGACATACGGTGTAGATATATAGATTACTCCTTCTGCTAACTTAGGTTCGCCGTACATACCGCGGCAGAAATAACAGCATCCTGTCTCCGGGACGGACTGTAGACCCATTTCTGCCGGGATTTTTCAGAGAACCGCATTGCTTTAGCAGTACACTCAGCGCTAAAAATAAGGTTGCCGCCGGATAGCGGCTAGCTTCATCCGCTATGTCGGTCAGGATGTAACCGTACGCGTACGCATAAACGCTTATGTTTGTGTTCGATTAGATCAGTTTAATTGGGAAAAAGTGTAGGCTTTTGACAGGGGGGAGAACAACCGCTAAACGGATGGTGATTGCCTGCTCTATTTAGTCGTCTTCCTATCCGCGTGAGTAGGATACGACTTTTCGTTCCGGTTGTATAAAGTTAGTGACTCTATGATTCCAGGGGACGTTCAGTTCCACTCCAATCGTAGTCCTGCGCTCGCTGGTAAGCCTTGAGCAAGGAAGCTCGATATCGCTTTTCTTCCAAAAAGACGTTTTGCTTATCGATAAGCTTGAGGAGATCGGTTCTTTCCAACTGGCGATAGACGTGCTTATCGACGCCGGCCAGCATCAGGACATTGCCTTGCGCCCGGAGTTTTTCAACATAGCGCGTCAGCACGCTGATAAACGTACTGCCTACATCCTCTTGCGTCCGTAAGCGGATAATCACCACCGTGCGCCGGGCATCCCCAATCGAGGGCAGGTTCTCTTCAAATTCCGCCGCGCCGGCAAAGAAAAGGCTGCCCACGGGTTGCAGAAGAACAACATCGTTGCTGGTCAGGACCTTGGGCGCTTGGGCAGCCGAAAAACTTCCATCTTCGTTGCGGACCATCCGCTCGATCTGCAGCCGCTCCGCCGACCGATAGACGTAGAGGAGAATGTGCAGCGCAACGCCCAGCGCAACCGCATACTGAATCGGCAGCACCAGCGTAGCGAGAAACGTGACGGCGGCAATGGCCACTGGTACCAGGCCGGTATTGAGCACCAGTCGGATTCGCCCGACGTTAATCATGCTGACGCCCACGGCAATCAGCAGCCCGGCCAGCCCGGCCATGGGCAGCAGTTCAATCAGTTTGCCAAAGAGCAGGACAGTAAGCGCACCGAAAATTCCGGTAAAAATATTGGCCCAGCGAGATGTGCCGCCCACATTTTGGATCAGCTTCGTTCCCGAGAGAGAGCCGCCTACAGGGATGCCCCCGACAAAGCCTACCGCAACATTTGCGACGCCTTGTCCGCTGAAATCGCGCGAGATGTTGCTGTATTGCCCATTCAGATTAGGCACGCTTTGGGAAACGCCGGCCGCCTGCACGAGGGCGATAATAGCGATGGCCACGGCTGCGCTGAACATGGCCGGAATCAGGGTGATGTCCGGCAGGATAAAGTGGGGCAAACTGCGGGGAATGGGGCTCGTGTCGCCCACCAGAACCACGGAAGCCGGCTTCCAGAAAATGACGGCAATGGTGACAAGCGCCAAGCCGATGAGATAGCTGTAGCGACTGAGAGAAGTGCGTCCCAAAACCAGAATAGTGACCAGCGCCGCAATTCCGACCATGAGCGTCGGCAGATCAATTTCGCCTACGTGCAGGAGCGTATCGACAAGACGAATTACCTTGTTGTTTGCCTGGCTGTAATAGCCCGTCAGGTCGCTAATTTGCCCAAGAATGGTCAGGATACCCAATCCGCTAAGGAAGCCCGTCATGACGGAATTCGAAATATAGCGGACGACTTTACCGAGCCGCAATAGTCCGAAGACCAACTGGACCAGACCAATCAGAACGCCCAGCACCACCAGATAACTCAACTGCTGATCGGGGCTGATGCCGATCAGCGCATCCCCCGTTGCAATGGACGTTGCGCTGGTGCTGTCCACATTCATCAGCATCGAGCTTGTCACAAATGCGGCGACCGTGGTCCCTACAATCATCGAATAGAGGCCGAAAACCGGATTCACGCCGGCCAGGACACCGTTTGCAACCGCTCCGGGTACGGTGATGACCGCCATAATGAGGCCGGAGATGAGATTGTTAACGAAAACTTTCCCGGAGACTAACAAACCGTTGTTACGGAGCCTATCTAGCATGAGTCGATGTCAATTCGGGTGGGCTGACTTTGCGTTGATTTGTTGTTTATGACTCGGGCGGAATTTGTGTGGGCCGCAGAACCTATTCTGTTTCTCGATTAGACATCCGTTTTGGGCAGCAGCGTCTCTTCTTTGGTCATGGCGACAAACATCGTGTCGGAGGGCGGCACAATGCCATGCTCATTAAACACTTCCTGGAGCGCGGTATTGACCCTGTCCATCATCCGTCTTGTATCCTCGTAGGAGACAATCCACCAGCGGATGCGAAAGACCATTCCCGTCCCCCCCATTTTCAGATAAAGGGCATCCACGCCTCGATCCGCAATAACCCCGTCCACCTTGGAAGTCGTCTCGATAATCAATTGTTTCAGCTTATCGATATTGTAGTTATAGGCGAGTTGGATATCCATTTCGAGCCGGTAGTGGGGATCCGGGTAGGTGTAGTTAACAATCTCGTTTTCAACGATATTCGCATTTGGAATAATGACAAGCCGATTGTCGCGTGTGCGAATGCGCGTGGTGCGCATGCCGATATCGACCACATCACCCCAGGTATCGATCTTGTCAATCTCAATGCGGTCGCCGACCCGGAACGGACGATCGAAGAGAATCACGATTCCGGCAATCGTATCCTCGATCGTTTCCCGGGCCGCCAGGGAGAGCGCCAGACCGCCCAGTCCGACTGCGGCCGAGAGTGCGACGATGTTGATACCAAAATAATCCAGAATCATGCTGACGATGACAGCAGCTATAATGACATGCGCCATGCGCGAAATAAGCATCGCGGCCGGCTCCACTTCGGACTCCCGTTCCTTATCGCTTATTCGCTTCAGATATTGAGTGCGGATAAAAGTAACCATCCGCCACAAAACGAGGAGCAGTCCAAGCATCCCCAGAATGTAGGTAATATCCAGAACGAGTTGTCGGAAGAACTCGTTGATAAATCCGAGCCGGAGAACGCCCAAATAGACCAGCCAAATCAAAATCGTACGGCGAATCTGCCGGCCTATCTTTAGACGAAACGAATCTACGATATGATCGGGAACATATTGACGTGCAATACGATATGCGAAACGCAATAAAAGGATACACGCCCCATAGCCAAGGGCAATTGTAAATATTCCCAAAAGCATTGCTAACCAATCGGAGACAGGAAGCCCCAGAATGGTTTTACCTTGCAGCCCATTGCTTTCTACAAGCCTATTCACTTCTTCCTGAATGGGTCCCGGCTGGGGCGTTGGTTGAGGCTGGCGCGTCTCAACAATGGTTGATGCAGTCGGCTCTACCCCCGCGGTTGCGGTCGATTCCGCGGTTGCGGTTATGGTCGGCGCTGCAGCTGCCGGCTCTGTTCCCCCGGTTACGGTCGGTTCCGCCCCCACGGTAGGAGCGGAGGCGGACGCGTTCGCATCGGGCGAAGTCGTTGCAGCTCCACACCCAGTCAGCCAAGCTGCAACCGCCAAGACAATAATAATTCTGGAGATTTGCTTGCCGTTCAACACCATGCTCCTCGTCGAATATGACTCCCAGACCGCTGATTTCATTCGACGCGCTCTTCGTTGTGGTCTTTTTTATGCGTCTTTCGTTTACGAATCCGTCTTTGCGGCTTTTCGTCCCCCATTTCTTTCTGTTTCCTCAAGCTCCTCTGTTGGTTTGTCTTGCGCCAGAATCGTAATCCACTTGGTTGCTTCAAAACTGCCAAAAATGTTCATGGTGATAAGAGTCAGCGGAACCGCCAAAATGGCGCCCGGCGTCCCCAAAACCCAGCCCCAATAGGCCAGAGCAAGAAAAATGACGAGGGGAGACATATTGAACCCTTCCCCCATCATGTTGGGTTTGATCAAATTCTCGGCCGTGCCGTTGATCACGATATAGGCTATCACCACCACAACGGCCATGGTGAAACCTGACCGGGCCCAGGCCAACAAAACAGGCGGGATCATCGCACCCCAAAAACCGATAATCGGAATATAGCCGAGAACCCAGGAGAGTATCCCCCATAATATAGCGTAGGGAACCCCGACTATCAATAGGAAGATTGTGTTCAACAACCCTACCAGGGCATTGATAACCGTTGTAATATTGAGGTACTTCTGTACGTCTTCTGTCAATCCCGCATATGCTTTGGCGCGTTTTTTACCGGCAATACGCTCCATCTGCTTGCCCACAGGCATGGTAAGGCCGGTACTCAACATAAAGACGATAAACATGACGATCGTTACCGCGCGTCCGATGCCGCTAAATACGACGTCGGAGATGGCGGTTAGTAACGGCGTAAGATCGCCATTGGTAAAAAAGTCTTCAATACGGTTCGTCAACATGCTGAGGATTTTGGTTATTTCTGAGTCTACTGCTTCTCCAGATAGTTCAGGCGTCGGGGCCGAGCCGGAAATGGACGTGCTCATCTGATTGACGGATACCCAGGTGAGGGAAATGATCGCGCCGGCGATGCTCAGCAAAAGAACAAGCGCGGCGATTAGAGCGAGAGTCGAATGCCAACCCCGCTTCATCAGGTATTTGGGGAAAGGGATGATGGCCATGGTAATCAGTCCAGCCATTAAAATCGGATTGAGAATTTCTGCTGTAGTCCGCATCCCCAATGTAATAATAAAGAACGCTGCAATTGCGATTGCGAAATAGGTAAAACGGCGCTGTGAATCTTCCATTACATCATTTCGTTGAGAGTCTTCCATTACATTATCTCCAATTGGGTTGATTTTGGGTTGATTAAGGTGATGGATGTCCCAAATGAGGCCGGTAAATAAAACCTGATCAGGCGACAGTTACAACAGACCGAATACCGAGTGTACTTCGCACCGACAATAAAGCCGACAATAAAAAAGGCAAGATTGACTAAAAATGACCGCCAGAGCCTAAAAGTCAACATGCCTTGGTAATAGTATAACAAATAAACGCACTAGATCGATAAGATTGATTCACCTATATTATTGTCTCCTGCTTGATGCACCTAAGCAATGAGCGCGCTCGAACTGAAAAGCGCTCCGCCATCAATCCGGATTGTTCATTATGTAAAGAAGAAATGGGCCTTTCTCGTCCTCGCCCGCCTTTTCAAAATGCATACCGATGACTTCACTGCGAAAAGGTAGG
>JAGRCP010000023.1 GCA_020433455.1 Caldilineaceae bacterium | reverse complement strand
CCTACTCCACCGTCACGCTTTTGGCCAGATTGCGCGGCTGATCCACATCCGCGCCCCGGCGCAGGGCCATCTCATACGCAAAAACCTGGAGAGGAATCACGGCCAGGATGGGGAGAAGCAATTCGTGGGTCGCGGGAATCTCCAGCACATAATCGGCCTTTTGCTGAATGTACTCATCGCCGGCGGTGGCCACGGCCAGCACCAGTCCGCCTCGGGCCTTGACCTGTTCAATCTGACTGATCATCTTGTCGTAGATGCTGTCGCGGGGCGCAATGGCCACCGTGGGCATCTGTTCGTCGATGAGCGCAATGGGGCCGTGCTTCATCTCGCCCGCGGGATAGCCCTCGGCGTGAATGTAGCTGATCTCCTTGAGTTTGAGCGCGCCTTCCCGGGCAATCGGATAATGAAGCGCGCGGCCCAGATAGAGGAAATTGTGATAACCGTGGAGTTCCTCGGCCAGCGCCTGATAGCGCCGTCCGTGGAACGCCTCATCCAGCAGCTCGCCGGCCAGACCGGGCAAGGTGGAAAGGGCATGGACCAATTCTTTGCGGGTCGCCTCATCTACCGTACCCCGCGCCTGACCCAGATAGAGGCCCAAGAGCAGCAGATCGGTCACCGATGCCGTGAAGGCCTTGGTGCTGGCCACGCCGATCTCGGGGCCGGCCTGCATGTAGAGATAGCCGTCACAGACCCGGGCCGCCTGGCTGCCGATGGCGTTAACGATGGCCAGAGTTCCGGCGCCGCCCTGCCGGGCCTCCTCCAGCGCGGCCAGCGTGTCTACGGTTTCACCGCTTTGGGTAATGGCCACCACCAGTTGCTTATCGGTCACCAGCGGTTGGCGATAGCGATACTCGCTGGCGTAATCCACCTCCACGGGGATGCGGGCCAGGCGTTCAATGTAGTACTTGCCCAGCAAGGCTGAATAGTAGCTGGTGCCGCAGGCCACGATAGTCACTTTTTCCAGCTTGTTGACGGCATCCGGGGGCAGGTTAAGCGTGTCCAGTTCGACGCTGGCAGTGGAAAAATTGAGCCGGCCGCGCAGCGTGTCGGTGAGGCTGCGCCCCTGCTCAAAGATCTCCTTCTGCATAAAGTGACGATACTCGCCCTTTTCCGCCGCAGTGGGGTTCCAATCGATCAGGAGCGGCTCTTTCGCCACCGGCCGGCCGTCAAGATCGAAATAGGCGGCGCCGTCCGCGGTAATGACGGCCATTTGCCGGCTCTCCAGAAAGGTGATCTCCCGGGTATGGCGCAAAATGGCGGGGATATCGCTGGCGATATACATTTCACCCTCGCCCCGGCCCACGACCACGCCGCCGGCATTGCCCAGCCGCGCGGCGATCAGGCGATCCGGCCAGTTCTTGCTCAGGACGACCACCGCGCTGGGGCCCTTGAGGTCCCGGAGCGCGCGCCGTACAGAGGCAGCCAGATCGCCATGACAGCCGTTGCCGTAGTAATGATGGATCAGGTGGACAATGACTTCCGTATCTGTATCGCTATCAAAATGATAGCCCTGGGCCTGAAGCCGGGTGCGCAGGTCCAGAAAATTTTCCACGATGCCGTTCTGCACCACGACCAGATCCCCATCGGGCGAGGCGTGGGGATGGGCATTGCGCCGGCTGGGCGGACCGTGGGTGGCCCAGCGGGTATGACCCACGCCGATGGAGCCTTGAACCGGCTCCGCGTCAATTAAATTGCTCAGTCCCGACAACTTGCCCTTCTCCCGGCGCACGGCGATCTCACCGTCGGCGTCAATTACAGCCAAGCCCGCGGAGTCATATCCCCGATATTCCAACTGACGCAAGCCTTGCAAAACAATGGGCGCGGCGGCCTGGGGGCCGACATAACCGACAATGCCACACATAGAGTTTCCTCCATTCGTTACAGAAAAAGAGTGGTTCATCCGAATTTCATGCAGTTGGCTGATGCAGTCCACGTGAATATTTGAACCGCGATACGTGAAGGAACGCTCCGCCATGCATGGAAATCACGTTTTAATAACGGACCGCATGGGTTCCAAACGTATGGACAGTGAGTCAGGCGGGTGCAGCCGCTTGATATACGCACTATTGATGTACGCACATCAGCCGCGTCCGCCCGCTTCGGGCATCACTGAGTCTGCTATTCGGATCAATTCGATTCCACTGCTGCACGCCTTTGTCCCGTCCGTTACCGGACGGCTTTCAACGCCAGCTTATCCAAGGAGATGAGTGGGGAAAGATTACTCCAAAACGGAAGATCGTTTCGGATCAAGTCGGTGGAAGCGACCAGGGGGCATCCGCTGATAAGTCGATTTTCCCGGCGTCAATTGACGCCGGTTAGTCCGGTACGATAACCGGAAACCCCTTCCTCGTCACCCAATGCGGCGAACTTCGCCCTGCATTGGGCCATGCGCTTTCTTTCCCGTTTGTTTATGTTAAATCGATCGCAACTCCTTTCACAGACTTTTCGTATTACTGAAGCAAACCGAAGACAACGGGCCAAACAACAGCGTTGTCTCTCCTTAATCAATCGCTTGGAAATGTCTTTTCCTTCTTGGGTCAACCGCTGATTGCTGTCATACATTTCCAGAGATTGACGAATCTCCCAAGAGATGCCTATAATATTAGACGATGCCCCTTTTGTCCATGTCGCGGCCGTCAGAAAAAAGTGCGCACCCCAACCAATAAAGTAATCAATCTCATGGTATACTAAGGTAGGCTACTAACATTTATGTTTGCCGTACCCCTTTATTCATCATTTCACTATTCACTATCAGCCGACAAGCGGAGATTATGAGTAACTTACACAATGAAGATTCTGCAATGGAACAGGAAGAAACGGCTGCCTTGAGCAGTCCGGGAGAAATAGAAGAAGTGCAAATCGACGTGGAACAAACGGTGTCGGACGATCTCCCCGTCGAAGACGCTTCTGATTCCTTTGCAGCGCTGCTGGATGAATATGATTTTAACGTGCCCAAACGGGGCGACATCTTGACCGGCGAAGTGCTCAGCGTCTCCAACAATTCAATCGTTTTGGACGTGGGCGCCAAGCGCGACGCCATTGTCCCTGCCAGCGACCTGTCACGGCTGGACGAAGAGTGGCTGACCAACGTCCAGGTGGGCGATCAACTGCCGATCTTTGTCAGCAGCACGCCTCATGATGAGGAAGAACTGGTTGTCTCCCTCTCACGCGGGTTGGAATCCCTGGATTGGATCCAGGCTGAAGAAGATATGGAAGCGGGCGTTGTGCTGGAATTGCCTATCATCAATTTGAATCGGGGCGGCATGTTGGTTCAATATCGCCAACTGCGGGGCTTTGTGCCCAATTCCCACGTCTCCAGCCTGCGCTATATCCGCAACACGGAGGAACGCGATCGCCTGAAGCAAGAGATGGAAGGCGACATGCTTCCCCTCACCATCATCGAAGTGGATCGCAAGCGCCGCCGCCTGGTTATGTCCGCGCTGGAAGCGGAGAAGGCGCGCCGCAAGCAGCGCCTGGAAGAGCTGACGGAAGGCGAAGTCGTCAAGGGAACGGTGGAGAATCTGACCGACTTTGGCGCTTTCGTCAATTTGGGCGGCATCAGCGGGCTGATTCACATTTCCAAACTGGACTGGCGCCGCGTCAACCATCCGTCCGAAATCCTCCAGCCGGGTGATGAGGTGGAAGTGCTCATCGAACAGATCGATAAGGATCGGGAGCGCATCAGCTTGAACCGCCAGGCCGTTCTGCCCAATCCGTGGCAAATGGCCGCCGACGCTTATCAGCCCGGCGACGAGGTGGAAGGGGTCGTCACCAATGTGGTCGATTTCGGCGCCTTTGTGCGCGTACCCGTGGGCGTAGAGGGATTGGTCCACGTGAGCGAGATGCCCACCTTTGCTACCAATAAGCCCTCGGAAATCGTCCGTCGGGGCGAGACGGTCAAAGTTCGCGTACTCAGCATTGACGTGCGCCGCGAACGGCTGGGCCTCAGCATGATGCCGGCCGAGCCCCAGGAAGAGGAAATTCTCTGGGAGATTGCCGAAGAGGACGAGGAAATCCAGGATGATGGCGCCTTCCCCGAGTTTGACGAGGTAGAGATTGCAGTCGAGCCGGAAGACGACCTGGAAGAAGAGCCGCAAGATGCGGAAGAAGACAGCGAAGCGTAAACAACCACAACAGACAGCTTACGCAAGAGGGCGCCGAAAAATTGGCGCCCTCTTTTTATTACCCGTATACGATCCCATCGCCCTTCTCAAACGAATCACGCGCCAGCACGTCAGGAACCGCGGCCAGGGCCGTTTCAATATCCTCCCCGCTGATGTGATAGTGGGTCACAGCGCGCAGGCGTTGGGGTCCGGTGGCGATGACCCGAACGCCCTCTCTCGTCAAAGCCGTTGCCAGGTCCAGTGCGGTCATGTCCGGCCGGGTCACGTCAAAATAGACCAGATTGGTCTGGACGGACGCGAGGTCTACCGAGACGCCGTCCAGTTCATCCAGGCCCGCAGCCAGCACCCGGGCACGGGCATGATCCTCCGCCAGACGATCCACCATCTCATCGAGCGCAACAATGCCCGCGGCCGCGATGACGCCGGCCTGGCGCATACCGCCGCCCACCTGCTTGCGCATGCGCCGCGCGCGCCGAATAAAATCACGGTCGCCCGCGACAACCGAGCCCACGGGCGCGGCAAGCCCCTTGCTCAGGCAGGCGCTGACTGTATCGGCATTCTCCAGCAGGCGAGCGGGCGTTACGCCCAGTGCGACGGCTGCGTTCCAGATGCGGGCGCCGTCCACATGGAGGAGCAGGCCCCGTTCATGCGCCAACGCGCCCAAGGCATCCATATACTCAACGGAGAGCACCGTACCGCCTCGTCGGTTGTGGGTATTTTCGATGGCGATAAGACGCGTTACGGGGAAATGCTCGTCATTGCCCCGAATGGCCGCCGCAACCGTCGCCAAATCCAGCGATCCATCGGCCAGATTGGGCACAGTGCGGGGATGCACGCCGCCCACCGCCGCGGAGCCGCCCTGTTCATAATAAAAAATGTGCGCGTTGTCGCCCAGGATCATCTCCTCGCCCCGGCCGCAGTGGCTAAGCACCGAAATCAGGTTGCCCATGGTGCCGCTGGGCACAAAAACCGCGGCTTCCTTACCCAGTATTTCGGCCGCCATGGCCTCCAGCCGATTGACGGTAGGATCCTCGCCATAGACATCATCTCCTACTTCGGCCCGGGCCATGGCCTCGCGCATGGCGTCGGTGGGGCGGGTAATGGTGTCGCTGCGCATATCGATAACGGCCTGATTAACTCTGGTCATTACTTCCGTTCCTCTTTGTATGAAATTGATGTTATGCAAACAACAGGCGCTTCCTACTCCTCGCGCCCTAAATAAGCGTTGATGGCGACGAAAAGGCGCGCCATATCCCCCTCATCCGTTTCGCCCATGTGCGCGATGCGGAAAGCCTTGTCCTTGTACACGCCATATCCGTTGGAAATCTTCATGTCGCGTTCGCCCAGAAAACGATTCAGATCGGCAATATCCACCCCCTGGTTATTCGCCACCGTGGTAACGGTGGGCGAACGATATCCTGCTTCCGCCATGAGGGCAAAACCATTCTCCAGCGCCCATTCATGGGTCAGCCCGGCGCAGCGGGCATGGCGGGCAAAGCGGGCCTCCAGTCCTTCCTCAAAGATGATGTCCAACTGTAGGCTCAAGGCATTCATCAGCGAGATGGCGGGTGTAGCGGGCGTCGTATTCTTGACCAGGGACTTTTCCAGGTTGAGGAAGTCGAAATACCACCCCCGCCCGGATATCCCAGCCGCCCTCTCCAGCAGACGATCACTTACCGCGGCGAAGGCCAGGCCCGGCGGCAAGGCCAACGCCTTCTGGGACGAAGTCAGACAGAGGTCCACGCCCCATTCGTCCACCGGAATCTTCACGCCGCCAAATGAAGAAACGGCGTCCGCCAGGACGAGCGTTTCCGGACTCACGGTCCGGACCGCGGCCGCGATTTCGCCCACGGGCGCGATAACGCCGGTGCTGGTCTCGTTGTGAACAACGGTAACGGCGTCCACCGGACCATCGTCGAGGGCAATTTCCAGCGCTTCAACCACGTGAGAGGCTTTGACCGCGGTGTTCCACTCTACATCCACGCGGATGGCCTCTTTGGCGCAGCCCACGGAGACGTCATACCAGCGACGGCCAAAGGCGCCGCTCACGAAGTTGAGGACGCGGCCGCCCACAGCATTGCGGATTGCGGCTTCGTGCATACCCGTGCCGGAAGAGGCTACGATATAGACGCGGCTCTCGGTGTAAAAAAGCTGCTTAAGCTGCCCTTCACACTTGGCAAAAAGCGCTTCAAATTCCTTAGAGCGATGCCCCATCATGGGCCGGGTCTGGGCGGCCAACACCTCTGGGAGAACGTCTGTGGGGCCGGGAATAAAGAGTCGTTGCGGAGGCTTGGGTCGAATGGTCATGATTGATTCTCGTAAATTTGGCCGCAAAAGCGGCGGATTGATATGGATCTCATTCCGTTTCCCATTGTGCCATCGGCCCGGCAGAGGGCAAAAAGCAGAATTTGCTAGCGCTTGCCAAAAAACAGAATGGCCGCGGCGATGACGCCGCACGCGCTCATGCAGAGGAAGAGAATGTGGCCGTTGGTGTGCTGCCAGAGGATACCGCCTAACATCGCGCCCATGCTCCACCCCAAACCAAAGAGCGCTGCATTCATGATGGCCTGGCCGGTGGAGCGGAGAGACCGGGGCGAATGCTCATCCGCAAAGCCGACTGCCGCGACCCAAAAAGAGCCGAAGAAAATTCCGATGAGGAAGGTCGTGCCGATAATTTGGCCGGGCGTCTGAGCCACAGCCACAAGCAGCCAGGTAACGGCGAACCCCACCGCGCCCAACCGCATGAGCAAGGCATTGCCAAAACGGGTGAACCAGGAAATGCCGAAAAACATAATCGGGATTTCAGCCATGCTGTTCAGGGCAAACGCCATGCCCACCTGCCGCTCACTCCCGCCCATGGCCAATATATGAAGGCCCAGAAAGTTCATGAGCCCGGCCATGCCAATTCCCAAAAAGATTAAAGCGACCAGAAAGGTGCGGTATGTCCGGCGGGCCAGAAGCTCACGCAAGCCGCTGAGCAGGTTGACTCGCTCCATGGAGCGGCCGGCAGGCAGGCGCAAGCTGAGCAAAGTGCAGAGAACGCCCAGCAGGAGACTATTGGCCCAGAAAATTGAATTGAGGCTGCCGCCGCTGATGAGGCGGCCAAAAAGAAACGTGGCGACGATAAAGCCAATGCTGCCCCATAGACGCTGGCGCGAGTATGTGGAATGGGCCAACGTCGCGATCTCCATGGTCGCGCCGTCAAGGATCGCGGCAATCGGCGTGCGGAAGAAAAAGAAGGTAATCACCAGCAGAAGGAGAGCCGGCAGCGCCATGGTGCGCAGAAAAAAGAGCGACAAAAGACCCGACGCCAGGGCGCATCCGGCCAACACCCGGGAGTGAACCTGCCAGCGGTCCGCCACGCCGCCCCAAAAAGGTCCGGCCGCCAAGCTGACAAGGGGCGGAATGCTGCCCAGCCAGCCGATTTCCACCCCCGTCAAGCCCCGGGCCGCGAGAACAATGTTGAAATACGGAGCAAAGGCGCCCATTGCGCTAAAGAAGAAAAAATAGAAGAGTTTTGAATAGCGCAGAGCCTGCCGCGCGGCAAACGGACTCTGCCCGGTCGGCTCAGGCCCGGCCGACAAAACGAAATTGGTCATATTATTTCAATCCGCCATGCTGCGTTATACTCGTGCGGTCGTCTCGTTTCATACTCACCTTCAAACAGGCCTATGTCGCTCGATCGCATTCCACGTCAATTGCTCGTCCTGCTCAGCGCCGCCATGCTCATAGGCGGCTTTGCCCTGGCCTTCACCGCCCTAACCGGCGGGACAGCCGGCGGCCCAGCCGATAATCCGACCAGCGCGACCTCAACCATTGAAGGGGTAGTCAGGGAAAGTCAGACTCCGTCTCCCAAGTCCGCCATCAATGTTACCACGACTACGACAACCGGAACGAGTGAGCCGACAGTTCAAGCGACAGCTGAAGCGGAGATTCCGCCCATTACCGTGCGCGTCGATCAGGGACCGCCCGCGCTTCAGCGCCTTGTTGCAACCATGGCCGTTTCCCAGTCGCTTTTCCTCACCACGACCGCACCCACGGCCGCGCCGGTGGTTGAGCTGACGTATGACGTCACCGACACGCCGGTGCAGGAGGTGATCTTCGCGGCGGCAAGCCGTTTCGACACCATCATCCCCCTGACAACCCAAGCCCGGATTGCATCCCTCTGGACGGGCGAGGCGCAAGCGGAAGAGAGGGTTGAACTCCCGGCCGGCGGCGTCATCACCGGCACGGCCACGCTGCCCGCTTTCGAGGCCATCGCAGTCATCAGCGACACGCTGCCCGGCCTGGTCACCCTGCTGGACGCGCCGGGCGCGACGGTCCAGGGCTACGGGAGTATGGAAGAGGTCATCCAGGCTGCGTGGGGCGTGACGCCCACTCTGGCCCTGGTTCCCTTTGACGAACTGACGCCCCAGCTTACCGTTCTGGCGGTTGACGGGCAGAATCCGGTAGAGAACGCCAATCGCTTCGATCTGAGCGCCTATCCGTTCAAGACAACGCTCTACGCCAGGATCGATCCGGCCAATGCCCGACAGGCCCAGCAGGCGGCCGCTTTTCTGGCCCAACTGCCTGCCGCCAATAGGGATCCAGACAAGCTCACGGTACTGGCCATGACGGGCGTCACGGCCATGGTGCGCATGACCGCGGCCGAAATAGACGAACGCGGCGTGGATTGGATCGCTGAGGTGGTGGGTCCGGAACTGGCCGCGGCCGACATCACCCACATCAGCAATGAGGTGCCCTTCGTCCCCGACTGCGAGACGGATACGCGCATGGACAACTTCAACTTTTGCAGTCCGCCTGCATACCTGCAAGCGCTACGCGATGTGGGCGTGGATATCGTGGGGCTGACGGGCAATCACCAAAATGATTTCGGACGGGAAGACGCGCTGGGGTCTATCAATTTCTATGCGCAAGAGAATATCCCTCTCTACGGGGGCGGGCGCAACAAGGAGGAAGCTTTTGCGCCCTTCTATCTGGAACACAACGGCAATCGGCTGGCTTTTCTGGGGGCCAACAGCTACGGTCCCGACTTTGCATTTGCCACCGATAATGAGCCGGGCAGCGCGGTCTTCGATCTGGCCATTATGTCCGCCATGATCCGCACCATCAAGACAGAGGATCGGGCCGATCTGGTTCTACCCGAGCTTCAATATGACGAATCCTACGGCGTCCAGCCCCTGGGAGATCAGCGGCTGGACTTCAACGCGCTGGTGCGGGCGGGCGCGGATATCGTCACGGGCGTGCAGAGTCACGTGCCCCAGGCCGTAGAATTCACCGATGACAAGCTGGTCCTTTTTGGCCTGGGCAACCTCTTCTTCGACCAAATGTGGCAGGAGGACACGCGAGAGGGCATGATCGTCAAGCACACCCTCTACGACGGCCGCCATTTGAGCACCCAGATATTGACCACCCGCATCTATGATTACGGCCAGCCTCGCTGGATGTCGGCCGACGAACGGCAGGCCATGCTGGAGCGGGTTTTCGGTGCGAGTTATTGGTAGGCATACGGGACATGTTCAACATGATTACTCGTTCCGTCATGGTCATCATAGCTATGATGATGCGGGCCAATTGGTTGAGGGTTGTTTCCCTGCATTTTGGTCTAAACATTGAATGAGTGCGATAATTTCCAGCATGCGTGATTGGCTTTGCCTCGAGCCTTTGCTTTCACTCGGCAAAGAACCCTAGCTTACTCAATCGCCCTACCTTTTTTGAATACCTCCTCCCTTTTGGCGAAGGTATTGTTATACAAACCAAGTAAATATCAGATAAGGTCAGGAAAGATAAAGATGAATACCATTTTGTTTGAAGCCCACTCGGGCTGGCGCTATGTAGTTTTGCTCGTTTCGGCCGTGGCCCTCATTAAATTTATCTACGGCTGGCTGGCCAAAAGCGAGTGGAGCAAGCTGGATCGCCAACTGATCATCACCTATGCCGCAGTGCTGACCATCCAGTGGCTATTGGGTATTGTCCTCTGGATCATGCGCATGATGCCCATGAACATGGTCTACATTGAACACCTCGTCACCATGACCCTGGCCCTGGCGCCGGCCCACATCACTCTGAGCCGGGTCAATAAGGCGTCATCCTCCGGCGCCAAGTATCGCACCGCAACAATCTTTACGGGGATCTCCACGCTATTGGTCTGGATCGGCGTTGCCCTCATCACGGGCGTAATCTAGCGGTGGAGACGCTCCAGGCCGCCCTGGCCAACGCACACGGCCTCTGGCGCTACGTCGTTCTGATCACCGCGGGGCTGGCTATCGGCAAATCGCTGATTGGCTGGCTGGAAAGACGCGAGTGGCAGGTCGTCGATGAGCGCATCGCCGTCTATTTCATCATGGCCGTGGATATCGGCGTGACCCTGGGCGTACTGGTTTGGCTCCTGGAGACCCGATGGAACGGAACGGACGTCCTGCGCAGTTGGCGTCATCCCGCGACCATGCTGGTGGCCGCGGGCGCGGTCCACGTGGGCTGGATACGGGCCAAGGCCGCGCCCACGGCGACGGGGCGCTTTGCCCGCTGCACCCTCTTTTTCGCCATCGCCGGCGTGATTATTCTGGCGGGCGTGCTGCAAATTCAAGGCACCTTTTAATTTTAGGCTTTAAGCAATCTGTAACGGGGAACCTCATGACTTCTGTAGCCGCCATGCAGGCGGAAGGATTGGAAAAAGTATACGAAAGCAAGGGCGGAGAACCGGTCCATGCCGTGCGCGGGGTAAGCCTGGAGATCCAGCGCGGCGAAATTTACGCGATTCTGGGACCAAACGGCGCGGGCAAAACCACCACCATCTCCATGCTCACCACCCTGCTGCTCCCCACCGCGGGGCGCGCCGCAATCATGGGCTACGACGTCGTGAGCCAGGCCGCGCAGGTGCGCCGTCATATCGGCGTTACCTTTCAGGAGATGGTGCTGGACGAAGAGCTGACCGGCCGCCAGGCGCTGGATTTTCACGGCCGCCTTTACGGGATGAGCAAGGCCGAGCGGGCAGAGAGAATGCGCGATCTTGTCGAACTGGTCGAGTTGACCGACGCGCTGGATCGCCCCATCAAAAGCTATTCGGGCGGCATGAAACGACGGCTGGAGCTGGCTCGGGGGCTCATGACCTCGCCGGACATTCTGGTGCTGGACGAACCGACCCAGGGGCTGGACCCCCAGAACCGAGTCAACATCTGGCGCTACATCCGCGCCCTGCGCGACGAGCGCGGCATCACCCTGCTGCTGACGACTCACTACATGGACGAAGCCGAAGCCCTGGCCGACCGGGTCGGCATCATCGATCACGGGCAGGTAGTCGCTGAGGGGCGGCCGCGTGATCTCATTGCGGCCATGGGCGCAGACGTGGTGGAGTTGACCGGCAGCGGAGAATTGGCGAAGCTGGCGGAAATCCTGCGCGATGTGGCGTATGTTTCTAACGTGGAATCTTTGCCGGGAGAAGGCGAAAGCGAAACGGGCCGTCTGCAAATCGGCGTTGATCACGGCGACGAGCATCTGGCCGGACTCGTTCAGATCATCAGCGAATCGGACGTTGTCATCCGCTCGCTGCGGGTGGCCAAACCCAGCCTGGGCGACGTCTTTATGGCCTACACGGGGTATCAACTGCGCGACGAATAGCGCAACCCGGACAAGGAAAAGAAGTAAGCATTGGCGATCGTGCCCGCCGAACTGGTGTCCGGCGCTTCCTGGTGGCGGACAGACAGAATAACCAGTCGCATAACGACGCAGGCAGCGGTTGAAGCCGCTGCCTGTTACGGAAAACCGGCTTTGGGCCGGTTGATTTGGATCGATTTACCCCGCCCCGCTCTTTATTCCTCGACTGCGCCCAGAACGGCGACCACATTTTGTCCGCCGAAGCCGAAGGCGTTGACCAACGCATAGCGGGCGTCGGTCTTCTGAGCCTCATTCCCCACAATGTTGATATCGATGGCCGGATCGGGCGTGTAGTTGATGGTGGGCGGAACCACGCCGTCACGCAGCGCACAGATCGCGGCCACGGCCGACTGGGCCCCCGCCGCGCCCAGGGCATGACCGACCATGCTCTTGATGCTGGTCACCTGCATGGTGTAGGCGGCCTCGCCGAAGGCCCGCTTGAGGGCTTTGCATTCGCCTGCATCGTTGAGTACGGTTCCCGTGCCGTGGGCGAAAACGACGCCCACATCTTCGGGCTCAAGGCCGGCCAGTTGGATCGCGCCGCTGAGGGCCCGGGCCGCGCCGTCGCCTTCGGGATCGGGCGCGGTGATGTGATACGCATCGCCCGTGAGCTTGCCTCCCAGCACCTCGGCATAGAGGGTCGCGCCCCGCGCCCGCGCATGCTCCTCCGTCTCCAGAATCAAGGCGCCGGCTCCCTCGCCGGTCACGAAGCCGTCCCGATCAATGGAGAAGGGACGGCAGGCATGCCCAGGGTCATCAACGCGGCTGGAGAGGGGGCCCATACGGCCAAAAGCGGCCATGGTCAACGCGGAGATGGCGGATTCGGTACCGCCGGCAATCATGACGTCCGCTTCGCCCCGCCGGAGGTAGTGGAAAGCTTCAATGACCGAGTAATGGCCGCTGGCGCAGGCCGCAGTACTGGTCATGACAGGGCCGCGCGCGCCCGTCTCGATGGAGACCAGGCAACTCACGGCATTGGCCATGGCGCTGGGCACGACGAAGGGACCGACGGTACGCCAGCCCCGCTCATCCATGACCTGGGTTGCATATTCGATTTCGGTGATGCCGCCGCCGCCGGTGGCCATCATGACGCCGACATTGTACCAGTTGCTCTCATCAACGGTGAGGCCCGCATGGGCCAACGCCTGATGACTGGCCGCAATCGCGAACTGGGTAGAGCGGGCCGTACGTCGGGCCAATTTGCGATCCATGTAGTCCATGGGATCGAATCCCTTCACTTCGCACGCCATGTTGTAGGGAATCTCCCCCATGTCGAAGGACGTGACGGGTCCGGCCCCGGACTTACCCGCAACGAGATTCTGCCAAAAGGTTTCTACGTCATTACCGATGGGAGTAAGCGCCCCCATGCCGGTTACAAAAACTCGCGTCATTGCTTGATCGCCTCTGCTTTCAAATGTGTCAACCGCCGCGAGGCTGCTTGCCGGGCGGTACGGTGGGATAATGTGTATAAATGTATGCCGACAGGTTACTGTCAGTATACCAAAACCCGGACAATCCGCCAGAGTCGCGCAAACAGGGGTGCATTTGAGTGTGTCCGAAATGAGTTAAAGCGGTGGGGAGCGTACCCCCATGTTGCGTCAACCGAGTTTGAACGCACCCAAATCATAGTTCCAACCTCTTGTACGCGAAGGCGGCCGCCCGTGTTTCGCTTGGCGTTATCGCCCCAAACAAAAGGGGGGCCGGATTCGTGATGAATCCGGCCCCCTTTTTTGTTATGGCGTGCGTATTCAATCCCGCGCCGCCGTATGTGTTGCGACATGCACCATAAAAAGCGTGCGGAATTTACTCGGCCGATGCCTCGATCATGTCAACGACGGTCTCGCCGGGGACCAGCAGCGCATTTTCCGGCGCCTCAACGGCGTCGATGGCGTTGAAGTCGCCATATAGATTCTCGGTATTAAAGACGACCATGGAGTCTACGCCCGCGGGTCCGGCCGGGATGCCGGCCATCGCGGCCATGGAAATCAGGCCCGACAGGTCCCACTCGAAGGTGGAAGCGGATTCAGTCGCGTAACCGGTATCGGTGTCGATAACGAGATCGGTGCTGACGTCCAGGCCGCTGAAAATCATGGGGGCAACCATGGGCAGCATGGTCTGGACCTGGGCCAGGTCGCCGGGGTTAATGGACTCGCCGCTGGCCTCGACCGCGGCGACAACCAGATCCATGAACATGGGGCTGGTCACGAAGCCGGGCAGGTCAAAGGTGGTGTGGAAGACGGCCGGCTCTTCTTCGATCTGCTCGATGTCCATGTAGTCGCCGAAAATTTCCATGCTTGCCTTCGGCATGAACATACCGCCGAACATTTGCATCTGGGCCATTTCGTCTTCGCCGGCAGCTTCCATGTCGGCGTTCTCCATGACGTACTCAAGCACCGGGCGCAACTCCGTACCGATCCAGCCGCTATAGCCGCTCAGCTCGGGGATGAATTCAGCCAAATCATCCAGGTTGACGTAGCCGTTGCCGCCCACAACGACGTAGCGCACGCTGATCTCAGTGGGAATCGGATAACCGATGTTAGCGGAGAGAAGGTCGGCGGTTTCCTGCCCCAATACGATATTCGTCTCATGCGCCATATCGGTCATGTCAAAGAGGTCCATGAGCAATGCAAACGACTGTTCAGGATCGCCCATCATGGCCATGATCTCTTCGTCTTCCATGCCGTTCATCTCAGCCGCAAAATCGGGGTCCATCACGTAAGCGCCAATCTGATTCCAGACGACGTCGATCTCGTCAAAGGGCGCTTCGGGAATGCCGGAGAGCAGCATGGTAATCAATGAGTCATAAGAGCCGGAAGTCTGCTCTTCTCCCAGTCTGGCGGCTTCGGTCAGAATCTCACACTGGGCGTCATCCAGATCGCCGCAAAAGACAACCGGCTCGTCTGAATCCTGGGCGAACAGCGTCGCCGGAATCAGCGCAATCACAAGGGCAAGTAAGAGGGGCAGCAGCTTTCGCATCTGCGGGTTACTCCTTTCGAGTGAGTAATAGAGGGTTTTTTGTGTAAATTACCGGAAATGTACTGCTTGGAAATGAACCGACAAAAAAACTGTTGAAAATGACTTGCCCAAATATCCACAAGACAAATCAACGGAATGCGGACGACAGAGCAACGATGGAGAGGGGATGTTGGTTCCAGCGTATGTCGCGGGTCTATCTTACCAGATTGTTGATGGAACGAAAAGCCGCCAAAGTCCCATGCGTGAACGCTGATTCGCCCTCGTCGTTTACGGGTCCGCCTCATTCCCGCGTGGCGTATCGGCGGATGATCCGGCCGGAAAACGATAGCGAAAGTCGCAAAAAGAAGCCCCGTCCATAATCGTTTGGGTGCGCGAAAATTCCGCCCCCGCGTTAAAACCCTGCACCAGCGCCTGATCCCGATTACACGAGAAGACCGCCCCCAATTCGGGAACCCCCAATGCCCGGTACATTTCAGCATAGCGACAACGGGTCACGTTAAAGTCCAGGCGCTCTTCATCCTGGGCCAGCACGTCGATATGCAGCGCATCGTCCCGGGTCCAATATTGGAGAGAGTCCAGCAGTTCAATGCTGCCGTTGTCGCCCATGGTCTCCGCCAGGTCCCGGCCCTGGGCCTGGGCCGTATCGATAATGACCTGCTTCACCACCTCAATGACCTCCTCGCGACCGAAGCGCTCGCCCAGAGCGTCAATGACCGGGGCCAGGATGCGCGCTTCAACTTCACGCCGCGCCAGGACGCCTATGCGCTGGGTCAACGTGTCGGGCGGCAGAGCCGGCGGGGGAGAAGAGGGGGGAGTCGTACGGTCGCTGTTCATAGGATATTCCTCACAGATTGGGAATTCGGTTGCTTCTACGCATATGCACGCGTCGAAAATAGCGGATGCGCCACCACGGATCGTCGCGCCGAAGCGTACCACGCCCGGGCCTGAAATACTGTGCGCCGGAACACAGTGTGACCGTGACCTGAAACATAGCACGCGCCGGTCATGTCTCGCTACACTGGCCCTACCTCCGGACAGCGCTGTTTTACCCCAATTCTCTGCCTGTTGCACCATTCCAATCGACAAGGAGAATCTCATGCAACCACGAATATCACGCTTTTTGCACACTGTACCGGGGCAGGGCGTGCTGATCGCCACATTGGCGCTCGCCCTCTCCCTCCTCTTTGCCGGGCAAGCGGCAGCCCACGGCAGCCGCGGCGGCGAATCGACGCCCCCTGACGGCTCGACTGCCGTTATCCGCCCACCGGCAGGGGCCCAGGAAGACGCCCTCGCAGCTGCTCCCGCGGACGTCAATGCAGCCTGCGCCGGCGGTCCTACAATCGACGGCATTCTGCTGGACGAATGCACCGTCAACACCTTTGACGTCAACGGCACGACCAAATCGGTTACGGTCTGGTATACCAAAAACCAGGTCACCGCCCAGCGTCAGGACAACGGCAACACCCTCACGCTGAGCCACTGGATCCTGAACGACGCCCAGGCGGTCCAGGTAGGCGAATGGTTTGAAGACGCGTGGGTGCGCTATAACACGGATTCGGGTCATCACCTCTTTGATACCGGCTGCGGCGACAACGTCAACGTTCAGATTGAAGACGGCGTGGGCTGGGCGGGCATCGCCTACTGGGCCAGTTCGGGCAATTGCCGCATCGGCATTGACGCGCCCATGGTCGCCAACGGCGGCGGCCAGCGTACCGTCTATCACGAGGCTCAGCACTATCTCCAGTACTCGTACAACAGCGGCTGCTACGCCGACCTTCAGGCCAACTATGACGGCGGTTCGGCGGCAGGCAACGCCGAATTCACGGAAGGCTACGCCGATCTGGGGTCCGACAGCGTTGATCCCGGAGTAGATGCTGCGTACGTCATGGGCACGAGCTACGATCCATCCACGTCCATGTACGTCAAGAACTACAACAACCGTTTCGTCAAGTACATGACCGAACAGCTCGGTTCTCTGGGCAACCCCAACGATCCGTGGTGGCATATCCACCCCATGTACGAACATTATGTCGAGTGTGACAATCAGGATTCCCTTTACGTCCTCAACACCCTCATCCCCAATCTGAGCGGCGGCAAGTGGAGCAAGGATGAACTCTTCCTCAACTTCTTCGCCTCGCTCTGGGCGGACCGCTGGGCCGATCCCGTTACCCAGTCAGAGCTGGTCTATTTCGACGATGACGGTACGGGAACGAGCTACAACGCCCCCGCCATGACCCAGACGGCCAATCTCAACAGCGGCGCGCAGGCGTGGAACGGCTCAGCGCCCGATGATTATGCGGCCGAATATTTCGAGGTCTTCCCGGGTGGCGAATGCAAGTATGTGGAAGTCGCGGTGGACGGCGAAGCCGGCGCGCGCCTGGGCATCAACCTCATGGCCGCGGACACCAGCGGGACGACCAGCGTTCAGCGTTCCGCCTACATTGGCGAGGACTATGTGCGTCTCTTTGCGGGCGCAGGCGTACACAATCGCATCGTGGCGAGCGTCAACGCCTTCCAGACCATGTACGATTACGCGGTAACCTTCACCTGCGTCAATCCGACCATCAACATTATGGAGCCGCGCCAGAGCAACTTTGCCCTGGTCGGCGAGCCGGCCAGCCCCATCTCCTTCCTCACCCGCCTGAGCGTAACCAGCAACGGCGTGCCCGTGCGGGGTCTGGTAGAAAGCTCCTTCGTCTTTGACGCGGAAGGCGATGCGCCCGTAGTCGCGCCCGGCAGCCTGCAGCAGGTGGGCGATGAATACTGGGCCACCATCATGGCCCCGGTCAAGCCGGCCGGCACATCCTTTGTCGATTTCCAGGCCTGTCTCAGCGGCGGCGGAACGTGCGATACGGAGACCGATGCGCTCCTCTACGTGCCGCCGGGCAACTCGGACATCGCCTTGGTCTTTGACGCCAGCGGCTCCATGGCCGTAGAAGACGTGATCGGCGAGGGCACGCGCCTCTTCAATGCCAAGCGCGCGGGCAAAGTCGTAGCTGATCTGGCCCGAATGGGCGATCGCCTGCTGGCGACGGACTTCTCGGCCTTCAACATTCCCGTCAGTTGCGGCCTGCCCGGCGGCGCCGGCAACTGTCAGCTGGATATCCGCAGCATCTTCCCCCGCACGGAGGTCAATGATGCGGGAGACATTACGGCGGCCAAGAACGCCATCGATACCATCTCGGCCCGGGAATGGACGCCCATCGGCCCGGCTCTGCAGGATGCGAAAAACCGCCTGCTGAGCGCGCCGTTCTCCCTCAACCCCAAGCACATCTTCCTCCTCAGTGACGGCGAGGAAAATGTCAAGCCCCTTTACAACGAGGTGCGCCAGGAGCTGATTGATTCGGGCGTGATCATCAACACCATTGCTTTCGGACCCGAAGCGCCGGAAACGCAGCTGGCCCAAATCGCCGCCGATACGGGCGGACGCTATCGCCCGGTGACGACGACGGACAGCGGCGGCGCGCTGCTCAGCGCCGAGGCCGCGGCAGCGAATGACGCGGATATGGCGTTCCTCAACGCCATGCAGGCGCCCCTGGCCGTACAGGCTCCCCTGGCCGGCCAACGCCTGCCCGAGCAGTTAGGGTTAGTGGAAGTCTATGACGACTTTGAGACGGATGCCCAGGATGGGGCCCGCATTCTCTACCAGCCAAAGCTAAACGCCGCCCTCTATGAGTGGATTGAGTTCGCGCCCGTCTTCGTGGATGAAAGCGCCAACACGCTGCGCATTGTCGTGGCGGGTAACCGGGGCGACAACGGCGGCTGCGGCGGCTTTCAGCGCGACGTGGAGATCGCCTTCGCCCCCCCGGCCGAAGACAACGGTGAGTACTATCCCGGCAAGCCCAGCCGCTGGATTCCCATCAGCCCCACCGACGGGACGCAGCCGGATAGCTGGGACGTACGCAATTCAACCTATGACGATGTGCTGGTCGTGACCAACCCTCAGCAGGGTTTCTGGCTGGTGCGCGTGCAGGAGTGGACCTACATCTGCGCCGCGGACGGCAGCGAAAAGACATCCGATGCAGCAACCGTGACGGCGACTGATGCGCCGGAGACGGTCAACGACAGCGGGCTCAACTTCCTGGCCAGCTACTCGGTACAGACCAATATCGCACTGGAAGGTCGCATTCTGAACCTGACCAACGGCCATGCCACTGCAGGCGACGTGCTGCCCATCGTGGCGACGGTCCAGAGCAAGGAAGGCTTCCTGCCCGGCGCGTTCATCCTGGCCCAGGTGCAAAAGCCCGATGGCTCGCAGCAGGTCATCCCCATGCTCGATGACGGCAACCACAACGACGGTGCAGCCGGCGACGGCATCTACGGCTGGCGCTACACCCAGGCTATCATGGGCGGCTCTTACAACGTGCGCATCCTGGCCTCCATCCCCGATCCGGCCCTGCCCGGCGCGAACCTGATTCGCGAATGGAACGGCGGCTTCTGGATCGACGGTCCCGAGGGCGACGAGCCCTGGGACGGCGACAAAGACCAGGACGGCATGCCCGACCCGTGGGAGCTGCGCTGCGGCCTCATCGTGGGCGAGAACGACGCCGACGGCGATAAGGACGGCGACGGCCTCACAAACGGGCAAGAGCTGCTTCTGGGCACGCTGCCCTGTGAGGCGGATACGGACCACGGCGGCGAAACGGATGGTTCAGAAGTCTCCGGCGGCCGCAATCCGCTATGGCCTGCCGATGACAAAGTGCAACCCGTGGGCCACGTCAACGTGCGCCCCGTAAACGGCGAAATCGTCATCGGCCGAGTCTGCCGGCAGATGGTTGTCTACGTCTCAACGAAGGCGGACGAGATGGGCACGCGCTACATCTTCGGCCCCACGGATCCGCTGGTCGTGCCGAATCTGCCCAATAACGTCGACTACTATGTGCGTGTACTCTGCGTCGATGAAGAGTCGAAAGCCATAGGCAAGCCCAGCGACGCTATCGTGGTCCGGCCCAAGGCGGATCCGGATGCCCCCAGCGGCGGCATCCTCATCGAGCAGGGCGCCCCCAGTACGATGAGCAACAACGTCATGCTGGCGCTGGACGCAACCGACACGCCCATTCAGGGCATGGCCAGCGGTTCGTCATCACCCTACTCCCACAGCGTTACCTCGCTTGAGAACGAGCAGAGCGGCGTGAAGGAGATGCGCATCAGCAACAAGGCGGACATGAGCGACGCCGACTGGGAGCCGTATCAGCAGACCAAGGCCTGGACGCTGGAATGCGCAGCCGGTGAAGAATGCGTTGTCTACGCCCAGTTTAAGGACAGCGCCGAGAATGAATCCCTCATCATCAACGACTCGATCCTGCGCGTAAGTGCGCCGGATGCGGACAGCGACGGCATTCCCGACGCCGTAGAAGGCGACGGTGACACCGACGGCGACGGCATTCCCGACGCTCAGGACACAGACAGCGACGGCGACGGCATCCCCGACAGCGAAGAAGCCGGCGACAATCCTGCCGAACCGGTTGACACCGACGGCGACGGTACGCCCGACTTCCAGGATACGGACAGCGACGGCGACGGCATCCCCGATAGCGAAGAAGGCACGGGTGATGATGACGGCGACGGTATCCCCAACTACCTGGATCCGAGCAGCAGCGGCAGCAGCCTCATCTTCCTGCCGACGGTCATGAAGTAGCAGCAACCCGCTGAGAAAGCGGATATGAAACGGGAGAGGGGGGCGGAGATGATCTCCGCCACCCTCTCCCGTTTACGCGTTCCTCATTTCTCATTTCTCATTCTCCGTCACTCATCTCACCTCCCGCATCTGAATCGGCTCGTTCCTCAGTCGCAGCATCCAGCATGCGACGCAATGCGACGATGACAGGATCGTCACGCGTATACTCCACGCCATAGGTAAGGTTAAAGCGGTAATCAAAGCCCGGCGGATTTTTCCCTTGCGTATGCTGAAGGATGGTCTCCAGCTTGTCCAACGCCTTGGCCAGCCGGGCAGCAGGCGTTCGGGCCGCTTCGTACTCATCCCAAAGCGCCAGCAATTCAGCCTGCTGCTCGGGCGGCAGCGGCGCAAGCAGGCGGATGAAATCCCGCCGTTCGTCGTGGGCTTTGGCCGCTACGCCCGCCTGTTCCGGCGCGGGGATATCACCGCCGATCGCCTCTCCCAGATCGTGAATGATGCAGAGCTTGACGAGGCGGGTAAAATCAATATGGGGAAAATAGGGCGCCATGAGCATAGCCATGAGGCAGAGCCGCCAGCTGTGCTCGGCCGCGCTCTCCCGGCGGCCGGTTGCCGTGTAGCCCGAGCGCAGGGTGCTCTTCAGCTGTTCGGCGCCGCGCAGAAAGTCGAGCGCAGCGGCGAGCGCCTGAACGTCGATCCCGGCATTCCCGCCGGCTGGAGCAGAAGCAGTAGAAGCAGTAGAAGCAGAATGAGTATCCATATCGCCATTTTTCATGATTCGACCCTATCTGTAAAATCAGATGGTGCGTCGCATGAATGCCGCAAGCGCCAAAAGAGATTCCACGCATAAACCATGCAGACTTATTCCCACACCGTCATCACGGCCGCGCTCATCAAGCCGGCCCGCGCGCTGGCCGATGGGCGACCAAACCGTTGGCCGCGCGTGCGCACCGGCGCGCTGCTCATCGGCTCGTTCCTGCCCGATCTGCCGCTCATTCTCATGACGGTCGCAGCCATCGCCCTGGACATACAGAGCGGCGTCTTTCGTCAAATCCAAAACGGGCCGCCCGGCGCGGGCGGCGGCAGTTCCCTCACCATGCGCCTCTTTGACGTCTATTTTTTCGAAAACCCCTGGGTCATCGCCTTCCACAACCTCTTTCACAGCCCTGTGCTGCTGGCTCTCTACCTGCTGATAGGATATGGGCTTTGGCGGCGGGGTATACGCGGCGGAGATTGGTTCTTCTGGCTGGCCGCCGCGGCCATGTTCCACACGCTGCTGGATATTCCCCTTCATACCGATGACGGGCCGCTCCTCCTCTTTCCCCTTAACTGGCGTTGGCGTTTTCACAGCCCCGTCAGCTACTGGGATCCCGCGCATTACGGTCGGGAGTGGGCGGCCTTCGAGCATCTGCTGGACCTGGGGCTGCTGCTCTACCTTGCGGGAAGATACCGGCGACCGGCCCGGGCCTGGCTGCATACGCGTCGTCAGGCCAAGAAAACAATCGGGTAACGGCAGGAATGCAATTCAACCTGCGGCCAACAATACGTTTGTGTTAAAATAGACGTCTTTATCCATCCGTTCCCCAACCGCCGTCCGTCGACAGCGACGGGAACAACGAGACGTTACCAAAGGACAACGCTGTCATGACCGAATCCGCCCAATACCAGTATCTGCCCCGGGCTGCACGCCGTTCGCGGCGAAATTCCGCCACGCCGGACGAGACGCTCCTGGCCAAGCCGGGTCAGGTTTCGTTCACCCACACGGACCCCTGGCGCGTCCTGCGCATCATGGGCGAATTTGTGGACGGCTTTGAAAGCCTGGCGGACCTGGGTCCTGCGGTCACGATTTTCGGCTCAGCCCGCATCAAGCCTGACGATCCGCTCTACCAGGCCGCGCGCGAAACGGCCCGCCTGCTGGCCGAGGCCGGTTTGTCCATCATCACCGGCGGCGGACCGGGCGTTATGGAAGCGGCCAACCGGGGTGCGCAGGAGGGCAACGGCGTCTCCGTAGGACTGGGGGTTGAACTCCCTTTCGAGCTGGGCCTCAACCAGTACGTGGACATTCCCGTCATCTTTCGCTACTTTTTCACGCGCAAGATGATGTTCCTCAAATACGCCCAGGCATTTGTGATTTTTCCCGGCGGCTTCGGCACGCTGGACGAGATGTTTGAGGCGCTCACCCTGATTCAGACGGGCAAAGTCCGCAACTTTCCCGTCATCCTCTATGACAGCGCCTACTGGCAGGGCCTGCTGGACTGGCTGCGCAACACCATGCTTGCCGCCGGGAAAATTTCACCTGTGGATCTGGACCTCATGCTGGTCAGCGATTCGCCTGAGGAAGTGCGGAATTTGATTCTGACGGCCATGGCCGAAGACGATTTGGTCGGGCACCGGGAAGAAGCGGCCAGAGAGATGACGCGTCGGGTCTATGAGCAGGAGGAACGCGAGCGGGCCGATGCGCCATCCGGGGAACGTTGATTCAAAAAAACGATGAGCGGTGTGGCGATGTCACACCGCCCATTTCGCGCGCTTGACAACCAAAGCGCCAACGCATAGAGTAGCAGCGTTATCGGCCTCGCCACAGCATCCGCACACGCTACACCGTCCCGCCGAAGGGACGGGCGCCCATTGCTCCCACTGGCGCAGGCGCCACACACCCTGCACCTGCCGCATGGCTCAACCAACGCCGACCGCGTAACCACAGAGAAGGTCGGATACAACGACTATAGCGTTTATTTTCCGCATTGGCTTATTCAAACCCAGCGAGTTTCCCATGAGCCGAGAAAGCAGCCACGAACGGCGTCAAGCGCGACGCACACAACGGACCCCGACGCGGTCCGCCGCGCGCCAGTTCACCTACAATGTTCCGCCTTACGATCCCCTCTCCGCCCAGGAACTCCAGCAAATCCACGACCGGGCAATGACCATTCTGCGCGACTTCGGCATCGCGTTTTACGATGCCGAAGTGCGGGAGATCTTCGCGGCCCACGGCGCGCGGGTCCAGGGCGACATGATCTATCTGGACGAGGCCACGGTCATGGAGTATGCAGGCAAAGCGCCTGCTCAATTTGTCCAGCAAGCGCGCAATCCGGCCAATAACGTCATCATCGGTGGCAATCATGCAGTCTTTGCGCCAGTCTACGGGCCGCCTTTCGTCACTGATCTGGACTGGGGACGCAGAGAGGCCACGCTGGAAGATTTCCACAATTTCGTCAAGCTCACCTATCTCAGCCCGTGGCTCCACCATTCGGGCGGCACCGTAGTCGAACCCAACGACGAGCCGGTACTCACCCGCCATCTGGATATGCTCTACAGCCACATTCGCTATAGCGACAAGCCCTTCATGGGCTCGGTGACGGATCCGGTCAATGCAGCGGACAGCGTAGCCATGGCGGAGCTGCTGCTGGGGAGCGACGCCATCCGCCAAACGCCGGCTCTCCTTTCGCTCATCAACGTGAGCAGCCCCCGGCGCTATGATGACCGCATGCTGGGCTGCATGAAGGTCTATGCCCGGGCCGGTCAGGCCATGATCATTACGCCCTTCCTCATGGCGGGGGCCATGTCTCCGGCCAGCATGGCGGGCACCATGGCGCTGCAAAATGCCGAAGCGCTGGCGGGCATCGCCCTCTGCCAGATGATCACGCCGGGGCTGCCTGTGGTTTACGGCTCCTTCATGACAAATCTGGACCTGCAGAGCGGCGCGACGGTCTTCGGCTCGCCCGAAAGCCAGTTGACGCTCCTGGCCCTGGCCCAACTGGCCCGCCGCTATCAACTGCCCTTCCGCAGCGGAGGAACCTTCACCAGCGCCAAGCTCAGCGACGCGCAGGCGGGCTACGAAGCAACCCAGGTTATGTCCGCCACGGCCATGGGGCAGGTCAACTTCGTGCTTCATGCCGCGGGCTGGCTGGAGAGCGGTCTGGCTGCAGGGTACGAAAAGTTCATACTCGATTGCGAAGTGTTGGGCATGGTCCACGCGTGGGCCAGGGGCATCGACCTGAGCGACGAAGCGTTCGCCCTGGACGCGCTGGAAGAGGTGCCGCCCGGCGGCCACTTCCTGGGAACAGACCATACCATGCGCAATTTCCGCACGGCCTTTTACCGGGGAGAGATGTTCGACTATAACGCCTACGAGCAGTGGCTGATCAACGGCGGACTCGATGCGCGTCAGCGAGCCAATGCCCGGTGGAAGGCGCAACTCGCCGCGTACGAAGCGCCGCCCCTGGACCCCTCGATCGATGTCCAGCTTCAGGAATTTATGCGCGCACGCAAGCGGGAATTGGGGTTTGAGGCGTAATGCATGATGCGCGAATATTTGATGCGTGATGCGTGAAAGCGCACAAGGCAAGTAAGGACAGGCTATACCATGTCAGAGCGACGCAGTCCCCTCTATGATTATCATCTCCGTCATGCCGGCCGGCTGGTGAAGGGCGGGGGAGAATATCTCTTCCCGGATTCCTACACCTCGCCCCGGGAAGAGCACATCAACGTACGCACCAACGCGGGCATGCAGGACCTTTCGTCTATGGGGCAGGTGGACATCAAAGGGCCAGGCGCGGAGCGGCTGCTCAACCGGCTGTTGGTTAATGAGATCCGCACCATGGAGCCGGGCCAGTTACGCTATTCCACCATGTGCAATGAGGACGGCGGCATCGTTGATGACGTCACCCTTTACAAGTTTCATGACGAACACTTTATGGTCGTTACCAGCTCAGGGCCCCGAGCCCAATCCTTCCACTGGATCCGGGAACACGCCCGGCTCGCCGCAGCATACGTGACCGACGTCTCCCGGGGCATTGCCCTTCCCGTGGTGCAAGGGCCGCGTTCCAGAGCGTTGCTGGAATCGGTGCTGGATGAGGGCGATCTCCAGGCGCTGCGCTTCTTTCGCTTTACCGCCGCGCGCATCAACGAAATCGAGGTGATTCTCTCGCGCAGCGGCTACACGGGCGAACTGGGCTATGAGCTGTACGCGCCCGCGGATGAAGCCGTAACCCTCTGGGAACATTTGCTGGATCGGGGGCAGGAGTTCGGCATCCGGCCCTACGGCGCAACGGCCATGAACAGCCTGCGCGTAGAGAAGGCGTTTCCCCTTTACGGAAAAGACATTCATCCCGACGTCACGCCCTTTCACGTGGGGCTGGACCGCTGGATTCGCTTCGATAAGCGGGAATTTACGGGCCGGGATGCGCTCTTGCAGGTACAGGAAATGGGCATTGACCAACGCTGGACCGGCCTGATGCTGGAGAGCAAAACGCCCGTCAACGCCGATGATCCGGTCTACGCAGTGGCGGATATGCTCTCCTTTCGGGCCCGGCGCTTTTCCGGACCCGAGGCGGGCGAAGAGGAAGATGCCGCCGTGCTGGGCGAGGAAATCGGCCGCGTAACGGTGAGCGTGCGCGGCTATTCGGTCAACAAAACCCTGGCCATGGCCTATCTGCGCACGACCCACACCTGGCCCGGGGCCAAAGTGCTCGTCGCATCGGCCGGCCGGCCCATCCTGGCCACGGTAACCGCTACGCCCTTCTTTGACGCCTCGGGGGCCCGCATCCGAGCCAAGTATGACGATCCGCCGGATCGCCGCCCATAAGGCGCATTCCACCCAACCCCATCCAATCCCGGAAGAGATCATGCATTCATTTGTCTATCCGAATCGCTTTGACACCATCATTGTGGGCGTAGGCGGCATGGGCAGCGCCACGGCCTACCACCTGGCGCGGCGCGGTCAACGCGTGCTGGGCCTGGAGCAGTTCAACATCCCCCATGATCAAGGCTCCTCCCACGGCGAGACGCGCATCATCCGCCTGCCCTATTACGAAGATTCTTCTTATGTCATGTTGCTCCTGCGCGCGTACGAACTCTGGCGGGAGATCCAGCGCACATCGGGGCAGCATCTGCTCCACCTCTGCGGGTCCGTTGACGCAGGTCCGGCCGACAGTTGGGTCTTTAAGGGGGCCCTCCAGTCGGCCATGGAATATGAGCTGCCCCACGAAGTGCTCACGGGCAAGGAGCTAAAGGAACGCTTTCCCGGTTACAATTTACCGCAGGATTCCCTGGCCCTCTTCCAGCCGGAAGGCGGCTTCCTCACGCCCGAGCGGGCCATTCTGGCCTACGTCTTTGCCGCGCAAGCCCTGGGCGCGGAGATCCACGGCCAAGAGCCGGTCCTGCGCTGGGAGGCGCTGGGCCAGGGAGAAGGCGTCCGGATCCATACCACCCGGGCCGTCTACGAAGCCGACAGCCTGGTCATCACCGCGGGCGCATGGAACGATCAGCAGCTGCGCTTTCTCAACGGGCTGGCCGTGCCCGAGCGCCAGGCGCTGGCCTGGTTCCAGCCCCTGAAGCCTGCACTCTATCAGCCGGAGAGCTTTCCTGTCTTTAACTTACTGGTAGATGAGGGTCGCTTCTACGGCTTCCCCGTATATGGCATTCCCGGCTTCAAGATCGGCCTTTATCATCACTTCAACGAGACCGGCCCGGCCGACGCCATAGACAAGGGCGTCTATTGGGAGGATGAAGAGGCGCTGCGGGCGTGTACGGCCAAGTACTTTCCCGACGCGGCCGGCCCAACCATGACCCTCAAGGCATGCATGTTTACCAATGCGCCTGACGGCCACTTCATCATCGATCTCCATCCCCAATATCCCCAGGTCGCTTATGCGTCGGCCTGCACGGGCCACGGCTATAAGTTTGCCAGCGTCATCGGCGAAATCATGGCCGATCTGGCCCAGCATCGCCGCAGCCGCCACAATATCGAACCCTTCACCGCCAATCGTTTTCATGGACGCTACGACTTTGGCGTCGGCGGCGAGCTTTCCAACGTGACGCAGTACGCGCGCAGGGAACAGGCGCATCCGACGCGCGGGCGCGACAATCGCCGCCCTGGAAGCATGACCAGCCTGGAGAGGCCCCGCCGCGGAATGCGCACAGTGAATCGTGCGTCGGCAAAGCAGCCTTCCCGCGTTTCTCATCATGACTACGCGCAATTTGAGCGCGGCATACACAATCGGAGCGATCAGCCCGCCGGCCCCAGCGAGCAGCGGGCCCGGGAACAGGAGTGGCGCGCGCGATCGTTTTGGTAAGCTCACCAGGCAGCGAATGAAAGCAGGCGCATCTTATGTCGAAAGAAAGCGAATACGCCTTCGTGGAGCACATTCTGGACCTGCTGTCGTCTATGGGCGATGTGACGGTCAAGCGCATGTTCGGGGGGTACGGCCTCTTCCAGGAGGGTCGTATGTTCGGGCTGACGAGCGATTCGCGGCTATACCTCAAAACTGACGCCGAAAACCGACCGGCATTTGCCGCGCGGGGAATGGAGCCCTTCCACTTCGAGCGAAAGGACAAAACCGTCACGACCTCTTACTATGAGGCGCCTGAAGAGGCATTGGAAGACGAAGCGGAGATGATGCGCTGGGCCGAGAGCGGCCGGCGGGCAGCGCTACGCGCCGCGCGGGAAAAAGCCGGAAAGGGAAAATAGCCTTCTCACAAATACGACCCTACTCATAACGCAGCGCTTCGGCCGGAGCTTTTACGCCCCGGCCGTTACATTCTGATCGCAGCGCACCTGCGAACGGCGTGGCCGCCAAGGCTGAATTTCTGCTTTACCGGGGCAATAATCCGTCCGTTATCTGCCAACCCAGCAGTTGCATGCGCGGAAGATGGAAGGGGCCTTTCCAAATATTGCCCTTGGCCGATTGGGCCACGCTACCCTTGCGATGGAGATAACCAAACCACTCGCCGTATTCGGAATCAGGGAAATGGCTGTAGGCCCAGTCATGAGCCTGAGTATGCCAAAGCGCATACTTGACGTCTTTCGTCAGGGAATACGCCATAAGCGTCGCAATGATCGCCTCATTTTGAGGCCACCAAAACTTCATATCCTGCCAGTATTCCTGCACCGGTAGATTTTTCACGTCCCGATAATAAAAAATTCCGCCGTACTCCTCATCCCAGCCCCATTGCCACATCCAATCCAGAATAGTCGTGCCCAGCTTAAGCAGGTGCGCATCATTATTTTGCAGTGTCGCTTCCTGCATAATGAACCAGGCCGCCTCAATGGCGTGGCCGGGATTGAGCATGCGTCCATCCAGATGATCGACAAACCGGCCGTCGAGGCCCACGCTTTCCAGCACCGCTCGCCACTCAGGATGCAGGAAATCTCGTTCAATTTCCTCTATGCTACGCATTATCCACTCATTGCAGAACGCCTGATCCTTGGCTACATGACGCAGAATCTGGGCGGTAACAATCAGGATCATGGGCACTGCCAGCCCCTTGGTCGGCCTGGTTCCAGGAATATTCTTGGAAGGCAGCAGCCCGGGTGTTGTGAGATACCGTATCATCAGGCGAAAAAGGTTCTCGGCCTCATCCCGCGCGCGTTCATCGCCTGCCGCCTTGGCGTAGGCAGCCAGCGCGGCAACGCCAAAAGCCTCGCTGAAAACATAACGACGCTTACGCAGGGGACGACCGTCCCGAGTCACCGTGAAGAACATGCGCCCATCATCATCAAAGGCGTAACTGCGCAGAAAGTCAATGCCGCTGCGTGCGTTCTCCAGCCACTCCTCACGCTGCTCAACCTGATCGTAAAGTGTGGCCAAAAGCCAGGCAAAGCGCCCTTGCGCCCAGATGCTTTTATCCGTATCCAACAGCGAGCCATCGCGGTTCAGGCAGGTCATATAGCCGCCGAAATCACGATCCACAGCGTGCGTCAGCCAGAACGGCAGCACATCTTTCAGGAGGCCGTCGCAATAGGTGCGCCGTAATGCCTCCAGCCGCGTCCGGTTAAGCGGATTGGCGTCTTGGGCAGAAGGGTCAGCCATGGAAAGGCCCTTCCAGTGCGGCAGGATTACGTGCCCAGTCAAAAAACCCAATGGCTTCCAAATCCATCCGCAGGGCATCAATCTTTTGCTGGGGCAGGGTAATTTGGGGCAGACGGGATGCACCGCAATCCTGTCCGACAAGAGACATGACGGCCTTAAGCGCCGGATTACCGCCATGCCGGACAATGGTCGCAATCATTTCCACAGCGCGGCCTTGCAACGCTTGAGCAGCCGACAGATCACCAGCCGCAAACGCATCCTCAATGCGGGTAAAAAGCGGTGCAGAAAAATTGTAGGTGCTGCCTACCGCACCATGCGCGCCTGCGGCAAGCCCGCCCAGCAGCATTTCGTCGCTGCCAAAGAGCAGATTGAAACGCCCATCATCCACTGCGATAGACGCTTGCAGATCAAAAACCGCTGTGTGGCTAAATTTAACGCCGGCCAGCGAAGGCAGACGCGGCGCAGCCGAGCGCAGGAAGTCGGAAATCACGACCGGTACGCCCGTCATAATCGGGATATGGTAGTAGTAAAAGGGGAGTTCCGGCGCGCCGGTCGTGATGTAAGCCAGGCAATCAATAAGGTTGTCGAGAGAAGAAGGTTTGAAGTAGGTAGGCGGCGTAGCGGAAATGGCGTCAGCCCCCACTTCCTCAGCATGCGCGGCCAGATTGCGGGCTTCCTCTAAGCTATTATGCCCTACCTGCACAATGACGGGAGCGCGTTCTGCGCTTGCCTTGACAAAAGCTGCGGTCACGTCCATGCGTTCGGGCGTCGTAAGGGAAACGCCTTCTCCCGTGCTGCCACAGACATAGAGACCGCATACGCCTTCTGCCAACAGTTGCTCAACCATGGGGTGGATTCGCGCGAAATTGATGCTGCCGTCCTCATGCATGGGGGTAAAGACGGCAGCAACAAGACCGGTAATCCAGAATTTTTCTGACATCATCAGTTCTCCTAAAAGTGGATAAAATATTAGGCGAATAATTCGGGCAACATTGCGCGCGCAATGGGCGCCAAACTATCCGCGGCCTCAGCTGGAATCCAGCGATAGGGGCGACGCAGGCGCGTACCGACATCAGCCCAACCGCCTATCGCGGCCAGCAGCTTGTCAGCAGCCTGATTGGCATAGCCCTGCTGCACAATAAAAGGGGTGATGTACTCCGCAAAAAAGTCCTGGATGCGCCCCTCAAGTTCCTGCGCCGCGGCCATATCAGTGAGCATAAGATCATACCAGCGAGAGCTGCCGCCGGGTGACAGGCAAGCTACATTAGAATAAGCTCCCTGTGCGCCCCTGCTGACGCCCGTAGCCAGATAATGACCGGGCACAAAAACAGCGAGCTGCGGGGCATAATGACCCGCCTTCTGATACCAGGTTGCATCGCCGCCCGCGGTCTTTACGCCAACCAGTGCGGGTACAGCCTCGGCCAGGACGCCCAACTCACGCGGCGTCAGCACTCGCTTAGCATGCGGCGGGTTGTAGAGCACCAGGCCGACAGGATCGGCGATATCCGCCGCCTGTAAAAGAAAGTCAATCTGCTCCTCCTGGCTAAGGGGAAACCAGTCGGGCAAAATAATCTGGATTGCAGCGGGTGCAAGTTGGGCGGCGCGGCGAATTCGGGAAAGCATGATGAGCGGGTCCATGTGGCTTGCGCCGATCTGGAAGGGCACAGCGCCCTGTTCGCATCGTTCCGCCACTATCATTTGGATCTGATCAAACTCGCCTTCAGTCTGAGCGTAAAATTCACCAGCCGTACCGTTGGTGTACATTCCATGTACGCCCGCGGCGATCAGATAGTCAATCTCCGCGGCGAGGCGCGCCATATCAATAGATTCATCCTCGTTAATGGGCAGAAGAACTGTTGCCCAGGAACCGCGGATATCTTGTGCGTGCAATGGTTCCATATCGTATGATTTATCCTACCGCAATGACCCGGCGGGAACGGGCCGACTCTTCAGCTGCAAAAATCACATCCATAACGTGCAGCGCATCCTCGCCCGAGACTTCAGGCGGACTCTCGCCGTGGGCCGCAGCAACAAAAGCGCGCCACTCATTAATCAGCGCCTGATGCATCCAATCTTCTCCCTGTTCAGGCGGAGGGAGAGATTGCCAGCGCTCTCCGCGCCCGACTTCTACGCGGTCATAGCCGATGCGCAGGACGCCCTGCGTGCAGCACAATTGGGTCTGATGAATGGATGCGCCCTGGTTATAACCAACGCTGACAACGCTTCCGACCGCACCATTGGCAAAGGTTAGCTGAAGCAGCGACGCATCGTCTGCTTTCTGCTCGTAGTAACGCGTTGCCAGGCTGGCATAGACGCTGATTACCGGGGCATCCACGAGCCAGATCAAGCGATCCAGGGCATGGATGCCCGCGGTCATGAGCATCCCGCCTCCCGTCTCGCGATCCAGGTGCCATTCGCGCCGATTCGGTTCCATCCACTGCTTTACCATGTAACTCACGCCCAGCACGGGTTCCCCTGCTTCACCGCTTGCCAACAGGGCTTTGGCTTGACGGAACGCCGGCGAAAAGCGATTGATATGTCCCAAAAATAAAGGAACGCCGGCCTGCTCAACGGACGCAAGCAGCGCGTCACACTCCGCACGCGTGGGCGCCATGGGCTTCTCCAAAAAAATTGCCTTGCCTGCCGCGGCTGCCGCCTGCACGGGGCCGACATGCAGGTGATGAGGGGTGGCGATCACAACGGCATCTACTGCGGGATCGCCCGCCAGTTCCCGATAGTCAGTGTAGCCGCGGCCGCCAAAACGTCGGGTGAATTCCGCCAGGGCAGCAGCGTTGGTGCGTGAAGAAGCGACGAGCTGGACCTCATCCAACTCGGCAATGGCAAGTGCGTGACGGGCGCCAAAATCGCCTGCGCCGATAATACCGACATTTAGCATGGTGCGGCTCCTGAAGATAACAATGCCCGAGGCGACACAGATGTTGCATCCAGCCAATCGAAATCAAAACCAGCGTGCCAGATACCGCCGTTGTTACCCCGCTCATAGAGAACAGAAACGCCGCCCGCTTCGCTGCATGTAAGATCGCTGTATGCGCTGGGACCAGCATCAATAACCTTGGCAATGGGCCAGCTCGCCCCCTGATCATCACTGGCGCGTACGGTAAGGTTCATCCGAGCCGCGGAATGATCGGGGTTGACGAAAAGCAAGCGACGGCGTCCGGTGCGAGGATCAAAACAGGCAAGCAGTGCGCCTTGAACGCCGGAATCAATCAAGGCAGGGTCATCGTAAGTCGGCTGATAGATGAGCCGATCCGCGGCATCAAAATGCGCCAACGTCACCGCACGCAGGCCGGCCGGCTCTCCATCCCGATAGTTACGACTATTGATGACAATCCGTCCGTCATCCAGTTCGGCCGCCATGGCTTCATTAAGTCCCTGGGCGGACGCGCCGTCGGCGCGCAAAAGAACATCAGGTCCAATGGTCCACGTTGCGCCGAGATCGTCGCTCCAGAAAGCATAATTCCACTGCGCGAAGACAGAATCATTGCTGACGGTATGGCTGCCGCTGACAAAAAGGCGGCCGCTACGCATCTGCAAAGCGTGACCGGCCGAGGGGATTTGAACACCCCAGACCCGGGAACGGTGCACCTGGGGGGAGATATCGCGGGGATCAGACCAGCTTATACCGTGATCATGGCTCGTTACGCAGAAGATTCGGGAAGAGCCTTTGCCCTCAGCCAAAGCCCATTCGGAAACGGATTTGCCGTTGTATAGCAAGATAATACGCCCTGTTCCCTGCACCCGATCGACAACGGGAGCGGGGTACATGGCAGCGTATGTCTTACCATCCTCTTCATAGCGCGCGACGACATGCAATGCGCCCCACGTGCGGCCGCCATCAACACTGCGTTTTGCAACAATGTGAATCGTCTGTGTAGAATCGCTGACGCTCTCGACCCGGCCTTCCGCAAACGCGACCAGCGCGCCGTCCGCCGCAGTGACAATCGCCGGAATGCGGAAGGCCGCGTATCCCGCCTCGCCATTCATAAAAACCGGCGTGAAATAAACCGGCGGTTGCGCGCCGTCCAAATGCAAAGTTTGTTCTGTTGAGGCTTCCACATGTTCAGCGCTGATCACAGTCAAGTGGATGTGGTGCGTTCCGGCGTAGTCAAATTGGCGCGTAAGGGAGGGGCCCTGCCCCCAAAAAATACCGTCCAGTAACCAGCGAAAAGAGAAGTAATTCGCCTCAGAGTTGACAGGAGCGCCCTGAACATGATCGATGCGGTAGACAGCATCGGCCTCAACGCGTATAGACGTCGGGGCGTTTTTTGCAGAGGCGAATAACGAGAAGCTTGCAATCGGGGGCTGATTTCCTCGCCGTGCCAATTCGGCAATCAAATCGTCCGGCAAAAAACCACCACAGATCGCCAATTCGTCAAGGCGATCAGAAAGTCGGCGGCCGAAGGTAAAGTCGAAATGACCGCCGGCGGCATCAGTATAGCCGCCTACCGTAAGGCCGGTTTGGGCGGGCAACTCCCCTACCGGATCCAGCAGAGCGTCAGATATGCGCCAACCGGCGGAACGACCGTCTAAATACGCCCGGGCGAATGTTAGCGCTGGGTCTATCGTCACGGCCACGTGATGCGGCTGATCGTCAGACGGGTAATCCGCTGCACGCACGACGCAACCGTCCTCAGTGCGGAGGGCGACAATCAGCTTCCCCTGATCAAGGTATAATGACCACCCCGGTTCATCCCAACGTTGATGACCATGATTCAGGATAACCTGAGTCGGAAGACTGTCCGTCACGCGCATCCAACAGCTGATGGTAATGGGCGCATGCATCAAACCGGACGTATCAAGTGATAACGGCCCGGTTGTCAACCTGCACAACGCCTCCGGCCCCAGGTGCAGAAGGGGGGTGACATCATGGCTTGCATAAGAATCCGTCATGGTTATACGAATTGCTCCGCATGATGGCATGCCACCACGTGCTGCAGGCCATTCCCGAAAGAACGCAGTTGCGGATCTTCCCGACGGCAAATTTCGGTAGCATAGGCGCAACGGGTGTGAAAGCGACAGCCGGACGGCGGATTGGCCGGGCTGGGAACATCGCCCTCCAACACAATTCGCTGCCGTCGGCTTGCCCTGTCGGGATCAGGAATAGGAATTGCTGACAGCAGGGCTTGCGTATACGGATGGAGGGGCTGAACAAAAATCGAATCTCCTTCGCCTAATTCCACAATTCGTCCCAGATACATGACGGCGATTCGATCGCTGATATAGCGCACCATGGACAAGTCATGAGCAATGAAAAGGTAAGTTAACCCCATCTCATGGCGCAGATCATCCAATAGATTGACTACCTGAGCCTGGATCGAAACATCCAGCGCGGCAATGGGTTCATCAGCCACAATAAAGGCCGGATTGGTTGCAAGCGCACGGGCAATGCCGATTCGCTGACGCTGCCCGCCGGAGAATTCATGGGGGTAGCGATTGATAAAATTGGGGTTCAACCCCACCAGGGCCATTAATTGTTCAACCCGCTCCTGGCGACTGCTCCTGTCGCCAATATTGTGGATGCGCAGAGACTCGCCAATAATGCTGCCGACCGTCATACGCGGGTTGAGAGAAGCGTAGGGATCCTGGAAGATCATCTGCATATCGCGTCGGGCCGCGCGGATGTCCTTCTTGCTTGCGCCGGTCAGCTCCTTATCCTTAAAATAAACCCGTCCGGCGGTCGGCTTCAATAGCTGCAGAATGGCCTGGCCGGTTGTAGATTTGCCGCAGCCGCTCTCCCCGACTAAACCCAAAGTTTCTCCCTGATAAATCTCAAAATCCAGGCCGTCTACCGCGCGCACGGCGCCAACCTGGCGCTGGATGATCCCGCGGCGAATAGGAAAGTGCTGTTTGAGGTTTTCAACTTTGACCAAAACCTTTTGCCGGGCGGAGGGAGCGTCAGATCGGGCGACAGCAGCTTTAGCCGCTTGCTTCGCAGGCGTAACAAGCGCAGCCAACTTAACAGGATCGCGCTGGGCGTCTTGAATTTCCTCAGCCCGGAAACAGGCGATTTGGTGACCACTATGCTCTTCCAGAGGCGGAACCGCCTCCCGACAGCGGTCAATAACATAGCGACAACGGGGCGCAAAGGGACAAGAACGGGGTTCCTGATGAAGATCGGGCGGACGCCCCTCGATGGGGATCAGCCGCTCTTCCTTGCCCTCAATATTGGGGATAGACTCCAGCAGGCCCAGCGTATAGGGATGACCGGGGCGATGGTAGAGGTCATCTACCGAAGCGAGTTCCACAATAAAGCCCGCATACATGACGGCTACCTGCTCAACCAGATCGGCAACCACGCCCAAATCATGGGTAATCCAGATAAAAGCCATCCCCAGTTCTTTTTGTAACTCTTTCATCAACTCCACAATCTGAGCCTGGATCGTTACGTCCAAAGCCGTGGTCGGCTCATCGCCGATGAGAAGATCCGGCTTACAGGCCAGGGCCATGGCAATGCCGATACGCTGGCGCTGCCCGCCGGAGAATTGATGGGGGTAATCGTTCAGGCGGTTTTCAGCATCAGGCAGGCCCACCAGCTCTAACATTTCTACAGAGCGCTTACGTGCGGCAGCCCTCGAAATATGCTCATGCTCTTCAAGCGCCTCTGTAAGCTGCAAGCCGATAGTCAGTACGGGATTCAAGGAGGTCATGGGATCCTGAAAAACCATGGAAATCTCCTTCCCCCGAACTTTACGCAACTGTTCGGGCGCTAACGTAAGAAGATCTCTTCCCTTGAAGATAACCTGTCCGTCGTCAATACGGCCCGGCGGCACGGGAATCAGCTTAATCAGGGAGAGCACACCCACGGATTTTCCTGACCCGCTTTCACCCACAATCGCCATGGATTCGCCGCGCGCCAAGGAGTAGGATATGCCGTTCACGGCATAGACAATCCCCGCGTCAGTCTTAAATTTTGTTACCAAATTGCGAACTTCGAGCAGTGGCTCCATGCCAGTTTCCAAATATGGGTAAGAAAGAAAAATAAAGCAATCCTATGCAATGTGACGCGGGTCTAATGCATCACGCAAGCCATCGCCGATAAAATTGATGCTCAGCACCGTGATCAAGATAAAAAGAGCGGGCGGCATCCACATCCATACGCCGAATTGAAGGACATCCAAGCTGCGGGCGGTTTCCAACATGTTGCCCCAACTGGGTGTGGGCAAGGGCACGCCGATACCCAGAAAGCTAAGGCCTGCTTCCAGCAGGATTGCCTCGTTAACGGCAAATGTAACCGCAGCCAACAGCGGCGCAATAACATTAGGCATGATATGCCGAAAGATGATGGTCATGTCGCCGGCCCCAAGCGAGCGGACAGCCTGCACGAATTGCTCCTCGCGGATGGAGAGGACCTGCCCGCGGACCAGACGAGCCGTGCTCATCCAGCCGAAGAGACTGATGAGCAGGATGAGGTTAAGGATATTCTGGCCCAGAAATGTAGCGACCGTCAGGATAATCACGACCCGCGGAAAGGTCATCACAATATCTGTAAACCGCATGATTAGCCCGTCTACCCAACCACCGTAGTAACCGGCCAACGCGCCAAAAATAACGCCGATGATTGTGGAAACCAAGGCTGCACTGACGCCGACAACAATGGAGACGCGGCCGCCATGCAGCGTACGGCTCCAGATATCCCGCCCGACGCGATCCGTGCCGAACCAGTGGGAGGCGCTCGGCTTCTGAAACTTATCGGCCAATGCCAACTGGCTGGGCGGATAGCGATCAATGAGGGGCGCGGCAATGGTCAGAACCAGAATGATAGTTATTAAAATCAGTCCCGTAAGGGCCAGAGGATGACGACGGAAGCGCTGCCACGCCTTCTCCGCAGGCGACTCCGCTTTAATTACCCCGAATTCAGATGTCAGCTCATCATCAATCACAGTTGTCGAATGTGCACTCATAAGCTTGCCTCAATCGTAGCGGATGCGCGGGTCCACAAGCGAGTAGGTCAAATCGGTAATCAGGTTTGCGCCTAAGACCACCACGGCCGTCACCAGCATAATGCCCATCACCATAGGATAATCACGTGCGGCTACGGCATCGACAAAGAGGGATCCCATACCCGGCCAACTGTAGATTGTCTCAGTGAAGAGTGCGCCTGCGACGAGATTGGGCACGGTTACGCCGATGACGGTTACCACGGGCAGAATGGCGTTACGCACAGTATGCCGCCAGGTAATTATCCGGGGTTTAAGCCCCTTTGCCTGAGCAGTACGGATGTAGTCGGCGCGCTTCACTTCTAAAATACTAAAGCGCTGATAACGCATGAAGTTAGCGGCGTACATAATGGCCAAAGTGCCGGCAGGCAACACAAGATGGTGCAGGAGATCCAGAAGCGTTTCCGGCTTGCCAATTGTGCGCATACCGCCCGAGGGGAACCAGCCAAGTTTTACCGAAAAGAAATAAAGACCAAATATGCCTGCAATAAACGCAGGCATGGATATGCCGACAAAGGAGAGGGTTGTCAGCAGAAAATCCGCAATCGAATACTGATGCAAACCGGTGTATATGCCCAACGTGACGCCGATAACGACGCCCAACAGCAAGGCGGCGCCCATGAGCAATAGGGTGCGCTGAAGGCGCTCAAAAAGAACCTCGGCCACATCATCGCCATTTTTGTAACGGAAGCCGAGATCGCCCTGCAAAGTTGCGCCCAGCCACTTAAAATAGCGCACATAGATAGGGTCGTTCAGGCCGAATTTTTCTTCAAGATGGGTCAAATCGTCACGGGTTACGCCCATCTCTTCATTTACATAAAAATCAACCGGATCGCCGGGCGCGAGATTAACCAGCAAAAAAATAATAACTGTAACAATGAAAAGAATCGGAATGTTGATCAGGATGCGACGAATGGCGTAGTCCATAAACGTTCGTCTCCGGGTGATCCTGTACGGGGCTAAGGGTAATCAGAAGAAAAGGAAGAGCAGAGGAAAGCGGGCGGATTGAGCCAAATTGCCTCATATTGACTTAATCCGCCCGCTTATCAAATCACCGCTCTTCTATCCGTCACGGCTTTTGCCATAGTTGGGCATTATCCACATAGGGACCTCCGCCGGGGGCGGGGAAGAAGTAAAAATCCACCAGGTCCGAAGCCGCAACACCGTAACGAGTAGAGACCCACCAGTAACCGAAGGTGGCCTGTTCATTTTGATACGCACAGAGGGCGGTACGGGCAGTTGTGTACTCTTCCAGGGTAAATGCGTCGTTCATTTCCTCTATGAGGCGATCAAACTCGGGGTCAGCAATCCCCCATTGATTGCCCTCAACGTAGCTGCTGTCCAGCTCATAAGCCAGGGCGGATGAGCCGTTGCCGCGATAGGCGATGTCAAAGTCGGCATCGTTGTCTACAAGCTGACGCCAGGTCGTCACGTCCAGGAATGTGGGTTGGACATTCATACCGATATCGGCCAGATTGGCCTGAATCACCGTCAGGACATCCTTGGCTAATTGGGACGTATAGTAGGTGGGAATCTCAAACGTTGCGCTCACATCAACGCCGTCGGCGGTGGCGGCGGCCAATAACTCCCGGGCCTGAGCGGGATCATAGGCATAGGGATTCGCGCCTTCAGGCCAGTAGGCCGGGAACGGATCGTGACAAGGGGCAGCTATGGCGGTCCCATTGAAGACATCCTGCAGAATAGCCTCGCGATCCACGCCATACAGGATGGCCTGGCGCACACGTTGATCCTGCCATACATCTCGGTTATAGTTATAGTTGAAAAGATTCGTGACAAAGCTGGGGCCTTCAAATACCTGATACGCAGCATCTGCCTGGAACTGACCAACAATATCGGCGCTTACGTAGGTAAAGTCGATATCACCGGAAGTTAAAGCCAGCACAGCGGCCGTCTCATCTGCGAAATAGCGATTAACGAGCTTATCCAGCAACGGTGCGCCTTCCCAATATCCTTCGTAAGGAAGCAGTTCCATAAACTGATCTTTTTCGTAACGGCTAAACTTGAACGGGCCGGTGCCGATAGGACGTTCCCACCACCAATCAGTCGTATCCAGTTCGCCGGGCTCAAAGTCTATGGCATGCTCAGGCAGGGCGTAGAACCAACGCAGCTCAGCAAAGAAGCGGGGCTTGGGCTGGGTCAAGTGTACTTCAAGAGTCGTATCATCAACGACAACGACACCGCTGATCTCATCCGCTTCGCCGGCCGTATAGGCGTCCAGACCCTCGATGTCACCGGAAAACTGAAAGGGAGGAAAAACCGCAGGAGAATCAGGATGATGGACAAACTCAGTCGTAAACTTTAGATCCTGTGCAGTGAAGGGCTCGCCGTCATGCCAAGTAACGCCTTCACGCAGCTTGAAAGTCCAAACAGTCGCATCTTCGTTCGGCTCCCATGAAGTAGCCAACCCGCCTTCAGGGCTAAATTCGGTAAAGTCAGAATTCATCATGACCAGCGGGGTAAAAAGCTTGGCGTACCAGGTATGCCCCCCGCCGCTCATATACAGCACCGTTTGCGGGGCGCCGCCGGGGCCCACATCGAAGGCGCCGATGAGCACTTGTTCGCCATCAGCATCTGACGACGATGCCTGCGCATCCGTTCCTTCATCCCCAGCCGGCGTCTCTTCCGCCACAGAATCAGATGCTGTGGCGTCGCCTGTTGCGGGTGTAGATGTCGCGCCGCCGCAAGCTGTTAGCAACAGCAACAACGCAAATGTCAGAAAGAGGCTAATTCGCTTCAACATACTTTCCTCCTGGTAAAAGATATAGAGAATAGACAGCCTAAAAAGCCGGTATCCGACTTCGGCAGCAAGGGAATGGAGATAATGCTGAGCGGACTTTTACACAATCAATGACAGAATTAGGGAGCGTCACATCTCTTGTGCAAGAGTTGATTGACGGGAACTGATGTAGTTGCTAAAATAGGGCAACGACACGTCAGACGTCTGATGTGTCCGAGTATACTCTAATTTCTGGCACGCGTCAACCATCATTTTTCCATCCCTGTTCCCCTTAAAACGCTAATCATCATGATGAAAGCGGTCAGCCATGACAACCCCACAACGGCAGCGTACTCCGGCAGTAGCTGAAGAGGTTCGCTCCTTCATTAAAGAGTATATTCTCACCAACCGCCTGCCCCCCGGCACGCAGTTGCCGCCCGAAGGGTATTGGATGGAGGAGCTAAGCGTGGGGCGCAGCTCGGTGCGCGAAGCCGTCAAGGCGCTCCAGTCTCTGGGCATTGTGGAAATTCATCGGGGCAATGGTCTCTATGTGAGGCAGGTCAATTTTGACCCGATTCTGGAGCTGCTGAGCTACGCCATGCGCTTTGATCCGCAGATGTTCGCCAATGTCTTCCAGATTCGCATCTGGCTGGAATCTGCTGTGATCAAAACGGTCGTTGCTCAATTAAGCGAAGAGGAAATTCAAGAGTTAGAGGCGCTCCTGCAGGAATGGGAACGACGTCTGGCCGCGAATGAATCACACGTTGATTTGGATGAAACATTCCACGCCATTCTCTATCGATCGTTGGGGAACCCCACACTGAATGGGCTGCTTCAAGTATTCTGGCTGGCATTTCGCACATTTGATGATGATGCAATCCGCCAAACGAACCTGACGCTTGCCCTGCGTCAGCATCAGGAAATCATGGCGGCAGTGCGGGCGAGGGACGCGGAGCGCTCACATCGACTGCTCATGGAGCACTTTAATGAAATTCAGGAGCGCATCCACCAGCTGATTGCAGAAGGTCAGCTGGTATAGCACACCGCACACGGCCGTCGGCCCCTACTCATAGCGCAGCGCTTCGGCCGGGGCGATGCGCGCGGCCTGGTACGCAGGAATAATGGTGGTAAGCAGGGAGAAGAAGTAGGCCAGGGCCACAATGCCCCCAATCTGCAACCAGGGGATGGGCAGCGCCTGATTCCCGGCAAAGGCTTCGTAGAAGGTGAGAACCATCTGGCGCCCCAGGGAGAGGCCGGCAAAAGCCCCAATCACGATACCCGCCAGGGCGATGAAGCTGGCCTCAAAGAGGAAGGACAAGGCAACCATGCGCGGCTGAAAACCGATTGCCCGCATGACGCCTACCTGCTGGCGACGCTCTACAACCGTGCGCGTCATGATAACGCCCAGAGCCGCAATGCCCACCAGAAGCCCTAAGCCCATAAAACCCTGAAAGAGACGCAGAATCCCCCGGGTCAACGCCTGTCCCTGCGCGTTCTGCTCGGCCAATACGGATGCATTGAGGCCGCTGCTGATGAAGCTCTGTTCCGCTGCCTGGGCCACAGCGTGAACGTCCGCGCCGTCCGCGGCCTTCAGATAGTAGCGCGTGCCGGCGAACGGCGCGCCCGTCAGCCGGGCATACGCAGGCGCGCCCACCTGGATATCGCCGCCGGCCAGGGTAGAACGGTTCTCCAGCACGCCGATAATCTCGATATTACCCACGGCATCGTCCGCCAGATCACTCTGCGCCTGACTTGCGCCGGGCACGTTCAGCTGAAGGCGCAGGGGCGGCAATTCAGCGCTGTCCAGGGTGAAGTCATCAAAGAGATAGAGGCGGCCCTGAATTTCGGCTTCCAGCTCGGCCTGGGTTTCGGCATCGCCGAACTGGGTAGCAAAGTCCGGCACGTCCCCGGCCGCGACCGCCTCTTCCGCGGTCGCGAAGACCATATCCCGGGCCAGAATGCCCACATCGTCCCGAGTGCGCAGGGCTTCCCAAACCGCGGCGTCGTCAGCATAGCCCGGCGCGCGCAAGGCAAAGCGGTAAGCTCCCGCCGCCTCGGTCAGATAACCATCGTTCACCCCGGCTACGGTAAGGTAATATTCGGGCACATCCGGACGATCCGACCGGCTGACCAGGGCCTCCGTGGTCGCGACGGACCCTACAGCAGCTACCTCATCGGCGGGAAAATCGGGGTTTTGCGCAATGGCCGCATCCATATCCCCAATCGGGTTAAAGAAGCTGAGCAGCGTGCTCGACAGGCCGATCTCAAAGCCGGCGTAGCGCTCATCGTCGGGCATAACCAGGGTGCGCGTCGCATCAATCACCACGGACATGAGCGTCACCGTGCTGATGACCATGGCAAAAAGGAGCATAGCCATGCCCGTGCGGAAGCGGCTGCTCAGGGGATAGGCGATAGCGGTTTTGAGGACCGGCGTGAGCGCACCGATGCCCCCCAGAAGCCGATTGACCAACCCGGTAAAGGCGTCGGCGTTGAACATAATTACCAAAATCGCGCCCAGGATGATAAGCGGGCCGGAAAGGGCCAGGCGAATCAGCGTCCAGGGGCCGTCAGCTACGAAATTGGCCACGCTGTCGCCCGCGGTCCCCAGAATGTTCCACCAGGGCAGCGCCCAGATGAGCAGCAGCCCCAACCCGATGACGCTGTAGATCAGGCGCTGAATACGCTCAGGACGCATCCGGGTGCGGCCCAGCAACTGGCCCGTCAGGAACATAATGCCGGCCAACAAGAGCGAAAGACCCGCCAGGAGCAGGCTAAAGCGCTCATTCACGCCCAGATAGACGAGATACCCGCCGGCGCCGACCACAAGCAGATTGAAGAGCAGGCGCCCGGCTTCTCCCAGCCGTGCAGTACGCCCCGACTTCTCCGGCTCGGGAATATCCCGGATTGCGGAGACGATGTTGAGGCGACTCACGCGCCACGCGGCCAGGGTCACCACGATGAACGTGAAGAGGACGCCCAGGCAGTAGGCGATGGCAATCAGGAGAGGCGAAGCCCGGAAGCGGAAGCGGAAGACGCCGCCGTACTCGCTGAAGCGCCCCACCGCGTCATTGAAAAGGCCGCCGATAAAGCCGACCATGGCGTAGGAGACCAGCAGGCCGATGAGCACGCCCAGGGCCGCGGCCAGAAAATCGTAGACCAGCCCTTCGGCCGTGAACATCTGCACCAGATGGTTGCGCTGGACGCCGATGGCCCGGGCCATGCCCATCTCGCTGCGCCGCTCGGCTGCCAGCATGACAAAGATGAGGAAGATGAGCAGGACTGCGGCCAGAATCGAGAAGAAGCCGAAGAGAGAAAAGATGGAGCTGAAGGCCGTGCCGCCTATGCCCGCGGCGCGCACGACGGTCGCTTTGTTGATGGGGTCAATGAGATCGAACTGGTTCAGATTGCGCATCCCCGCCGACAGATCGGCTCGATCGGTCGGCGCGATATCCAGACCCAGCAGCCAATCGCGCATGGCCGTATTGGCCAGGGCCTGGCGTACGGTCGCGTTGATTCCGGGCTCTGCCAGCGCGGCGGGAAGCTCGGCGCGCAAGCTGTTAAATTCAGCCAGGTTAAACAGACCGGCAACGTAGTCGCCGATGAAAGCGGGACCATCAAATTCTTCCTGGAAGTCATTGCCGCCGCCGGGCGCGGCCTGGGCAATGGCTGCGGCCACGGAGGGGCGACGCAGCACGGCAACCACCTCTTCCAAGGCCTCCTCATCCAGCGCCAGGATGCGCAAACGCGCGTTCACGTCGCTCGTCAGCTGCATGCCTTCCATCTCATCGCCCTGATTGGAGACGAGAATATTGTTCACCCTGTCGGGCATGAAAAAGACCTTTTGGGCCTCATCCAGGCGCATGACGGCCACGGGCGCGAGGGCCGCGGTCGGACCGGCCTGCTCCACGATGCCCGCAACCCGATAGGGAAGAGGAATGGGCCCCACATAAATTTCCAATACGTCACCCACCCGCGCGTTGAGCCGCTCCGCACCCAGGCGGTTGAGGTAGACGTCGCCCTGACGCACCTGCAAGCCGTAGCGCCCCAGAAGGCTATCCAATTCCCGGCCCACGGTAGTCAGGTTGAGGGAGCCCAGCAGGTCCGTGGCCAGCGCCTGCACGGACTCAGTATCCAGGGGCAATTGGGCCGCGCCCCCCGCGGCGCCAGACGCGCCCGCGCCGCCTCCGGTCAGGAGGTCCGACGCCGCGGCCAGAGAATCCAGGCTCAGGGTCTCCATGCCTGCCTCTTCCAGCGCGGTGGTGTCTATGCCCAGACTGCGCAGGGTGGCCACATCCATCTCCAACGCACCCACATCAAATTCGCCGCCGGCGGCGCCGGTCAAAATTGCGCCCAGGCCGGCCGTCAGCGTGGCGACCTGGGAGACGCTCATCTCGCCCAGGCCCAACTGTGCGCCCATCTCCCGCGCGGTAGCAAAAAGTTGGGTGGACTGGACAAAAATATTGCCTGCGCCGGGTTGGAGACGCTCCATCTCAGCCGGCTCGCCGTCAGTCGTATAGAGGCCAAATGAACTATCGTATTCCTCGTCCACGGCGAAAACGAAGCCGAAGGGTTCGCCCTGACCGCTGGTCACGTTGCGAATAATCGTGGGGAAGAGAATCGAACCGGCTACGCCGTCGATGAGAGGCTCATCTTCGGCCTGAACCTGGAGTTCCCGAAAGCGGGCCTCGCTGATACCGGGCAGGCCGCCGTCTACCAGGGAGAGAACGGTGTCGAGCCCGCCCGCGGTCAAATCGCCGAACTGGGCCTCCAGTTCCTGCATGGCCGCATCATCGCCGCCCGAGGCCAGAAGCGCAGAGATCAGGGGTGGGGCCAGCACCTCATCAATGGCGCCGTAAGCATCTACCGCCTGGCGCCGGAGGGAATAGTTGAGGGTATCTCCCAAAGCCAGAGAGGCCAGAATGATGATGGTGCTCAGGGTCAGGCCCATCACGATGAGCGCGGACTGGGCCGGCCGGCGGGGTATATTGCGCAGCCCAACCTTGATCAGAACGGGATTGCGCATGAAGAGCCAGGCAAAATAGAGAATAATCAGCCCCACAGCAACGAGCAGGGCAATAACGTAGTTGGTAAGTGAAAACATGGGCAGGTGGCAGGTGGCAGGTGGCAGGTGGCAAGTACAAGTAGAAGACGACGGGTCGCGCCGTTAACCGTTAATAATTAACCATTCCCCATTAACCATTCTCAACGATCTCTCCATCCTGCATATGCACGATGCGGTCGCAGAGATCGCCAATCACGGGGTCGTGGGTGACGATGACGAAGGTCTGGCCATGCTCCTGATTGAGCCGGCGCATGAGCATGAGCACGTCATCAGCGGATTTGGAGTCCAGGTTGCCCGTGGGCTCATCCGCCCAGACAATGGCCGGGTTGTTGACCAGGGCGCGGGCGATGGTGGCCCGCTGGCGTTGACCGCCCGACAGCTCGGCCGGACGGTGGTCGGCCCGATCGGCCAGCCCCACCTGCTCCAGCGCGGTGAGCGCGCGTCGCCGAGCCTCGGCCGGGCGCACGCCGCTCACCAGCAGGGGCAATTCCACATTCTCCGCCGCGGTGATGACGGGCAGGAGGTTGTAGGTCTGGAAGACAAAGCCCATGCTCTCGGCCCGGAAACGGGTGCGCCGCCGATCGCTCATGGCGCGCAGGTCCTCGCCGTCGATGCGCACTTCGCCGCCGTCGATCTCGTCCAACCCGGAGAGACAGTTGAGCAAGGTCGTCTTGCCGCAACCCGACGGCCCCATGATGGCGACCATTTCGCCGCCTTCGATGTTGATGCCAACCCCGCGCAGGGCATGCACCTCAATTTTGCCCGAACGATAGGACTTGTGAACGTCTTCAGCCAGAATGATTGGTTGATTCATTGCGTTTTGTCTACTGTGATTTATTGTTTGTGATTTATTGATGCGCCTGCTCTCGGCAACAGTACGCTGCAAAACGTCATTGGTTGCAAACGACCGAAAAATTGTATCATAGCCTCTTGAACCTGCGTCTTATTACGGAATCATTTTATGACTCTGTGAGGTTTTGCGGGGTCAAGCCGCCGAATGAATTCGGCTCCTGCTACGGGAAACGTGCTAAAGCACGTTAATCTCCGCTGAATGAACCGGCTTTGAGCCGGTTTCCCGTAGCAGGCTGCGGTTTTAACCGCTGCCGCCCATCCCTTGCTTGCTCCACAATCCGCCAGAGAACCTATTTTATTACGGGGGCATACCGCATGAAGACCCAATACTACACGGCAACCAGCCTCAACGGCTATATTGCCGATGAAGAAAATTCGCTGAGCTGGCTTTTACAATTTGATGATGTGGACGGCATGGGGGAGCACTACGCCCGCTTCATGGACGAAGTCGGCGCACTGGCCATGGGATCGACCACATATGAGTGGATTATGGCCCAGGAAGATTTGCTCAACGCACCGGAGAAGTGGCCCTATGCAGCGCCGACCTGGGTCTTCAGTCGCCGGTCGCTGCCGGCCGTGCCCGGGGCAGACATTCGCTTTGTTCAGGGGGACGTCCGGCCGATCCACGCCCAAATGGCCGCGGCCGCGCAAGGCAAAAACAGCTGGATCGTCGGCGGCGGCGAACTGGCCGGCCAATTCCACGACCACGGCCTGCTGGACGAACTCATCCTCACTTTTGCACCCGTCATGCTCGCGACGGGTGCGCCCCTGCTGCCCCGGCGCATGGCCGAACCGCCTCTCAAGCTGACCAATGTGGAGCGCTATGGCGACGTTTTTGTCACCCTAACGTATGAGGTGCGGAAGCGCCCATTCGCCAATGGACGCGGCGGGGACGACAGAGGCGACGAGGAGTAATGTCTTCCGCGCCAGCGCGCCGAAAAAGCGGTTGCCCCTGCCGCGGCCCTGGGCTACAATAGCGTGGCGTTTGCTCCCCGCCGAAGACGCCCGCAACGCAGGAATCCAACCAGCAGCCGCCATGCCACCCATAGCCGGACGAGACCATGACCCAGGAAACAACGCTATTTGCCCGTACGGAAAAGATGGCGCGCCTCCAGCAGTTGCTGGATCAAGCCCAGGAGAGGGCGGGGCGGCTCTGCCTGATCTCAGGCGGAGCGGGGACGGGCAAGACCTTTTTACCTGGCTGGGAGCCGGTCTGCTCATGCAGATCCTCAATCCCCCGCCGGATACGGCCAGGCTAAAGCTCCTTCGGGAACCCGGCAGGCTGGCCCTCGGCCCGATTGAAGTCGGCCTGATTCTGGGCCTGCTGAATCTGCTGTTTCTCACCTTTGTGGCAGTGCAGTTCGGCTACTTTTTCGGCGGATTACGCTTCCTGAGCGCAAACGACACGTGGCTGCAAGCCGAATATGCCCGACGCGGCTTTTTCGAGCTGGTAACGGTGGCCATGCTGGCTTTGCCCATGCTCTTGCTGAAAGTGTCGGGCCAGGACCGGCGCGTGCTGGCTTGCCACCTGCTGGCCCAGTGGCCGGAAGACGCGCCGCCGGCAAGCCGGCGCACCTGGAACTGGAGCCGCTTCCGCGCGCGTCAAATCGTCACGCACAACCGGGCTGCGCTGGAGAGCTACCCGTGCGAAAATTTCTGAATCCCGGACGGACGCGCCGGCAGGTCCTCTGGCAGGTGCTGGACGAGTTCATGGCTTAGCAGTGGCAGTCCGAACCATAATTTTTGTGATTGCGTGATGGACTATGATTGCGCCTTCGACAGATCAGGCCGCATGCACAACAAAAATTCATGGTCCCTCCTCAAATCAATCAAATCATAGTTCAGACCTTTTACGCGCGAAGATGGCGCACAGTTGAAGCGGCAGGGAGCGTGCTCTTGCGGCCGTCCGTGTTTCGCCAACCGGGTTTGAACGCACCCAATCAACTTTGTCCGTGAGCCGTTTTGAGCCGAAAAGACGCCCGGCAACGCCAGTACCGGGCACGGAGAACCGTTATGGTATGCCCATGCTGTACCCTGAGCCGCCCCCGCAAGGGCGCAAGAACAGCATCGCACCTATCACTGCATTCATTACATGACCCAGGAGGCAACCCATGACGATCCCACTGCTGCGACGGATAGCGCTCTCTTGCGCGCTCCTTATCTGCGCAATTCTCGTCCACATGATTACCCAGGCATCCCCGGCCTACGCGCAAAACGATCCGCCCGTTTCCCTGTCCATTTCCCCGGCCGCGGAAATCGTTGAACCGGATACGCCCGCGTATCTCACAATCACCATGGAGAATATCAGCGGAGCCAACATACCCCAATTGCAGCTGGTCCTGACCCTGGACGGCCAGGTTGATCAGGTGCGCATAATCCCGGATACTGAAGCAACCACAGGCGTCAGGGTAGACGGCGTCCGTCGCAGCGCCAATCGGATCGTCTGGCGGGGCGGGCTGGCAAGCGGCGGCAAGCTGGTCTTTGCCGTCGCGGCCCGCTCCGCGCCCATCGACCAGGCCATCACCCTCAGCGGCGCGGCCGGCCCGGTTGACGGCGATCCGGTGGTCAACGCGTCAGCGACCGTAACGGTCAACGCCTACGACCTGAATCCCAACGATCTTTCGTTTTCAAAAGTTTTGCTCTGGAACGACGGCTCCGGTCTGACCGAAGGTGAGAATGGAGAGGCACTGCCCGGCCAGAAGGTAGGCATGGAGCTGCGCCTGACCAACAACAGCCCCGCCACTGTCTACACGCTGTTGGTGGATGAGATGGCCCCGAGCGAAGGAACGGGAACGGCCGGCGAATCGCGCTGCATGCTGCAACCCGTCGCCTCGTCGGTTGTCCAGGGGCGCGGGTTTTCCGTCCCCGTCAGCGCGCTGGGTGACAAGTTCCAGGGAGAAGAGAGCTTTACCTACGCATTCCTGGTGCGCACGCTCCCCGGCGAAACCAGCATCACCCGGACCCGTACCCAGGTCGTGGGCGAGCCGGACTGCGCCCTGGAGGGACAGGCCCAGGCTTACAGTACCGCCGCCGCGCCCGGCGGAACCGATTTTACGGCCGAAGGTCTCGCCGCGGCATCCGCCCAGCAGGCGGAAGACGCTGTTGCGCCCCGGCTGGCCTTCATCGAGAGCCTGCTCCAGCAGCAGCCCCTCTTCAGCCGGCTCGTCGCATTGCTGATTCTGCTCAGCGACTTCGGCGACGCGCCGGACAGCACCAATCACTTCACCGCGCCTGACGAGAATATCCCCGCCTATCCCGGCATCGACGGCCGCTTCCCCACCGTCTTTGACCCGGCTACCGGCTTGCCCCAGGGCCCCAGGCATCACAACGGCATTCCCCTGCACCTGGGCCAGCGGGTCAGCGGCGAGTTCTTCGTTGACCTGGGCCTGCGTCGCAACCTGGATCCGCCCAACGAACTGGCCGATCTGGATCTGCACGACGACGGCGTAGACCCCAACACGCTTAACTTCAGCCACTGCGTGCCCACAACCATCCCCTTTGACGTGACGGTTACGCAACAGGCGGTCGATTATGTCAATGAGAATGATGCGCCCCTGTATCTCAACGTCTGGCTGGACGGCAACCACGACGGCGACTGGGAAGACTCGCTGAATTGCGACATGCTCACCGCGGTCGAGCACATCGTCATCGACCAGGAGATCGCCCCGGCCGCGGCGGGAACGCTGAGCCTCCTCGCGCCCACGAATAATCTGCCCGTGCCCGCTACGGGCGAAGGCGAAACCATGTGGCTGCGCGTCACGGTCAGCGATGAACCGTCGGTCAAGACCGGCCAGTACCAGAATCCGGGTCGTCCTCCGGTGGAATATGGTGACGGCCAGGGGCCCGCAACCGGCTACCGCTGGGGCGAGACCGAAGACTACCTCTACGTGCCCCAGGCGGCCATTGCCGCGCCCGGCGGCATCGGCGCCGATCTCAGCCTGAACGCTGAGGCCGTCATCCAGGGCGATTTCGGCGGAGCAACCGCGGCGGAAGTCAGCGCGGCGGCCGCCGACGGCTGGGAGGAAGGCGTGGCAGCGCTCAAGCTGCGCATTCGCAACCGGGGCGACCGTCTGGCCAGGGCCGGACTGCTCACCATCGAAATGAATCCTTACCTGGGCATACCCGATGACCTGACCCTGGGCTGGACCGGCTGCCTCACCTGTACGGTGGCCGCGGCCAACCGCTCAACCCCGGCGGCCGGACAGGGAGCCGCACTGGATCTGCCGGTGGAGGAAGTCTGCAACGGCGACGCCTGCCGTCTGGAGATCCAGCTGGGCGACATCCCGCCCGGCGCGCCCATGGAACTGATCATGCACTACGCCGACTGTAACAGTGCAGGCTGCACCGGCGCAGGCGACGGAATCGAGTTCCGGGCGTCCGTCAGCAGCGAGAACGATACCAACACGGGCAACAACGCAGCCGTCAGACGCGCCCTGCGCCTGCTGCGGGAACCGGTCATCACCGCGCCCGCGCCGGGTCAGTGGACCGGCTGTCTCACCTGCACAGTGGCCTTCAAGGGTTTTGCCCAGCCGGGCACGACGGTCTCGCTCCTGAGCGACGCCTTCGACGACAGCGACTACAGCGCACTCGCGGATGAGCAGGGCTTCTGGCAGATCGACGCCTTCCTGCCCGACGGCATCCACCAGATCGAGCTGGGCTGGACCGGCTGCCTCACCTGCACGGTGGCCGCGGCCGGCGCGCAGGCCGCCGATCTGAACGCTGCGGGCGAGGCGTATGGCGAGCAGTTGAGCCTGACCGTGGACCGCACCCTCATCTGGAACCCCAACAGCTTCGGCTACACGCGGAGTTCCCTGGCGGAGCTGCAAGGCGCGGCCGCGGCCCAGGACGACGACACCTGCGGCCCGTGGGGCATTGCCGATGACGCGGGGCGCATGGAACTGGGCAACTGGCGCATGCCCGTCTGGTCGGGCAAGGAGATCGAGCTGGGCGTAGAGCTGTTCTGTGAGAGCGGCGGCGCGGCGAGTCTCCGCTATGCCAACCAGGAGGTGAGCTTCCAGGATGATGACGGCGACGGCTACTTCACGGCGCTCTTCACGCCGGAGGTTGGCGATGAAGCGCTTGACGCCGAGCTTGCGGTCAGTTGCGGCGTCCAAAGCGCCGCATCCGCGGGCAAGATGATTCCCGTAACGCCGGTCCTGGTCCAGGACGCGGAGACGGGCGATCCCCTGCCGGGCATGACGGTTCAACTCTTCCGGGCCAACAGCAGCGCCCAGGGTGACAATGCCGGCGCCGAAGCGGGCCAATTTATGCTGTGGGAAGCCGACGCCTTCGGCCAGAGCAATCCCCAGACCACCGACGCGACGGGCGCGTTCAGCTACATCGTGCCCCAGGGCCGCTATGGCCTGGTCGTCAGCGGGCCCGGCTACCAGAGCTACCGCGCCGGTCCCTTCCGGGATCGGGGCCCCATCAGCGGCTTCAACATCGGCATGCCGCCCGCGCTGACGGCTGATGGAACGCAGCCATCCGCCGTGGTGCAGATTACCGAGGACGGCTTCCTGCCCGCCATGCTGGAGGTTGCGCCCGGGGCCACGGTGGAGTGGCTCAACGTCGGGTTGGATATGGCCGGAACCCAGACCGCGGAAAGCGCCGTAACCGCGGCCTCCGCTGACGCCGTCAGCTGGGACAGCGGGCTGCTGCTCAGCGGCGAGTCCCACACGATACGGTTCGATGAAGAGGGCGTCTACACCTATCGCGATCCGGCCAATCCGGCCCGGACCGCGATCGTCAAGGTGGCGCAGCAAAACGTGCCGCCCGACGGCGAGAGCATGAGCGTCTACCTGCCCGTCGTTCAGAAGTAGGTGCGGTTAATAAACGGATAGGATAAAAAGCAAAAGGGGGCGGATGATCTGCATCCGTCCCCTTTTGCTTGTCGTTGGTTGTGTCAATGGTCGGGGAAATGGTTGCATATTCGATTCACTCCGCGAACTGTGAGCAACGTGATAAAATAACCGCATCATTGAAGTGGGAGCAAAAAACTGTGAGCACTATCGAATACACATCCGGCAAACCATACTGCCCGTCGGCGGGGAATATCACCATGCAAGCTTTGAATCAAGCCCGTTGGCAAAAGCTCTGCGATAGAGTGGGCCTGAGCGCAGAAGCGGATACCTTCCGCCAGCTGCAGGAAAAGTATGCGCAGACGCATCGGACATACCACAACGCCGGTCACATCAACGCCTGCCTGATGCACCTGGATGCCACACGGTATCCTGAAGCAGGGAACGCCTATGTCGAGTATGCGCTGTGGTTCCATGACGCAATCTACAACACCTTTTCGTCGCGGAACGAGGAGCGCAGCGCCAACTGGGCGGAAGAAATGCTCCGAAAAAGCGGGGCAAGTGCGGAGGCGACAGAGCGGGTCAAATCCTTGATCATGGCCACCCGTCACGGGGTTCCGCCGGCAGATGCGCCCCGCCAACCGGTAAATTCTGACAGAAATCTTGATGTACTTCTTGCCAGTGATAGAGCGATTGAATCCCTGTCGCGCTATTCACGCCAAGCCGCGTTAGTCTCGGATATCGATCTGGCCATCCTTGGCGCGCCGCCGGAGCGCTTCGAAGAGTTTGAGCGCCAAATACGAGCAGAGTACTGGTGGACGCCGCGCAATACATACGCGCGAAGACGGGCGGCGGTCTTGCGCTCCTTTCTGGTGCGGCCGAGCATCTACGCCACAGACGAGTTCCGGGATCGGTTTGAGCAGCAGGCACGGACCAACCTGGCGCGATTGGCGGCAAGGCTAAGCCGCGCGGGATAAAGCCGCGTTACCCTCCTTCTCATCCTGGACGAACCCCGTCGCTCACCTGCTCCCCCCTCCCGCGCATGCCGGAGGGCCTGCTCGGGACCGGTTCATGCCCGGCCGCACAACGATTTCCATCGGTCATAAGCCGCTGGATACCACGCGGTTGGGGTGTATTTTGTAACTTTCCCCAGGTTGACACGGTATTCAAACCGGTCCATAATGATTTGTGTAAAAATTCACATTCTTCAGCGCGCAGGGTTCCCCCGATAGAAGGGCTTGTCATGAATCCTGAATTTCTCTCCCGTCTGCAGTTCACCATCACTGCCAGCTTCCACTTTATCTACCCGCCCATCTCCATGGGATTGGGGCTCATTCTGGTGATCATGGGCATCCTCTATGTACGCACCCAAAACCCCGTCTGGCGGCGGCTCTCCTTTTTCTGGATCAAAATATACGGTCTGGTCTTCGCCCTGGGGGTAGCCACCGGCATTGTCCAGGAATTCGAGTTCGGCACAAACTGGTCCGAATATTCCCGCTTTGTGGGCAATATCTTCGGCAGCCTGCTGGCCGCGGAGGGCATCTTCGCCTTCTTTCTGGAGGGCGGCTTTCTGGGGCTTATGCTCTTCGGCGGCAACCGGGTCGGCCCGCGGCTATGGCTCTTTTCCATCGTCATGGTGGTCTTCGGCGCCCACTTCAGCGCCACCTGGATTATCATGGCCAACTCGTGGATGCAGACGCCCGCGGGCTATGAGCTGGCCCAGACCCAGTACGGCACGCTGGCTTTCATGACCAGCTTTCCCCAGGTGATCATGACGCCCTCTTTTCTGGCGCGTCTCTGGCATACCCTGGTCGCGTCCTGGCTGGTGGGCTCGTCCCTGGTGCTCAGCGTGAGCGCCTATTATCTGCTCAAAGGGCGCTTTGAAGAGAGCGCCAGGGCGGCTTTCAAGACGGCGCTGCCCGTCTTCGTCGTCTTCAGCATTGTCCAGGCCGCGCTGCTGGGGCCCCAATCGGCGGAGAATGTCACCGACTATCAGCCGGAAAAGCTGGCCGCCATGGAAGGCGTCTGGGAGGACACGGCCTGCGCGCCCATGACGCTGGCGGGCTGGGTCAAACCGGAGACGCAACGCACGGTCGGTCTCAAGGTCCCCTGTCTGCTGAGCTGGCTGGCGGGCGGCAGCACGGACACGGTGATCCAGGGCCTCAACTCGGTTCCCCGGGATGAGTGGGCCCCGGTGGGATGGGTCTTCCAGTCCTATCACCTGATGATTGTCCTGGGCGGGCTCTTTGTGGGCATCGGCCTGCTGGGGCTTCTCTTCGCGGTCTGGGGCGAGCGCATCTGGCGCACCCGCTGGCTGTTGCGGACCTTCGTCTCCACTATCTTTCTCACCGAGCTGGCGACCATGACGGGTTGGTGGACCGCGGAGTTGGGACGCCAGCCGTGGATCGTGTGGGGGCTCATGCGGGTAGAGGACGCGGTCTCGCCTAACCTGACCACGGGGCAACTGCTTTTCTCCAACGCCATGTTCGTCCTGCTCTACACGCTGCTCTTCGTCCTCTTTATCTATCTGCTCAACGAGAAGATCATGCACGGTCCCGAGCCGGTGGAAGAGACGACCCCCATCGCGTCCCTGCCGGACAGCTTCCGTGACGTTTTTCGCCGCCACGCCCGCGCGTAGGATTTGCCTTGATCCTGCCGGGAGCGCCGGACTCCAGTCCGGCAACCCTTGCCAAGCTCCAGCTTGGCGCTCCCAGGGGCGCCAAGCCGGGCGACCGCAAGGGTCGCGCCCTACGGGGGATTGCATCGGACGACCGCAAGGGTCGCGCCCTACAAGGAAAGAGATCTGCTTTATGTGGCTCAACGTTGTTTGGTTTATTCTCTTTGTCGTCGTGATCGCCGGCTATCTCATCATGGACGGCTTTGATCTGGGCGTGGGCATTCTCCACCCCTTTCTGGCCAAAAGCGACGAGGATCGGCGTATTTCCCTCAACAGCATCGGCCCGGTCTGGGACGGCAACGAGGTCTGGCTGGTGCTGGGCGGCGGCGTTCTCTTTGCCGCCTTTCCCATGGTCTACGCGTCCCTCTTTTCCGGCTTCTACACGGCCATGATGCTGGTGCTGCTGGTGCTCATCCTGCGCACGGTGGCGATCGAATTTCGCAGCAAGCGGCCTTCGCCCGGCTGGCGCGCGGCCTGGGACTGGGTCTTCTTCGCCGCCTCCCTGGGCATTGCCCTGCTGCTGGGCGTGGCCTTCGGCAACATCATGGCCGGCGTGCCCTTGGACGCGCGCGGAACCATCGGCGGCAATCTCCTGAGCATGCTCAACCCCTTTGCCCTGCTGGTGGGCGTCACCACCGTCTTCATGCTGGCGACCCACGGCGCGATCTACCTGAGCATGAAGGCTGACGGCGCGTATCTGGCGCGCATCAAGCGCGCGATTCCCCGGCTGATGATCGTCTTCTTCATCCTCAACACAGCGCTGCTGGCCGCGGCCCTGCTCATGCACGAGTTCATCACCGAGCGCTATCTGGCGCACCCGCTGCTGATCGTCCTGCCGGGCGCGGCCTTCCTGGCGGTGACGGCCGGCTGGCTCATGGTGCGCAGAGGGCATTACTTCCGGGCCTTTCTCCTCTCCGCCGCCATGATCGCGGGGCTGCTCTTCTCCGCGGCCGCGGGGCTCTATCCCAATCTGCTGATCTCGACCCTGGATCCAACCTATAATCTGACCATCTTCAACGCCGCGTCCCAGCCCAACACGCTGGTCGTCATGCTGGTGATGGCGCTCCTGGGCATGCCTTTTGTGCTGCTCTACACCGGGGGCGTCTACTACATCTTCCGGGGCAAGGTGCAGCTTACCCCGCAAAGTTACTGATCTCCGTTGCCCCGGGAACGACTTTCCATCCGCGGCCCCGCCCGCCGGCTTCTGTTCGGCGCGACCGCGGCCGGCTTCGGCGCGGGCGCGCTGCTGGCCGGCCAGTCGGTCCTGCTGAGCCTCATCATTGACCGGGTCTTCCGCCGGGGCTGGGATCCGGCGCGGATCGCGCCGCTGTTGGGCTGGGTGATCGGGCTGCTGCTCCTGCGCGCGCTCTGCCTCTGGCTGCAGGAGATCTGGGCCCAGCGCGCGGCCGGTCAGGTCAAAAGCGCTCTGCGTACGCAACTGACAGACCACCTCTACGCGTTGGGGCCCGCCTACACCCGCACCCAGCGCAGCGGCGACCTGGTCAATGCCGCGGTGGAGGGGGTAGAGGCCCTGGACGCCTATCTCACCCAGTTCCTGCCCGCCCGCTACCTGGCGGGGCTGCTGCCACTCTTCATCCTGCTGCTGGTCTTCCTGCTGGACCCGTGGACGAGCCTGATTCTGCTCTTCACCGGGCCTATGCTCATCCTGCTGCTGGCCCTCATCGGCGGCCGGGCCGAGGCGCTGACCAGGCAACGCTTTGCCGAACTGAGCTGGATGAGCGCTTTCTTTCTGGACCTGCTGCGGGGGTTGCCTACTCTCAAGCTCTTCGGGCGCAGCCGGGAGCAGGCCGAGACCATTGAGGAGATCAGCCGCGCCTACGGCAAGAGCACGCTGGAGGTGTTGGCCACCGCTTTCCAGAGTTCCCTGGTCATGGAGTGGGCGGCCACCGCGGCCACGGCCATGGTGGCCCTGGAGACGAGCCTGCGCCTGATGAACGGCGTGCTGCCCTTTGAGCGGGCGCTGGCCCTGCTGCTCCTCACGCCCGAGTTCTTTCTGCCCCTGCGTCAGTTTGCCGTGAAGTATCACATGGGCGCGGCGGGCAAGGCCGCGCTGGAACGCATCAACCAGGTGCTGGAGACGCCCGCGCCCGCCGCGCCCGCCGGGACGCATTCCGCCGCGCCCCGGTTCGACTCCCGGCCCGATCCCCAACAGTTGCCCATGCGCATCCGCTTTGAGGGCGTGACCCTGCGCTATCCTCCGGGCGCGGACGGCGGAGAGGAACGGCCGCCCGCGCTGCGCTGCCTCTCGTTCACGGCGGAAGCGGGGCAGAGCGTGGCTCTGGTGGGCGCGAGCGGTGCGGGAAAGTCAACGGTGATCAACGCGTTGGCCGGTTTTGTCCTGCCCCAAAGCGGGCAGCTCAGCGTGGGCGGCGTTCCTCTGGCCCGCCTGGAGATGGAGGCGTGGCGGCGGCAGATCGCGTGGATGCCCCAACAGCCCCATCTCTTCCACGGCACCGTCGCCGATAACATCCGCCTGGCCCGGCCCGACGCCGCGCCGGAGGAGCTTGTATCCGCGGCCCAATCCGCGCACGCGCATGAGTTCATCACCCAGCTGCCCCAGGGCTACGAAACGCGCCTGGGCGAAGGAGGCGCGGGGCTGAGCGGCGGTCAGCGCCAACGGCTGGCCCTGGCCCGTGTTTTTCTCAAAGACGCGCCCCTGGTGTTGCTGGACGAAATCACCGCCAACCTGGACGAGGAGAGCGAGGCGCTGGTACGCGGGACGCTGGAAACTCTGCTGCGGGCAGGCCGCACCGGCGACGGCCGCCCCCGCACGGTGCTGCTGGCCGCCCACCGGCTGGAACTGGCCCGGGCCGCGGACCGGATCGTGGTCATGGACCGCGGCCGCGCGGTCCAGAGCGGACCCCACGGGCAACTGGCGAGCGTAGACGGCCCCTACCGCGCGCTCTTGCGGGCTTACACCGGTGACTGTGCAGATCAGGACGCGCCGGACGAGGTCCGGCCTTCCGCAGACCTCGTGACGGGAGGCGTCCCGTGATGCGCCGGCTGTTGGCCCTCACCCTCTGGCCGGGGCGGAAATCCGGCGCGCCCGGCTACGTGGGCTGGCTGCTTCTGGGCATCCTCCTGAGCGCGGCGACCAGCCTGACCAATGTGGGGCTGCTGGCCGTCTCGGCCTACCTCATCTCCAAGGCCGCGCTGGTCAGGGAGAGCAGCGACCTTTCCCTGCTCATCACCGGCGTGCGCTTCTTCGCTCTGGCCCGGGCGGGTCTGCGCTACGCCGAACGCTATGTCACCCACCTGGCCACCTTCCGCATCCTCACCCGGCTGCGGGTCTGGTTCTACCGGGCGCTGGAGCCCCTGGCCCCCGCCCGCCTGCAGGGCTACCGCAGCGGCGATCTGCTCACTCGGATCGCGGCCGACATGGAGACGCTGGAAAATTTCTACCTGCGGGTGGTGATCCCGCCTTTGGCCGCGGCCCTGGTCATCCTCGCTGCGAGCCTCTTTCTGGGCTTTTTCGACCGGCGGCTGGCCTGGGCGCTGCTGCTCTTCGCCCTGATCACCGGCGTCCTCCTGCCCTGGGTCAACCTGCGTCTGAGCCGCGGGCCCGCGGCCGAGACCATCCGCCTGCGCGCGGCGCTGAACGCTGCGTTGGTCGATGAACTGGAAGGCGGCGCGGATCTGCTCATCTTCGGCCAGGCCGGACGTTATCAGGCCCGCACCGGCGCGTTGAGCGCGCGGTTGCACGCGGCGCAAGCGCAACTGGCCGGCGTGCGCGGGCTGAGCAATGCTCTCTCCGCGCTGCTGGCCGGGCTGGCCGGCGTGACCCTGTTGCTCCTGGCCGTGCCCCTGGTCACCGGCGGCGACCTGAACGGCGTCTACCTGGCCATGCTGCCCCTGACCGCCATGACCGCGCTGGAGGCGGTCCAGCCCATGAACCAGGCCGCGCAGATGCTGGCGAGCAGCCGGGCCGCGGCCGGGCGTCTCTTCGAGCTGGCCGACGCGCCGCCCCCGGTGACGGACCCGCCCGCGCCCGCGGTTGCGCCTGCAGCCCAGGGCGGCCTCGCGCTGGACGTGGACCATCTGCGCTTCCGCTACAGCCCGGACGCGCCGCTTGTGCTGGACGGCCTCACCTTTCACGTGCCCGCGGGCGGGCGCGTGGCGCTGTTGGGTCCCAACGGGTCGGGAAAATCCTCCCTCATCAACGTGCTGCTGCGCTTCTGGGCGTATGAAGGGGGCGTCATCACGCTGGGCGGCGCGGACCTGCGGACCCTGACCCAGGACGACGCGCGGCGGCTGGTGGGCGTGGCGCCCCAGCAGGTCTACCTCTTCAACGGCAGCCTGCGGGAGAACCTCTACCTGGCCGACCCTGACGCGAGCGAAGAGGCGCTGATCGACGCCTGCCGTCTGGCCCAACTCCATGACTGGATCGGGAGCCTGCCCCAGGGCTACGACACCCTGGTGGGCGAGAACGGCCTGCTCCTCAGCGGCGGCCAACGCCAGCGCCTGGCCATCGCCCGGGCCGTCCTCAAAGACGCGCCCATCCTCATTCTGGACGAACCCGCCGCGCACCTGGACCCCCTCACCGAGCAGGCCCTCTGGCAGGCCCTGGATAGCTTCATGGCCGAGCGCACGACGATCATTATCAGCCATAAGCCGCTGGAAGCCGCGCGGGTGGATGGGGTGGTGCGGGTGGGGTAGGGCGAAATGTGAAACGTAACGCGCTGTATGCTTTTCCGTCATCCCTTTTTGACGGTGCATTGCTGATAGATTGCATTTTTGATGATCCGTTCCATCTGGTATTGTTTAGTAGCCACGTTATACTACTCGCATTCATCCATCGAAACTACCTGCTATTGTCAACACACGGCAGGCCAATCGCTTGGCTCAGCTGTTTGCACATCCGGCAGTGGCGATATGGGAGAGTCGACAGATCACACCCTGCTTTTGACGACGTGGAAAGCAACGACAAAAGCAATGTTAGACATGAGAATGGGCAAGGTTCTCACTAGAAACTGGTTTACTCATGCTGATTGACAACAAGAACCATGGGAAGGTTGCTGAAGAACTGGCTCATGGTTTGACGCCGGATTCTCGGCTGGCGATTCTGTCGGGTCTTTTTTCGATCTATGGCTACTCCGCGCTAAAAAAGGAGTTGAGTCATACCAGGGGTATTCGTCTGCTGCTGTCCAACTGGGTGCAGGGGCAGGGGGCTGCTATTGCGGGGTCTGTGACTGAACAGCGCTTGAAGAATGCGCTCGATCAGAAACGCATTGCCAGGGATTGCCTGAACTGGATGGGCAAAGATGTCGAGGTGAAAGCATTCCTTGGCATGATCGCACCGACACAAAATATGTTCCATATTGATAATGGGGAAGATGGGGCATTTGCTATTCAGGGCAGTTCGCATTTTACGGCTGTCGGTCTTGGCACTGTGAAATCTCCGGCTCTGGAGATGAATATGGGCATTCGGGAAGCGGCAGTCGCCGGGCAGCTCCTGCACTGGTTTGATACGCTGTGGAATGATGCATCCGTAACACGAGATATCAAGCAGGAAGTAGAACGAGAACTTGCTTATCTCGCTGCCGATCAACCGGGGCGGCTGGTCTATTTCCTCACCCTTTATCATCTCTTTCAGGAGATTCTGGATGAGATTGATGAGGAAAAAATCATCCGTTCCAAAACCGGGTTTAAGGATACGGTTGTCTGGAACAAACTTTATAAATTTCAGCGGGACGGTGTTCTTGGTGCCATTGACAAGCTGGAAAAATATAATGGCTGCATCATTGCCGACAGTGTGGGGCTGGGTAAAACCTTTGAGGGGCTGGCCGTCATCAAATATTACGAGTTGCGCAATGACCGGGTGCTGGTGCTTTGTCCCAAAAAGCTGAGGGACAACTGGACGGTTTACACGGTTAATGACAAACGCAACCTGCTGGCCGCGGATCGCTTCAATTATGATGTGCTGAACCATACCGATCTGAGCCGTGAACGGGGCAGGTCGGGCGAGATCAATCTTGAGACACTCAACTGGGGCAATTACGATCTGGTGGTAATTGATGAGTCTCACAATTTCAGGAACAACGAGACTAAGACCACGACGGTTACACGTTATAGCCGGTTAATGGAGCAGATTATCCGCTCCGGTGTGAAAACCAAAGTGCTGATGCTATCTGCCACGCCGGTTAACAGCCGGATGAATGATCTTAAAAACCAGGTTGCCTTTATTACTGAAGGTACGGATTCTGCCCTGGCTGATTACGGCATTCCCAGTATCGAGAATACGCTGCGCCGGGCACAGACCAGATTCAATCAGTGGCTCAAGCTGGAGGATCGCCAGCGCACCACGGCCTCACTGCTTGAGGCGCTGAATTTCGACTATTTCAAGCTGCTTGATCTGTTCACCATTGCCCGGTCACGCAAGCATATTGAGAAATATTATGACAGCCGGGAGATCGGCAAATTCCCGGAGCGGCTCAAGCCCAAGAACTTCAAGGCGGATATTGACCTGACCGGGGCATTTCCGCCTCTTAAAGAAATCAACCTTGCCATTCGCAGGCTGAACCTTTCCGCCTATGCGCCGCTGGAGTATGTAAGACTGGATAAGAAGGAAGAATATAGCCGGAAATACGATCAGACGGTCAAGAGCGGTTCGGTACTACGCCAGGTAGACCGGGAACGCAGCCTGATCCATCTGATGCGGGTTAATATGCTGAAACGCATGGAAAGCTCGATCAATTCCTTTGCGCTGACCGTTGAGAAGATTCTGGGCCAGATTGACGACCTGATCGCCAGAATTGATGCCCATAGTGAGGGTGAATTTGAGGAACTATCCATTGAGGAGGTGGATACAGAGTCCCCGGAATTTGATGATTACCTGATTGGCAATAAGGTCAAAGTGCTGATTCAGGATATTGACCGCGTGCGCTGGCGGCAGGATTTGCAGGAAGACAGGGAGCATCTGGCTGCGCTGCTGGTCGATGCCAGGGCGGTGGATGCAGCACGGGATGCCAAGCTGGCCCGGCTCAAACAGGTGATTTCTGATAAACTTCGCCAGCCGGTCAATGCCGGAAACCGCAAAGTCATTATCTTTACGGCCTTTGCTGATACTGCCAGCTATCTCTATCAGGAGATTGCCTCCTGGGCCGCAGAAGAGCACGGGCTGCATTCTGCGCTTGTGAGGGGTGCCGGGAGCAACCAGAGCACGATGAAGGGTATCAGCAAGGACTTAAACAGTATCCTCACCCACTTCTCTCCCGTCTCCAAGGAACGGGAGAAGGTCTATCCCGATATTCACGCAGAGATCGATATCCTCATCGCCACCGACTGTATCTCCGAGGGGCAAAATCTTCAGGATTGTGACTACCTCATCAATTACGATATTCACTGGAATCCGGTGCGGATTATCCAGCGCTTTGGGCGGATTGACCGGCTTGGCTCACGTAACAGCGCCATCCAGCTGGCGAATTTCTGGCCCAATATGGAGCTGGATGAATATATCAATCTGGAAGCACGGGTGAGTGGACGCATGGTGCTGCTTGATATATCTGCTACGGGTGAGGAAAATGTCATCGAATATGATGAAAAGAAACAGATGAATGACCTCGATTACCGACGCAGGCAGATGAAGCAATTGCAGGAGACGGTCATTGACCTGGAAGATATGGAGGGCAGCGTCTCCATTACCGATATGACGCTCAATGATTTCCGCATGGATTTGTCGGTCTTTATGAAAGAGCATCTTGAGCTGCTGGAACAGTCACCCAGCGGGTTTTATGCCGTTAATATGCCGTCTATTGCTGAGGAGATTGTGCCTGGCGCTATCTTCTGCCTGCGAGATATCCATGACAAAGTGCAGCATGATGTGAATTATGCGCTGGCCCCTTACTATCTGGTCTATGTGGCGGATGATGGGGAGATTGTCTTCAATCATCTTCAGGGGAAGAAAAGCCTGGATATCTTCAAGAAGCTTTGTGCCATGCAGGAGAGCGCTAACGGAGAGGCTGAAGCTTCGCTGGCAAAGGCCACGCGCCAGCATCGTGACATGGGGCATTATCAGTTTTTGCTGGAGCGGGCGATAGGCAGTATTGTCGGCAAGACCGAAGAAAAGGGTGTTGAGAGCCTGTTCAGCCGCGGAGGCACGGTGCTGACACAGGATCATTTCCATGGTCTGGAAGATTTTGAGGTTGTCAGCTATCTGATTTTGCTGGGAGATATGACATGATCTCGTCTTTAGTGCAGCGGCTGGAGATTCCTGACAGCTGTGCTCTGAATAAGCGGGTCTTTAAGAAGCTCTTTGAAGAAAATGTCCGGCTTGATGCGACGGACAAGAAGGCCCTTAAAGATGATGTTGCTGAGATACGCTGGCTTTACACACTCAAGCCCGCGACGATCAACATCCCGCGCTATGTGGATCAGCAGCGGGATTATCCCGAGGTGGCCATCTTGCTGGTCACGCTGGCGAGTAGCACGCGGGTTAAACGGATTGCGGATTTCATGCAGCGGGCTATTCCCTATCCGCTTATGCTGATTTTTGGTCATGAGGACAGGGTGGCGTTTTCTCTGGCCGATAAGCGCATCAATCAGGCAGACCGGGAAAAGCTGGTCATTGAGACCAGCCTTGAGACGGAATGGATTGACCTGAACGAGCTGACACCCATCCAGCAGCAATTTCTGGATGATTTGTCGTTGAAGCGGCTCTCTTTTGTGCATTTCCTTGCGCTCTATCAGGATTATTGTGCGCGGGTGATGGCGCTGAACTGTGCCAGATATAGTGGGCGCTATGAAGTCCGTACTAGTGAGGGAGCTGCCCAGCCGGACCGGGTGCAGTTGCTGCGAGAGATTGAAAAGGTAGAGCAGCAGCAGGCAGAACTGCGCAACCGGCTGAAGAAAGAAACACAGATGGGGCGGCAGGTGACGCTGAATTCTGAGATTCATCAGCTTTCGGCCCAGATGAAAGAGATGCAGGAAGCGCTGTAGAAGGCCCATGAATGGTACATCCAGCCCGATAGGGACCCACATTCTTCACTTTCACCGGGAACTGCTTGACGATGCACATCATCGCTACCGTTCCTGGGAACATTGCTATCAATTCTTCTCAAAACGACCGGATGATACCGATCTGGCAAGCCTACATCTGGGGTTTTATCTGGCCAGCTGGGGTATGTATCGGGGTTCGAGCTTTCTGCTTCAGAAGGATTACCGGATTCACCTGCCGGTTGTGGAGGAAATTCTACGGCCCCAATATGATATTATTCGAGCGGTGTCGCTGGCTGATCTTGGCTCTGAGCGAGGCTCGGCACTGATCCAAATGATTCTGGAACTGGTTGCCTGGATCAAAGAATGTTACCCCGCAACTACCGGAGAAGTACAGGGTAGGGCAAATGTCACGGATACATTGGCGACTAAGATATTGCTGGGTACGCTGGGCTGTGTCCCGGCTTATGACCGGTATGTAATTAGCGGCATTAAGAAAAGCGGGCTGAGCTATTCGTATCTCAACAGGAAGAATTTCTCAGCGCTGATTGCGTATTGCCTGCGCCACCGGGCTGATTTTCTGGAAGCGCAACGGCAAATTTCTGCTTATGGTCTGGATTATCCGGACATGAAACTCATTGATATGTATTTCTGGTCTGTCGGTGCCAGTGAAGATAGAAGGGAAGCGTAGTATGGAGCAGGTAACAGTACAGGATGGTGAGAGTCTGAATGTGGTGCAGGAGAACTTTCAGCAGCTAAAGACGATATTCCCTGAAGCATTTACCGAGGATGGCGTTGATTTTGCTGTGTTGCGCCAGTTGCTGGGTGATGCTGAAGTGCTGGATGAGGGCGAGGAGAAATTTGGCCTCAACTGGCATGGCAAAAAGAAGGCACGGCAGATTGCACTGACCCCTTCCACCGGCACACTGCGCCCTTGCCCGGAAGAGAGCGTAGATTGGGACAGTACCCAGAATCTCTTTATCGAGGGTGACAATCTGGAAGTGCTGAAGTTGCTGCAAAAGAGCTATGCTGGCCGCGTGAAGATGATTTATATTGATCCTCCCTATAATACCGGCAAAGAGTTCATCTATCCCGACAATTATCAGGACAATCTTGATACTTATCTGCGCTATACCGGTCAGAAGAGTGAAGAAGGGCTGAAATTTTCATCGAATACGGAAAGCTCTGGCCGCTACCATACTAATTGGCTAAACATGATGTATCCGCGTCTTAAGCTGGCAAAAAATTTATTAAGACCAGACGGCGTTATTTGCATCAGCATCGATGAAATAGAAGTTGGCAATCTACGTACAATACTTGATGAAATTTTCGGAGAAGAAAATCGAGTAACACAATTTATTTGGAACTCATCCACAGCAGGTGGAATCCGCCCTAAACATGTAGTGCAAAATCACGAATATGCACTATTTTATACCCGTGACATTAGTGCCCTTCCAACACTATACGCGCCTCTCTCACCAGAAGCCGTTGAAGAATACAAGTTGGAAGATGGTCAAGGTAAATATCGAGAAAAAGATTTTGCATGGCGTACGAACTCGACAAATGTAAATCAGAAATATCTGATTGAATGTCCAGATGGAACTTTCGTACAACCACCAGAGGGTTATTTATATCGATTTATCCGTCCAACGTTTGAAAAAGCGCTTGTAAATAATGACTCGAGTTTCGATGATTTTGCAC
>JAGRCP010000139.1:30605-41774 GCA_020433455.1 Caldilineaceae bacterium | reverse complement strand
TTTGATCAGTGGGAAGAAGCGGTCAGCAGTTACACGGAGCAGTTTGAGCGGGAACAGTCACTCAAACGCTCGCAACTGGCCCGGCTGGAAACGGTCATGGAAAATCTGCTGGCCAATCTGGAGACGCTTCAAAACCCGCATATGCTGAGAGCGGCGGAAAAGCGCTACGGTGATGCGCAGATGGAAGCGGAGCGTCTGCAACGGGAACTGAATGAACAAACCACCGAATTAGTCCATATCGAGCAGGTGAAAGCGCTCCGGGATTCCTGCGGTGAGTTCGTCAGGAACTGGGAGCATATGACGCGCGATGAGCAGCGGGAAGTGCTGCATTCTTTTGTGCTGAGGATTGAGGCAACATCCGCTGAAGGCAATGGGCTGCATCTGGACATATATTGGAAAGATGGCTCACAGTCGGCCACATCTTTGCCGAATCAGGCGGGGGGCTTCCTCGCCTGGACGGAGGAAGAATGCAGCTTGCTTGCGAAGATGATGGCAGAGAATCCGTCGCAACTGGAAATCGCCAGGGCCTTCCCTGCCCGTAGCTGGGGGGCGCTGCGGCAGAAATATTTTCAGACGGTGCCTAAAGAGGAGCGTGTGCGCTTCTGGCGTAGGAGAAGCCTTGAGGATAATGAAAGCTATATGGATTATCTGGCGCGCACGGAAGAGAATGGGCTGGCCGACCGTGTTTCTGAAGGCCATCCAGAAAGAGCACGCCGCGATGGGCCAGGCTGATCTCGCCCGGGCGGGGCCAGCGCCCGCCGCCCACGAGACCGGCATGGCTAATCGTGTGATGGGGTGCGCGGAAGGGACGCATTTTGACCAGGGACTCGCCCTCGCCCAGCACGCCGGCCACGGAATAGATGCGGGTGATATCCAACGCTTCGGTCAGGGTGAGGCGGGGCAGAATGGAGGGCAATGCGCGGGCCAGGAGCGTCTTGCCCGCGCCCGGCGGCCCGGACATGAGGCAGTTGTGCGCGCCCGCGCAGGCAATCTCCAGCGCGCGCTTCACGCTCTCCTGCCCCTTGACGTCCCGGAAGTCCACGGGAAAGATGCTCTCTTCTTCATGGTCAAAGCGCAAGGTATTTTCAAACGGCTCGATGGGATTGGCCCCGGTAAAGTGGCCGACCAATTCGGTCAGACGCGCCACGGGATAGACGTCAACGCCCTCCACCAGCGCCGCCTCAGGCGCATTGACCGCGGGGACAAAAAGCTCCTTGATACCCCGGCGCCGGGCCATGCCCGCCATGGAGAGCGCGCCGTTAATGGGGCGCACCTCGCCGTCCAGTCCCAGTTCGCCCACGATGAGCGCACCGTTCAGCTCATGGGGAATCTGACGCGCAGCAGCCAGGATGCCCACCGCAATGGGCAGATCGTAGGCCGGACCCTCCTTGCGCAGGTCGGCCGGAGCCAGGTTAACGGTCAAACGATGTTGGGGAAAAAAATAGCCGCTGTTAGAGACCGCGGCCCGCACCCGTTCGCTGCTCTCCCGCACCGCGGCATCGGGCAGGCCGACCAGCGTCACCTTTTCCAGGCCGGAAGCGATGTCGATCTCCACCTGCACCGGCTCGGCGTCCAGGCCGATGACGGCGCAACTTTGCACTTGGGCCAACATGATTATCTCCTTCTCGGGGAATAAAAGGATCTTTGCGTGATGTTGCCGCTATGGTAGCACAGTGCGCGCGCTTTGTCAGCCGCGATAAATCGGACGCGGAGTCGTTTTATGCGGAGTCGCGGGGCGGCGGAGGAGCGGAGGAAGCGCGTTCCACGCCGGGGACTAATTGTTCTGCCGCCCGCCTCCGTTTGTCAACCGTTATGCTCCTCACTGCTCGATAATGGGCAACAGCAGGTGCGACGGATGGGTTGCGTCATGAAAGACGCGGTTGACGGCCGGGCGATACGCCTCGGCGCGTTCATGCACGAGATCGCCGCCGGTATTGCTGTTGCGATCAAAGCGGGGGAAGTTGCTGCTGGAGACTTCCAGACGGATGCGATGATCGGGCAGAAAGACGTTGGCCGTAGTCCACAGGTTGAGCGTCAGCGCGTAGATCGTCCCCGGCTCCATCAGCTCCGGCACGGTGAAGGAGTTACGGTAACGGGCGCGCAGGATGCCTTCGGTCAAAATCATGGCCCGGCCGTCGGGATAGACGTCTACCAACTTGCCGGTAAAATCGGTGTCCGGCGCGGACGAGGCGACAAAGAGACGCAATTCAATGGGGCCAATCACCTCCACCGGCCGGGTCAGGGGCGGCGTACTGTAGACCAGAACGTCATCCCGCTGCTCTACGGAGCGCTGATCGCGCGGGCCGATGGCGTTGCCGCCGGGCAGAAGGACCTGGCCACCTGCCGTGGGGACCGGACGCAGGGGATTGTAGAGATAAACGTCGGGGGGCTCATTGCCCGGCATTTCAGCGGAAAGCGCGCCGTCGCCCCGGAGCGTGTTGGCCTCCCCGCCGCTGTGGAGATAATAGGCGCGATATTGGGTGTCGGGCAGAGGCCAATCGGCGGCGTGGCGCCACTCGTCAATCCCCATGACAAAGAGGGTGATCGGCTGCTCTTCCTCCACGCCGTTGACCTCATCTTTGAGCCAGTGATCAAACCAGCGCAGATGGATACCGGCCAGGTCAAGCGCGGCGCTGCTTGCGCTCGGCCCAAACTCCCGTTCAGGAAAGGAGCCGCTGAAGTTTATGTGGCTCCAGGGACCAATGATGACGCGCTGATTGCGGCGGGCCCGTTCACTGCCGCCGTGGCTCCGCATGCCCATGTAGTTCTGAAAGGCGCTCCACAAGAGAATGTCATACCAGCCGCTGATGTTGAGAGCCGGGGCCGTGATGCGGTCATAACCGGCATTGGGCGCGCTCTGGGACTAATAATCGTCGCGGGTGCGATGGGTCAGCCAATCCCGGTAAAAGCCCGCATACTCGCTGATCAACGGGTGCGCGGCCAGGGGCAATTCATTAAGCGCTCCATTCACGTCCAGCGACGACGCAGCAGACGGCGGCTCCTCGCCCCGGGCTATCCGCCGCTCGATTTCGGCGGGCACGATATTGGCCACGACCCAGCGCAGATCGTGGAGCACCTTGGCGCCGCCCTGGTAGCTCAACCCTTCGTAGGAATCGGAAAAGGTGATAGACGGCGCCATGGCCTGGAGCGCAGGCGGCGCGGCCCGGGCGGGCAGCCACTGGGTCCCGCCCAGGTAGGAGCCGCCAAAAGTCCCGAGCCGTCCGTTGGACCACGGCTGCACCACGGCCCAGGCAAATGCGTCAACCCCATCCGCAGTCTCCTGGATCTGGGGATTGAACTCACCCTCTGATGCATAGCGGCCGCGTACATCCTGCACCGCGACCGCGTATCCGGCCTGCACGGCCCGCAGGATATCAAAGGTGTCGTTGGCGGCGAGAATCCCGTCTTTGTTATAGGGCGTGCGCGCCATGAGCACGGGCAGCGGCCCGGCGTCTGCCGGGCGATAGACGTCGGTGGCCAGGCGAACCCCATCGCGCAGGGGGACCATGATATTCTTTTCGATCAGAATGTTTGACATGGGTACATTCGCCTTCCGGCATTTCACCTTTTTTCGCTGCACAGGGAAAACAGTCCGGAGCGCAGACGAGGGCCCGTGCGCTCTGCCTACGCCTCATTAGCAGATATGCACGAGCTTAACTCCGCCCTACGAAGCTCGGCGGCTCAGCACCATGCCCAACGCGGCCGCGGCGGCCGCGGCTTCCTGTTGACCGACTTCATTGGCAAGCACGACGATAAAACCCTGCAGTTGCGCTTCGCTCAGGCCGGTGTTCATGGCCGCGCCCAGATGGAACAGAAGCTGCCCGCCCGTGCCGAGCATGCTTGCCAACGCGGAGATGGTCACCAGCTCCCGGGTTTGGAAGTCGAGCACATCGCGGGCGAAGATGTCGGCAAAAAGATGCTCTTTCAGGAAAGTGTCGATGATGGGGACAAACAACTGATAGCCGCTGGGCGGCGGAATGGTCTCCGCTCCGGCCAGTTTCGCCCGCACCCTGGCCCCATAATCGTCCCTGTCCATGTCCGCGGGCACGGGATCAGCGTCCGGACCGACTTCGTCCTCAATGCCCTGCGCCTGACGTTCATCCAGGAGGGCCATGAAGGTATTGATGCCGTTGAGGCTGCGGGGAAAACCGGCATAGGCGTAGAGATGCACCAGAATCTCCTTGATTTCATTCACCGTCAACCCGGCCTCCAGCCCCGCTTGCAACGCCGGCTTCAGCTTGGTCAGATCGCCGGTAGCGGTAAAGGCGGAGATGGGAATGATGCTTTGCTGTTTTGTGCTCAATGCTTGGTTGTCGCTCATATTTCTATTACTCCTCTGTTTTCGAGCGTGGAATCAGTTTGATCGTCGTCGTGCGCACATCAGCCGTTAACATGGGGGCAACATATTGGGGATAGCGGCCATACTTGGCGCGGTAGGCGGCGTCAATCTGATCGTTGATCCTGGAATCTGTCTCATTCAGAATAAATGTGACATCCTTTTCGACCCCGCCGGCGCGGATGTGACCAGCATGGCTACGCTGCGCAGCGCGAAACCATGCGCCGCCTGGCCCGCGATAGGAGCGCACGTACAGATCATCACCGACGCGCACGACCCAAATCGGCACCGACTTCCGCAGCGTCCCGTCGCTGCGCACGGGGGCGATCTCCAACTCTTCGGCGCCGGCAATTTTGTTCCGCTCATCGTTTGTCCAGCTTGACATGGGTATCTCCCTCACCTGTTTTTATTCCGATAACCTCTCTTGCCCCTTGACGTATTGGTCAAAAAAGGCCACGGTACGCTGCATGGCAATTCCGAAGTTGGCACTGATGTTGTGGTTATCACCTGAATAGGTGAACAGATCGTAAGGCTGTTGGTCTGCCGCGTCAAGTTGCTGGGCCAAAGTCTCGGACCACGCCAGCGGGACCATTTCGTCCGTAGTGCTGTGATGAAGTTCAATTGGTCCGGAAAGGTCCTCCAAAAAATTATTCGGCGAAATCGTTGCCCAAAAGAGCGGATTCTCGTCAAAATCACCATATTTTGCGGTGAAGTCACTGACCCAATGACTGAAATCTCGCAGCCAGTTCCCCGCGGATGATTGTGACGTGATTGCCTGTGACGCTGACATTCCAGGAAAACGATCTGTGTTCCGCGTAAAATCCCAACGTTCGATAATATCGGGATAAGGCGACACTACACCGCCCCAGATGACGCCGGCCTTAATATCATCTGTCACCACCATGGCCCGCAGGGTAAGCTGTCCGCCCATTGAATGGCCCCACATGCCAATGCGATTGGGATCGACATCTTCGTGGGCTTGCAGCGAGGCGACGGCATTGAGGACATCAACTGTATAGTCCGGCGTGCCGTAACCGCCGCCGATCACCTCCTCTCCCCCAGAATTTCCGTGACCACGCAAGTCGGGCTTCAAGACAATGTAGCCGTTGCGGGCGAGCATATCTACGTAGGCCGTATAGCGCTCGGTAGTGCGATATTGTGACGGAGTGATATAGCCGTGATTGAAGACAATTGCCGGCCAGCCGTCGGCAGGCTGCACGCCAAAGGGGATCGTCATCAGGGCGTAGATTGTCAATCCGTCAGAGAGGTACGACACGACGTAGCGACTATAATTAATACCCGGCTCCAGAACTTCCTCCACGGTGATCTGACTGCCAGGGTAGGACTGTTGTCGCATCACCTCGATCTGCAGCGGATCCGGGTCTGTCGACCACTCTTGTCCAGGCTGGGTTCCAGTTCTTGCAGCTACAGCAGGAGACGCTGTAGCGCTGTTTGTCGGAGCAATCGTCGTCGTTACGATGGCCGACGCGGCGGTGGTAGGCAACAAATCTACGCCGGGTGTAGTACTTCGCGCGGCCGAAGAATGGCTCTGCGTCGCGATCAAGGGATCGGGCAGACAGAGCGTCCATCCGACCATGATGCGGCCCTCATTATCGATTACGGAATAGCTGTCATCCACGCTGGCCGCGTCATTGGTCGCTGCGATAATGCGCGGGTATGCAAGCGGATCGCCCAGATAGGCGCCGGCTAAACCGATAAGCGTATCGCCTGCGTTGACAATTACATCGCGTGTGCAAACGGTTTCACTCTGCCCATAGCCTATTTTGGGAAAAAGGCTCAGCAGCAAAAAGAGAGCGAGCGAGAGTTGGATCCTCATGAATTATTCATATCCTTCTTGAAGAAACGGGCAAGCTGTCATTGACAAAATCCAGATAGCTCGATACCTGGAACACTTGGGTGTAAGTCCAGCAGCTATCGGAGAATGCAATCAAGCTCCTAATCGGCGCGACTCTCAAATACGCCTTGTACAATCGGCACTGCCGAAAAGGCATTAGGCCAACCGGCATAGAAGGCCAACTGGGTAAGCACTTCCCCAGCTTCAGCTTGGGTCAATCCATTATCCATCGCCCGGCTGAGGTGAAACGAGATTTGATCCACATGACCGGAAGCAGCCAAAGCGCTAAAAGTTGCAAGACTTCTGTCTCTGGGCGCCAAATCCGGACGTAACCACAGATCCCGGAAGAGCAGCTCAGTAGTGTATTGATCAAGCCCCGGAGAAATTGGACCAACGGTCTGCCCGACAATGGCTGCACGCTGGGCTTCGGCCTCTTCGTTAAGCGGGAGGAGCTCGGGTGCGGCCACGGGCAGCTGATCCGTCTCGATGCTGCGCTGGGCAAAAATAGCCTGTGCCACAGCAACGCCGGACATGGCATTGGGCCAGCCGGAGTAGAATGCCAAATGCGTGATAATCTCTGAAAGCTCACCCGGTGTAACCCCATTATCGAGCGCCAATTCAAAATGGTAGGGCATATCGATGACCTGATCCCGTGCGATCAGAGCGGCAACCGTAACAATGCTGCGATCACGCGGGGACAGCTCAGGGCGCGCCCATAGATCGGCCTGGAGCGTATTTTGCATATATTGTTCAAGCGCCGGTGAGACCAATCCTACATCCTCGGGCGTTAGCGTCTGCGGCAGAGTAATCGTTGTCGCCGGAGCCTCTCCTGCCGAGCCGGCAACTGTTGCGGAATAGGCCGGCGGCACAGTACCGACTGCTGCTGCGGGCGTCAATGTAGGCGCGCAGGCCGCGATGAAAAAGCTCATAACCATCAGCAGGATTATTTTGCGGGAATAGTTGATCATTTCTTTTGGTTCTCCTTTTCGCTCGTCGAGAAATTCAAAAACAGGGACAGGCCGCGATTCTCTCTCTCTGGAAAGCCGACCTTTACTCCTGCGGCAAAGAGAGGGTAACGGTCACATCACCGTCGCCGAGAATATCTTTTAGTTCTTGCGCGGAGAGCCCGGATATCTTGCCCAGCCGGGTGAAGTTCCACGCATTGGGTGCGTAATAGATGACGAACGCATTCCCCTGGTACAAGATGATGTCACCGGCCTCGGTTGTGATTTGCTCGTCATTTCGCGGCAATGTTATACCGAGCGAACCGACTTTCTCCATGTTGCCGTAGTCGCGCATATTGATGGCAATGGGACCGGCCGAAAGCGCCTCTTTCAGGGCATCGGCAGAAGAGTTTGCCGCCAGTGTCGCCGTCAGCACAGTCTCTCCGATTTGTATGTTCATGTGATTGATCTCCGGTGCATTTGTGTGTTCCTGATTTGCATCTGGATTGACTTCCTGGACGGGCGTCACTGCGATCGACACGGCTGTGGTCGGCGGATTGGTCGTCGCAACAGACAACGCGGGAGTCGGCTTGGTAGACGCCTCGGTAGTCGTCGGCAATGCAGCAGGTACGGTAGCGCTGGGCGCTGCCGCGGGCGTTGGGGCAGCCGTGCAGGCGACGACAAGCATCATCGCAAGGATAGGCACGGCTATTCTGCTCTTATAGTTCTTGATACGCTTCATCAGAAACCGGCTCGCACCATTCATTTTTGCTGTTTTCGCCGGGAACGGCCAGCGCAACATGGCTAAACCAACTGTCCGCCTGCGCTCCGTGCCAGTGCTTGATCTCCGCCGGGATGAAGAGGACCGAACCGGGTTCCAGACGAACCGCCTCTTCCCTTTCCGCCTGATACCATCCGCTGCCCGCCGTGCAGATGAGAACTTGCCCGCCGTCTTTGGTCGCATGGTGAATATGCCAGTGATTGCGACACCCTGGCTCGAAGGTGACGTTTGTCAAAAACAGCGGCGCTCTGCCGGGCATGGTCAGCATCTTCAAGTAGGAACGGCCGCTAAAATAGCGGGACAGCATCATGTTGCGCATGCCGAAGCCAAACATATTGGCTTTTTTAAATTCTTGCCTGGTGGGATATTTGGCCTGAATGGCCGCGGCCCTATCGCCGTGCCCGTTTCTCCGGGTTGGGAGTTCGCTATACTGCTCATCAGAAACAGGCTCAAGCCATTCATTGCTGGAATCAACGCCTGGGACTTCGATGGAGATATGGCTGAACCAACTGTCGGCGGCGGCGCCATGCCAATGCTTTACCCCGGCAGGGATGTAGACAAAAGAACCTTCTGCGAGGCGAATCGGCTTCTTGCCTTCCTGCTGGTACCAACCCTCGCCTGCCGTGCAGAGAAGCATCTGTCCGCCGCCCATTGCCGCGTGATGGATATGCCAGTTGTTGCGGCATCCCGGCTCAAATGTCACATTAGCCAAAAAGACCGGCGACTCTCCTGGTTTTGTCAGCAAATTCAGAAAGGAATCGCCTATGAAATACTCGGAAAACATCTCGTTAGGCACGCCAAGCCCAAACATGTTGGCTTTTTCAAATTCTTCGCTGCTTTGATATTTCATCGTCTATATGCCTTATTTAAAACGGAAAACTCTTTGCCGGACCCGCTGGGCTGCCATACCGTTAGATTGGCTAAGAAGTGCTAACGGCATCGCCCACAAAAATATTTGCTAACTGCGAATCGAACGAATGACCATTGACGCCATCGATTTCAGATTCAGCTTTCCGCCGAAGACCGGCATCATGCTCGCATCTCCGTAGTCCTGGATCTGATCCACATTTTTCAGCAAGTCCATGTCCGCGTCGGAAATGACGAAATCCACGTCCGCATTGGCTTGCATATGCGCGGGATTGGCGGTCTTGGGCAGAGGCAGAAGGCCAAGTTGGAGCACATAACGAATACTCAATTGGGGAATGGTCACGCCGTAATTTTCGGCGACCTGTGCGACTTCCTGATTTTTCAGCAGCTCGCCATGGGCGATGGGCGAATACGCTTCCACCAGAATTCCTTGCTCCTGCGTGTATTGGATCAACTCGAACGGGGTGTTGCTGATATGCGCCAATATCTGGTTGACCATGGGCTTGACCGAGCAGGCCCCGAGAATGTTGTCAATGTCCGCCTGCTGGAAGTTGGACACGCCGATGGCCCGCAATTTCCCTGCACTGTACGCTTCCTCGAGCGCGCGCCAGGCTTCACGATTGCCCTCGAAATACCGATCATCTTCGCCGAACTTTCTCCACGGCTGCGGGCTGTGGATAATCATCATGTCGATGTAGTTAAGCCCCATGGTCTTGAGCGAGCCGTCAATCGAGGCCACGGCCTTTTTGTAGGACTTGATCTCCGCCGCCAGCTTTGTGGTAACGAACAGCTCTTCTCGTGTCACCCCGCAAGTCCGAACCCCGTCGCCGACGCCGCTTTCATTCTGGTAGGCCTGGGCCGTATCAATATGCCGGTATCCGATTTGGGCCGCATCCTTGACTGCCTGCGCGGCATCGCCATCGCTGATGAACCATGTTCCAAGGCCGAGTTTGGGGATTTCAACGCCGTTCGAGAGGGTATAGGTCTTTTGCAAAATCATGTTTAATTCTCCTTCCGCCGGATGCGGATTTTCTGTGGGCGCCTTAACGCAAAACAACTGGCGCACAGACGGATTCAGTGAATGGGCCGCGGGCTATCATCCCGATACACCGGCTCCGACATCAACCCATTGGATCGAGCCTTCCGTAGAGTTTAGAACGTCAAAAGACCAAATGCTATAATATTTCTCTTGATTTACTGTACGATTCTGCAAATTCGAGGAAATACAGGCAGTCCATCGTGGCGCGCATAGTCGAGGAAAGCGTTGGATCTGCCTGCCGCAGAGGGAATTGCCGGCCTGTTTTTGCCGGAATTTGTTTCGCGAGATTTAGGGGGAATAATGAGTCAACAAGCTTCGGATCGGTTAGCGTACGAGGGGCGGAGGGTAGAAACCCGTAAAAACGAATTGGCCGATCTGATCGCTCATTTCATGCCCCAAGACGGCGCAATTCGACCTATTGACGATCTCTACCTTTTCCGGATGTCCGCGCCCGGCAAACCGATCCACAGTGTCTACAAGCCCTCCCTCTGTGTGGTTGCCCAGGGAAGTAAAGAATTTTTTCTCCGGGACGAGCGCTACGTATACGATCCGGACAATTACCTTCTCGTTACAGCAAAATTGCCGCTTGTGGGCCAGGTCCTGGCGGCATCCCACGAGGAGCCATATCTCAGCTTGCTACTCGAACTCGATCCAACGCTGGTCGGAGCAGTGATCGCCGAAGCCGAGGATATCGCGCCCCAGCATGATGCGAATGTGCGAGCCGTCGATGTCAGCTCCCTGCAGGCCGATCTGTTGGACGCCGTTCTGCGGCTTGTCCGGCTTCTCGATAAGCCGTCGGAAGCGCCTCTCTTTGCCCAGACGATTACAAAAGAGATCATCTACCGCCTTTGGCTGGGCTCGCAACGCGACCGGCTTCTTCATATCGTGAATTCAGACGGAAACGCCCCCCTCATTGCCCAGGCGATCGATCTGATCACCAAAGAGTATGATCAGCCGATTCGGGTTGAAACGATTGCCCGTGATTTGGGCATGAGCGTTTCCGGGTTCCATCACCACTTCAAGGCCGTCACGGCTATGAGTCCTCTGCAATATCAGAAACGCCTGCGCCTTCAGGAATCCCGCCGCCTCATGCTGGGCGGCGGACTGACCGCGACGGATGTCGCATCCCGGGTCGGCTATAATAATTCTTCACACTTTAGTCGGGACTATAAGCGCCTCTTCGGCGCACCGCCCAAGAGCGATATTGCACGCCTCCAGGCCGATGCCGGGCTGGGCTTGCAGTAACGCTGTTCTCTGGGAAGTAGCCGAATTGATTCGGCGGGTTGGGCCCTTAAAAATCCAGAGAATCCCAAACTTTATATGCCGCAGAATATGTCATAGAGACGC
>JAGRCP010000139.1:0-30580 GCA_020433455.1 Caldilineaceae bacterium | reverse complement strand
GCGTCTCTATGACATATTCTGCGGCGTAACTTTAGTGTAGCCCCGCCTGCGTCCACAGCATGTTGTGGAAAAGTTCCACCATGGCCGGATCCATGTAGGGCGCAACCCGGCTGGTGACGTCGATATGCATGCTCGCACGACCGTCTTGCGAATAGGCCGGCCATTCCGGCAGCCCATCTGCGGTCGGCGTCCCGGTTCGTGCAAACGCAACCCAAGCGCTGGAAACACGCTCGGCGAGCGCCGCCGCTTCTGTCCCGCCGCCGGTCATGACGATGCCGGCCTCCGTCGTGGCATTGTCGAAAACGAAGGGAATCTCGATTGTGTGCGGCGAATAGAGTTTCCCGTCAAGGATGGGCGTCTGCCAGTCAAAGCGGTAAGCATAGACCGGAGCTGCACCGGCTACAGAGCGGACATCCATGATTTCGGAACTCAATGTCCCCATCGCATAGTCCGAATAGATCCGGAACCAGAGTCCCGACGGGTCGTAATCGGGGAAGTCCCGCCGGTAGGCGTCCAATATCTGCGGAGCCGCATCCTGGCCGAAGGCCCCGGCAACGCGTGAATCCAGACCCGCGTCATCAAGCGAATAGGCGGCTTGATCGCCGAGCATGAAGAGGGTGAACTCAGTCCCGTTCTGCCCGATAAGCAGGGGCACGTCGAGGCTGCTTGGCGCGGCATTGACGTCGAAAACATGGTTGGGGATGAGCGTACCGTCAATCACGGGCCAAAAGCCGGTCGGAAAACCGGGTGCACCCATGGTCATGGGCATGCCGGCGAGGACGCGTGCCTCGGCCGCAACGACCTCTTCGGCGGAAAGGTCGTACAGTTTGGCGGCTGTGTCCGGCGTCACCCCCAGCTCTGACAAGACGGCCGTTGCCACCTCATCGGCCTGGTCGGGCGTCATGAATCGGGTCAACGGTCCGCTTTCGACAATTGCGCGGTGGAACAAGCCCTTGGCCGCCGGAACACCCAGCATGGTCGAGACTTTCCAGCCGCCGCCTGATTCGCCGAAAATCGTGACCAAATCCGGGTTGCCGCCAAAGGCAGCGATGTTGTCACGGACCCACTCCAGCGCGGCGATCATGTCGCGGACGCCCAGGTTGGACGACTCAGCAAACTCACCGCCGAGGATACGCGAAAAATCAGTCAGGCCGGAAGCGCCAAGTCGGTGGTTGATTGTCACGATAACCACATCACCCCGCGCGGCGAGATTCTCACCGTCGTAAATAAAGTCGGATCCACTGCCGCTGACCCAGCCGCCGCCGTGCAACCACACCATAACGGGCAGACTCCCGTCCGCGCCATCGGGGGTCCAGATATTGAGCGCGAGGCAATCGTCTCCCGGTTTCACATACTCCGGCGCTCGAAAAGCAGAGCTAACCGGCGTCGTCCCGGTCAGCTCTGATACCTGCTGGGGCGAAGAGTCTGCATAACGTTCTGCCTGGAGAACGCCCGTCCATGGCTCCACCGGCTGTGGGGGCGCAAAGCGGTTTCGGCCGGCAATGCTCTGGGCATAGGGGATGCCTTTGAAGCTGTGTACGCCGGTACTTCCATTGAATTGTCCGGCCACGATTCCCTTTGAAGTTGTTACTGTTGATGTCATGATTTCTGTCGCTTCTGTGTTCTCTGACGGTATAGTGTTTCCTGTCGGCGCAATCATCGCCGTACAGCCGCTCATCAAGGAGCCGATGGTTACACCGGCAACGGCTGAACTTCTAAGAAAGCTGCGTCGGCTCATGTTAGATCGATTATGCATTTTAGAGCTCCCTGGCGGCTTGTTGAGTTGAATTGAGCCGCGATTATATTTGGACGAAAAACGTCAGGATCGTTTTTCCTGTATTGAATACATCCTAATATTTTGAGGCGCGGAAAGATATCGCGTTTCTCCAGAATGATGAAACGATTCTGTAAATTTCGCCGTGTGTCGGTTGGTGTAACTCTGGTCGATGCGGCTGTGTGGGAATCAAGAACAACCGGGGGAATATGAGGCGTGATCCGCCCGGCAGCGGGGCGGCGGATTGACGGTCATGCCGGGACGCGTCTCGGTATAGCGGTCAGAAGCCTGTTTCTCAATGGGGATCGGGCAATCCGGTCCGCGTCAAATTCTCAAATGGGGCTGGCAATAGCGATTGCTTTGCGTTCATAGCGTTCATCCGAAATGGCGGAGAGAAGAAAATCAGCCAAATCGGTATACGCGGTGCGCCGGCCTCCCGGCACCACATATGCTTCCTTCAGTTGGTACGAAGTGCCCGCGGGGTGGGTCACAAGTTGCGCCGGCCGGGCGATGGTCCAATCCAGATCGCTCCCCATCACAATCTGTTCCTGCAAACGCATATCTTGATAGAGCGTGCGCCCAATGGTCGGCTTGAGGATGCAGCTAAAGAAAAAGCCTTCGCCACGCAGATCAAAGTCAGGATTCGTGCCGCCGGACGAAGTGCAAACCAGGCGACGCACGCCTGCTGCCTGCATCCCGTCGATAATGGCTGTCGCGCTCTGAGAGTAGACCGTAATGGGTTTCCACGAATAGGGCACGCCCACCATGGAGAGCACGGCATCCTGGCCCTCGATGGCGGCCGCGATGGTTGACGGCTCGTAGACGTCCCCGTACACGACACGCAGCTGTTCGTGCTGCTGACCAAACCGGTCGGGATGCCGGGTCACAGCGGTGACCGAATACCCTGCCGCCAACGCCTTCTTGGTTACGATCCGGCCGGTCGGGCCATTGGCGCCAAAAACAACAATTCGCAGACTCATGCGATCCATCCTCATCGGTGCTTGATATGAATTTTACAAGAGCCCATTTTAGCATGCCGTTCAGGCGCCCATACAGGAACAATGCCTCCAATAGGTCCCATCCGATTTCCTGGAGCCGCCTTACGCCGCGTTGGGCAGTTCAGGTCCCGCCTCTGTTGTTGTGGGGAAGTCAAACGCGGGATAAACCGTAAAATCTTCCGGGCGCAACGGTTGCAGGCCCCAGGCCAGGCGAGCGCGGTCGCATTGCTCGCTGGGGGTGCCATTCTCCTGCGACACCCTGAGTTCGCGGCAGGGCGACGGTCGTTGATCGTAAATGCTGCACGCCACACAACCGCCGATTTCGCCAGCCAAAGCAACGCAGCGCACCGGCTGATGCTTCGTGCCCTGCATCACCAGCCGATGCGCGTCCAACGGGGCGGTCAGCTCCGGCGGCACGCCGTTTTCAGCCGCCGTTTCGAGCCAGTGAAAAGCCACCCGATACTGTGCACAACATGCCCCGCATGATAAACAGACATGCCCTACACCCATAGATTGTCGTTATCGCGTCACCGCGCCTCCCAAGCCGACGGTTATCGTCGGCGCAAAATCCCGGTCTGCCGGGAACGTCGTCTACACGGACCGCGCCAACCGGACTTCTTACGCGAGCAGTTGACGCATGCAATACGCCATACGTATCAATCATTCACGTATCATGCTACGCCTTTAACCGATACGACACAAAAGCAATGGCCCGGCTATCCGGCGACCATGAGTTGACGTTGATGGTTCCCTGGCCGCCGAAGAACCGGGCGATGGTCCTGGACTCCCCGCCCGCTGTTGACATAAGCCTAAGCTCGACATTTTTATTGGGCGGATGGTCCGCGGCCTCCACATCTTCTTTGCGATACACGATGTAAACGACCCACTGTCCGTCCGGGGAAACGTGGGGAAACCAGCAGTTGGCGTCTTCTTTCAACACTTGGGTCTGCTCGGAGCCGTCAACGTTCATGCGCCAGATCTGCATCAGACCGGTGCGGGTGGAGTTGAACCAGATGTGCCGACCGTCGAGCGAATACTCGGGGCCGTCGTCCAGCGCCGGGGTGTCTGTGAGCTGGGTTTCCCGGCCGCCGGTTACCGGAATAGTGTAAACATCGTATTGGCCGTTGCGCGCGCCGCAATAGGCCAGCCGTTGGCCGTCGGGCGACCAACCGTGGAGGAAGCTGTGCCCCTTTTCCGTGACCAACCGCGGCGTTCCGCCCGCAAGCGGAAGCGTATAGATGCGTGAGATTACATCTTCATTGGTGAAGTGGCTGACCGCGAGCCGGTTGCCGTCGGGCGAAAGAACGTGGTCATTATTGCAGTCAACGGCAAAACCGGTGTCAATTTCGTTGACGGCGCCGGTTGCCAATTCATAGGCGTACATGTGACCGTGGGCGTTGTAGACCAGATAGCGGCCGTCCCGCGTCCAGTTCGGCGCTTCGATCACATAGTCGAACTCCCGCAGCGCGGTCCTGACCCCGGTCTGTACGTCTAATGTCTCCAAAATGCTGATTGAATCGCGCTCAGCCATTATTTCCCGCAGTGTTTCGATGTCCATACCGTTTCGTCTTCCCTCCTGCTTCACGCTCGATTAAATGCAAATATGACTCAAAGCCACTCAAGGAGCTGAATGAATATGCCGTCGGGATCAGTTGTAACAATCGTCCTGATTCCCCCGAACGATTGGGGCGCTTCGCTCAGAAAAGCAATGCCCTGCTCCTGCAGCAATGCAACCGTCCCATCGATGTCGGAGACGCGGAACGCGAGGCGATTGATGCCCACATGATCCAGGGCCGGGTAGGATTCCCCGGCCGACGGCGGATCAATCCACTGCACCAAGTCAATAAACATGCCGCTGGTCGCCTCGGACGGAGCCAGATGTACGACCTTTAGATGACCCTTGGGTAGCTGAAACGCGCGCGCAATCCCCTCTTCATCGAGTTCAAGCATGGGGGTAGTAACCATAAGGCCGAGCTGTTCATAGAACTGAATGCTCTTTTCCATATCTCTGCACGTGATGCATACATGCTGAAACGATTCGATCAACGGTGAACTCCTCTTTTCTGCGTGAGATCGTCTGCGTCCCCATGCCGGTTTGGACCGGGAGCGGCGCCATAGATATCTGTCCTGTTAGGCGGTTACGCCGCCGTCCACCACCAGCGCATGGCCGACAACGAAACTTGCCCCGGGGCTGCACAGCCACAGCACCGCCGCGGCGATCTCCTCCGGCCGACCAAGTCGCCCCATAGGTTGGGAGCCCACCATATCGTCCATGGTGATCCAGCCTTGGGCCAGCATATCTGCCACCATGGGCGTTTCGATGCTGCCGGGACAGACGGCGTTAATGCGGATGCCCTGGGCGGCATATTCGCGCGCTGCGCTCTTGGTCAGCCCCAACACGCCGAATTTAGTCGCCCCATAGATGGCCCGGCCAGGCGTGCCGGAGAGGCCGCCGATGGACGAGTTGTTGACGATCGCACCGCTGCCCTGCGTGCGCATCTGGCGCAGTTCGTACTTCATACAGTTCCAGACGCCGCGCAGGTTGATATCCGTCACGCGCGTATATTCTTCGCCGTTGACGTCAGCCATATCGGCCGCGGGCGTCATCACGCCCGCGTTGTTGAAAGCCGCGTCCAGACGGCCAAACTTGGCAATGGTCTGCTCAATCATCGCGGCTGCTTCGCTTTCATCCGCAACATTGCAGCGAACGGCAAGCGCCTGATGACCGGCGAAGAGCAGTTCTTCTGTCGCACCGCGCACCGCATCCTCGTTGATGTCGGCCAGCGCTACGGCAGCTCCCGCTTCGGCAAAAGCCCGGGCCGTCGCCAACCCCATGCCGGAGCTTGCCCCGGTCACCAAAGCGACTTTGCCTTCAAAGGACGGATTCATGGTCATGTCTTCCTCCTGTCAGGGTGTTTTTCTTTTGTTCTTCAACAGCCTATCATTTTGGACTATAGAAAAGTATAATAATCCTTGAAGATTATTGGGCAATTTTGCAGATATTGACAAAGTCATCGCCCGCTTGATAGACTCTTCATCATTCACCTTTTTGCGCAATCGATTGCACGCAATCAAAAAGATCAGTTCAAAGGAATCTGTTCGTGGACGGCGCGACCATCTATGACATTGCCCAAAAAGCTGGAGTGGCCCCTTCGACTGTCTCGCGCGCGTTGCAGGATCATCCGCGCATCGGGGCAAAAACGCGGCAACGCATTCAGTCCCTCGCCGACGAGATGGGGTATGTGCCCAGTGCGGTGGCCAGGGGACTGAAGACCAGCCGCTCCCATGTGATCGGTGTGATCGTCCATCGCATTGAAGATCCCTTCCTTACCGAGGTGCTGCGGGGAATCGAAGACACGCTCCAGGCTTCCGGGTACAGCCTCTTTCTGGCTGCGTCCCAGCGCGATCTGAAACGGGAAGAAAAAGCGGTGCAGGCCATGGGCGAAAATCGTGTGGACGGCGTCATCATCAGCTCCTCCGATATCAGTTCGGAGCGGATGCATCAACTGGAGCGCTACGGCATACCGAGCGTGTTGATCAATAACCAGACCCAACAGGCTCCCCATACATATTCCGTTTACCACGATGAACGTTACGCGATGCACCAGTTGCTGCACCATGTAATCGAGCTGGGCCATGAGCGCATCGCCTATCTGGGCAACACTCGGGGCGGGCGCACCAATCTCCAACGCCGCCAAGGGTATGAAGAGGCGCTCGCGCAGGCAGGCCTGAAAATTCGCGCCGACTATATCGTAAACGGCGAGAACGGCATGCCCCAGAGCGGCGCTCAATCCATGCGTGCATTGCTGGAGTCCGCAACGGCTTTGATTCCCACGGCCGTTGTCTGTTTCAATGATATGATGGCCCTTGGCGCCATGCAGGCGATACGCCAGGCGGGCCTGCGTGTGCCGGATGACCTCTCCCTGACCGGCTTTGATAATGTCGATCTGGCCGCCTATTTCAACCCGCCGCTGACCACTTTTCACCAACCAAGATACGAACTGGGCCTGCAAGCCGCAACCATGATGCTGCAAGCCCTCAACGGCGAAATCGGGCCCGCGGAGCAAGCTTCTTGCCTGCGCGGCGAACTGATTGTCCGCCAGTCCACCGGGCCTCACCCTGCTGCGCCTCCATGAGAAGGCTTCGCGTCCCTCTCCACCCCGGTGGAGAGGGACAGCCTTGGTTTCTTAAGCGCCAAGGCAGGGTGAGGTTCACGCATCACGTATCAAAAAGCGAGTGAATCATTCATCACAAAGGTGCAAACCATGAAAGAAGTGCGTGTCGGTCTGATCGGAACCGGCGGTATGGGCAAGGCTCATGCCGCGGCCTTCAGAAATGTCCCCCTGGTCTTCGGCAATGAACCGGCCCGTCCTGTGTTGGACATCGTCGCCGACCTGGATGAGGAGGCGTTGAAGACGTGGGCAAGCGATTTCGGCTTCGCCCGCTACACAACCGATTGGCGGGAGATCATCGCCGATCCGGCCGTGGACATTGTGGATATCACCACGCCTAACCACCTGCATGCCGAAATGGCCATTGCCGCGGCCGAAGCAGGAAAACATATCTACTGCGAAAAGCCCCTGGCGCTCACGTCGGCCGATGCAAAACGGATCGTCGATGCCGTGGAAAAAGCCGGCGTGATCACGATCGTGGGCTTCAATTACCTCAAGAACCCGGCGCAAGCCTTCGCTCGCCGGCTCATTCAGGACGGCGAACTGGGCGAGATCACCCTCTTCCGGGGCACGTTCGACCAGGATTTTATGGCGGATCCGGCTGTGCCCTTTAGCTGGCGGCTGGACCGTCAACTGGCCGGCAGCGGCGCGTTGGGCGATCTGGGCTCGCACACCATCGGATTGGCCCAATTTCTGGTGGGCGATATCGTGGAGGTATGCGGGACGACGTCCACGGTCATCAAAGAGCGGGCGATTCCCGGCGGCGGCTCCGGCTATGCGGCCAAAGCTGCGAGCGACGCCCCCCTGCGCGCGGTGGAGAACGAGGATATCACCGAGGCGCTTGTTCGCTTTGCCAACGGGGCCATCGGCACAATCGGCACAAGCCGGGTGGGGACCGGGCGCAAGCTGGGGCTGGGCTACGAGATTCAGGGAACCAAAGGCAGCCTCTTCTATACCCAGGAGCGGATGAACGAACTCCAACTCTACCGCCACACCGATCCCGTATCAGAGCGCGGCTACAAAACCATCTATATCGGCCCGGAGCATCCCGGCTACAAGGCCTTCTTCAGCCTGGCCGGGATCGGGTTGGGCTACAACGATCAGAAGATCATCGAAGCGCATGAGCTGATGACGGCCGTCGCCCAGGGCAGACCGGCCTACCCGGATGTGCGCTTCGCCTACGGCGTGAACAAGGTGATGGACGCCATCGAGACGTCCGTAGGGGAAAAACGCTGGGTTGCCGTCAGCGAATTTGAAGCCCAATGACCTGAGGAGACAATTGTTGCGCCCTCCCCGGGAGCGCCGGACTCCAGTCCGGCAAGCCTTGCCAAGCTGGGACTTGGCGCTCCCGGGGGCGCTAATTTACCCGGCCATCCGCATGCCCTATTCCACAACCTCAAACCCGGCCTGGAGCGTTGCCGTGGAATCGCTGCCGACCCAAAGGTCAAAGGTCGCGGCATCTTGCACCCAGCGACCGGCGCTTGCACTCCAGTAGCGCAGCTCGTCCGGCCCGAGAGAAAAGGTGACCGTCTCGCTCTCGCCCGGCTGGAGCGTGACGCGGGCAAAGCCCTTCAGCTCGCGCCGGGGCCGGGAATCACTGCCCCACTTCTGATGGATATAGAGCTGGGCCACCTCATCGCCGGCAACCTGTCCCGTGTTGGTCACATCCACGCTGACGGTCACGCTCGCACCGGCTTTGATCTGCGCGGCCGACACGTGCAGGTGGGAAAAGGCGAAGGTCGTATAGCTCAGACCAAAGCCGAAGGGGTAGAGGGGCGTGGTCGGGCTGTCCCAGTAGCGGGAGCGATAGCGCGGGCTCTCTTCGGGCAGATGGGTCAGCGTGCGGGCGTAGTAAAGGGGCGCATGATTGCCGTTGCGGGGGAAAGTGACCGGCAGCTTGCCGCCCGGGTTCACGTCGCCGAAGAGGATGTCGGCCACCGCGTGACCGCCCTGGGAGCCGGGCTGCCACGCTTCAAGGATGGCGGGAACGTGCTCCGCCGCCCAGTTGATGCTCAACGGACGGCCGTTGAGAAGCACCAGCACCACCGGCTTGCCCATGGCGGAGATGGCTTTGAGCAACTCCTCCTGGCGTCCCGGCAGGTCCAGCGAGCCACGCGAGGCGAACTCGCCTGACATATCGGCGTTTTCTCCCAGGACCATGATCACCAGCTCCGCGCCGGCGGCCGTTTCCAGGGCCGTCTGGAAAGCGGCTTCCGCCTCCTCCGGCGTCTGGATCGGCTTTCGCTCACTGGTATTGAACTCGCCGAAGGGATGAGGCACATCCCGGTTGATCTCCGGTCCGGGCGCATAGGCGATGGCCGTTCCCGGCAATTTCGCCCGAAGGCCCTCCAGCACAGTCACCGCGGCGGGCGTATGACCGAAGACCATCCACGACCCTTCCGTCGCTTCCATGGAGTCGGCCAGGGGACCGATCACGGCGATCTTCTGCTGCGTTTTGGACAGGGGCAGCAGGCCGTCCTGGTTTCTGAGCAGCACCATGGAACGTTGGGCAGCCCAGCGTCCGGCCTCCCGGCTCTCCGGTTCCGCGGCCACTTTCTCCAGCAATGTTTCATCGGTATAGGGGTTCTCGAAGAGCCCCATGCGCACCTTCACCGCCAGAATCGGCCGCACCATTGCGTCGATCTGATCCAGGGAGAGGGAACCGTCTTCCACCAGATCGGCCAGATTCTCCAGGTAGACGCTGGAGGCCATATCCATGTTCAGCCCGGCTTCCAGCGCGCGTTGGGCGGCGTCGCGTCCGTCCTTGGCAAATCCCTGGGTCAGCAAATTGCCGACGCCAAAGGCATCGCTGACCACAAAGCCGTCAAAGCCCCATTCGCCGCGCAACACATCCTGCAACAGCCAACGGTTGCTTGTGGCAGGAACGTTGTTCAGGTCCATGTAGGCGCTCATGAAAGAGCCGACGCCGGCTTTGATTGCGGCCTGAAAAGGCGGGAAATAGACATTGCGCAATTGAGCCTCGGAGAGATCCACCGGGTCGTAATCGCGCCCGCCTTCCGACGCGCCATACCCGGCAAAGTGCTTGGCGCAGGCCAGCACCCGCTGAGGATCGGTCGGATCATCGCCTTGAAAGCCGCGTACCTGGGCCGCTGCCATGGCCGATCCAAGGCAAGGATCCTCGCCCGCTCCTTCGACAATGCGCCCCCAACGCGCATCCCGGGCGATATCCAGCATGGGGCCAAATGTCCAGTGGATGCCCGCGGCGCGCGCCTCCTTGGCGGCTACGGCCTGAGAGCGCTCGGCCACCGCCGGATCCCATGATGCGGCCACGGCCAGGGGCACGGGAAAGATGGTGCGGTAGCCGTGGATCACATCCAGGGCAAAGAGGACGGGGATTCCCGACGGGCTTTCCTCCATCGCAATTTTTTGCAGCCGGTTGAACTCGGCCGTATCGTTGAGCCAGAGCACGGAACCGGCTCCTTGCTCGCGAATAATTTCGCCGGCCCCGGGGCCGTCATTCCACGCCGCGCCGCCGATCTGGGCAAGCTGTGCAACCTTTTCGGCCAGGCTCATCCCTTCCAGTAGAGCATTTACCTGTTTTGCCACTTCAGCTTCCGACTTCTTTGTCTTACGCATGGGAATCTCCTTTTGAGGATTGGATTGATCATGCAGCGGATCGGCACGGAGGCTCGTCCTTACGCATGACAATCAGAGCGCTTTTTCGTGAGGGGTAGTTGTCGCTTTTCTTGTTGAATACTTGACGGCCAGCATGTAAAAGCCGAACAGGCCTGCATAGACGAGCAGCAGGCAGACGGGAATGACCTCCAGCGAGACTTGGCGCGCCAGCACGCCCATGAGCCCGGGAATCACCGCCGTGCCGAAGCCGGTGGCCGCGATCTGCATGCCGATGGTGTTGGCGGCGTAGTCGCTGCCCACCCGGGTTCGGGTTCCCGACATCATGGCGGGGAAAATAGGGGCGATGGAGAGGCCGATGATGCCCACTGCCACCACATTGGCCATCACACCAGGATTCCAAATCAGCAGCGCCGCGCCCAGCAAGGCCCCCGTCAACCCGCCGAAGACCAGCCGGTTGACCCCAACCCGATTCGCAAACAGTCCGGCCACAACGCGGCCGATGGTGAAGGTGAACCAGTAGCTGCCGGCGAAAAAGCCGGCCAACCGGATGTCCACCCCGCGCGATTCGGTGAGCAGCGTGTAGGTCCAGGTGCCCAGAGACGCCTCCGCGCCCACATAAAGAAAGAACAGGATGATGCTCAACCAGACCGTGGGCTGACGCAGCGTCTCCCCCAGGGGAGTTTTGTAGTCAGTGAGCTTCTTTTCCTTATCGGCCGCCGCCGGCGCGTCGCCCCGGTTCCACATGTGCAGGGTGAGGGCAAAGGTGACCGCCAGCGCAATCTGAAAGACCGCCACGGCCCGATAGCCGAAGCGCCAGCTGTCCATGGTCGTCAGCCCGAACATCATGATCAGCGGGCCCATGGTGATGCCCACGCCCCAACTGGCATGGAGCCACTGCATCAGCTCTTCGCCGAAGTTCGCGGCCACATAGGTATTCATCCCCGCGTCGATGGCCCCCGCGCCCAACCCGGCGAATACGCCCAGAAAGACCATCATCCACCACTGGGGCACAACGGTATAGCCCAGCAGCGCCGACCCGGTGAGGAGGCAACTGGCCGCCAGCACGGGGCCGACGCCCACCCGGGAGAGAAGAAAGCCGCTGATAAAGCTGGAGGTCATGTAGCCGGCCACCGATGCGACCAGAAAGAGGCCGATGGCGTCCAGAGGAACCCCGAAGTCAGCCCGGATCGATGGCCAGCCGACCCCCAGCAGGCCATCGGGCAAGCCCAGGGCGATAAACGCGATAAAGGCCAGGAGAATGACCCCCAGCCGGGGATGTTGCCTTGCTTTTGTGAGGATGGTCATCGTTCGGTTCCTGTATTATCTGCAACCGGTTGCAGAATTGAATAAAAAAACGAATCGGTCTTGCTTCAGGCCGATTCCCGTATCACCAACTCCACCGGCATGGTGACGTTGGTCACAACGCCGGTTTGGATATATTGGACCAGATTCTGGGCCAGGAGCTTGCCCGCCATGGAAATATTCTGGCGTATGGTAGTCAGCGGCAGCGTGTTATAGGCAGCAATTAAAACGTCATCATACCCGACCACGGCGATGTCGTCCGGAACCCGCTTGCCCTGATCCTTGGCAGCCTTTAGCGCGCCGAGAGCCATCAAGTCGCTGTTGGCAAAGACCGCATCCACATCAGGCCGTTTCTCCAGCAGGCGCTGCATGGCGGTCATACCGGAGCCGTAGGTGTAGTCATCGCCGTGGCGTATCAGCTCCGGGTCGATGCTGCGTCCGGCGGCCCGCAAGGCGCTTTGATAGCCCTTGAGGCGCTGCTGAACGCTCATGTCCAGCATTGGTCCGCCCAGAAAAGCGATTGTCTGCCGCCCGATTTGCAGCAAGTGGTCGGTTGCCAACATGCCTCCGGTGAAATTGTCGCCGGTGACCGTGCAATAGCTGTAATTCGGCAAGGGGACGCCCCACGTAATAAACGGCGCTTTCAGGTCAATCAGCTTTTTGATGTGAGATTGTTCCCGGCCCTCGGTCATCAAAACGAAGCCGTCCACGCGTCCGCTGTCAAAATAGGAATACATCCAGTCGCTGTCACGCTGCTGGATATGCACAATCAGCAGGTCATAGTCCAGCGCGCGCAGGCCGTCGGCCGCCCCGCCCAGCAGTTCAAGCCCGAATTGGCTGTCAGGACAGGGCGTGCATGACTGCATGTCGGGGATGACAAACGCAATCGTACGGCTTTGGCGCAAGCTGAGATTCCGGGCCGGGGCATTGATGCGAAACTTGTGCTCCCGTGCGATGGCCCAGATCCGCTCCTTGGTCTCTTGCCGAATGAGCGGGCTGTTGTTAAGGGCGCGGGAAACCGTCGATTTTGAAACCTTCGCCAGCCGGGCAATATCGTCGATGGTTTGAACGCTCTTTTTGCTCATAGGGTTTTCTCAGTTTTTTGGAACCGGTTGCATTATGACGCAAAAAGCCAGCCGTGTCAAGCCGTTTACCGGACGGGATCGAGGTGTAATCCGCGCTGGAAGTGAGCATTTCACCCCCAAAGCAGAAGCCTAATTGCAGCTCCGGCAAGCTTAAACCGATGCGCAAAAAAACAGTTTCCTGCCTCCTGCGCAAAGCCGGACCGGGACAAGCGCCCGCCGTTGACGTTCGGGGCGCTCTGTCCTTTTCTACCTCTCTCGTGACGCGATTTATTTCCGTCGGTGTTACAATTCTGCGACAGTGCTCAATGAAACCCGGTTGAATTACACTTTGTTGATCACAGAATTCATCACCGGGCCACAACAAAGCAGAGGGGAAAATGCCGACAACCAATACCCAAGCCAAAAACGCCAAACGCGCGCTGCTTGTCCAGGGTCCAATCCGAAAAACGTTGGTGAAGCTGACCGTTCCCATGCTTTTCGGCATCTTCGGCATGGTCGCGTTCAATCTGATCGACACCTTCTTCGTCGGCCGGCTGGGCACCAACGAGTTGGCCGCCATGAGCTTTACCTTTCCCGTCGTGCTTGTCGTCAACGGCTTTGCCCTGGGCCTGGGCGTAGGCACCTCCGCAGTCGTCTCCCGGGCTATCGGCGAAGGCAACCGGACCCGGGTGCAGCGCCTGACCACAGACGGCCTGGCTCTGGCCGTGCTCCTCGTTACCCTCTTTGTGACGGTCGGGCTGCTCACCATCAACCCGATTTTCCGGCTTCTGGGCGCGCCGCCGGAGGTGATGCCCCTCATCCGCCAATACATGACGATCTGGTATCTGGGCGCGGGCTTTGTGGTGGCGCCCATGGTGGGCAACAATGCAATCCGGGCCACGGGCGACACGGTCACGCCCAGCGCCATCATGATGGTGGCCGTCGCGGTGAACGTGATCCTGGACCCGATTCTGATCTTCGGTCTCGGCCCCTTTCCCCGCATGGAGCTGGCCGGGGCGGCCATCGCCACGGTCATCGCCCGGGCTGTGACCCTCCTGGTCGCGCTCTTCATCCTCTACTATCGCGAGAAGATGATTACGCTGGTCGTGCCGCCGGTGAAAAGCGTGTGGGATTCGTGGAAAGCCATCCTCTATATCGGGTTGCCCACCGCGGGGACCAACATCATCGTACCCATTTCCGTGGGAATCATCACCAGTTTGGTGGCGACCTACGGCTCGGAAGCGGTGGCCGGGCTGGGCGTGGCGACCCGGGTCGAGTCCTTTGCCCTGATGATGTTTATGGCGCTGAACTCGGTGATTGGGCCCTTTGTGGGGCAGAATCTGGGCGCCAATCAGTTGGAGCGGCTGAAGCTGGGCGTAAAATACAGCCAACAGTTCGCCATGGCATGGGGCGCGCTCATGTTCGTCCTCCTGTGGGTCGCCGCCGAACCGATCGCCCTGCTCTTCAACGATGATCCCGTGGTCGTCTCTACAGTGATCAGCTATCTCCGGCTTGTGCCCGTCAGCTATGGCCTGCTGGGCGTCTTCATGCTCTCCAGTACAACCTTGAATGTGCTGAACAAACCAATGCAAGCCGTCGCGCTGACGATTCTGCGCACGATCATCCTGTATGTGCCTCTGGCCTATCTGGGAGCCGCGTTGTTCGGCGTCGGCGGCATCTTCGGCGCGACCGCCCTGGCCAACGTCATCGCCGGCGGCGGGGCCTATCTCTGGCTGGCCCGGGGCGTTCTGGAGAAGCTGTCCCGCCCGTTCTCGTCCCGGGCCGCGGCCGAGCCGGCATAAGCACCGGGAAAGATGGGAGGGTATGTCAACGCGGCGGCATCGCCGGATTGAGACTTGAACCGACAGGAGAATTCACCATGGCTGAGCATCGCATTTTTACGATGGAGTTTGCAGGGGTCTATCCGCTCTATGTGCAAAAGGCGGAACGCAAAAACCGGACCAGGGAGGAGGTGGATCAGATCATCCGCTGGTTGACCGGCTACAGCCAGGCGGAGTTATACTGAAATCAGAATGAAACCCGCAGTTTGTCACCAGACCTATCCGCAGAGAAAACTACTGGTCTCAAATTGCACGCAGTATAGCGCAGCAGATCGGGGAGGGCAACGATTTTCGGACCTTTTTTGCCCAGGCTCCGGCCATGAACCCCAATCGTTCGCTGATCAAAGGCGTGGTCTGCGGGGTGCGCGTGGAGGAGATAGATGACCCGCTTATGCAGCAGATTCGCTACCTGGACAAGCTGATCGACGAGTTGGCGAAGGGGAAAGCCATGGAGAAAATTCTGCGGCAGTAGGGCATTGCTTCAGCGTTTGGGCATCAATCACTGCCGCCAGTTATGGGGAAGACGCTTTGGCGCATATCGCTTTACCTGCATATTGTCATCCAGGCGTATCGCCCAATTCAGCAGTGCTTCCTGTAATGCAGCACGGACGGCTGCATAGTGCGGATCGGCGGCAAGATTGTTTAATTCTCCCGGATCGACAGCAAGATTGTAGAGTTCCGCCGGGAAATCCAGGTCATAAATAAGTTTCCAGTTGTCGCGTACAACTGCACGGCGATAGCCGCTTGTTGCGACCTGCGTGCCGTCAAAATTAGTGCGCGCGACGCCATCGATGAAGTACGTGTCAGCGTCATCGCCGAACCCAATCTCATCGCCTTCCGTCAGGGCGACCCCGCCAATGCCGAGTTCAATATAAACGCCGGCGAATTCCTCTTCCGCATACGGTTCTCCGCTTAAAATCGGCCAGAGGCTGCGACCCTGAACGCCGGGAGGCACAGAGGCCCCGATGGCCTCGCAAATGGTTGGAAAGACGTCCGTTATGGAGACCGCGGCGGGATGGTAGCCTGGATAGGGCTGAATTGGTCCGCCAAACCAAAACATGGGGATGCGGATCGTGCATTCGGGTAGGGCCAACCCTTTTCGATAGAGTCCGAAGTCGCCGCAAAAATCACCGTGATCGGAAAGAAAGACGATGATCGTGTCATTTAAAACGTCCTTTTCCTCTACCGTTTCGACTATACGCCGCACCTGATCGTCCAGCATGCGCAACATGCCGCAGTAGTTGGCACGGTAGCGAGGCCATATCTCATCGCTCTCCGGGTGATAGTGCTGAATAGCCTGATGCTGAAATTGCCACTGATAGTTCTTTTCGGCCAGCGCATCCGGCCCGACGCGCGGCGGCGGAACTTCATCAATGGGGAATAAGTCGAAATAGGGGGAGGGAACCTGATAGGGGCTATGCGGTTCGGGAAAGCTAACCCAGGCAAAGAAGGGGCGATCTTCTTTGCGCGACCGGAGCCACTCGATAAAATCGCTCGTGATGCGCGCCGGATATTGGCTGTCCGGCGGAAACGGCGTCGGCTCGCTGGAAACCCAATGCGCGAGATGTTCCATCCACGTGTCAAATGCCCCATCATCCGCTGCATGTTCCGGCCGGGCCGGCCCTGAAGTGTGGTTATACTCTCGCCAGATATCGAATCGATCCGGCGTGATGTGGCTGTGATTTTTGCCGAACAGGGCCAATTCATAGCCCTGCTCCTGTAGCACGCCCGGCAAATCCTCAACATAGCGCGCTTGAATCGGGGCCCAATTCGCAATCATCCCGTGGGCCTTGGGATAACGTCCCGTCATCAGGCTGATGCGCGCCGGCGTACAGATGGGCATTGAGGTATAAGCCGATTCAAACCATACGCCCTGATTTCGCAGACTTTCCAGATAGGGCATGGTGTCCAGCGCAAAGCCCTGACCCTGAAAAAAGTCCGCCCTTTGCTGATCCGTCATGATAATCAGAATGTTGGGTCCGACTGTCATGGTTTCCACCTCAGAGGATGCTTCAGGACTGGCGTTCGCCTGCGCCTCAAGACCTGTCAGCGTCCGGATGCGCCATCCACAATTACGGCTTCAATGCCGAGCGTATCGCCGAGTTTTTTCAGCGTATGCGCGTGATGACCAATCCCCAATGCAAAATGATGCGTTGGTCCTTCTCCGCACCACGCTTTGAGATAGGTAACAGGATCCGGTTCAAAAAAAGCAAGGGTGTTGGTATTTCCCGTGGGCGGCAAAGGTCCTTCAACCGATTCGCCTTCGCCGATAACGAACTTGAGGCGTCCGTCATAAGTCTGCCCGATGCCGAGCATGGTAATAGGCCCATGCTTAATCATGAACTCGACTGATGCGCCGGAACCGGGTTTGCCGTGATACTGAAGCAGGCTGCGCAGAACGGGTTTCCCCTGACAGATACTCAAATGATGGGGGCCGTCGTGACCAACATAGATCTGATTCCGATCGAAGACGATGGGGTGGAATTCAGCAAAGCTGCCGCCAATCTCCAGTCGATCCAGAATTAGCATGGCGATACAGGTCTTGAGATCATTTTCGCCGCACATGGGGAAACCCTGGGCGCTCAGGATGGAATTGCCCACAATGAGGTTGGTAACCAACCTGCGCATTTCCGAACCAGGCTCCGCCTCATAGTAGTAGGCAAGCCCATCCAGATTACGCGCGGTTATAAAGCGATCCAGCGCCGCGGCCACGCGCGCCGCCGTCTCTAAATCGTCTTCAGTCAGCCGCAGGGTATGGGGGTCCGAGACGGGATCCGGGGTAGCAAAAAAATCTTCGATGAAAGTGCGCTTTTCGTACAGTTCGTCGGCCGTTACCTGACGCAGTTCACGTAATATCTCATCAGGCTCGGTTTGGACGATATGCAGGCCAAAGGCTGCCGTCAGCATCGTATGGTCGCTGTGCATATCGAGCATGGCTTCCAAAGTATGCCCCATCTGCCCAATACGCGCGCGGCGCAGGCTGTGCAACACGCGTGCAATGGCGCACCATTCGGCCAATTCGCCTTCAGCCCGGGGATCATCATAAAGAGAGCCGATGACCATGGGCGGTACGGGCTTCCCCATACGCACGGCTACGCCGGCAAATTCAGGCAGTGATACGACCTGATCGTTAGCGAGTTGCAGGTGAGTGGTGTAAGCGGCAAAGTCAAACGACCGTCTGGGCTGCAATGCAATCATAACCAGGGGCGCCTGAATTTCCCGCACCATAATGCCCCAGGTCGCGCTGGTTGCATACGTGGACAGATTACAGAAGACAAGATCGAAATCGCCCTGTTTAATCTCGCTCACCATACGATACGCGCTTTCGGCATCATCGGTCATGCCGAAATCGGTCACCTGGACCCCATACGCTTCCAGCCGTTGGCAGATGATTGCATGATAACCCAAAAGCTCTTCCTGCAAACCCGGATATTGATTCCAGTAAGTATGGTGGCCGGCGCAAAAGATGCCGACCCGGGCGGTAAGCGGCTTACGGCGTTCAATTTGCATGGTTGGTCGCATGCTCCTGTTGGTGATCTTCATAAAGGTAACAAGCTACGGAGCGCCGAGGGTCAGTCGGCAAGAGCGGCGGTTGCGCTCGCAGGCAGGCATCCATAACGTGAGGACAGCGCCCCGCAAATTTGCATCCGCGTTCCGTCCCGACGGAAGAGGGCGTCGCCGCTTGCGTCGCGCTCGTGTCGTCTTCTCCCCAGCGGCGGTTGGGATCGGGCAGTGGGATCGAATTTACCAATAATTGCGTGTAGGGGTGCTGCGGTTCTTTGATAACCAAATCGACGCTGCCTGACTCAACGACATTGCCCCGATAGAGAATGATGATCTCTTCACACAGTTGGTAGGCCGTTGTCAAATCATGGGTAATATAAAGGAGCGAGATATTATGCTCCTGATGAAGCTTGAGCAAGCTCTCTAAAATGGTGGCGCGTAGCGATGCATCCACCATGGAGACCGGTTCGTCGGCCAGAAGGATACGCGGGCGCAGCAGCAATGCCCGGGCCACCATGATGCGTTGGCGCTGTCCGCCGCTCACCTGGTGGGGATAGCGGCCCAGCGTCTCCTCCGGACGCAAACCGACCTGTTCCAACGCTGCGTGAATCTGCCGGGTTGCGTCGGCTTTGGAATCGGCCAGGCCAAATTTGGCCAAGGGGGTCGTGAGGACATGATCGACCTTATAGAATGGGTTATAAACTTCAAACGGATCCTGAAAAACGGCCTGCACTTCCCGGCGGAATTCCATCCGCTCAGATCGGCTCATTGCGCGTAAGTCCCGGCCTTTGTAGGTTACGCTGCCGGAAGTGGGTTGCGCGATCCCAAGCAGAAGACGCGCTAATGTTGTTTTGCCGCTCCCGCTCTCTCCGGCCACAGCAAGAACTGCGGGTTGATCGGATTGAAGCTTAAGAGAAAAATCCTGTAATGCCGCCATCTTCTTGTGGCTCAGCAATCCTCCCCCCGTTATGTACTCTTTGGTGACGCTTGTCGCTGTAAGCAATTCACGCATGGCGCGCATCCTCTTCGTACAAATGACAGGCAACCCACTGCTCGGGGTAGATTTCGCGAAATTCCGGCATAACCGTCATGCAGTGCGGTAATGCCTGAGAGCAGCGGGGATGGAAAGCGCAACCCGCAGGCGGAGTAAGTAAGGAGGGCGCAACGCCCGGAATCCCGCGGAAAAGCTTTTTGTGCTCAAGAGAGGGCAAGCTGGAGATCAGCATTTGCGTGTAGGGGTGAAGCGGTTGAGAGAATATTTCCCGCACAGGATTCATCTCAACCAGCCTGCCCGCATACATAACGCCGATCTTGTCGACAAACTGGGCCATCAGGCCCATATCGTGGCCGACCAAAATAACCGACGCCTGGAGGTCCTGTTGAATTCGCCCCAGCGTCTCCATAACCTGACGCTGCACCACTACGTCCAGCGCGCTCGTCGGCTCATCGGCGACAATGACCTGCGGCCGCAAGGCAATGGCCATGGCAATACAGACCCGCTGCTTCATACCGCCGCTCAGTTCATGCGGGTACATGTTCGCCACCGAGGGACTTAAACCAACCCAGGTGAGGAGATCGCCGACTCGCCTGGCTCCTTCGCTTCCCGAGAGCCCCATGCCGTGGGCGTCATAAATGTCGAGAATTTGTTCCTTGATGCGCATAACGGGGTTGAGCGAGTTCATCGCCCCTTGAGGAATGATGGAGATGCGATTAAAACGCATGGATCGCATCTCCGCCTCCGACAGCTTGAGCAGATCCTGCCCTTCCAGCAATACCTCTCCGACGGCAATAAACCCCGGCGATTTAATCGTTCGCAGAATACCGGAAATCAAGGTTGATTTGCCGGAACCTGATTCGCCGACCAGCCCCAGGCGTTCCCCTCTCTTCAGCGTCAAATCAACGCCGTTAACTGCCTTGACGAGCCCTGACCGCGATTGATAGTAGACGTGCAGGTCGCGTACGCGCAGGTTACCCGTACTGGAGTTTTCCATGCTTACGCCACCTTTCGCAGGCGGATGTTCACCAGCTGATCCATACCGGCTGACGTAAAGAACAATCCAATAAAAATCAGCGCAATCACGACGATGGGCGGCATCCACCACCACCAGAAACCGCGCAAAATTGCGCCGTAAAATTGGGCCCAATAGATCATCATGCCCAGCGTTAATTCGTTTTGCGGTCCCAGCCCCAACGCCTCCAGGCCGATCGTTGTCAAAATCGCCCATGAAACCGTGGAGACAAACGTCGCCGCAATATAGGGCAGGAGATTCGGCAGAAGTTCCTTGACGATGATTTCAAAATCTCCGACGCCGTTTAATTTGGCTACCTGAATATAGGCGCGTTCGCGCAGGGATAATGTCTGCGCACGAATCGAACGCGTGGGCAGACGCCAGGCCAGCAGGGCGATAATCAGCGCCATCAGCCCCACGGTCATGGAACGTACGTTGGTGGCCACGACAATCAAAATGGCAATCGCCGGGATTGTCATAAAGACGTCGGCCAGCACCCGTACAGCCGAGTCAACCGTTCCGCCCATGTATCCTGACGTAACGCCCAAAATCAGCCCCAATCCGACGCCGAGTATGCCTGCCAACAAGCCGATAATCAGCGTGCGGGGGGTGGCCAGCACCAAAACGGTAAACACATCGCGTCCCTGGGTGTCCGTGCCCAACCAATGCTCGCCGTCAGGCGATAATTTGGGCAGGTTGGCTCCCACATTGGCCAAATCCGTATTGACAAGCAGCGGACCGACAAAACCAAAGAGAAGGAGCGCAATGATAATAGTAAGGCCGATTATCAAATAGGAATTTGTTTGCAGCCTGCGCAGCCTGATTCGGGATAACGGCCGGCTGATTACAGATTGGCTCATGTGTGGATCCGGTTATCTTTGCTGATAGGTGATGCGGGGATCGATCAGGGGATAAATAAGATCCATGATCAGCATCAGAAGCGCAATAGAAAAAATCAAAATCAGTACGATGCCCTGGATAACAAAGTAATCCTTGCTCTGGACAGCCTGATAGAGCTTGTATCCGATCCCCGGATAAGAAAAGATCACCTCCACCAGGATGGCTCCCGCGACAATATAGCCCAAACGCAGCGCCAGCGCCGTCAGCAACGGCAGCAGACCGTTGCGCATGCCGTACCAGATGAAGATGCGACGCTCTTTCAACCCCTTCATTTCAGCCAGCGAGATATAATCTTCGCCCAAAATGCTGATCATCATGCCGCGCATTTCCAATGCCCAGACGCCGATGCCCGCCACAATGATGGAAACGGCGGGCAAGACGGCGTGACGGCCGACATCCAATATAGTTTTGCCGTCAAAGCGCAGCACGGAGCCGAATTGGAAGCCGCCGCCGGCGGGAAATAATGGCAGGCGGATGGCGAAGAAATAGATCAGAATAATGCCGAGCAAGAAATAGGGTATCGATGAAATGGTCATCAGGATGGGGATAAAAATGCGCATACTGCGGGGCGTCTTGGGCCATGCCAGCAGACCGCCCAAAAGGGAGCCGATGGTAAATGAAATAACGGTCGAAATGCCCAGCAGCCCCAATGTCCAAGGCAGGGCCGCGCGAATGGAATTAGAAACCGTCTCCGGATAGTTGGCCAGCGAATAGCCAAAGTCCAGATGCATAATATCCCACCAGTAATTGATGTATTGCCGCCACAAGGGCTGGTCAAGACCAAAGCGGGAACGGTACGCCTGGGCCATGGCTTCTACATCGCCGATCTGGCCGCCGCCTGTTGCAACCAGCGTAGCGAGCTGCTGTTCAACCGGATCGCCGGGCATAAGACGGGGAATCATAAAATTGACGGTGACGGCAAGGAATATTACGAGTAGAAACATGCCGAAGCGTCGCATCAGGTACTGGGCGTACATGGCGGATCACCTGTTAAAAGATGTCTTTACAGCGCAAATTGACCGTGGGGAAAGCACGCCGCGTTACAGAAGACTGCATCACGCGGTACAGTGAATATAGCACAAGTGATGTTCGAGTTCAAGTCCAAAAATCAATTATCATCGCTTTTTTTACAAAAAATACGTCAAATATCAACAATTTTTTTGTTGATATTTGACGTATTTGAATAATTTTGCTTGACATTGCAGCGATTGTGCTTTATCCTCTATACACCCACAATCGACAATTCGTGTGCGAAAATCTATTGCTGTAGGGCTGTTCGTATCCTCCTCCCACCTTTTGGGTCAACGCTGTCAGTCACTCGCGCCATATAGCCTTGATCCGCCAGCTTTTCAGGAGAATTGATGATGTTAAGTCGAACGAAGTACGCGATGCTCTGGATTTTGTTATTGACGGGAGCGCTGATTATAGCTGCCTGCGCCGGCCCGGCAACGCCCGCCGCCCAGCCGGCTGAACCGGCGGAAAGCAGCGCCTCGACGCCTGCCTCCGACGGGTTGAGAGAGGTTCCGCGTGAACGAACCTTTATTACCCAGGGCTGGGATTTCTATAATCAGGTTCCGTCGCCGGACAACTTCAATCCGTATGCCGGCGTCACGCTCCATCAGCGTAACAACCTGCACTATACCGTCAACGAGATGCTCTTCTACAGCAACTATCCCACCGGGGAAATTATCCCCTGGCAGGGAGAAAGCTGGGAATATAACGATGACTTTACGGAGATCACGCTCAAGCTGCGCGAAGGCGTTACGTGGAGTGACGGCGAAGATTTCAACGCTGAGGACGTGGCGTTTACCATCAACATGCTGCGCGATGCGCCCGCCGAGATTGCCCTGGCTTCGGCCATGCAGGAGTGGGTAAAAGAGGCAACGGTTGTTGACGACTACACCGTGAAGATCGAACTGAACAAGCCGGGCCCGCGGTGGGCCGTCGAGTTCTTCGCCACGGGTCAGGTGGGACGTTTGGTAATTCTGCCGGAGCATATCTGGGCCGGACAGGATCCGTTAACCTTTAGCTTTTTTGATTTGGATAAAGGCTGGCCTGTCGGAACCGGTCCCTACACCATCGTTCGCTCAGGCGACGATTCCATTATCTTTGATCGGCGCGAATCCTGGTGGGCCGTCGATACCGGGCTCGTTGAAGCCATGCCGGCCATCGAGCGGGTCGTCTATGTCCCGGCAACCGTCGAAGCCATGCCCCAACTCTACATCAGTAATGCGCTGGACACCGGCCATAACCTGGAAGTCGGCAATTTTGAAGCAGCCAAAGCGCAAAACCCGAATCTTGTCTCCTGGTATGAAGAAGGCCCGGCATGGGGTTTCCCTAATGGCTGCACCTATCGCCTGACGTTCAACAACCAGAAGCCGCCTTTTGATGATCCCGATTTGCACTGGGCCATCAACCACGCAATTGATCGCGAGCAGTATATTCAATTAGCCTACGAAGGCTCAACCTTCCCGGGCGTTGCTCCCCTCGCGCCGTGGGGTTCTATTCAGGAAGAATACGTCCCCCAACTACAGGATCTATACGACACATATAATGTCGACGATCCGGACACGGCAAAGACGGCCGAAATCATGCAGTCGAAGGGCTATGAGCTGAACGGCGACGGCCTATGGGCAAAAGACGGTGAGGTCCTACAGCTCTCCATCCAGGTGGAGCCCCAAAATCCCGGCGGTCCTGTTTTGGCGCAACAATTGCGCAATGCAGGCTTTGACGCCACGCTGGACACGATCCAGTCGGCTTCGTTTGTGGACAATGCCCGCTCCGGCGAATTCGATCTGCACCTCTGGGTGCACTGCGGAAGCGCGTACGATCCCTGGCAGACGTTGGAACACTATCACAGCAAGTACAGCGTCCCCCCGGGTGAATCGATCTCCGGTTTACGGGCTTATACGCGTTACGAAAATCCCGAACTGGATGCCGTCCTGGACCAAATGGAAACCATGGAGCCGTCGCCGGATGATGCCGCGTATGTCGAATTAGTGCGCCAGGCGTTGAACATATATTTCCGCGATTTGCCCGACATCAGTATCGGTTACGAAAATCAGGCTTTCACCTTTAACACCACCTACTGGACCGGTTACCCGTCGGCGAATGACCCGTATACCCATCCGGTTCCGCCTTGGGAAGGTTTCAATCTCATCATCCATCACCTGCAACCGACCCAATAGCCGTACGGTTTTCTCGGAGCGGATGCACTTTGATGTATGATAGAGTGCAAGTATGAAGGCAGCGCTCCGGGTCCGCTGTGGTGTGACGGATCCGGAGCGCTATTTTTTTCGCAGCATCCTGAATCGACATGTCTATAACTCCGAAATTTGCGATGAAACCCTACGAGCGTCATCAGGAAATCCTCAACTTGCTCCGCGAACGGAATGAGTTAAAAGTCACTGAGCTTGCTGAGATCTTTCAAGTCTCAGAGGGCACAATTCGCAATGATCTCGATTACCTGGATGAACGGGATCAGATAACGCGCGTCCGCGGCGGAGCCGCTTATTCCAATACGCCCCAAATTGGCCACCCGGCCTTTGCGGCCCGGGCCAAAATTCAAGCGTCCAATAAGCTGCGTATTGCCCGCTGGGCGGCTGATATGGTCAAGGACGGCGATGCGATCTTCCTGGACGCCAGCACAACCGCCTTCTACATGTGTTCCTTTCTGCGCAATCATCGCAACTTGACTGTCCTCACATGCGGCATTGAAACAGCATTAGCCCTGGCGGCAAACCCGACCTGCACGGTTATTTTGATGGGAGGAATCGTCCATGCCGACAGCGTTTCCGTCACCGGCAGCATTAGCGAACGAGCGCTGGAGGGCCTGCATATTCGCATGGCCTTTGTCTCCTGCGCCGGCTTTAGCGTCAAGGTCGGCCTGACGGAAACGGATATGGAGATGGCGCACCTGAAGCGTCAGGTCGTTCTGCGTTCAGAACAAGTTGTAGCCCTGATTGAATCCAGCAAGTTTGATAAGGCTCACGTGAGCCCTTTCGCCGCTGTCAATGAGGTTTCGCATATTCTGACCGATAACAACCTCAATCCGGCCTACGTCAACGAACTACAGTACACCAACACTGTATTGACCGTCTGCGGAGAAAATACCACGCGGGCCTATACGCCCCACGACGAGCAAGCGGATCACTTCAAGATTGGCTTTGCCAATTTGAGCGAAGATCGGCCTTATGCCGTCACCGTTCGGCGCAGCCTGGAAGAGGCGGCGCAGCAAAACGGGCATGTCGATCTGATTCTGGGCAACAATCAATATAGTAATGAGGCGGCGTTCGAGGTAGCCGATCGCCTGATCGCCGAAGGCGTAGATCTTGCCATCGAATACCATTTCGATGTGGAGATAGCGGCTCTTTTGCTTGACAAGCTCAAGGAAGCCGACATTCCGGTCATCGCGGTCGATACGCCTGTCGTCGGCGCAACTTACTTCGGCGTTGACAACTACCGCGCCGGATGGGACGGCGGCATGGCCCTCGGCAATTGGATTCAGCGCCACTGGCAGGGGCGGGTGGATAACGTCATTATCCTGGAGCATACAGCCGGCGGACCGCTGTCAGCTACCCGGGTTACGGGACAGATGGAAGGGTTGTGCGCCGTTATTGGAGAACAGGATGCGGATAAAATAATCCGCATTGATGATGTCGGCGCAGCTGAAATAATCGAAGCGCATATCACCGAAGTTCTACAAAGCTTGCCCAAAGTCCGCCGCATTGCGGTTATTAGCCTGAGCGACAGCACCGCAGAGTCAATCATCCGCGCGGCGCGGGCCTTGGGACGCGAAGAGCACTTGATTTGCGTCGCACAGGGCGCGGGCACGCGCTTTATTCGGGACGAACTGGCAAGACCGAATTCGCGGATTGCCGCGGCCACCCTTTTCCGCCCGGAGGAATATGGCAAAGGGCTGATCGCGTTGGCCGAACGGATCCTCCATGGTGAGCAAGTACCGCCGGCGGAATATATCCGACACGTTATCGTCGATCGGAAAACGCTCGGCGATTATTATTCGTAGAGGTTTTCTAAAGCAGCCCAAACTATTGCTCTGCCAAATCGTCCGGGTAGCGGACAAGGACGCGGTAACCGCCGTTCCATGGTTTTTCCAGCGCGAATTGGCCCACGACGCCGATAACAGCAAACCGTTCTCCTTCGTTCACGTAAGGCCGCCGCCACGCAAGACTGCTGCGCACGGTGACGCGCACCGGCTCGGCTTCGGGCGTCAGGGGATCGGCCAGATAGATGCTATCGCCCTGATAACCGGTCACGACGCCTTCAAATGCCACCAGCCGGCCCTCCAATGACTCGCCGACTTCCTGTATCGAAATCTTCAGTGGGCGGAGCGGCGCTCCATTTTTCATGGGCCATATCTGCTCCGGTCCGTCCAGAGCAACCTCCATTTCGCCCCGGAAGGTGGTCATCCAGCCGCGAATGCGCACGCGATCGCCTTCCGCCAGAGGCGGGAATTCGCCCTGACGTAAATAGACCTGGATGCCCAATCCGCTGGTAACGCCGTCGGGCGCGGCATCGGCCACGTAGATGGCTGAATTGAAGAGCCCGGGCGGCACGGTAACAATCGCGTCAAACTCCACATTTCGCCACAGCCCCAGGCGCTTGCTCTGGGCCAGGGATCCGGGCGGGCCCCCCGCTTGTCCCGCACCCGGATCGACGATGGTTTCGACCGGCGTGCCCGTGCCGTACTGGCCGTTATAATCGTCGTTTGGCGTCACGACCGCATTGCCCTGCCAATCGCCTTCATCATCCCGACCGATGGAGCCGCCGTTCCAACCGCCCCATTCCACTCGATCCGCTTCCCCGCCGTCCGGCGTGAGCAGGCGCACGTAATCATGCTCATCCTCCAGGTAGAAGCGCAGATCCGAGTGCCATAACACAAGCCGCTCGCCCGCGGCCAGATAGGCGCCTTCCCTGAATGTAAAGCGGCGTGAGGACGATTCGTCGCTCCAGCGATTGGCCAACTGCCAGCCTGCGAGATCCACAGGCGCATTACCCACATTCAACAATTCGACGAATTCATCGTCATCGTTGTGCTCGCCGTCACCGTTGTGGTCGTTCACGGGCGAAAAGACCACCTCTTCGATCCGCACGTTGCCTGCTCCGGAATTGCCCGACACGTAGATGGGTGCGGTCACCGCAAAGTCGCCGTCGGTTTGCGTAGCGACGACGAAATAACGACTGCCGGGCAGGGCAGGAACCGTTACAGACCAACGGCCATCCGCCGGGGGCAGGTCAAGCTGCTGCCACGGTTGATCGTTGCGCCACAGGGCCAATCCGGCCGGCTCGCCGCTTGCGTCGCCGTAATAGACGTGGAAGACGACATTACCGGCCGGGTTCATCTCGCCGCCCATCCACGTGACTTCACCGTCGCCCGATTCAGCGCGGAGGGTCAGATAAAGCGATCGCTCGCTGCTCAGCCAGCCCCTGGCGCGGATGAGGGCATCCAGGCGCGCTGAGTCTCCATCGCCGGCAACGGCCAGACCCGTGTAGCGCGGCGCCGGCGATGTGCGGCCCGGCAGGGGCGGGTTATTGATGCCGGCGGGGAGGAGCGGATGGGGACTCTTCTGCCATGCTTCCAACAGGGGCGTCAGGCTGCCGGGCGCGGCTGCCGCGCTACCGTCAATGGCGCGTATCCGGGAGTCGGCCGGCGGATCTCCGGTCAGCCAGAGGGCGAACGCATTTTGCTCCGCCAGCCAGGCCTGCAGGGCGGTAACGCTGCCCAGTTCAGCGCTTCGGAACGAGAAGATGACCGCGGCATTGCCCTCCTCGTCCTCCCAGCGCCAGGCGGAGAAGATGGTGAGTCCAAAGTCCTCACCCGGATTGGTCACGACGCCGTCATCGGCCAGCGCGAGGAAGTCCAGCCCCGCGGCGCGGGCGGCTGCGGCCAAGTAACGGGGCGGCGCAGTAAAGCCGGCTGTAAAGTTGCTCTGCCCGCCCAGAGTTCCCCAGACAGCGCGATAGCCGTCATCCAGGACGACCGTGTTGGCTGACGCGCCCGCGGGCAGAGAGCGCACCTCAAACGGTGCGGGCGACGCAAAGAGAAAGCGCCGCCGCTGGTCCTGCCCGGGCGCCGGATCTGTCCCCATGACGTGCTGAATGCTAAAGTCTCCGGGTGGTCGCAGTTCGCCGCTGCGGCCCAGCGCGGCATAGTCGCCGTTGCCGTAGACCGCCGCATCAACAACCTCGCCCGCGGGATTGACAAGCGCCACTTCATCGCCGCCATCGCTCAATGCCCACCTGCCGGCAGCCAGGTCTCGCCGCCGGACCAGGGTCATGATACCGTTGTCGGCTTCTTCAAACTGGGCGTCAGGCCCGCGGCCGAATTGCCGTTGAAAAACAGACCCATCGCGCGCGATGACGAAGAGCGCGCCCGGTTCCAGCACCGCCCCGTCCGGCAGCGCATACATGCCCTCCCCGTCGCCTCTGCGTTCCGCATCGCCGATGCTCCAGCCCGCCAATGCCAGCGGCGCTTCGCCGGCGTTGCGGATTGTCACAAACTCGCCGTCGCTGCCGCGGAAAGCGATCTCATCCAGCAGCAAGGGGCCGCTCTCCAGCGCCAGGGGCCAAGGTGCGTCGCCGCCCGGCGTGGGCGCAGGCGTACCGCCAGGCGGCGTAGGTCCGGGCGTTGGGATCGCGCCGGGCCCCGCGCCCGGCGACCCCAGGTCGCCCGCCGAACCCGGCCATGGCGCGGTGCTGGTAAACCACTGTTCAGGATGATCCGGCAGCGCGCGTTGCAGGCTGGCTCCGCTGGTCGTGCTCAGCGCACCGACGCCCCAGACGACGCGATCCGCTTCCCGTCCGTCGGGCGCCAGGAGGAGCAACTCATCTTCGCCGTTTGCCAGACTCAGGCCGCTGTAGACGTAATCCACCGGCGCGCCGCCGTTGCCGGCCGCATCGCCGTTGCGCCCCAACACCACGTAAGCGCCTGGCTCGGCGATAACGTCTTGGGCGATGATATGGCTGTCGTTGCCCAGATCGCTAATCTGCCAGCCCCGGAGATTGACCGCAGCATCGCCGTCGTTATAAATCTCAATCCACTCGCCGTCGCTATCCCCCACTGCCGCGGGATTGGCCAGGAACTCGCTGATGAAGAGGCGGGACAGATCGCCCGTATTGGGCGGCGGCGTCACGGTGGCCGTGATGGTGGCGGTTGGCGCGACCGTCGGCGGCTCGTTGTCTGACGGCAGATAGCGACTACCCGGCGTGCCCAGGTCGCCCGCGCTGCCCGGCCAGATTTGCCAGGCCGTCGCCCAGCCCCTATCCGTCTGGAAGCCGATTCGCTCCAGGCTGGCGCCTGCGGTCACGCTTTGGGCTTGAGCATCGCCCCAGCGCACCTCATCCACCAGCACATCGCCCGGTCCGATGAGGAGCAATTCGTCTTCGCTATTGGCCAGGCTCACGCCGCTGTAGACGTAAGCAACGGTCACGCCGCCGTTGGTTGCGGCATCGTTATTGCGCGCCAGGATGAGGTATTGGGTAGGCAGAATGTAGAGGTCTTGTTCGATGGTGTGGCTGTCATCATCGGCGTCGGCGATGCGCCAGCCGCGGAGGTTGACGGCGATGTTGTCATCATTGTACAGCTCGATCCATTCGCCTGCGCTGTCGCTCACAGCCGCGGGATTGGCCAGAAATTCACTGATAAAAAGGCGGGGCGGCTCACCGGTGATGGGCGGAACAGGCGTGGCATCAGGCGGCAGCGTGGCTGTAGGCCCAGGTTCGTTTGTAGGCTCGGGATTGGGATTCGCCACATAGGCGTCGCCGGGGGTGCCCAAATCACCCGCGCTGCCCGGCCACGCTTGCCACGCGGTGGCCCAACCGGCGCCATCGCTGAAGCCGGTCCGCTCCAAAGACGTGCCGCTGCTGGTAGCCAGCGCGCCGTCGCCCCAAACGACCCGGTCCGCTTCCCTGTCTCCCGGCGCGATGAGGAGGAGTTCGTCTTCGCCGTTACTCAAACTCACCGACGCGTAGACGTAGGCGACAGGTACGCCGCCGTTTTCGCTCCGGGCGTCATTGCGCCCCAGGATCAGATACGTACCCGGTTGGATGATGAGATCGTCGGTGATGGTATGACCGTCGCTGCCCAGATCGGCGATACGCCAGCCCCGAAGGTTGACCGCTGCAGAGTCCGCGTTGAACAACTCGATCCACTCGCCTTCGCTGTCGTTGACCGCGGCCGGGTTGGCCATGAACTCGCTGATGCGGATACGCGGCAGCGGTCCGGTGATGGGCGGAACGCCGGGATCTCCGGGATCTCCGGGCGTGTCGGTGGGCCCGGGATTGGGATTTGCCACGTAAGCGCCGCCGGGGGTGCCCAGATCGCCTGCGCTTCCGGGCCAGGTCTGCCACGCGGTGGCCCAACCGGCGCCATTACCGAAGCCGGTCCGCTCCAGAGACGC
>JAGRCP010000138.1 GCA_020433455.1 Caldilineaceae bacterium | reverse complement strand
CCTATTACCGGGGGGATGACCCGGCTTCGACCAGTCTTGAGCAGGCGCAGATGGACAAGAAGGCGCATCTTGCCGCCAAGCTGTATCTCAGGCGGCCGGAGGATAATGGCGGCAAGCGCATGAAGGCGCTCGACATCGGCTGCGGCTGGGGCGGCTTCGCGCTCTATCTCAACCAGATGTATGATTGCGAAGTGCTGGGCGTTGCCCTTGCCCCAGACCAGATAGCCTTCTGCAAGGAACGCGCGAAAGAGGCGGGCGTTGGGGACAAGGTCAAGTTCGCGCTGATGGACTATCGCGACGTCGAGGCAGAGGAAGGCGGGCGGTTCGACCGCATCTCCAGCGTCGGCCTGCTCGAACATGTCGGCACGATCCACTATCCGCAGTTCTTCGAACACACCAACCGCCTGCTCAAGCCCGACGGGGTGATGGTCAGCCACTGTTGCGGCCGCGCGGGCGCACCCGGCTTCACCGACGCCTGGACCCGCGAATACATCTTCCCCGGCGGCTATATCCCCGCGCTGAGCGAGCTGGTGACCCAGAGCGAACGCTACAAGTGGCAGGTGATGGATGTGGAGGCGATGCGATACCATTACAGCTGGACGCTGGAGGAATGGTACAAACGCACCGTCATGCACCGGCAAGAGATCGTCCAGATGTATGACGAGGAATTCTACCGCATGTGGCTGTTCTACCTCGCCGGGGCGGAACAGAGTTTCCGCAATGGCAATATGGTCAACTGGCAGCTGCAATATGTGAAAGACCGCGAGGCGATCCCGATGACGCGCGAGTATATCGAACAGGAAAGCGCCCGCCTGCGGGAGCGCGGCGTGGTGCCGGAATGGCGGTTTGCGGAGGGGCTGCGGGAGGCAGCGGAGTAGGGTCTGCCTTCGCCAGATCAACAATCTTTTTTAATTATTTGAAGTTGACAAAGCATAAATGATTACTCAGGCTCCATAAATCATATAGGGGGTTTGAATGCGTCATATATTAGCGGGCCTTCTTTTCTCAGCATATTTTACAATACTCCCTGGCGAAGCAATTGCTCAAGTCCTCTTGAATACCGGATACGATCATGATGTGGGTACCACCTATCCAGCTGTAGGTGGCGTATCATCAGTACAAGATAAATTCTGGATCAAGATCGCCAGCTACGAGCCAAATTCAGCTTCCGCGCCGGTTGATGAAGCCTTTGTAGTTCAGCAGTCAGGTAGTTGGTGGCCTGCCGCGTCCAATAGCCAGTGGATCGGTCCACGCGCCGTTGTAAATTCGGCCGGTGGCGTAGGCGGGGACTTCAAAGGTTACCGCATCTTTCGCAAGTGCTTTTGTCTGATCAATGCCGTCGGAAACCATCACATCCGTTTTGACGTGCGAGCCGATGACAACGTCCAAGTCTGGATGAACAGCGTGCTGAACACGCTAGTTGGCCCACAAGACGGGCAATTTCGCTACAATGATGCTACGCCGATATCAGTGGATGTCTCAGGTGAAGGAATTCTCCAGCCCGGCAGGAATTGCCTGTACGTACTGGTTGAAGACTATGGCGGCGGCGTGGCCTTTAACCTTGTGGGTGAAGTCAGTGGTGCGCTCGCGACGCCTGCAAGAGGTCCAGACATGGAGTTCGGCCCGTGTTGCAACGAAGTCAACGGGGGGAACGCACAATCAGCTTCAGCACCGCAACCCCAGATTTCGGAAGGGAGCCAGCTCGAAAAAGGAAGTAGCTTTCCGCAAGAAAATAGCACCGAACTAGGCCCTGTTGACAAAAGCCTT
>JAGRCP010000137.1 GCA_020433455.1 Caldilineaceae bacterium | reverse complement strand
GGCCCCGACCAGAGCGTCCGCGTCGGCACCTTCCGTCCGGCGGCAGGGTCACGTCCGGCGGCAGGGTCAGGTCTTGGTTGCGGCTTGGCAATGTTGTGTAGTTTAGCGGGTGGAACTCCCGCCCTGGTAGCCGCTAGCCACGGGCCAGGTATCGAGCCTTGCAGGTGTGGCGGTAACGGCACGCTTGATGCGTAGGCGCGAAAGCAGGCGAGGTGCAATGGACCGGCTGATACCCGGCCGTGAAGGTGAAGGAGTCCCGAAATGACCGCATTGGAAAGGGCCGATGGCTTCAAGACGCCAGCAGGCTACAGTATCGACGACGCCTTGGCGAGTCGTCGCTACCCACCCGGGATCTTTGAGCCGTATCGAGTTTGACATAGCAGCTGCACAGTAACCAAGGAGACCCAAGCGTCGGCGCCGGGAAAGAACAGGCGCACCCTCCGACAAGCCTGAACAGCGAGGAAGAGGGCGGTGGCGATTGGGAGTCGGAGGTGCCCGTAGTAGCGATGAACGCTGGTAATGCGGCGGGAGCGAAGGGGCACCGGTTTGGGATAACGAATAGGGGAGACATGCCCCGACACCGAGCGGACTCTGCGCATGACCACAGAACTTGTTCGTTTCACGCAATGGGCGAGGACGGCACCGCAAAAGTGCTACACCTCGTTGATGGGAATGCTGTGCGACCCGGCGGGGTTACGCGGAAGCTTCGAAGCCCAGCCGGGAAACAAAGCGGCAGGCGTAGATGGCGTGCGCAAGGCAGACTACGGTGAAGGTATTGACGCGCGGCTTGAAGCGCTCTCGACCGATCTGCGTCGGCTGAGCTATCGCCCTCGACCCGCCAGGCGCGTATACATCCCCAAGGGTAACGGAGGCAGGCGTCCGCTGGGGATACCCAGCTTTGAAGATCGACTCGTGCAAGACCGGCTTTCCGGCATTCTGCAGGCGATCTGGGAACCAGAATTTCGCGAATGTTCGTATGGATTTCGACCGGGCCGAAACGCCCACCAGGCGCTCAAACGGCTGGGGGAAATTGTCACCTGGAAGGCCACCCAATGGATAGTCGAGGCCGACATCAAAGGATTCTTCAACCACGTCTCACACGACTGGCTGCTGCAATTCCTGGCGCAGCGGATCGGAGATCCGCAGCTGTTGCGCCTCGTTCGGCGGTTCCTCAAGGCCGGTGTATTGGAAGAGGGCGTCTATCACGCGAGCGAGGAAGGCACACCGCAAGGTGGCCTCGTATCGCCCGTGCTGGCCAACATCTACCTGCACTACGTGCTGGATCTGTGGTTCGAAAAGCGCTTTGCGCGGGCCTGCGAAGGTCGGGCGTATCTGGTGCGCTATGCGGATGACTTCGTGGCCTGTTTTAGCCATGAAAGCGATGCGAGGCGCTTCCGGGAAGCTCTGGTGGAGCGGCTGGGGCAGTTCGGTCTTGAAGTTGAGCCGACGAAAACCGCCCTCTTATGTTTCGGTAGTCAGGCGGCCCACCTACGCCAAGTGCATGGCCTTGAACAACCGGCCACTTTCAACTTCTTGGGGTTCACACACTACGTCGGGCGTAGCCGCCGCGGAAAATTCGTGGTTGCTCGCAAGACGCAGCGGGACCGCATGGTCAAGAAACTGAAAGCTTTTGGTGATCGACTCAAGCAGCTTCGTACCAGCGGCGGTCGCGTCATGATGCTCTACGCTTGCCAGCATCTGCGTGGGCATCTGGCGTACTACGCGGTGAGCGGCAACAGTCGCAGCCTGCGTCAGTATTTCTACGCCGCCAGTCGCGTGCTCTTCAAGTGGCTGAACCGGCGAAGCCAGCGCCGCCGTTTCTCGTGGCAACGCTTCGGTCCGGTGTTGCGCGACTGCTTGCCGCCGATCCGAATCCGGCATCAACTCTATCCAGCCTATGGCGAATGACCCAAACTGGGAGCCGGATGGTGTAACGCACCAAGTCCGGTTCTGCGAGGGCGGCGGGACGTACCGTCAGGGATTCCCGCCGCTACTCTCCACTTTTTCCCAAGGCACGAGGAAAGACCTGACCCCAAGAACAACCAAGGGACGGAATATGTCTTTCAAGGACTGCGCCGCGGCAGGCATGGCGGCCATCATCAGGAGCGTGCCGATACAGGTGGCGCGAATCGGGAGCAGCATGGCCTTGGTAGCTGGCATGCGGGAGCCTTTCGTCGATTGAGCGAGCCGTCAGCTTGCCCTCGAGTCGAAGGAAGGTCAAGAATCAGGCGTCAGTCGTTCCCATTTTCCTGATGTGGAACGGCTAACCCTCGCCTGGCAGCCCCTAGCCGGTCGCCGAACGTCTGAT
>JAGRCP010000136.1 GCA_020433455.1 Caldilineaceae bacterium | reverse complement strand
GCCGTCAAACGGCCGGGCTATGGAATAACGCCCGCTGAACCGGGCTTGTTGCGTGGACCCACAGCGGGAGGGCACGGAGGCCCTCCCCTACGGGTTGCCGCCACTCCGCATGCTGTACTCTCCGACTTTTGACCGGGTGCGGGCGGCGTGGTATCCTGCCCTCACGCTGTCGGCCAGCCTGTTGCGACCGGCAGACTTTACTGCGAGCGATGCTTGAATGACGTCAAAATTCTCCCAGGCTTTTATTACAACTGCACTGATCACCAGCGTCTTTTTACTCCTCACCCTGCCTGTTTGGCAATGGTTATGGCGGGAGTGGATGGGCAATGATTATTATAGTCACGGCGTACTCATTCCTCTGGTGACGCTCTATCTTATCGTGCAGCGCTTTCGCCGCGATGCCACGCTTCCGTGGCCGCCTCGGGGCGGAAGCAATTTGGGCTTGATGCTGCTGATCCCCGGGCTGTTGCTCTATCTTTACTTTCTCAACGGCAAAGCCTATTACCTGGCCGCTTTTGCCATGATCGGTCTGCTGGCGGGCCTTATCTGGACCCTGGGCGGCACGCTCACGCTGCGCAAGCTTCTCTTTCCCGTGGCTTATCTAATCTTCATGGTTCCGGTCCCCTTCATTGAACGCAGCACTTTGCCGCTGGCCATGTTTACCGGCGTCTGTTCCACCGGACTGGTACGCGTTCTGGGGCTGGAGATGACGGTAACGGGCAATGCCATCACCCTGCCCAATGCTGATTTGGTCATCGGCGCACAGTGCAGTGGCATTAACTCGCTGATTGCGCTGCTGGCCCTGACTACCCTGGCCGCCTATCTTTTTGACGGTCCCGTTTGGGCCCGGATCGTATTGGTGCTACTCGCTTTTCCTCTGGCGCTGCTGGGCAATATTTTGCGCGTGGCGTCGCTGCTCTTCGTGGCGGCCTGGCAAGGCGCGGACGCGGCATTTATTTTTTATCACGACTATTCCGGTCCCGTCTTCTTTGTGCTCATGCTGGCGCTGTTGGCGCTGCTGGCCCGAAGCTTGCGGGTGGATAAGCTCCGGCTAAATGTGATTTGATTGCTGGGTAATAGCATGTCTAACTCTCTTGTACGTACTTCTATCGTCGTTGCTCTCCTGTTCGCTGCGCTGGGCGTAGTCTATGCGCCGCGCCTGCTTTCATCGGAAGAGAATACGCCCGCCAAGGAAAGCCCATTCAACGCCTACGTCGTCGATCTGGACTTCTGGCAGCGGACGCCGCGTGAGACGCATGTGACCAGCCCGTTTCGTTTTGACCTGGATGCGGATTTAACCGCCGTGCCGTTGGAAGTGGCCGGCTGGTCAGGACAAGAGATGCCCGAAACCAATGAAGAAGTCGAGATATTGCTGGAACCGGAACAATACGTGCGGCGGCTCTACTACAACGAGGCAGGCCAGTATGTCTGGCTGACGTTGATCGGCGGGCGCAGTTCCCGGCCCTTCCACGCACCCGATATCTGCTACGATGCTGACGGGTGGCAGTATGATTTGGGCTCCCTGCCTACCCAACTCAACGACGGCAGCGAACTCTACGGCCTCTGGCTGGATGCGGACAAGCAGATAGAAGGACGGGATGAGCCCTCCAAGCATATCGTCTATTACTTTTATCTTTTTCCTGACGCCGAGCGAGACCTGAACGACGGAATCGTGCTCTTTAAGCTCACTTCACCCCAATACGGTACGCTGGACGAAACGCTGGCCGTTCAGGGCGACTTTATCCGCGCCTTCTTCGGACAGGAAGAGTAAATGGCGCGCTTGCTGAGGCTAGGCGTTCAGGCGCTTGTGCCGACCATGCTCCTCCTGGCCGGATGCAGCCGACCGCCTGCTGCGCCGCCTCCTCCTACGCCCGCTCCTACCCCATTGCCCGCCGGCTCCTGCACCCTGGTTGCAGCCGACGGCGCCTCCGATGAAGAGGCTATCCGCCTGGTTTTGGCGGCTGAGGGCGAGCAGGTCGTCGCCCAGGCCATCGAGCCGCTCATGGCGCTCTGGGCCGAAGAGAGCATTGTTGTTGACGCCAAAAACACGCCCGACGATGCCGCTGACGATCAGCAATGGCTGAACAAGGACGCCATCCGGCATCGTTATGTGCGCACCGTCTTTCCCGGCGCACCGACCAGCATCCAGCCCGCGGATCTGGAAATCTCCCTTAACGGCGAGCAGGCTACCGTACGCGCTACCACCCAAATCGGCGGCGAAATTGCGCCTGCCGGCGATCGCTGGACGCTGGTGAAGCAAAACGGCTGCTGGCTGCTGGAGAGCCTAACCTATAATCTGGAAAGCAACCCGTAGCGCATTTTTGTTTGCCATGCCCGCTTCGCTTACCCCGCTGATTCCTCTTCTCAGCTTTCTTCTCGCCCTGCTTATTCTCTTCTTTTTAGCCCGCCAAATCAGCTTTCGGCTTCAGGAACTGACCTATCTTCTTACCGGCTCAGAAGCCATGATGACCTTGGCCCTTTATCTCCTCTTCCTGCCCGGCATCATCGTACACGAGGGCGCGCACTGGCTCATGGCCCGGGCATTGGGGCTAAAGGCGGGCAAGTTCCGGGTCTGGCCCAAACGCAGGGGCAACGCCATCGGTATGGGCAGTGTGAGCGTCCAGCGGGGCGGCGTGTGGAAGGACAGCCTGGTGGGGTTGGCGCCCCTTCTCGCGGGGACGACGCTGGTGGCATTTATTGGGCATCAGGTTTTCGCGGCCACAGACGTGACGGGCGCGTGGGCTCAGGGGGATTGGTTGGCCGGCCTGCACGCGTTGGCCCGGGCCCTGCGCCGGCCGGACGGCGCGCTTTGGGCCTATGCGCTCTTCGTCGTGGCCAACGCCATGATGCCCAGCGCAAGCGACCGGGAACCCCTGCGTTCCCTGCTGCTCTACAGCGCCCTGGCCGGGATCGTCTACCTGGTGCTGGGGCTGCCCGCCACGCCTTTTGCCGCTGCGTTGGCGTGGAGCGCCCCTTTCCTCCGGCAGATGAACAGCGCGCTCCTTTTTACCATTCTTCTGGACGGCGTCATCGTCGCGAGCCTCTCGCTCCTGGTGCTGATTTTCGCCCCGCGCGGCGGATAGCTACGCGGATCGCGGGCGGCGCAAAGAGCGGACGCGCCGGGCGGCCGGGAGGGGGGCGGCTCCTGATCCGTTTGACTGACGCGATATTGTCAAAAAATTCACAATCCTTGTTGCAAAATGCTCGATTCCAATCTTTTGGACTGGAAAGCCCCTTGACATCCCTCTGGATTCAGGTTTATAATATGGGCGGAATTCCCTGATCTTGAAGTTGTCCAGATGGGCGCCTTTTCTGTCCACGTGTTGGAGTCAACGACTTATCTAACCAAGATTTATGAGGAGAACCCCCATGAATTGGAAAGTCCCCCCCCCCATTTTCTGAGAAATCGATCTCGATACCTCTATCTCATTGCCATCGTTTTGGCACTGACAACACTTCTCGCTCCTGCCCCAATTTATTCTCAAACAGATGATGGAAATGTTCCTGACGACGATCCCGCCATGCAGCACAAAGGGGATCCGGCGTGGGATGTCGTAGCCGCCTATGCGCAAGGTCTGAATATCTCTTACGATGAAGCACAGAGACGTTTTACTGTTCAGCATCAATTCAGTCTCCTAAAAGGCGAGCTGTATGAAAGAGAACTTGCTTATGGCGGTGGCTGGATTGAGCATAAGCCTGAATTTCGTTTGGGGCTTCATTTTTCAGCTCCTAATGGTGAAGATATTCTGCGCAAGTATACGGAAAAATATGCGTTGGGAAATGAAATTCGCATAGTACAATCGCCTTATAGCCTTAAAGAGCTAGAAGCAATCTCATTAATGCTGTTTGAAAACAAAGAATTACAGGATCGGTTCTCATTTTCTACCAGCATTAATACGCGGAGTGCAGCAATTGTTGTTCGTGCTGAAGAGCCTGAGATGCTGGCCACTACACTCCGCGCTGATATTGATTTCCTTGGCAATATTGCGGCTGTCGTGAATGAAAAGACTCCTAACCGCTTATTGGATTTTATGCGTTTTGAATATGGGGAAAGTCCTGTTCCGCTTACTGTTGATTATCCATATTATCGCGGTGGCGGCGATATAAATGGTTGCACAGCGGGACTTGCTCTAACAAATTTATGGACCGGGAAAAATTACGCATCAACTGCTGCGCATTGTGTGCCTACAGAGGAAAATCCCTTATCGATAGATGGATTCTCTCTTGGTGACACATTTACAATAGCTGGACCATACAGTCCAGCTTATTCCGATATTCGGGTGTTAGATGCCGAAGATACAGATCTGGAAAATCCGTGGATAATTACGAACAGAATCAGAGGAATGACCAATCCTCCAATGCTTATGGAATATATTACTGGATACTATTTCCGATCGCAGTTAGGTAATGGTGATATACTTGCTCATCGTGGCAATTACAGTCAGTTTGCGGTGATTGAAGTGGAAGATACCTATGTTAATACTACAACGAGACTTTGAAA
>JAGRCP010000022.1 GCA_020433455.1 Caldilineaceae bacterium | reverse complement strand
CTGACCTTCTCGCAGTGAAGTCACAACTTGCTTTCGGAATTTATTGTGGTTGTAATTGGCGTGCTGGTAGCCGGTCAGATTATGCGCCGCCTGGATAATCGCCGCTATGGGCGATGGCAGGTGAATGTGATCGATGACGACGGCGTTTCTCATCTGCGAGACCTGTCTCCTCAGAAAGCCAAGCAGGTTCTGGAGATGCCCGAGGAGAAATCCGTCTATTTCAAGGGGGTAGCCGGTACGTGGGAGAGGCTGAACTGCGACCTGATTACCGAGGGCGTGCAGACGGGCTTGCTGATCGAGGATTTTGAGAATCGATGCTTCACCATCGATCTGCGCTTGAATCCGCCGCCCGTCCATTCTACATCCGCCCATGTGCCGGAAGAGGTCCTCTAGGACTCGTACTCTCAATCAACCTATCCCCGGAGTGGACGCATATGCTTGTTTCATTACTCCTCTCTCTGCGCGCGTGCGGAGACGCCTGCCTCCCCGGTCATTTGGGTCGGGCTAATTACGCTGAAGTCCTGACTCAGATTCAACGAGTGGCGCCGGATGTAAGCGCACAAATTCACGCGGGCAATCATGGCCCCAAGCCCCTGACTTGTTCGGGTCTTTGGGGCGCGCGCACGACTCGTCAAGGTGCGGAAATTAAACAGGATCAGGTCTACACTCTACGCGTGACCGGTTTGACCGTTCAGGTCGCGCGCTCGCTCCATCTGGCATTGGTGGAGACGCCCCCGGCAATCTGGACCTTGGCGGAGCATCCGTTTGAGCCTGCGGGCGTCACTTGCGATCCCCAGGAGCATGAGTGGGCCGGTCAGACGACATATGAGGAACTGGCGAGCTATGGCCTGCTCCAGCCCGGCCCGCCCACCTCACACGTGACTCTCCAATTCGGCAGCCCCACCTCCTTTAAGTCGGCGGGCATCCATGTACCTGTCCCCTTGCCTGATCTGGTCTTCGGCAGTCTGGTCGAACGCTGGAACGCGTTTAGCCCCATTACCCTCAGTCCGGAGATGCGCCGCTTCGGCGAGGAGATGATCGCGATCAGCCGCTACAATCTGCGCAGCCAGGCCGTGCACGGCAAGCAGGGCGGCCTCCGCATCGGCGGCGTGGGCGAGGTGACTTATACCGCGCTCAACCGGGATCGATACTGGTGCGCGCTTATGCAGATGCTGGCGGATTTCGCGCTCTACAGCGGTGTGGGGGTGCAGACGACTATGGGTATGGGGCAGGCGCGGCGGATCGGGTAATGGGTCGGGTCTCCGGCCCGACGAAGGTCGGATACGCGAGCGTCGGCTTGAAGCGCCGATTCGTGATCAGCGAACCAGGTCGGGCAGGGATACCCGATCTATAAATGGAGGTGACCCCAATGCTTCGTTCCATCTATCTGCAACTCAAATATAACCCCATTGTCGTGCTTCTCTTCGGCATTGTAATCTCCTGGTTTGTGGAGCGGGTGCTGAACCAATTCGCCGATCGTCCCGGGGGCTCGCTTTGGCTTGTTGGTATCTTTCTGACGGTGGTCGTAACGGTTCTTCTCTATCAACTTCTTCTCTTGCTCTTACGCGGGCGTCGAATCCAGGACCACGCGGTTGCGGGGACCGCGCCGCCGCCTCGCCGGGGACTGATCCTTCTCTTCGGCCGGGAGGAGACTGCGCGCATGGCCGTGAAGCCCCATCGCGACACGCTGGACTTCATCTGGTTTGTGGTGACGGAACAGAGCAAATCCTCGCTGAACTCGTTGCCTGCTCACTGGTGGGGACGAGCCGTCTCGTCAGAGGAATTCATCCACAATCCCTATCGTCCGGAAGAAGCGGCCAACGCGGTGGCGCGGGCCGTAAGCCATGCCGGAATTTTCGACCTCGCGCCCAATGACCTCGCCTGCGACGTGACGGGCGGCACTACGGCCATGAGCATCGGCGCGGAACAAGGTTGCCGCGCCTGGCCCGGCATCGCCCTGCAGATGACGCCCGCGGTCTATAACAGAGAACTGAATCGCCCGACGCCGCTGGACCCCATTCTGCTCGATGCGGTGATTCCGGAAACAGAGGATGAGCCCACCGACGAATCGGGTCATGATGAGGCCGATGATGGAGATTCCCCCGCAACGCAGGAGCCGCGCCGTGCTTGACGCGATCCTCGCCTGGCCCAATCTCTGCGACGCATGGGAACGGGTAGCCGGCAACCAGGGCGCGCCCGGGCCGGACAGGGTAAGCGTGCGACGCTTTGCCCGCAACTGGGAGACGAATCTGCAACGGCTTCAAAATCAACTCCGGACCCAAACCTACCGCCCCGGTCGTCTGCGCAGGGTCGCCGTTCCCAAACGGGGCGGCGGACAACGACTCTTGCGCATCGCCAATATCGGGGATCGGGTGGCCCAGCGGGCCGTGCTCAATGTGCTGGATGATCACTTCGAGCGACGTTTTTACGCATGCAGCTACGGCTATCGTCCGGGGCGCAGCCTCCACGGCGCGTTGCGCGCCATCCTGCGCTTTCGCGACCAGGGGTTGATGTGGGTGCTGGACGCGGATATCGATAACTGTTTCGACAGCGTTGACCATGAGTTGCTGCGCACATTTTTGGAAAAAGATGTCCCGGATCCGGACGCGCGCAAGTTGCTTGACCTTTGGATCGATGCAGGGACAATTCGTCGCAACCCCAATCGGGGGCTGGCCCAGGGAATGCCCATCGCACCGCTGCTCTGTAACGTTTTTCTCCATCGCCTGGACAAAACCATGGTGCGGGGGCGCTGGGCGATTGTGCGCTATGCCGATGATTTCATCGTCTGCTGCGCAAGCCCGGACGAAGCGCAGCGGGCGTATCGTCTTGTGGAGCAGCGGCTGGACCAGCTCAAGCTGACCTATGAACCCGCCAAAACCTGTGTCACCTCTTTTGAAGAAGGGTTCGACTTTCTGGGCATTCATCTGACGGCAACCGACTACAGCTTTGTGTGGCAGGAGAAGCGCTTCACCGTGGAAGGGGCGACGCCCGGTTGGCTCTGGCGCTATACGCCCGACGGGTATGAGTGATTTGGATGCCGACTCTTTATGTAACTGAGCAGGGCGCACGCCTGGAAAAAGAATATGGCCGTATTCTGGTGGTCAAGGAGGATGCGCCGCTTCTGGCCGTACCCTTTGCCCGCGTCGATCAGGTGGTGCTGGTGGGGCGAGTCGGGGTGACGACACCGCTGCTTCACGAACTGCTGGACAAGGGCGTGACCCTGTCGCTGCTGAATCGGTGGGGGAAACTGCGGGGGCGATTGATGCCGCCTGCGCCTAAAAATCTGCCGCTGCGCATTCAGCAGATCGCGTGTGCGGGCGACGGAGCGTTCTGTCTGGCGCTGAGCAGGGAGTTGGTGCGGGGCAAGATCACCAACGCGCGCACCTATGCCCGCCGTCTGGCACGCAACCAGGATATGAAGGCTGATATCTGCTTTACGCGCATGAACGATACGTTGAAGGCGCTGCCCGATGCGGCTGACCCGGATCGGCTGCGGGGGCTGGAGGGCGCGGCAAGTCGGGCCTATTTCGGGGTTCTGCGCCGGGCGCTGGATCCGGAATGGCGCTTTCCCAGGCGAACACGCCGCCCGCCCACGGACCCGGTCAATGCATTGCTCAGCCTGGGCTATACCCTGTTGGCGGAAAATGTAGCGGCCGCGTGCGAAGTAGTGGGGCTGGATCCCTACGTCGGTTTTTTTCACACCAACAAATATGGTCGCCCTGCCCTGGCGCTGGATCTGATGGAAGAGTTTCGCAGCGTGATTGTGGATTCGTTGGTCTACAGCCTGATCAGCCGCGGGCGTTTTCAACCGGATGATTTCCGCCCCGGCCCCAATGGCGGCGTTTACCTGCGCGGCCCCGGCCTGAAGCGTTTTTTCAATGCTTATGCCGACACCTTGCAACGGGAGGTGAAGGTCAAGGAAGTGGGCCGACGTCTGAGCTACCAGAAGATTCTGGAAGTGCAGGCGCGTAAAGTGCGCAAAATCATCGAAGGCGGCGGCGTTTATATGCCCTATTTGACGCGATGATTGCATGTCGGGCATCCTTGCCCGACATGGGTTGTTGACCAGGGTCGGCATTTCAAACCGGTCCGCTGCCTATCCGCACTTTGTCGGGCCGGAGACCCGACCTACAGAATAAGAGGAAAGAAGCAATCAACATGACGCAACGCTTTGTCGTGGTCGCCTATGACATTCCCAACAATCGGCGGCGCACCAGGCTGCATAACCGGCTCAAGGATTACGGAACGCCGGTCCAGTACAGCGTCTTTGAATGTCTGCTGGACGACAGACAACTGGCGCGGATGCAGGCCGCGGTGGCGCGGATCATCAAGCCGCGTCTGGACCATGTGCGTTATTATTTTCTCTGCGCCGCTTGCCAGGGTAAGATTGAGACGACCCGCGCCGGGAAGGAGCCGGTGCAGGAAGAGACAAGTTGGGTGGTGTAGAGCGGAATCTGTCCAATTCGACCAACGTTTAAAGTGGCCTGCAGGCCGAGTCGGTCGAATTTTTGGCCCTGTTTGGAGCAATTTGGGGTAATTTTTCCCCTCCGCAGAGGGATAGTCAAGCCCGGCCGCCCGCTACGGAGTTCCGAACGACCGGTCACTTGATCGCTGGCGGTCTGCCGTCAGCCGCAAGGGACAGAGATGAGAGCGGCATGTCAGGACCGCCCGCGGGCAAGGATAAAAAACGACTGACCCCCCGTTTTTTGCACTGGACGAGTCAGTCGAATTGGTTTAAAATGGAGACATCCCCATGAAAACAAGAAGAAATGACCCAAATCGTCAGTTTCATGTCCTGTTTGTCAGTTTGGGGGTCAAAAAGGCGGGGGTAGCAATTCCATTAATGCCCTTCGGGGTACTGAAACATGCCCTTCAACGCTGCGGCCTTCCGGATTCCGCTGCTTGCTGTAGCAATTCCATTAATGCCCTTCGGGGTACTGAAACGCTGCTCCACCGCCGCGGCGGTTGCGTTCGCGCGACCGCAAATTAGTAGCAATTCCATTAATGCCCTTCGGGGTACTGAAACACTACCCACCGCGATAGATCATCCCAGTCTTCACCCTGGGTAGCAATTCCATTAATGCCCTTCGGGGTACTGAAACATATATAACTATTCGCTTACGGCGATATCAATATCGCGTAGCAATTCCATTAATGCCCTTCGGGGTACTGAAACCCCCATTGATCCAGTATTTCCTCCTTGCTCATTATTTGTAGCAATTCCATTAATGCCCTTCGGGGTACTGAAACACGCTTTGCCGTTCCATTAGAACGGGATCTCTACGGCGTAGCAATTCCATTAATGCCCTTCGGGGTACTGAAACGTTTATGTGCTCGGCGTAAAAACGATCTTGGTTTTGGGTAGCAATTCCATTAATGCCCTTCGGGGTACTGAAACACTACCATCCATTGGGCTGTCGCACTCCAGTCGGCTAGCCGCCCGGTAGCAATTCCATTAATGCCCTTCGGGGTACTGAAACGCCATTACATTTCCACCAAGGCGTCTGCAATGCGGGCGGGTAGCAATTCCATTAATGCCCTTCGGGGTACTGAAACCTGAGGTCTTGACACTGATTTATTCCTAAACCATTGTGTAGCAATTCCATTAATGTCCTTCGGGGTACTGAAACTCTCTTCCTCCGACAATCCCTCACAAAGCTCAAATAACTTAGTAGCAATTCCATTAATGCCCTTCGGGGTACTGAAACTCCAGTTGTATGAGAACTGCGCTTCTTGCATGTCAGTAGCAATTCCATTAATGCCCTTCGGGGTACTGAAACTCGTGCAGATGCGAGATAGGCCGGTCGTAAACTGCCTGCCGTAGCAATTCCATTAATGCCCTTCGGGGTACTGAAACGCAGGATTTTGGCAGGGCAAGCCCGAAGCGGGCAGCCCTGTAGCAATTCCATTAATGCCCGTCGGGAGAGCATTTCATTAAAAAGGGATAGGAGAGCGGTCGCCGCAAGGCGGCCGTTTTTTTGCGCCGAAAGAGGTTTCGGCGGCTGAATCGGTGCGTGGGGAGCGGAAAACAGGGGTCTCAAGCCAATTCAGGGCAGGCGAAAGCTGACTGGGCCCGCCACATGGCTACGTCGCCACATCGCCGTCTTTTTTCAACGCACGCAGAACGCTATGCGCTGCGTTTCACCTTTTGTGCCCGTTCTTCCACACGCTGCATGGCTGCCCAGCGCTTCAGGTTGTAGGCTATGGCCGCCATCTTGGCCTGGTAATCGACGCACTCCAACCCATAGCCTTCGGCCTGACGCACACCGTTGTAGCGCACCAGCGCGGCGATAATGCGTTCAAGGCGCGCGCCTTCATCTCCTCCTTGAATGTGTCGGTGTGGGTATAGGCGATGGCGGCGCGCTGGTTGTAGGCGTAGCCGGCATGGACCGGGTCGGCGTCGCGATAATCCGTACCGTCCCGGATCGAACCGGTAGAGACGTTGCATTGCAACGTCTCTACCTGCCCGCAACATTCCCGCCTTGCCGTCCCCCATCCCGTCCGGTGACGAACAGGCGGGCAGGCGCCCTACAACAACCACCCCGCCACCTGCCACCCGCCTCTTTTCCCCGATTGACACACAGGGGGCGCAGGTGTACTATGTAATGGTTTTATCGCGGTTCTCTTTGTCGGCAACTCGTTAAACTCGCCACATCTGTGAACAGGTGCGGCCACATCGCAAAGTCAGGAGAAAGCAAAATGATCTGGGGTTGGATTATTTCATTAGCGATCGGCGCAGTGGCAGGGTGGTTGGCAGGCAATCTCATGCGCGGCGGCGGCTTTGGTCTGCTCGGCAATATCATCATCGGCATTATCGGCGGTATTGTCGGCAACTGGCTGCTCTCCTTGCTCGGCATCGGGATGATCGGCGTTGGATTCGGCGGCATTATCGCCAGCATCATCGCCGCGGTGATCGGCGCCGTCGTGATCCTGTTCATTGCCGGCCTTTTCAAGCGCTAGACTAACAGCACGACGAAACCAAATATCGGATCAAAGCGGCAGGAACGTTGCAGTCAGGCGTTTCTGCCGCTTTCTGTTTTGCGAGCCATCCTCGTCTCTTGCCTGATTCCGCGCCAAAAATTTGGGCTTTGTCGCGCGGCGAGACTATAATGACCCCATACTCCACTTGAGGCGAGGCCAGTATGCCGTCCGCGTGCCGTCCGCCTTCAACCAAATCGATACCAGACCAAGCCATGGATAGAGCGTAGGGCGGGCGAACTTCGCCGTGAATTCAGCCGAATGATTCGGGACATGGATCCTGATTGTTCCGCTTGAAGCAGGCTGAATCCGTCGAATTCTGCTGCGCCCGCGTTCCGTCTGTCAGGCGCTGAATAACCACAATCTATCAACACTCGCTGGGAAGGAGAAGCCCATTGAACTTACACGAGTATCAATCCAAACGCGTATTCGCCCACTACGGAATTCCTATTCCTGAGGGCGAAGTCGCGACCACGCCTGCGGAAGCCCAGGCCGTTGCCGAGCAGTTGGGCGGGCCCGTCGTGGTCAAAAGTCAGGTCCTGGTCGGCGGCCGGGGCAAGGCCGGCGGCATCAAGCTGGCCGGAACGCCGGAAGAGGCCAATGCCCGGGCGGAGGAGATTCTGGGCATGGACATCAAGGGGCTGACGGTGCAGCAGGTCCTCATCGACCCCGCGGCCGACATCCAGAGCGAAATCTACCTGGGCGCGGTCCTGGATCGGGCCAAGCGGCGGGTGGTCCTTATGGCCTCCAGTGAAGGCGGCGTGGAGATCGAACAGGTCGCGGCGGAGACGCCCGAAAAGATTATCACGGTCGCGGTGCATCCTTACCTGGGTTTGCGCGACTATCAGGCGCGTTATCTGGCCGAGGGCATCAACCTGCCCAAGGAATACACCCGGCAGTTCATCAAGATCGCCAAGGGTCTCTACCAGGCCTATATGGAGAGCGACGCATCTCTGGCCGAGATCAATCCTCTGGTCATTACCGGCAGCGGCGAGCTGCTGGCCGTGGACGGCAAGATCGGGCTGGACGACAGCGCACTCTTCCGCCATCCCGATCTGGAAGCCATGCGGGACACCGCGGCGGAGGATGAGTCGGAAATCGAGGCCCGGGAGAATGACCTCACCTACATTCATCTGGACGGCGAGATCGGCTGCATGGTGAACGGTGCGGGGCTGGCCATGGCCACCATGGACATCGTTAAATTTTACGGCGGCGAGCCGGCCAACTTTTTGGATATCGGCGGCGGCGCCAAGGCGGACCGGGTGGCGGCTGCGCTGCGCATCATTCTTTCGGATGAGCGGGTCAAGGCCGTGCTCATCAACATCTTCGGCGGCATCACCCGCTGCGATGAAGTTGCCCGGGGCGTTTTGGAAGCCATCGACACCCTGGATGTGAAGGTCCCCTTTGTCATTCGCCTGGTGGGCACCAATGAGGAGGAAGGGCGCAGAATTATCGCCGAAGCCAATCTGCCCACCGCCACCAGCCTGGCCGAAGCGGCGCAAAAGGCCGTGGCCGCGGCCAAAGGAGAGACCCTATGAGCATTCTTGTAGACAACGATACGCGCCTGATTGTCCAGGGTATTACCGGCCGGGAAGGCGCTTTCCATGCCGAGCAGATGATCGAATACGGCACCAATGTGGTTGCCGGTGTGACGCCGGGCAAGGGCGGCGAATGGGCCGTGGGCAACACGCCCGTCTTTGATACGGTGGCCGAAGCGGTGGAAGCGACGGGCGCCAATGCCAGCATCATCTATGTGCCCGCCCGCTTTGCGCCCGATGCGGTGATCGAAGCGGCGGACGCGGGGGTGGACTTGGTTATCTGCATCACCGAAGGCGTGCCGGCGCTGGACATGGTCAAGGTGCGCGCCTACCTGGACACCTTGGGGACGCGTCTCATCGGGCCCAACTGCCCCGGCTTGATCACCCCCGGCGAGGCCAAGGTGGGCATCATGCCCGGCCACATCCACACGCCGGGCAACGTGGGACTCGTCTCCCGCTCGGGCACGTTGACGTATGAGGTAGTCTATGCGCTTACGGCCCGGGGCATCGGTCAGAGCACGGCGGTGGGCATCGGCGGCGATCCCATCATCGGCACGACTTTTCTGGATGTGCTTCAGCTCTTCGAAGACGATCCCGCTACGGAGCAAGTGGTGCTCATCGGCGAGATTGGCGGCACCGACGAGCAGAAGGCGGCCGATTTTATTGCCAATCACATGACCAAGCCGGTCACCGCCTTTATCGCGGGCCAGACCGCGCCGCCGGGGCGACGCATGGGCCACGCGGGCGCGATCATTTCCGGCGGCGAAGGCACGGCCGCGGAGAAGATGGCAGCGCTCAAGGCCGCGGGCGCCGACGTAGCCCGCCACCCGGATGAAATTGCCGAGATCGTGGCGGGGAAAGTGTAAATCAATCGCCTAATCTCTCAATCTCTGGCCTCGCAACAGGGATTATGAGATTGGAGATTAGGCGATTGAGATGCGCGCTGTTGACCGGCTATTTTGCAATATGGGTGCGCTATGTTACACTCGCACCCATTCGTGATGGATTGATCTTCTGTTTGACTTGTTTTCCTCGAAAGGAGGCGCACGCATGGCACCACAACAGACTGTGTCAACTGCAAGTGAAAATGTCGTGCGCCTGCAGATTTTCTGCTGATCATCTCCTGTTTTGACATGAGACGGCTGCGGGCGCACCCCGCAGCCGTTTTTATTTTGGATTTAAGACGCCGGGAGCGTCCCTTTGCGGGCGCGTGCGGCGCTTGCTCATGAGCCTCCGGGAGGCTTCTCTCTGGAACTGGCGTGTTTTCGCAGACCCTCCCGGAGGAACTTCGCCGTTACGATTCTTATTCGAGGAAATAGAACAATGAACGTCCGCAGTACGCAATTTTCGCCTTCCCCATCGGATGACGACGCACTCGATTCTTACGAAGGCTATGCCGCGCGCTACGATCCGGCCTACGAAGACGGCCGCTACCGCCGGCAAAAAAAGAAGGCGAACCATAAGCAGAAACGTTCCCAGGAGGAGATCATCGAGACCCTCACCGACGAGTCGGAAGGGCTGGAGGCGGGCTTTGCCATGACCTATCGCCCCGCCCGCTTTGAGGCGATTTGGCTTTATTCATCTCTGAGCGGCTTCTATGATCGGGCTCTGATCACGGACGTGCTCAGCCGGGTGAAGGGGGGCAAGGAGGCCAACGTCTACCGCTGCGCCGCGCACCCCAGCGTCGGCGCGCCGCTGGTTGCGGCCAAGGTCTACCGGCCGCGCAAGTTCCGCAACCTGCGCAACGACAAGCGCTATCGGGAGGGGCGCAGCCTCATCGACAGCGACGGCAAGACCCTCAACGAGCGGGATACGCGCCTCAAGCGTGCGGTGGAGAAGGGCGGCTCCTTCGGCAGCGAACTGGCCCATACGTCGTGGCTCATGCATGAGTACGCCACGCTGGAGCGCCTCCATGCCGCGGGCGGGGCCGTGCCCCGGCCCATGGCCTCGGGCGAGAACGCGCTGCTCATGCAGTTTCAGGGCAACGCTGAGCAGGCCGCGCCCACGCTGCACGAGATTGAGCTTGCCCCGGCTGAGGCGGAGCCCCTCTTTCTGGAGGTCATGCGCAACGTAGAGCTGATGCTGGGGCTCGGCATCATCCACGGCGACCTGTCGGCCTATAACATTCTTTACTGGGAAGGGAAGATTACGCTGATCGATTTTCCCCAGGTGGTGGATGTGGCGCGCAATCCCCATGCCCGGGAAATTCTCTTTCGGGATGTGGCCAGGGTCTGCGACTACTTCCGTCGCCAGGGTGTGGCCTGCAACAGCGAAAGCCTGGCCGATAACCTCTGGCATCGCTACACCCTAAACCGTACGCCCATGGAAGTGTTGGCCGACCTGTCGCGCCTGGAGGAGACAGACGCTGAAGAAGAATAGGCTTACTCTCCCGCTCCCTGCTCCACATCCACCGCGGCCGTAGCCACAGCCCAGGAGACCAGGAACCAGACCCCGCCGCCGATGAGCAGGGCTACGGCCATGGACGCGGGATTGGTCGGGACCGTGCCGCGCACGATTCCGATGACGGTGAGAAGCAGGCCGGCCAAGCCAAAACCCAGGCCAATCTTGATTGGTAGCGACATGATGGGGTTATCCTGCTGGTGTGTAATCCGTGAATATTTGATGCGTGACTCGTGAGGCGTGCTGAACTCCATCACGAGTCACAAATTATCCAAAAATCATCGCGCCCAAGCGCCATGCCTGAGCCACCATAAAGGTTACCACAAAGCCCATGGCCAAGGGCAAAAGCGCGGCCACCGCGGTCCACTTGCGGCTGCCCGATTCTGTGTACATGGTGTAGATGGTTGTGCTGCACGGGTTGTGAATCAGGCTGAAAAGCATGAGGTTGACGCCCGTGAGCAGGGTCCAGCCGCCGGCCTGGAAGATCGCCATGGCTCCGGCCGGAGAATTTGCCTCGAACATAACGCCCGCGCCCGCGCCCATGCCGGATATCCCCGTGGTCAAAACGGTGAGCATGAGGATGGTGGGAATGACGATCTCATTGGCCGGAATCGCCACCACGTAGGCCAGGAGAATGACGCCGTTCAGGCCGATGAGCAGCCCCAGGGGATTGAGCCAGTTAATGAAATAGGCGGCAATGCTTTCGCCGCCGATTTGAATGTTGGACACCAGCCAGATGACCGCGCCCGCGGGCAACGCGAAGACAACCGCCCGCCACAATACGAAAAGGGTGCGGTCAATGATTGACGTGTAAATCGTCTGCCAGACCCGGGGCGGCCGGTAGGGCGGCAACTCCAGGCTGAAGGTGGAGACTTCCCCCTGCAGGAGGGTGCGGGATAACGCCCAGGAGACGGCAAAGGTCAGCAAAACGCCCAGCATGGCGATGCCCACCACGGCCAGGGCCGAGACGATGCCGGCCAGGTAGGCGGGAACCAGGCTGCCGATGAAAAGGGTGGCAATCAGAATCTGGGTGGGCCAGCGCCCGTTGCACAGGGCAAAGTTATTGGTGATCATGGCGATGAGCCGCTCCCGGGGACTGTCGATGACCCGGGTGGAGACCATGGCCGCGGCGTTGCAGCCGAAGCCCATCATCATGCTCAGCGCCTGCTTGCCGTGCGCGCCCGACTTGCGAAAGACGTTGTCCAGATTGAAGGCCACCCGGGGCAGGTAGCCGAAATCTTCCAGCAGGGTAAAGAGCGGGAAGAAGATGGCCATGGGCGGCAGCATGACGCTGATTACCCAGGCCGTGGCCAGGTACATGCCGTCAATGAGCAGTCCGCTGAGCCACCAGGGCAGGTGAATGGCGTCTGCGCCCACATGCAGCAGGGGGTAAATCCGGCCGATGAGCACATTCATGAGCATGCTGGACGGAATGTTCGCCCCGGAAATGGTGATCCAGAAGACGATGGCGAAGAGCAGGATCATGAGGGGGAAGCCCCACAGGCGGCTCGTTACCAGGCGATCTATGCGCTGGTCCAGGCTTAGCCCATGCGCCGGTCGTTCCGGTCGGGTAACGACGCTGTCGGCGATGTCCGCGGCTTCCGCGTAGTTGGACTCGACTAACTTTTCGTGGAAATCTCCTACCCGCAAGCGCAGCGATGCGGCCTGCTCCAGGACATCCTGGGGCGTGAGATTGCCTTGGGAAATGGTTGCAGTGGTCATGCGGGTGCAGCCTCCAGTCGGATTACGTTTACGGCCTCGCTGTCGGGCGCGCTGCGGGTGAGGTCGCCCAACTCTCCACGCTGCATGGCCTGAATGATGGCTTCGTCGCCGTCCAGCAGGCGCAGCGCGACCCAGCGTGCGTTGGGCAGATTGGGATAGAGGCGATGGAGATCGGCCTCGACTTCGTCCGCCGCGGCCTTGAGATCGGGCGATTCATGGCGGGCGCGATGGGGCTTGCAGATAATTTTGCCGGTAGCCACGTCGCTCACGGTTTGGAGCAGTTCGTCCAATCCCTGGCGCGTGCGTGCGGCCGTGGGCACAACCGGCACGCCCAGTCGCCGGGCCAGATGGCGCTCATCGATGGTCAGGCCGTGGCGTTTGGCCTCGTCGATAAGGTTGAGGCAGACGACTACCCGGTCGGTGATTTCCAGCACTTGCAGCGCCAGGTTCAGGTTGCGCTCCAGGCGGCTGGCATCCACCACGACGATGGTTACGTCCGGCTGACCGAAAAGGATGAAATCCCGCGCAACTTCCTCATCCAGACTGGTCGCCAGGAGCGAATAGGCGCCGGGTAAATCCACCAGCTTAAAGCGTGCGTCGCCGTACTCGAAGCCGCCTTCGGCTCGGGTGACGGTCTTACCGGGCCAGTTGCCCGTGTGCTGGCGCAGGCCGGTCAGCGCATTAAAGACGGTGCTCTTGCCCACATTGGGGTTTCCCGCCAGCGCGACCACATAATCCCAGTCGCTCATATCCACGCCCAGGCGGCGCAGGTTTGCGGCATTATGGGCCGCACAACTTTCACACCCGGCGGCCATTCGCCCCGGTTCAATTGGTTCAACAGTTACAGTATCCATAGGTTCCTTTCAGGGGAGCAGGCGGCAGGTGGCAAGTTGCAGGTGGCAAGTTGCAGGTGGCAAGTTGCAGGTGGCAAGTGGTAAGTTGCAAGCGCCAATCCCCAATCTCCCAATCTCCAATCTCCCAATCCCCAATCTCCCAATCCCTCAATCACCACCCGCCAACCCCGCCTCCCCCAATCTTCAATCTTCAATCTTCAACCTTCAATCTTCACCCCTCACCCCTCAACCCGCTCCACAAGAATCATCCCTGCCTGATTCTTGCGCAGGGCGATGAGGGTGTCGCGGACGCGGTAAGCGGTGGGTTCGCCGCCGGGGCTAATCATCTCCGCCGCGATTTCCGTGCCGGGCACAAAGCCCAGGTCCAGAAAGCGTCGGCGCTCTACGCCGCGGCAGCGCGGCGATAGGCTGATAATGCGGCCCATTTCGGGCGGTTCCAGGTCGGCCAGGGTCTCAGCGCCTTCCACTATCAGCTCCTCCCGCATGCTCATGGGCTGCACGCTGATGAGCGAGGCGGTCAAGGGCGCCAGGACGACCTCGTTGCCGTCGGCCCATACCCGTACTCGATCAGACGATTGGTCCACCATTTCGATGATCATGCCGGGGTAAAATCCTTCCGCCACGAGTTGGGCGTAGAGGCCCTCGGGCTCGTCCTCCAGATGAAGAATGCGCCCGCTTCGGCCCGGCTCCAGGGCAGTAACCAACTGGCCGTGCTCGTTAACCATCTCGCCCGTGGCCGTGGGGATGGGGTCGCCGTGGGGGTCCCGGAGGGGATTGCGCAGGCGCGCGGCCAGGGCGTCCGCTTCTTCCGGCGTGAGGCTGTGCTCGGCCTGCTCGGCCCGGGCATGCCACTCCCGTTCAGCGTAACCGGTCTCATCCGCCAGATGACGCTCCCACAGGCGGTGCGCGCGTACAATATGGAGCGCATAAGCGCGTCCGTCCCCGGTCAGCTTGATAACGTCGCCCTGCATGACGGCGAAGCCCATCTCCTGTAATTCCTGGGAAATGTGAGCCGCACGATTCTCTGAAACCTGCATGCGTCCGGCAATGCCCGCCACGGTGGGGCGGCGCTGCTCCCGCTCGCAGAAGTAGAGATATTTAAGCGCGTCCTCTACCTGAATACGCTCGCGTTCTTCTTTACTCCGGCGCTGTCGCCAGAAGAGACCGCGGCCCGGCCAGAAAAGCACGGCCAAGGCCAGCATGATTAGCGTCCATGGAACCCAGAACGTGATTACCTCACCCATAAAAATACCCGTCCTCCTTCATTTTTTATGAATCAAACTGTAAAGTTAGTATAGGCTAAATATTGAATTGTGTCAAATAAGGAAAAATATTGATTCAGCCGGATTTTGTGTGGTTGGCTGACGCCGGAAGCGGGAAGATTTGACACGTGATGCGTGTCAGACTCGGTCACGCATCACGTGTCAGACAGCGGATTCCATGAATGCCAAAACGTTTTGACGCTTTTGGCGTCGCGGGGCGGATTGGTTACAATGGCGGACGCGCTGCGCCACAGGCGGCCACACGGGCATCTCCCCATCGCCAATATCTTGCATCAACCCAAATCATTGAGAATAGGAATTATTTCATGTTTCATTCAATTCCGGAGCGTGTGCAGGCGCGCATGGACGAGTTAGAGCGGATCGACGCTCGGGATCGGGTTGACGGCACGGCCCGGTTGCGCCGCTTGCGCCAGATCTCACCTGAAACCGGGCGGTTTTTGGCCTTGCTCGCGGCCATGGCCCCGGCGGGTGATTGTCTGGAAATCGGTACAAGCGCCGGTTATTCGACGCTCTGGCTGAGCCTGGCCTGCCGCTTGCGGGGCTCCATCATCACAACTTTTGAAGTATTAGAGGAGAAGGCTGCCCTGGCCCGGCAAACCTTTGCCGCGGCCGGGGTGGAGGACGTTGTGCGCTTCGTTCACGGTGATGCCCGGGATTATCTGCCCGACTATGCCCATCTTGCCTTTTGTTTTCTGGATGCGGAAAAAGATATCTACCAGCCGTGTTACGACATCGCGATTCCCCGTCTCGTCTCAGGGGGCATCCTGGCCGCGGACAACGTCATCAGCCATGGGGCGGAGTTGGCTCCCTTTGTGGCCGGCGTGCTGGAGGATCCCCGGGTGGATGCCACGATAGCGCCTGTGGGCAAGGGCATTCTCATCTGTCGTAAACTATAATTATTTGACATAATATTTTTATTTTGACGAAAGTGCATCATGACATCAAAACAGACATCTCAGCAACGCGATTCGCTTTTTTCTTCCATGTGCGCGCGGGACCCGAATGAAAGTCACCGCGTCGCCACGCCATTAGAACTCTTCTTCGATTTGGTCTTTGTCGTGGCGGTAGCCCAGGCCGCGGTCGCGCTTCACCACGGCATAGCTGAAGGACATATCCGGGAGATTATTCCCATTTATATTCGCCTCTTCTTCGGCATCTGGTGGGCGTGGATGAACTTTACCTGGTTCGCTTCGGCCTACGATTGCGACGACGTCCCCTACCGCCTGCTGGTCTTTGTGCAAATGGTGGGGGCCGTTATGTTCGCCGCGGCGGCGCCTGACTTTGTGGCCGGGGATTTCTTCCGGGGCGTGGGTGCATATGTCATCATGCGTCTGGCCATGGTGGCCCAGTGGCTGCGCGCCGCGCGTTCGGACCCGGATCGCCGGACCACCACCCTGCGCTATGCGACGGGGGTGGCGCTGGTTCAAGTCGGTTGGGTTGGTTTCCTCTTTCTGCCTGCCGAGTGGCAGTCAGGCGCTTTTGCGCTTCTCGTCCTGGCTGAACTGTTGGTTCCTGTATGGGCGGAACGGGCGGGCAATACCACGTGGCACCCCCACCATATCGCCGAACGCTACGGCCTCTTCACCATCATCGTACTGGGTGAGTCGGTCCTCTCCCTGACTTTGGCTGCACGCTCAGCCCTGGACGCAGGCGGACTCAACGGAGAATTGCTCCTCATCGTTGCCGGCGGCCTGTTGATTCTCTTTTCCATGTGGTGGATCTACTTTGAGTGGTCGGCAGAAAATATGCTCACATCCCTGCGTCAGGCCTTCTTGTGGGGGTACGGTCATTACTTTGTTTATGCGGCGGCCGCGGCCGTGGGCGCGGGTCTGGCTGTGGCCATTGATCAGGCGACGCATCACGCCGAGATCAGCGCCGGGACCGCCGCTGCGGCTGTCGCTGTTCCCGTCTCCGTCTTTCTGGGTGCGTTACTCTTTATCCATGGGCGCATCAAACCGACCGTATTGATTGGCGCGCTGTTGGTGTTGGCAACGCCCTTGTTGGGGCTGTCGGGCATCTTTGCCGCGGGTCTTGTCCTGGCAGGGATCATTGCTGCCGCCTACCTGCCGTCTGTACAAGCCTGATGAATATTCCCCATCGCGAGCGAGCCCGCGCCTTTTTGGCCGAAGCGGAGATGTTAAACCCAGGTCCTTGGGTGCAGCATTCGTTATTTGTGGCCCAGGCGGCAGAAGCGATTGCCGAGGCCCATCCCCATTTGGACGCTGAGACCGGGTACATACTCGGCATTTTGCACGATATCGGCCGGCGTGCGGGCGTTACGAATTTGCGCCATATTATCGACGGCTACACATTCCTGCACGCGCTGGGCTTTGAGGATGCGGCCCAGATCAGCATGACTCATTCTTTTCCCGTCAGGGATATTCGGGTAGTCAACGGGCAGTGGGATTGTTCGCCGGAGGAGCTTCAATTTATCGAAGCCTATCTGGCGCAAGTGGAGTTTTCAACCTATGATCGGCTGCTTCAGCTCTGTGATGCGCTGGCTCTGCCGAGCGGTTTCTGCCTGATAGAGAAACGCCTGGTGGATGTGGCCCTCAGGCATGGCGTCCACGAGCATACGTTGGCGCGCTGGAGGGGGTATTTTGCCGTTCAGGCTGAGCTTGAAGCGGCAATCGGCGCATCGATTTATAGCTTGCTGCCCGGCGTTATCGAAAATACATTCGCCCCAATGCAAGTTGACCCGAAAACCATGTAAACCGCGGTCGGGCATTTAATCGTCGGAGCGATTTTTCGCTTCTTCCGCCGTGCGCAAGTCCTTGACCAGAATCTGTAAATTGCGACGACCATTCCATTCATTTACGTTTAGCTCGCCGGCTACATCGATAAGCGTGTTTTGGGGCAGTTCGTGGACCAGATCACCCAGGCCGAAGGCAATGGCGTCCATGACCGGCTGGCCCGGACCGCCGTCCAGAATCAGCTTGAGGTGCTTGCCGCCGCCTACGCTTCTGGCCTCGCGCACGCGCACGTCGGGGATGAGCAAAACCGGCGACTCGTTGCCCCGTCCTGTAGGTTCCAGGCGTGCGAACTGCTCGACCAATCCCCAGTTTAATTCGTCCAGGTGCGCGGTCGCATCAAGGATCAGCTCCGGACGCAGTTCGTCATATTTCGCCAGAATCGCGTCGACCGTCTCTTGCAGCGCGATGGTAAATTCGGGCAAGCGCTCGGTGGCCACGGTAAAGCCGGCCGCGCCCTGATGGCCGCCGTGACGTACCAGCAGGTGGCTTACCTGATCCAGCGCGGCGCTGATGTCCACTTCGGGAATGCTGCGCGCGCTGCCCCGGGATTCGCTTTCGCCCTCTTCGATGACCACGGCCGGGAGATAAAAGCGGTCGGTTAATTTCCCCGCGACCAGGCCCACGATGCCGGACTGGAAGTCCCGGCTGCTGGCCAGGAGCATCCGCGTATTGTCCGCAAGTTGGGCCGCGATTTGGGCTTCGGCCTCGGCTTCGGCCTTGACCGTCAGCTCCCGTCGGGCTTGATTGAGGGTTTCCAGCCGTTCGGCGTGACTGTAGGCTTCGGCCACGTCGTCGGTGCGCAGGAGATCGTAGGCCAACTTGGCGTGGGCCATACGTCCGGCTGCGTTGATGCGCGGCGCAATGCGGAAGGAGATGGCGGCCGTATCCGCGTGGCCCTTGCTCACGCCCGCCTTCTGCATGAGTAGTTCCAGTCCCGGCCGCTGCGTGCGATTGAGTTGGGCCAGCCCCCGCCGGACCAGGGAGCGGTTTTCAAGCTGCAAGGGCATCATGTCGGCCACGGTGCCGATGGCCACCAGGTCCAGCAATTCCTCTTCAATTTCGGGGACATCGGCGGTCGCAAGGCGGCTCCAGGGCTGTTGGGCCGCGGCGCGCAGCACGGCCTGGGCCAGGCGATAGGCTACGCCCACGCCGGCCAGACGCTCGAAGCGGCTGGGACAATCGGCCCGGCGCGGGTTAATGACCGCCAGGGCGGGCGGCAAAATTGCGCCCACCGAGTGGTGATCGGTGATGATCACGTCCAGCCCCAGCTCCATCGCGTGCTGCACTTCGGCCACGGCGCGGATGCCGCAATCCACGGTAATCATCAGCCGGGCCTGGCGGGCCAGCTTGTCGATGGCCTCCATATTCAGGCCATAGCCCTCGTCCACCCGGTTGGGAATGTAGGGGCCGACCCGTGCGCCCGCGGCCTGGAGCGCCTTGACCAGCAGTACGGTGGACGTAACGCCGTCTGCGTCAAAGTCGCCGTACACGCAGATAACCTCGCCCTGCTCGATGGCGCGCAGAATGCGCTGCACCGCGGGCGTCATGTCCCGCAGGCGATAGGGGTTCTCTACGACTGCGTCATCGATCGCTAGAAACGCCGCCGCCTCAGCGGCTGAATGGAGCCCTCTGTTATAGAGCGCCTGTGCTAAAATAGGGTGGACAAGCGCCTGCTCCACAAAGGCCGCGGGCGCGGCGGCTGCCAGGCGCCACGTCTTTGTCGGTTGAATCACAATGATGACCTGTTCTCGTTTTCCGTCGCTCAAATCTGAGGAGATTATAGCTGACGCCATGTCCAGACCAAAGCCTGTTTCCGCCTACGCAACGGATGCCCTCTATCTTGCCGAGCAGTACGGCGATGCAGAGCGCCTCAACATTCGCCGGGAAGCGCATCGCCTCTACACCGAGAGCGACGTTCCCTGGCTCGACTGGATGCTGGCGCGCATCGCGCCCCGGCCGGGCGACGTGATTGCCGATATCGGCTGCGGTCCCGGAACCTACCATGCGGCCCTGGCGCAACGCGGCGCGATCATTGTGGGCGTGGATACGTCTCTGGGCATGTTGCTGGACGCGCGCCGGGAAACGCTTCAGGCCGTGCAGCCGGCCCGCCTCATTCAGGCCACGGCCGAGCAGTTGCCGCTGGCAGACGGATGTGCGGATTGCGTGGTCGCCAACCACATGCTCTATCACGTGTCCGATCAGGTTGCCGCCTTGCGGGAGATGGCGCGCATCCTCAAGCCGGGCGGGCGGGCGATCATTACGACCAACCGGGCTGATGCCAGTCAACGCCTGCACGATCTCCACGATGCTGCGGCCGAGGAATTGGGCTACACGCCTCTGGAAAACATGGGGCTTGCGTTTGACGGCAGCCACAGCGAGCGGGTGGCGGCCATTTTCCCCGGCGTGACAACCCATGAATATGTTGACGCGTTCGTTTTCCCTGACGCGGCAAGCGCCCTGCGCTATTACGCCAGCGGTATAGTAGACGCCATTGCCGAGCGCCCCGCGGACGGAAGCCACCGCGGCCCGCTGCTGGATGCCGTGGCCCGACGCATGGAGGCCATCGTCGCCGAGGAGGGCGTGCTGAGAGTCCCCAAGGGCGCGACCAGCTTTGTCGCGGTCAAGGCCGGCCCGGCATGACTTCCCAACTGGAGCGCCTGCGCCGTCTTCAGGGCATGCGCCGGCAGAAGACGCAGGAAGAGCCGTTCCTGCCGTCTACCGGCGTGCGCGGAACGCCTGCATCGGATGCGCCTCTTACCCTGGAAGAGGCCGCGGCCGGCGAGGAAGTGGAAAATCATGCCGGCGCCTGTTATGTCGTCACCCGGCGCTACGGCCTGGGGGATGCCCACGGTCCTCGTCCTTTGGGCGCGCTGCTGGAGCAGACGCCCGGCGCATTGGCTGCACGCTATCCGGCTTTTCGTCTGGGCAAGGGCAGTGACTTTCTCAATGCCGCCTTCATCGACACCGAGACGACCGGGCTGGGCGGCGGCGCGGGCGTCTATGCGTTCATGGTAGGCGTGGGCACGTTTGAGGCGCGTTCTCCCGCGTTTGCGCGTAGTGATTTATCCCAAAAAATTAACCCAAATAACCCAAATCCGGCTTTACGACATGCGGGCGACGGTGGAGGGGAAGCCGGCTCTTTATCTCTGGCGGGCAGTGATCAAAACGCGAAAAATCCGCTTTTTCCCGCGGATGGGATGGAATTTGTCGTGCGCCAGTTTTTCATGCGCACCCCGGCCGAGGAGGGCGCGCTGCTGGTCGCATTGGGGGAGCTGCTGCAAGAGCAGGAGATGACCGTCACCTTCAATGGGCGCACGTTTGACTTGCCTCTCCTGCGTACTCGTTTGCAAATGAACCACTGGCTCTTTCCCGCAGGGTTGGACGAATTCGCCCTCCTGCGCGGCGAACGCGCGCATTTGGACCTGCTTCATCCTTCCCGGCGCTTATGGCGGCGGCGCCTGGGCAGTTGCCGCCTCATCAACCTGGAGGAGCGGGTGCTGGGCCTGCGTCGCAGTGAGGAGGATGTGCCCGGTGCGTTGATTCCCCAGCTCTACATCGACTACACCCGCAGCGGCGATGCCCGGCAGATGGGCCGGATCTTCTATCATAATCGGGAGGACATCGTTTCCATGGTGGCCCTGGCTGATGTGCTGAGCCGGACCTATGCTCTGCAGCCGTCTCAGGCTCCGGCCCAGGCCTTGCCCGGCCCGGACTGGCTGGCTCTGGGCGATATGCTGGAGCGGGAGGCGAACCTGGCGGAAGCGGAGCGCGCCTATGTTTATGCGGCGGAGCATACGGCCCTGCCCGGCGCGCGGGGCGACGCCTATGCCCGCCTGGGGCAATTGCTCAAGCGTCAGGGCCGCTGGGAGGAGGCCTCCCACGTCTGGCAGCAGTGGCTTACCACCGTGCCCGATGCGGACCTGACGCCCTACGTGGAGTTGGCCAAATATTGCGAATGGCAGCGTAAGGACCTGGAGCAGGCCGAGATGTGGGCCGGCTGGGCGCTCCACACGCTGGAGAGTGCGCGGCCCGGTCGTCATGCCCCCGGCGCACGGGGAGAACTGGCCCATCGCCTGGCCCGCATCCGGCGCAAGCGGAACGGGGTTGATGCGTGAATATTGGACGCGTGGTGCGTGAAGGCATGCTCCGTCACCCGGCATAAGCCGGCGCGCGGGCCGCGTGAATTTCACAAGAGCCGCTATTCTTGCCGGGATTCGTCCGTCTCAATGACCCAGCGGGAACACCTTCGCCACACTCTTTATGCATACTGATGGAATCTTTGCTCCCCCTAAACGGCGGGCTATACTTCGCCCATCTCTCCGGGCGTCTCATCGTGTACGCAACGGACAAGCCAACCAACCAAAGGAGAATGCATTATGGCCTATCTATTCCCCAGCGCCGAGTGGACCGAACAATTTGAGCAGGCGATCAACAGCAGCGAGGAGTATGCCGGCGCCGCTAAAAATTGGGAGGGCGATATCATGTTGGTCATCAAGGACGGCCCCGGCATCTATCTCGACCTCTGGCACGGCGTCTGTCGCGGCTCCGATTTTGTGGAAGACGCCGACAGCAAGAGCGCTGAATTCAAGATTACGGCCGATATGGATAAGTGGAAGCAGGTCCTGGCCGGCAAGCTCGATCCCGTTCAGGGCATGGTGACGCGCAAGATCAAGTTGGACGGCAACCTGGTCAAGATCATGAAGAACGTCAAGGCGGCCCAGGAGTTGGTCCGCTGTGCAACGACCGTGGATACGCGTTACGCATAACGGACATAAGCAGGAATGAGAAATGAGGAATAAGAAATTGGGGACCGGGAAGATCGGCCGATCCCCTCTTCCACACAACGTTTCTCATTCCTCATTTCTCATTTTTTCTTCCTCATTCCCCTCAAGGAGCAACCATGTGGTACTTTGCTGCGCCGCGTGAAATCGTCTTTGGCGAAGAGGCGTTAAGCCATATTGAATTTGTGGGCGGCTCCCGGGCCTTTATCGTTACCGATGCCGTCCTTCAGCAATTGGGCATTGTGGACCGCATTGTCGGCCTCTTTCAGGCTGCGGGCATGGAGACCGAAGTTTTTGCGGAAGTGGAGCCGGAGCCGAGCCTGCAAACCGCGCGTCGGGGGGGCGAACTCGCCCGGGCCTTCGCGCCCGACTGGGTTGTGGGGCTGGGCGGCGGCAGCCCTATGGACGCGGCCAAGGCCATCTACGTCCTCTGCCAGCGGCCCGAACTGGACCCCACGGACATCAACCCCATGGAGACGTTGGGGCTGGAGGACGTCAAGCTCATGGCCATTCCCACCACCAGCGGCACGGGCAGCGAAGCCACTTTTGCCCTGGTGCTCACCGATACGGAGGAGCAGCGCAAGTACTCCACGGGCAACCGGGAGGTGGTCCCCCATGTGGCCATTATTGACCCTGAGTTGACCATGAAGCTGCCGCCGCGCATCACCGCGGATACGGGGCTGGACGCGCTGACCCACGCGATTGAAGGGTATACCGCCACATGGCACAATGTGTTTACCGATGGTCTTTGCCTGCAGGCGGCCAAGCTGGTTTTTGAGTACCTGCCCCGGGCTTATGCTGACGGCGCCAATGATGTGGAAGCCCGGGAGCAGATGGGCAATGCGGCCGCGATTGCCGGATTGGGCTTTAGCAATTCTTTGCTGGCGCTGGCTCACGCCATGGGGCACAGTGCAGGCGCGCTCTTCAAGCAGCCCCATGGGCGCACGGTGGCCCTCTTCCTGCCCTACACCATGGAATTTACGGTTAACGGCGGCGGCGCGCGCTATGCGGATATCGCCCGCTTCGTCGGCCTGACTGACAGCCACGATGAAGGGGAGGCCGGTCGCATATTGGTGGAAGCCGTGCGCGGTCTGGAGCGTACGGTGGCGCAACCCATGAGCCTGGCGGAATTGGGCGTTGATCGGGCGGAATTTCAGGCGAAGCTGGACCAGCTCTGCGCCTACGCTGAGATGGATACCCAATTTTTCACCGCACCCCGCATTCCGGATGATGATGAATTGCGCCGCCTGTTTGAATACGCCTACGCGGGGAAGGCGATTGACTTTTAGCCTCTTCCAGCCGTCGGTCCGGGCCAATGTCAAAAGAACCTAGCGCATATAATTGTCTTGATGTATACTTGCCGCCGGGTATGATAACGACACTCCCGTTTATTTTCATGACGTGCTTTACCGAGGAGAAAGCGATATGATTAGCAGCATTATTTGGTGGTTGATTATCGGTGCGGTAGCCGGCTGGGCGGCCGGACAGTTTATGCGCGGCGGCGGCTTCGGGTTGGTCGGCAATATTATTGTCGGTATCGTCGGCGCAGTTATCGGCGGCTTCCTGTTTAACCTGTTGGGCATGAGCAGCACCAATATAATCGGCTCACTGGTTACGGCGATCGTCGGCGCAGTGGTTTTGCTTTACGTTGCCGGGCTCCTGAACCGCTCATAAAGCTGATTTTGAAGCTCGTTAAGCCTGCGTCGCCGGAAAAGCGATGCAGGCTTTTTTAATTTCTTTATAAGCTGAGATTTTCGAGCTGAAGTCGTCATTGCCCCCGCGGCCGCTTTTTTGACGGCGCCCCGTTGCCCGCCTATAATCAAACATTCGTTCTTTTGGGCCGGCATTGCGCCGGTCCGGAGGCGCCGGCAGAGAACAGACAGAGAGCTGAGTTTTCGTATGGCCGTTTACCAATCGACTGAACAACTCTACGCCGTGATGAGCGATCTCTTTCAGGAGGTCGCAGCCAATCCGGACCATATCGACGAGTTCCTGCACAGCAACATGGTTGTGCGCATCTCTTTTGAGGACCCCAGCGGAGAGATTCTGCTGGACGGTCGTCAGCCGCCGCTGGAGTTTTTTCTGGGGCCCCGGCCCGGCAAAGCCAACTTCGAAATCCGCCTGCCCGCGGATCTGCTCCATTCTATCTGGATGGGGCGCGAAAAGCTGAGCGCTGCTTTCTTTAGCGGCAAAATTACGACCAAAGGCAACGTCTTCAAAGCCGTGCGCAAGCTGGAAAACCTCTTCCGCGTCGCCGAGCGTCTCTATCCCGCCTATGTGGAGAAGTACGGGCTGGAATCAGCATAATGCAGATCCCGGCGGAAATTCGCAACCCAATTCTGCCGGAGGTAGAGCCGTTAAATTTTCGTCGCGGCATTCACGTTGAACTGTCGCGGTTGCTTTGACACCCACCAGAACAAACGTTATAATTCGCCCGCCGCATTGCTCAATTTGCCCGAGCCACCCGCCCAAGCTGCGCCTCCCCAAGCGAGGTTGCGCATCATTCTGCGGCTAGATCACGCCATGTTTCTCAGGGAGACGAGCCAGCATGACCGCGATTGAGGAAATCAAGCAGCGGATCGACATCGTCGAGTTCATCTCTCGCTATACTCCGCTTCAGCGTGCCGGCAGCCGCTACAAGGGCCTCTGCCCCTTTCACAACGAACGTACGCCCAGCTTTATCGTTTCGCCCGACAGGGGATCGTGGCATTGCTTCGGCGCGTGCAGCACGGGCGGCGACATCTTCGAGTTCCTCATGCGCAAGGAGAATATGTCCTTCCGCGATGCGCTGGAAACTTTGGCCCGGGAGACGGGCGTTGAACTGGACGATCACAATGGAGACCCGGAACGCCGTCGGCGCGCCGGACTCTATGCCATCAATGAGGACGCGGCGGCCTATTTCCAGGACATCCTGCGCCATCATGCCCAGGCCGCGCCGGCCCGGGCCTATCTGGAGCGACGCCAAATCGATGCGGCCACAGCCGAACGTTTCGCCATCGGCTATGCCCTGGATAAGTGGGACGGTCTGCGTAATCACCTTCTTCATCTCGGCCACAGCCTGCCGGACCTGATCGCGGCCGGCGTTATCAAGGAGAACGCCGAGCAAACCAGCACATATGACGTTTTCCGCGGACGTGTTATCATTCCTATTCGGGACCGTCGGGGTCGCATTGTGGGCTTCGGCGGGCGCGTATTGGATGATTCCGTCCCCAAATATTTGAATACGCCGGATACGGCGCTCTTTCACAAAACCAAAACCATTTACGCCATCGACCTGGCCCAGGATGCCATCCGTCGGGCGGATCAGGTCGTCATCGTGGAAGGCTACATGGACGTCATTGCCGCGCATCAGTACGGCTTTGAGAATGTGGTGGCCTGCATGGGGACGGCGCTGACCAGCGATCAGCTTCAGCAACTTAATCGCTACACCGATAATTTTGTCCTGGCGCTGGATGCCGATGCCGCCGGTCAACAGGCGACCCTGCGCGGTCTGAACCAGGCCCGGGAGGCGCTCCAGCGTCAAGCGCGCTTGCGGCCGACGGCCCAGGGCCTGGCGTTTGAGCAACGGTTGGCCGCTAATCTCCAGATCGTCTCCATGCCCGAAGGCACGGACCCGGATGACGTGATTCGCCGCGATCCCGCCGCTTGGCGCGACCTGGTCGCGGGCGCCCAGCCCCTGGTGGAATTCTTTTTCAAGATCGCGGCCGACCGTTTTGACCTGACCAGCGGGCCCGGGAAAGGCGCAGCCGTCAGCTCCCTGGCTCCCCTCATTGCCGAGTTGGGCGATGATGTGGAACGCGAACACTACACCCGCCAGTTGAGCAAGCTCGTCAACATCAGCCTGGAGCGCATCGAAGAGCGGGTGCAGGCCGCCGTGCGCACGGAGAGCGTCAGGCATCGCCGCCGGCCTGCCCCGGATGAGCTGTCGCCTGCTCCGCCCCGGGACGCGGCTGTTATGCCCCCTCCCCGGGGGGCGGAGCAGGGGGGCTTTACCCAGGAGGATCACCTTTTGGCCCTGCTGCTCAGCTCGCCCGAACTGTTGATTTGGCTGGTGCAGGCCTGCGGACGCATGGAGATTCAGCCCATTCAAGTGGATGATTTTCAGCGCCTGGAGAATCGGGAGATTTACCGCACCCTGCGCCAATATCTGGTGGGAGATGAGGGCTGGGACAGTACCCTCTTTCAGGACGAGTTGGCCGATCCGCTGCACGGTCGCTTCGGCCTCATGTTGGCCTACGGCGCGCAGCATCCGTCCCGTGACGCAACGGCTGTCCAGGAGGATGCGGTCAAGCGACTCCTCAGCGTGCGGCTGAATCGCCTTAAGGAGCAGAGCCGAGAAATTAATGAAATGCAGCGGGATCTGCAAGAAGCGCATGAGACCGCCGCGGCCAAGGATGTGGGCCAGGCCAATCATGAGATCACGCGTGAACGCTGGCATTTGGAACGCCTGGTAAAGCATCTGAATGAACTTCTCTACGAGCAGAATCGTCATAATGCAGGCGTTCGTATTCAATAGCTAAAAAAGGAATGCAATGGCAAGACGCCGCCGTACAACAGCCGATTCGGCAGACGAAAAAAATATCGCTCCCCTTCCCCGCAGCGCTTCCGGCAGCGCCAGCGAGTTGGATGAATATATCCATCTGGGCGAAAAGGCGGAGGAGAATGAAGACCTCTTCGACGACGTGCCTGAGGAGACTCAGGAAGCGGAAGACGACGACGCCACACCCATTCCGCGCATTGCCCGGGATGAAAAGCTGGAAGAAGAAGTCGAGCAGGAGCGGAGCGTCCCCATCGAAAAGCTGGTCGCCGATGTGCCCGGCCTGGGTGAGAGCCTGGACCCGGTGCGCCTTTTCCTGCGCGACATCGGCCGGCATCCCCTGCTCAATGCCGAGCAGGAGGTGGAATTAGCCCAGAAAATTCATGAAGGGTTTGCCGCCCAGGCCAGGCTGGACGCCGCGGCCGAAGCGGACGAGGCTCTGGACCCCGAGGAGGAGGACGAGCTGCGCCTCCTGGTGGTGCGGGGCAAGAATGCCCACGATGTTCTGGCCCAGAGCAATCTGCGCCTGGTAGTGAGCGTGGCTAAGCGCTATATCGGCCGGGGCTTGAGCTTCCTGGACCTTATCCAGGAGGGCACCCTGGGGCTGTTGCGCGCGGTAGACAAGTTCGATCACACCCTGGGATACAAGTTCAGCACCTACGCCACATGGTGGATTCGCCAATCCATCAGCCGGGCCATCGCGGATCAGGCCCGCACCATCCGCATCCCCGTGCACATGCACGAGACCATCAACCGCCAGCGCCGCACTCAGCGCGAGCTGCAGCAGTCTCTGGGGCGGGAACCGACCGCGGAAGAGTTGGCCCTGGAACTGGATATGCTGGAGCCGGAAGATGTCCGCGCCATTCGCGCCGCGATGAAGGCTGATTTGCCTTTGGACCCGGACTTGGCGCGTAAGCTGGAGCGGGCATCAGCCAAGGTGCGCCGTAACCAGCGCCTGAGCCGGGAACCCCTAAGCCTGGACACGCCCGTGGGCAATGAGGAGAGCAGCTATCTGGGCGACTTTATCGAAGATGACAGCCTGCCCGGCCCTGTGGACGCGGCCAGTCGCCGCCTGCTCAAGGAACAGATGGAAGAGGTGCTGGATGCGCTCAGCGAGCGGGAGCGGCAGGTGCTCATCATGCGCTTCGGCCTGGAGGACGGCGCAACCCGCACTTTGGAAGATGTGGGGAAGGAGTTCAATGTTACCCGGGAGCGGGTGCGTCAGATCGAGGCTAAGGCCCTGCGCAAGCTGCGCCACCCTCTGCGCAGCCGGAAGTTGCGAGATTATCTGGGGTAACAGGGTCGTAAGGCGATGATTCATTGCGAGCCGGGTTTCGGTCAGAAGCCCGGCTTTTTACATGGGAAATCAGTATTGGGGAGACGATCACATGGCGGAAAACAAGACCAAACCAACCGATGCGAGCGTTGAAGAGTACATTGCCGCGATTCCCAATGACGCGCGGCGGAGGGATTGCCGAGTCCTGGTGGAGCTCATGTCCGACGCGACGGGCGAACCGCCGGTCATGTGGGGACCCAGCATCATTGGTTTCGGCAGCTATCACTATAAGTATGCCAGCGGGCGGGAAGGCGATATGTGCCTCACCGGGTTCGCGTCGCGCAAAGGCGATATCAGCATCTACCTCATGGCCGAGAGCAAGGACCAGCCTGCGCTCCTGGATGCGCTGGGCAAGCACAAGATGGGCAAGTCCTGTCTGTACGTCCGGCGACTGGCAGATGTCGATACCCAGGTTCTGGAGCGCCTGGTGACTGAATCCGTAGCCGCGGTACAGCGCCTGTATCCCGCCGATAGCGCCTGAAGATGCCGTTCGGGAGCGCTGGATTCCCGTCCGGTGTTTCCAGCGAATCGGAAATAATCAGAAACAAGAGGAAACAGATGATGGAGCGTTACTTAGAAGTTTCACAGGAGGCCGGAGCGGCGTTATTCTCCCGCAATATTGCCGGCCCCGTGGTCATGCTGAATTTGTTGCGCTTCCGCGCGGTTGCCGACTATTCGCCTACCCCTGAACTTGCCCCGCCCGCCCCAATTTCCGGGGCGGAAGCTTTTCAGAAATATATGGATCATACAGAACCGTTTCTAAAGGAAAGCGGCGGAGAGATTCTGTTTTTGGGCAAAGGCGGTTCCTATCTGATTGGTCCGCAGGCAGAACAGTGGGATTTTGTCATGCTTATCCGGCAAAATTCTCTCGCTGACTTTATGGCCTTTTCATCCAATCAGGCGTACCTGGTCGGCTTGGGCCACCGCACAGCGGCGTTGGAAGATTCGCGGCTTCTGCCCCTTGTCGCGGCGCAAGCGGCAACAGAATGAGAATTGAAGCCTTATTTTCTGCAAGGAGGCTCATTTGAGTCGATTTGGCGCTGATCCCCACGCTTTCTTTACCCGCGTCTATGCGGATGTGGCCCCCTGGGAAATCGGCGACGCCCAGCCCGACATGGCGCGCCTGCTTGCAGCGTATCCGCCGGCCGATCCCGTCCTGGACCTGGGTTCGGCTACCGGGGATCTGGCAATCTACCTTGCCAACCTGGGGCATGAGGTCATTGGGCTGGAGTTCGTCGCGGCCGCGGTGGAGCAGGCCCGGGCCAAGATTTCCCGATTGCCGGCTGAGAGCGCCGCACGGCTGCGTTTTGTAACCGGCGACGCCACGCGGCCGTCTGCCCTGGGAATTCCATTGGGCGCGGCGGTCGATTCCGGATTCCTGCATCTGCTCGATCCCGCAGCGACGGACCTCTTTATTGCCGATCTCGCCCGGGCGATTGCGCCGGGAGGGCGTTACTACTTGCACGAGTTCGCCGTCGAGTTCCCCATAGACAATGTTCCCAGGGCCGTGACCGAAGAGGAAATCGAAACGCGCTTTTCGCTCGCCTCGGGTTGGCGTCTGCTGGAAATGCGGCGTGCCGAGTTTTTCAACCGTGTCGCCCAGCCTACCCCGGCCGTCATTGCGTGCGCGGAAAGAGTATGATCTTGCCCAGGGAGGGAAAAGCATGACGGTCGAACAGGCGTATAATTTCAGAAAAGTGGATGAAGGAACTTCCACGGCCGGTCGCTTGAATGAGGCGCAGCTTTTGGCCCTGGGTGAAGAAGGGTATCAGGCCGTCATTAATCTTTTGCCGCGCTCCAGCGACTATGCCGTGAAAAATGAAGAGTCTATGGTTACGGAGCAGGGAATCGCTTATCTCCATATTCCGGTAGATTTTCAGGACCCGACGGAGCAAGATTATGCAGATTTTGTGACTGCTATGGATGCTTGCCGCGGGAAGAAGGTCATGATCCACTGCGCCGCCAATTACCGGGTGTCGGTCTTCTATGCCGTGTATGCGTATGAGCATCTCGGATGGCCTGCGTCCAGAGCGAAGCAGCACATCGAGTCTGTTTGGCGAACGGAAGACAATCCGCCGTGGCATCGGTTTCTCGTCAGGCACGTATCCGGAGAGAAATTTACCTGAATATGAGCGCCCCAAAATTTGACATTCGCACCGCCCATCCGTATAATGCCTTGGTCATTTGACAGTCCTCGGTAGCTCAATTGGCAGAGCATGCGGCTGTTAACCGCACGGTTGTTGGTTCGAGTCCAACCCGGGGAGCCTGAGAATCCCGCCTTACATGGGGCGGGATTTTTTAATTGGCCGCCATCCCCAATCTCCCAATCCCTTAATCTCCCAATCTTCAATCTTCAATCTTCAATCTTCAATCTTCAATCTTCAATCTTCAATCTTACCCCCCCCTACCGCCAACACGTCCCCTGCAACCCCACATCATTCATGGTCAGCGCGGTTGTGCCCGTTGCGTCCAGGGTGATGCGGTAGCGCCGCCAGGGGATGAGGAAGTAGGTGTAGCCGCGCAGGCAGACCTGGCTGATGGTGACCTGCTCCTGACCGGCCAGGGCTGCCGCCTCTTCATCGCCGCTCAGGACGCGCACATCTTCGATGGCCAGACGCTGTACCCACGGTCCGGTAATGCGGTAGGTGAATTCGGCCGAACGTCGGGCATTGTTGGCCAGGCGCAGCTCTTCTCCGCCCGTAACGGCCTGGGGGAGCGGCAGGAAGCGGGGCAGCAATGCCCAGGGGATGACCACCACGGTAAGCAAAAAGAGGGCGCGCGTGCGATTTGAGCGTTTCCACCACTGAAAGCCCCGGGCCAGCAGCGTGACCACCAGCATGCCGCCCAACGTCACCAACCAGAGGAGAAGCCAATTGAGTAGGAAATCAACGGGCGCAATTTCGCGTACGCCGGCCAGCGTGATGCGCGCAACGGGCAAAGGATAGCCGCTTTGACCGGGACAGCCCGCGGGACAGCCGGCCAGATGTGGCGGCAGGACAAAGAGTTCAATACTGGCAATGGAGAGCAGCAGGGCGAAGAGCAGGCCGCCCGCCACAATGCGAAACCAGCGCGGCGTCTGTTGTCGCCACCAGATGATGAGCAGGGTGATGAGCAGCAGCCCCGCTCCGCCCAGCAGCAGGTCCAGCCAATCGGCAAAGTTGGCCCAACCCGGCGGCAGGGCGGGGATATCAAAGGGCGGCATCAGGGGGACCAGCAGACCAGCACTTGCGCGAGTTGGGGCGGCAGCCGGTAGAGCGCGCGGGGTGCGCTGCTTCCCCATGCCACCAGCTCCAGCGTTTCGGCCGGGGCGGAACCGATGACGGCCAGACTGGCGCGTCCGTCCCGGCAGCCGGCTGCGTCATAAACGCGTTTGCCTTCAGGCAGGACGTAACCCTCGTCCGCGCCGTCGGCGACGACCAGGCGGGCCAGCGCAAACTGATCCGCCTGGGGGCGCTCGCTGTTATCAAAGCGGCTGCGGGCCGACAGCAGGCGATCATTGCCCTGCCAGGTGATGGCAGGCCCCAGAAACTCAAATTCATTTTGTGCCTGATAGAGGCTGCGATTGACGCCCGCGCCCTGGCCGGACAGAGTGAGGATCCGCACCGTATTGGCCGGCTCCACTGCCCCGCCGGTCAGGCTGGGCACGTCGGCGCTGTAGTCGAAGTAAGCAAGCTGGGTTTGGTCCGGGCTGACGGCCAGCGGTCCCCGATACCGACCCGCAGCAAGCTGAGGCAGGGCCAGGCCGGAAATGGTTCCCGCGCCCGTTTCATCAAAGCGCACAGACACGCGGTAGAGTCCTTGATAGGGCGTTTGGGTGATTTCGTCTATCGTGTCCAGCAGAAGCGAGACGCCGGCGATCTCACCCGTTTCGCCCGGGGCAAAATCAGGCTGGACCGCAATGAGCACGGGGGTAATTGGCCTTTCGGCTCGGCCCAGCAGCCCGCCGTCGGCTTGCAGGCGCAGGCGGATGCGGTTGCGCGTGGCGTCATAGTGCCACAACTGCCATTGATCTATATCGGCCTGGGGCGTTTCAATCCACCATATCCCGCCGAAGGGATCGCCTGCAATGCCCTGTAGCTTGTGGAAGGGCTGCGCGGCAATGCGCAGCCCGCTGCTGTCCAGCCGCGTCCAGATGAAGTGACCGGGCGCGTAGGGAATGTCGGGCGTTTCCAACACCAGTCCCGCCCGGTCATCGTTGCTGAGCCAGCGAGCAGAGGTCTCGTCCGCCCACAGTTGGGAGACGCCGCCGTCCTGCTCCAGCAGAAAGACACCCGGTCCCTCCGGGCTGGCCAGGAGCGCCAGCGCCCGCCCCTCGCCGACGGCAGCGGTCAGTTCGGGCGAGCCCGCGGCCTGGGCGCGGACGAAATCATCGGGACCGGCTACGATGCGCACCCGCCCGGCCTGGAGGAGGCTGGCGTCGGTCGGGGCAGGCGCAGCCACCGCGTAGACGCGTACGCCCGGCGCCAGCAGTTCGCCCGGCGCAGGAACCCAGCCTGTCCCGTCTCCGCCGAAAAGGCCACCCCACGCTTCAATAGACGCCGCGCCCACATCCAGCAGGCGGGTACGGCCTTCGCCGTCGGTTACGGGAATGGGGAGCGTGGGATCGGCCGGCGCGGTCGGCCCGGCCATGACCAAAACCTGCTCATCGGCGTCGGGGCCGGGGGGCAGTGCGCCGCCGTTCTCATCTGCCGCGGGCGCGCCGCCGATGACCGGCGTCTGGCGCGGCGTAGGGGTCGGCGTGGGCGTGGCCGTGCCCGGCTCGGGCGTGGGGGTGGCGGTGGGCTCATCCACCGGCGTACCATCGGCCCGATGCTTCGGCACGGGGGTCATATCGCCCGTGGTAAAGACCAGGTCCCGGAACATCCAGCCGGTCAGGTTGTTAAGGGAGGGAATCCGAATCAGCAGCCAATCACCCGCCTCCGTGATGCCGAAGATTTCCACCGGCACTTCATTCCCCACCGAACCGATCACCATGGCATCCACGCCGGGCGCGCCGCGCAGGCGCGCGGGTTCAAAGACGTACATTTGCCCGGTGAGGGGCGCCACGGCTCCCGGCGGCAAGTCGGGAATGGGCAGAGGTGTGGCGGTGGGCGTCGGCGTTACCGTGGGCGTATTGGTGGGCGTAGCCGTGTTGGTCGCAGTCGGCGTGTGGGAAGGAGTCGATGTGTTGGTCACATTGGGCGTGGGCGTGCGTGTGGGCGTAGAAGTGGCTGTAGCCGACGGAACGGGCGTGTTTTCCGGCGTGTTGGTAGGCACCAGAATGTCGCTCAAGCCGCCGCCCAGATTGCCCGTGATGGCCAGCGTGTCGGTGATGAGCGCGGCTTCGGCCGGGTTTACTGCCTGGGTAGGCGTGGCCGTGGGCGTGAAGGTCGGCACGGGCGGAGCCGGCGTGATCAGGTCCGAAGCGTCGTAGCTCGTCGCCGCGGTGAGGGAAGTCAGGCGATAGATGCCATCCGCCTCGTCCGCGGCAAAGATCGCGTCGTAGGTGCGGGTGCGGTCGCCGTTGTCGAAAAAGCGCAGGGCGGGGGTGATGCGGCTATCGGTTACGGGAGCGCCCTCTTCATCCAGATAGAAGGCCAGCCAGTGGGCCGGATTGCCTAACCCCAGGTCAAACGCCTGCTGCAAAAGATCGATGCGCACGGCCAGGCCGGATGCGCCGTTGATCTGGCCGATCTGAAGCTGATCCAGAATGCCCGCCATGGAGGTAAGGGGGGTAGAGGGCAGTTCGGCTTCCGCCAGGTCATAGCCGGTGATGCGGCCGCTGTCATCCTGTCTGGGCGTCCAGCGCGCCTCTACCCACTGACGGGCGAAAGGCTCCTGCTCGATGAATGCGGCCGGCGCGTTGATGCGGGCGCGCAGGTTGCCGGAAGCGCGCAGGGGCGCGCGTATGGAAATGTCAGGCAGGGGCGCGTCACCGGCAAGCAGTTCGACCGTACTGCCCGAGCTTTCCAGGGTCCACTCTGCTTCCTCCTCGCTCTGCCAGACCAGGGCAAAAGCGCCTGCGGGCCGTTCTTGCCCCAGGAGGTAGGCGCGCAGCGGTTCGCCCGTTGCGGCCCGCTCCATCACCAGGGCGGAAAAACGCCCCTGGGCGTCCTGGCCCATGGCCGCCTGCAGGATGCCGGGACTGAGCGCGGCATAGCTGCGGGGAGAGCCGGGCGGCGAAAAGGAGTCCAGCAGGGCTTGGCTCTGGATGCGGCTGCCCGCGTTGGGCTCCTGCCAGAAGAGAACGGGAAGCGCCTTGCCGTCGGGCGTGCGGGGGACGGCCAGCCCGGCCCACGGATCATCATTGAGTTTGGCATAGCTTACGGGCGCCCAGATGAGGCTCTGTTCCTGTGCGATACGGCGCAGGAGCGCCTGGGCCCGATCGGGCGTGAATTCCAGCGCGGTCAGACCGCCCAGGCCGGTGGTGGCCTGGGCCTGGTAACGGGAGAGCCACTCTTCTACCGAGGCGGGCGGAGGCGTGGGCGTTGATGTGGGCGTCGGCGTCAATGTGGGGGCGGGCGTGAAGGTGATGGTGGGCGACGGCGACGGCGTGGGCGATGGCGTTGCGGTGGCTGTGGCCGTCAGCGTGGGCGACGGCGTGGCCGTCGGGATGAGCACCGCGGCCCGGCGCGCGCCCAGGGTCGCTTCATACCGACGCGACGTGGTGCGCTGACCGGTGGTCAATCCGGCGAGAAATCCCGCGCCCAGGAGAATGAGTAATCCGCTGACGGCGGTGATAAGGAAAATTGTACGATTGCGGTTTGGCATGGGTGCGTTACAAAAATGACAGAAGTAGACAGGGCGGCGATGCGTGAGCCTTTGCGGCGCGAAGCACGCGCCGCGGGTCGCGTATCACGGCTTAATTTTCAACGAGAATGGTTACCTGACAAGGGTCCGGAAAGTTGCCGGTCTGATCGACGACGATCAGGCGTAGGGTCCAGGCGCCATTGGGCAGGGACGTCGTGTCAATGGAGCCCAGCACGCCGTTGGTGACCGGACTGTTGCCGCCGGTAATATAGGCGTAGTTTTCCGTTCCCGCCGGGGCATATTCGATCTTGTAGTATTGAAACTGTTCATGGGTGGCCGAGCCGACCACATTGATGAATCCGCTTACCGTTTCGTTATTGCCCGGCCGCAGGAAGAGCGCCCGGTTGTCAGAGCACGCGGGCGCCTGGGCGATGGGCCGCGGGGGCGCGGGCGTGGGTTCGACCGCTGGCGTTTCCTCGGGCGCATCCCCGGGCGTCAGCGTCAGGTCCGGCGTGGGAGAAGCCTGGACCGCGGTCGGGGGCGGCGTCGGCGTGACGGGTAAGGGCGTGTTGGTGGGCGTCGGCACAAAGGGCGCTGCCGGCTGGGGCGACCGGGCTTCCAGCACGATGGGGTCTACTGCTTCCACCAGCGTGTTGCTGACAAAATAGGTGCCGCCCATGATCAGGAGGAGGAGCAGCGCGGTATAAAAGATGCGGAAGAGATCCCGCGTGGCTTTTTCCCGCTCCAGGGAGAAGACGGCCTGGCGTCGTTCCGCCCGCACTTGGGCGATGCGATAAAGTTGGTAGAGAGCGACCAATCCGCAGAGTGCATAGAGCCACGGCGCGTAGGTCGCCACATACTGAATGAGAAATCCCATAGGTTCGTTAGTCTACAGTAACGCCCGCGTTTCGTCCAGATAAAACAGGGTTAGCGGCAGGTTGCAAGTCGCAGGTTGCAAGTCGCGGGTTGCAGGAGCGGTTAGGGCTGGTTTTTCGCCATGAAGACGAGGGAATTTGTCTGGCCGACCCGGCCCGCGTTCTATTTGGTTTTTGCTGATATTCCAATCCTGGCGGACAATAAAAATGTAATTTTTCGACGTCAACAGGACCGAGCGACAAGGTAACGTATGAATTTTGACACAAAGTTCCGATCCCGGCGGAGTAACGTTTTGGCTACCCGGGGCATGGTTGCTACCAGTCAGCCTTTGGCCGCGCAGGCCGGGATGGAAACGTTGCGCGCCGGCGGGAATGCAGCGGACGCGGCCGTGGCGACCGCGGCCATGCTCAACGTGGTGGAGCCCACCTCGACAGGTATCGGCGGCGATTGCTTTGCCCTCTATTACGAGGCCGCCACGGGCAGCGTCACCGCGCTCAACGGCTCGGGGCGCGCGCCCGCTGCGGCATCGACTGTTGAGCTGCACGGGCTGGGCTATGTCTCCATGCCTGCCTATACCGGCCATAGCGTAAGCGTGCCCGGGACGGTTGCGGGCTGGTACGATCTTTTGGCGCGTCATGGCCGCATGAGCCTGACGGACGTGCTTCAGCCGGCCATTCGTACTGCCGAAGAAGGATATCCCGTAAGCGAGCTTATCTCCCGCAGCTGGCAAGCCCAGGCGACCAAGCTGCGCCGGGACCCCGAATGGGCGAGCGGTGACCTGGATAACGGGCCGGTCCAGCCGTCGGGCCATGAACTGCTGATTGACGGCCGCGCACCCCGGGCAGGCGAGATCATGCGCCTTCCCACATTGGGGGAGACGCTGCGCGCCATCGCGGAGGAAGGGCCGGCCTATATTTACCGGGGCGAGTTCGCCCTCAAGCTGAGCGAGCACGTCCAGCGTTACGGCGGTTGGATCACGCCGGCGGATATGGCCAACCATACCAGCACGTGGGACGAACCGATTACGGCCCGCTACCGCCATGTGACCCTCTATGAATGTCCGCCCAACGGGCAGGGTCTGGCCGCGATCATTGCCGTCAATCTGGCGGCGGGATTCGATCTCGCGGCCATGGATGAAGCGGACCGGGTCCACACCCTGATCGAGTGCATGCGCGTGGGTTTTGCCGACGCGCAGCAGTGGGTCTGCGATCCCCGGGTGGCCGACATCCCGCTGGACGAGCTGGTCAGCCCCGCTTATGCGGATCGGCGGCGCGGTGAAATTGATCCCGCGCGCGCGGCCCGGGACGTCCCCTATGGCTCGCCCATGGCGGGATCGGATACCGTTTACCTGAGCGCGGTAGACGGCGACGGCAATGCGTGCAGCTTCATCAACAGCCTCTACATGGGCACGGGCAGCGGCCTGGTGGTCCCCGGTACGGGGGTAAGCCTGCAAAATCGGGCCCATCTTTTTGTGCTGGATGAAGACCACCCCAATGCCCTGGCGCCTAATAAGCGTCCTTATCACACCATCATCCCCGCCATGACCCTCTACAACGAAGAAGCCGGCGAATGGGCGGGCCGGCTGCATGCCTGCTACGGCGTTATGGGCGGCTATATGCAGCCTCAGGGTCATTTACAGATGCTGGTCAATCTCGTGGACTTGGGCATGACGCCCCAACAGGCTCTGGATGTCCCCCGCTGGCAGTTGGCCAAACCCCATCTCGGGCTGGGGGCCGATGCGCCCGGCGGCGTGGTCAGCATGGAAGAGGGCTGGTCCTTCGCTTTGCTGGCCGAGCTGGCCCGGCGCGGTCATGTTGTCGAACCGGTAGACGGTTTTGCCCGCATTTCATTCGGCGGCGGCCAAATTATCCTGCGCGATCCGCTGTCGGGCGTGTTGACCGGCGGCAGCGATCCGCGTCGGGACGGATGTGCGGCGGGGTGGTAACAGGGTGAAGGTGAAGGAGAAGGATATTAGGGATTGGGGAGATTAAGAGATTGAAGATTGAAGGTTGAAGATTGAAGATTAAAGATTAAAGATTGAAGCGTGATGATTGAAGGAGATCAATGATGATTTTGGAGCGAATGCCGGTGGTGACTGGATTGCCTGAAGCGAATTTTGCGCCGTTTGCCGCAAAGATGCGCGGGGAAGGGCTGCCTGAGCTGGTCATCAACGTCTTTGGGCATTATTATGGCCTGTTGGCCGAAGGCGCAACGGGCGAAATTCCCGGCGACGAAGCGCTGCCGGTGACGACCCTGCCGCGCTATGAAGATCTGGACGAGCGCTACCAGGCCGCAGGAGAAGCTGCACTGGATAAGGCCATCATGCTCAAGCTCAACGGCGGGCTGGGCACCAGCATGGGCATGAACGGTCCGAAAGCGCTTCTGCGGGTGAAGCAGGGCCGGAGCTTCCTCGACATCATCGCTCATCAGATTTCGGCCCTGCGTGAGAAGTACGGCGTGCGGGTTCCTCTGGTGCTCATGGACAGCTTCAATACCCACGCAGCGTCCGTGGCCGCGCTGCTAGCCCAGGCCGATTTCGAGCAGGATCTCCCCTTCGATTTTCTTCAGCATAAGGTGCCCAAAGTTTGGAAGGCCGACTTGACCGTCGTGGAGTGGCCGGCAGACCCGACGCTTGAATGGTGCCCGCCCGGCCACGGCGATATCTACGCCGCCATGGCAACCAGCGGCATTTTGGATGAATTGCTGGACGCGGGGTATGAATACGCCTTTGTGAGCAACTCGGATAATCTGGGCGCAACCTTGGATCCCGCCATTCTCGGCTACGTGGTCGAGCATGAGCTGCCCTTCCTCATGGAGACCGCGCTGCGCACGTCCGCGGATCGCAAGGGCGGCCATCTGGCCCGCCGACCCGATGGTCAGCTCATCCTGCGCGAGATCGCTCAATGCCCGGCTGATGAGATCGACGCGTTCCAGGATATTGACCGATACCGCTTCTTCAACACCAATAATCTCTGGATTCACCTGCCCACGCTCCAGGCCGTGATCCGGGAGCGCAAGGGCGTGCTGGGCCTGCCCCTGATTCGTAACGAAAAATCGGTGGATCCCACCCAGCCTGATTCTCCCAGCGTCTACCAGCTTGAGACCGCCATGGGATCGGCGATCGCCGTCTTTGAAGGCGCGCAGGCGCTGGTGGCGCCCCGCAGCCGCTTCCTGCCGGTGAAGAACAATACGGACCTGCTGGTTCTGCTCTCCGACGCCTACGAGTTGACGCCGGACTACAATCTCGTTCTGGCCGCGGATGCGCCGCCCCTGGTCCGGTTGGATGATTGCTATTACAAGCTCATCGATGACGCCCGGGTGCGCTTTCCCCACGGCGCGCCTTCCCTCATCGACTGCACCGCGCTCCGGGTGACGGGCGACGTGCGCTTCGGCCGGGACGTACGGGTGCGGGGTGACGTCACCATTGAGCATGACGGCGATGAACCGCTGTGGATCGAAGACGGGACTATTCTGAGCGGAACATAGAGTCGACCAGTCCGAATCGTCTTTGACCATTGGACGGGTTGGATTACCATAAAGGGGCTGCGAATTTCTCGCAGCCCCTTTTGCTTTTGACGCCGAAGACGCCATTAGGCTCCGTTGTGTTTGATAGCCCGACCGTTTGACGGTCGGGCCGGCGTCGCGTTACCGGGGGACCGCACCG
>JAGRCP010000001.1 GCA_020433455.1 Caldilineaceae bacterium | reverse complement strand
TGACCTTCTCGCAGTGAAGTCATACCGATCTTTCGGGCTGTGTTGATCGAAACAGCGATACTCTTCCTATTGCAGCACCAAAAGCCTTCAAGGGATCGGTTGCTTTCATGCCGTGGCTGGGTATGGGCGTAGTCGTCAACAGATCCCCCACCTCAATTGCGCCATAGCTGGCGTCCATTTTGCAGTAAACCTTGCCGAGTAATCGGATGAGCTGATCGACTATGCGCCGGCCGGCGTTGCCGTGACAGCCGAGCCGACAGCGCTGTCGGCTGCGTTCGCCTAGGATCACAATTACCTATCCTTCCAACTGGCGCACAGCGGGCAAGGCCAGCAGTTCGCTGAGCATCATGGCCGTGGCCCCCCACACAACCTGTTTTTCGATCTTGAAAAAGGGCACCATTGCCACGCGGTTGCGCATTTGCCACTCCTCTTCAAAGTAATGCTCCGGGCGCAGAAAATCGTGGAGCGGGGCCTCGATGAGCGCCGCAACCTCATAGGGATCAAGATGAAAGCGGGGACGAAAGTCGGTCCAGCCCACCACCGGCTGCACCATGTAGTTACTGGGCGACACAAAGAGAGTGCTGAGCTGCCCCAGTATGGTGACCGTTTCCGGGCGAACGCCTACTTCCTCATAGGCTTCCCGCAGGGCCGTAGCCGTAAGGTCAGCGTCGATTTCTTCATAACCGCCGCCGGGCAAGGCCATCTGGCCGCTGTGAACGCCGCCGTAATGAGGTCGCAGAATCAAGGGCAGATAGATCTGATCGCGCCAGGGGTAGAAGAGCACGAGAACCGCGCCCTGACGTGCGTCAGCGGTCGGCTCGTTGTAGATTTCGCCGCCGGAACGCGGTCGGGGCGCCATGCGAAACTGGGCCGCCTTACCGGGCAACGGTTCCTCTAAATCCCGCCGCAGTTGATGGAGAAATGACTCGTAACTCTCGCGCATAATTCACACCGCGTGGCAGATAAGCCCCTTGAGATATTGGCCCTCTGGGAAGGTGATGGCCGTGGGATGATCGGGAGCCTGACGCAGCCATTCCAGAATCTGTACGTCCCGCCCTGCATCCACCGCCGCGCCGAAGACGACCTTCTGGAAAAGGTCGGCGTCCACCAGCCCGCTGCAACTAAAGGTCGCCAGCGTGCCGCCCGGCTTTAGCAGTTGCAGCGCCAGCAGGTTGATGTCCTTGTAGCCGCGCAGCGCCCGCTCCACATTGCGCCTGGCGGTCGCAAACTTGGGCGGGTCCAGAATGATGACGTCAAAGCGGGGTTCGCGTCCGTCGCGCCACGCCCGCAAGACTTCAAAAGCATCGCCCTCGATACGGGCATTCTGCGTCGCGGGGTCAAAACCGTTGCGCGCCATGTTCTCTGCGCACAGTTCCAATGCCTGGGCGCCGACGTCCAGGCTGGTGACGTGATCCGCGCCCGCGGCCAGGGCATAGACGCCAAAGCCGCCCGTATAGGCGAAGGCGTCCAGGACGCGTTTGCCTGGACAATAAGCCGCCACCCGCGCCCGGTTCTCCCGCTGATCCGCATAAAAGCCGGTCTTCTGGCCGGCGCGCAGGTCCACGCCAAATGAGAAGCCGTTTTCCAACACGTTCGTCCTTGGCGGCGGCTCCATGCCGCCAAGGAGCCCCTGCGCCTCCGCCAGCCCCTCCCTGGCGCGCACGGCCATGTCGCTGCGCTCGATGACGCCGCGTGCGTCGGTCAGCTCCAGCAAGAGCCGGGCCAGCATAGCCTTGCGCTGGTCAATGGCCAGCGTACCCGCCTGCACGACGAGATAATCGCCCATGCGATCCACGGTCAGCCCGGGCAGGTAATCGCTCTCGGCATTGACCAGCCGATAGACGGTCGTCGTTGCGTCTGCGGCCAGGCGCGCGCGGCGGGCAATGGCCCCGACCAGTCGCATGCGCCAGAAATCCTCATCAATGGGTTGCGCCGGATCCAGCGTGAGCACCCGCACTTGAATCTGACTCTTGCGATTGAGATACCCCTGAGCCAACGCGTTGCCGCGTTTGTCCGCCACGGTGACGATATCGCCGTCCGCGGCCGCGGACGGCAGCGCGGCAATTGCGCCGCTGAATATCCAGGGGTGCCCCTGGCGTACAGGCTTCTCCCGGCCGGGCTTCAGGCTGACAATTTTCTTGCCGGATTGATCGCTCATGCGTCGAGCGCCTCCTTTTCCAGCTCCCAACCGTGCTCGTTGATGCGGATGCGCTCGTCGGGCAGGGTGACCACCAGGTTCGCCGGATCGTAGACGAAGTCCGCCGTGCCGTCGGGAGTGGTTATAACACCGGTAACCCGGTCACGATTACGCGCGTGAAAGCGTACGCTATAGCCCCGATAGATGAGCCAGTGGGTAAGCGGCTTGACGTTGGCACGCGGGGATGGTTGATTGACTGGTTGCATAGTTGATTTGCGCTTATCCTTCCGTCCAGTTCCAGTTTATCTCCAGAACCCGACGGGTTTGATCGGTGATGCGTGCATAGCGGGTCATACGCAGGCCGCAGACCCACAGCACGCGATTGCTTTGGGCATCCACAATAACGGGCCATCCCGCGCGCTGGGAGAGCGGGATCTTGCAGTCGGTCATGAGATCGCCCATGCGCTTGTGGCGGCCGCCCATGCCCAGAAGGGCGATTTTGCCGTCATGCCGGCCGCCGGCCGCCACGAGTTGGGGCGCGCCCGCCGCATCCGCATCAAAGAACGCGCGCCAGGGCCGGTCGTTCTCCTGCCAGCCGGGCGGCAGATGGGCGCGGGGATAGCGGCGCGCGTTCAGCGTCCAGCCGCCCGCGCGCAGGGGCGCGTCATCGCTCACCAAGCGTCCCGACTCATCGGGCCCCAGCTGCGGCCCCTGCGGGGCGAAAGGCGCGGCGTCCCGCTGATGCAGGCTGAGGAGCAGGCGGCCGTTCAGATCGCCGACCATACTCCAGGCCCACTCATTGACCAGGGGGTGGGGACCGCGGGCGCGCGCCTCCCCGGCCAAAGCGCTTAGGAGCGTCTCGATTTGCTCAAACCCCACATCATGCAGATCGCCCTGCAAGCGCAACAAGGCTTGGCGTACGACGCCCCGCTGTGCGCTGGGACCCTCCTGCATCAGTCGGTCAGCGTCCAGAACGATTCGCCGGGGCAGGTCAGCGTCCGTCAGCAGCGTATCCAGCAGCTCAGCGTCGAGCCGCGCCAGGCGCGCCGCGTCGTCACGTGCGATCGCCGCCGCGCGCCCCAATGCCGCGACTGCTCGGGGGTTGACCTGCTGCAAAAGCGGCAGCAGGTCATGGCGCACCCGGTTACGGGCCAGGCGGGTATCGGCGTTGCTCGGATCATCGCGCCACGCCGCGTGATTCGCCTGCAAAAATTCCGCCAGCGCTTCGGGTTCGACGTCCAGCAGGGGTCGCACCTGTTGGACGGTGCGCGGGGCATGGGGCGCAGATTCTACCCGACGCGCTGTCCGCCACTCCATGCCGCTCAATCCGGCGGGACCGCTGCCCCGGGCCAAATGGAGCAGGACCGTCTCCGCCTGATCGCCGGCGTGATGCGCGGTGAGGATAATCGGAACGCATTCGCTCGGCGTGATCTCCAACGCAACCTGACACAAAAAAGCATAGCGGGCGTCCCGTGCATTGGCCTCCAGGTTTCCGGGCATTCGGGCCAGTTCGCCCGGCAAGGCCGCACCTTGATGAAAAGGTATCTGCCGGCGGGCCGCCAATTGCGCGACAAATTCAGCATCAGCGCCCGAATCGGCGCGCAGATTGTGATCAAAATGGGCTGCGTGGAGGGCATAGCCCGGTTCAGCCATGGCGTGAAGAAGACAGAGCAGCGCCACGCTGTCCGCGCCGCCGCTCACGCCGATAACCAGAGGCTGGGGCGTGCCGGCCGTGCCGGGCAGGATAGCGCAACGAGTGCGAAGATTAGTCCGTAACTGGGCGATAAGGGGGGTAAAATTGGCCGTGCAAGGGTCCGATAGTGGGTGCATATCCGTATCCGTCATCACCCGGCAAGTATACCATATGCCCGGCATTTGCCTCACGCGTTGCAGAGATTATCTACTGCATGAATGCTCACTGCATAGATATCGCCCGACGCGCCGGCGCGGCCGAGTTGAGACAGGTGAGCGCGCATCTGCCCGGCGGAAAGCCATGCATTTTCCATGAGGCGCATGGACTCGCCCGGCGACCAGTTATAGCGATAAGCGCTCAGCATTTCCAGGCGGTCAATGCAGGCCAGGGTCGCATCCGGCGTGGCCGTCATGTATTCAAACGAAAGTTTCGGCACGGGGTACGAGAGACCGGCCAACGCCTGGACTTCGTAGCCCTCTACGTCAATTTTGCAAAAGTCGGGCAAGCCGAATTCGTCGATCAGGGCGTCCAACGTCGTGACGGCGACTTCATTCGCCGCCCGCCATTTGACCCGGGCAAAGGAATCGTCACGCGCCACGGCATCGATCCAGGCGGGCGAGAGGGTGGTCACGGTAAGGTTAGCCGGGTCCACGTGCAGGGTTGCCCGCCCCGGCTCAGCGCCGACCGCCGCCTCCACAAGGTCAATCCCGTCACGCTGACCGTACCAACGGCGCAACAGTTTCATGCAGTGGGGCTGGGGCTCAATCCCCACGCAGCGGGCGCCCAGCCGCGACCAGATCCACAGACGATTGCCCACGTGCGCGCCCACGTCAAAACAGAGATCGCCCGGCTGCATAAAGCGACGATAAAACGCGTGCAGGCGGCCATATTTCCACGGCTGGCCATAGTAGATGGCGACCGAACGCGCCAGACTTAAGGTTTTGCCCATAAACGGATCCCTTTGGTTTAGAACGGGGCCCATAATCAACTTGCAACAGCGTGCGCGATTGTGTACGCTGTGCTGCATTCACGTCAACTCATACCGCCGTAACTCGTACCGCCATTCGCCATGACTCGCCTGCGCACTCGCCTCGTCAACCGGCTGCACCCGGATCTGCTCTTTTGGCTCGTCTTTCTGGGCCTGAATTTTTTGCTCTTTCTGCCCCTTTACGCGCTCAACGCCGAGTCGTCCCATTTCCTGCCGTTCTTTCAGGTTGCCGGGACATCGTGGCGGGAATGGCCGGCACGCCTCATGATCTGGCGGGACAATTATGATCTCTTTCGCGTCAACCTGGAAATTGCCCTGCTGGCGGTAATCTGGGTGTACATCGCCTGGCTGCGCAGACCCGTCTATCGCTGGATATTTCTGGTCATCTACCTGGTCGCCCTGGCCTACTATCTTTACGAAAGCATCATGCTCACGTTTTACGCGGTGGAACCGGTTTTCTACAGCGAATACATGATGGCGCGGGTCGGCATCCCCTTCTTACTGGAGCACCTGCGTTTTCCCCTCCTGGCCTACGGCGGCGCGCTGCTTTTGATAATGGCCTTGCTTGGCCTGATTGCCCTGCTCACGCGGCTGTTGCTGGATGAGAATGTGGCGGCGTCTCTCAGCCGCTGGTCGCGTATGGCGCTGCTGGCCCTCATCGTGGGGCTGGCGGGTACGACCATCCACTACCGCGCGGCGCTGGCGCAGCCCGAAATGGTGGTCAGCAGTTTGAGCTACAAGCTGCAACGCAATGTGGCTCAATCTCTGGCCCGCCGGGATGAGACCGATGGCTTTGACGTTGCGCCTATCTACACCGCCTACGATTATGACGGGCTCACGCTGGATGAAACGCCCAACATTTATCTCATTTTCGTCGAATCGTACGGCAGCGTGCTCTACAAGCGCCCCGACTACCAGCGCCATTACACGGCGCTGGCTCAGGAATTGAACGCCGCGCTGGAAGCGTCCGGCTGGCATTCGGCATCGGGGCTCTCCCTCTCGCCTACGTGGGGCGGCGGCTCGTGGATGGCGTACACCAGCGTACTTTTCGGCCTGCACATTGACCACCATCCCTATTTCCAGATGCTCTTTAAGCGTTTTCAAACCGAACGTTACCCTGATCTGGGCGCATATCTGCACAGCCAGGGCTATCGCTACGATTGGCTCTCTTCCCTCTCCAGCGAGTTGAGCGAGACGGCCTGGCAAAATTACGAACGCTTCTACGGCACGGACCGCTGGCTCAAGCGTCAGGACCTGGACTACGTGGGGCAGGAGTACGCCTGGGGTCCTGCGCCGCCCGATCAATATGCCCTGAACTATGCCCGACAGCGGATCCAGGCGGATGGGGATTCACCCTATCTTTTCTTTTTCATCACCCAAACTTCCCATTATCCGTGGACCCACTTGCCGGAGATGGCGGATGAGTGGCAGTCGCTCAACGTAGAGCCGGTCGAGATGCTGGATGCGATCGATCCCGACGCGATGGCGCACAGCGCGCGCCGGGCCAACTATCTGCGTGCGATCGAGTATGAGCTGCGCGTGCTGACGGATTTCATTCTCAGCGAGGAGTCGGATGCAATTTTCGTGCTCGTGGGCGATCACCAGCCGCCCCGGGTCTCCCGACGGGATGACGGCTTCCAGACGCCCATCCACATCATCACGCGGGATGAAGGCTTTCTCGATGAGTTTCTGGCCCAGGGCTTTACGTCCGGCTGGACTGTGCCCGACAGCCAAGAGACGACCCGCCACGAGGCCATCTATTCCCTGCTGGTGCGCGCGCTGGTCGCGCGCTACGGAGCCGAGGGCGTCACGCCGCCGCCTTATCTGACCCATGGTGCAGAAGTGAACGCACCCGTGCCGGAAGCAACGTCGCCGACAGACGAGTAGCGGTCCTTGCCGAATTCATGCAGGCCGCGGCTTGAAGCATGACGAACGACGGAGCCCGGCACGGCTCACGCGCCACGGTTCAAATATTCATGTGTCCCGCTGTTTTGTTCGTTTATCCGGGGAGAATTGAACATGCACCTTCTGCAACGCCCATCGACAATGGTCATCGTACTGGGCCTGGCCTTAAGTTTGGCTCTGGCAGCATGCGGCGGCGCATCCGCGCCGGCGTCCGGTCCGGCCGCGGAGGAAGCGCCTGCCGCGACCGGCGCCCCCCAGAGCGATTCGACGAGCGCAGGCCAGGCCCTCACGGGCGTCCGCACTTTCGTCATTGCGCCCGCCTCATCCACCGCCGCGTATATCGTGAACGAGGAGTTCTTTTCCCTGGCGCTGGATAAGCTGGGCATTGAAGCAGGCAAGCGGGTAGTCACCGGCTCCACGAGCAACGTGACCGGCCAACTCACCGTCAATTTTGATGCGGGGACGGTAGAAGAGGGCCGCATTGTCGTCGATATGACCACCCTGACCACGGACCAAAATCGCCGGGACAATTGGATCCGCGAAGATGGACCCAGGTTCAATCAGTTTCCGGAGGCTGTCTTCGTAGTAACGGACGTGGAAAATGCACCCGCTGAGTACGCAGCAGGCGAGACCGTTACGTTTCAGCTGCTGGGCGATCTCACCGTGCGCGACGTCACCCGTCCCGTCACGTTTGATGTGACCGCCGCAGTGAACGACTCTACCCTTACCGGCGTAGCTGAAACCAGCCTCAACATCAGCGATTTCGGCATCGAACCGCCTGACTTTGCCAACACCCTCACCGTCGCCGATCCCTTCACCATCCGCGTCGAGCTGACGGCCGAGGCGCAACAATAACATGACGATTATGGCCGCAACAACATACCGTTAACTAAAAAGGCGCTACGACCATGTCCCATCCTTTCTGGTCCCAGCTTGAAGCGCGGCTGCATGACCAAATCAACCGCATCGACGCAGTCGCGGGCCTGTGCGTCCGCGACCTGACCACAGGCGACCAAATCGCGGTCAACGGCGATCACCTCTTTCCTACGGCCTCCACCATCAAGCTCCACGTGCTGACCCAACTCTTCGTCCAGGCCGATGCCGGCAAGTTGGACCTGGCCGAGACGCTGGATGGCGCCGATTGGCGCGTGCCCGGCAGCGGCATCATCAGCTACCTGGATGACGCGCGCACCTTCACGCTGCGGGACTACGCCACGATGATGATCGTGCTTTCCGACAACAGCGCCACCAATCTCATCATCGACAAGGTGGGCATTGACGCGGTTAACGCCATGCTGGACGAACTGGAGCTGCCCCGAACCCGGCTGCGGCGCAAGATGTTTGACATGCAAGCAGGCCAGGAGGACAACGAGAATGTGGCTACGCCCGCGGAGTTGGTAACCATGCTGGGACTGCTTCACGCGGGGCGCCCTACGGAAAGCGCGGCCCGCCAGGCCCTGACCGTGCTTCAAAAACCCAAGTCCAGCTTTATCCAGCGGGTGCTCTTTTACAGCGATCTGGTTATCGCCAACAAGCCGGGCTGGACCAGCGGCATCCGCAGCGACGCGGGCATCATCTATTTGCCCCGCCGCCCCTACGCCCTGGCCGTCATGCTCAGCTACGGCTATGCCCGGCCCGAGCAGATGGACACGGCCATGACCGATCTGATCCGCACCGTTCACGAGCACATGAGCTGCCTGGATGCGAGCAACCGGTTCGGCCACGCGGTCTTCGGGTAAAAAATGGCGCCAATCTACCTCAGCCTGGACATCGGCGGGACCAAAATTGCGGCAGCCGCCGTGGACGCCCATTTGCAGATGCGGGGGCGCATCACCGTCCCCACGCGCAGCGCAACGCCCGCCGCGCTGCTGGCGAGCATCCGCCAGGCAGTGGCGGAAGTCGTCAGCCAGGCGGGCGCGGAACCGGGCGCAATTCAGGCCGTAGGCTGCGGCGTGCCGGGCCAGGTTGATGCCGCTACGGGCCTGGTGCGCCACGCCGTCAACCTCAATCTCTCCCACTATCCCCTGGGCGCGCGCCTGAGGGAGGAATTGGGTCGCCCCGTGGCGGTGGAGAATGACGTACGCCTGGCCTCATTAGGAGCTTATCATCATCTGCGCCGCACGCGGCCCAACGACCGCCTGCACCTCAACAGCCTGCTCTATATCAGTATCGGCACGGGATTGGCCGCCGGACTGGTCATCAACGGACAACTCTATCGCGGCCGTCACGGTCTGGCCGGCGAGATCGGTCACGTGCCCGTCGATCCCGACGGCCCCCGCTGTGCGTGCGGCGCACGCGGCTGTGCGGAAGAGTATATTTCAGGCAGGGGATTGCTGCGACTGGCCCGTGAGCATCTCAGTCGTTTCCCCGGCCATCCGCTCCTTACGCGCGGAGATGAATTGACGACCCGGGCCATTTTTCAGGCCGCGGCCGCGGGTGATGAGGCGGGCAGCGCCATCATTGACGCGTTCGCTGCGCGCATGGCCCGACTTCTCTATGCGGTTGCCATGAGCTATGATCCGGATTTCATTGTGCTGGGCGGCGGCATCATCAATGCCGGGCCCGTTCTGTTCCAGGCGCTCCAGCGCCATATGGAGGAGATGCGGACGGAAGCGCCGGTGGCCCGGATGCTCCTTCCGCCCGAACGCATCATCGCGCTGGCGGGCGAAAACATGGGCATCCAGGGCGGCATTATGCTGGCGGTGGATGCAGGCTGTTGCCGGACGTAAGGGATAAGAACGCACGCAAATGACGAGCCCAGACACATTTTGTAGTTTTTCTCAGCAAGGAAGTTGACTATGTCGAACCAAACCACACTAGCCCAAAGCAACATCTACCGGGAAATCCACGAACAGCCTGCTGCGCTGCGGCGCCTGCTGGAGAACAGCCGCGGCGCAGCTGCCGAGCTGGCCCAGGCCATTCACACGCGCGCGGTCACCCACGTGGTGATCGCGGCCCGGGGGACCAGCGACAACGCGGGCCGCTATGCCCAGTATGTCCTGGGGGCCCACAACCAGCTTATCGTCTCCCTGGCCACGCCCAGCTTGTTCACCATCTATGCGCAGCCGCCCCAATTTCACAATGCGCTGGTGCTGGGCATCAGCCAGAGCGGCAAAAGCCCGGACATTGTCGCGGTCATGGACGAGGCCCAGCGCCAGGGCGCGCTCACCGCGGTCATGACCAATGCGCCGGATTCGCCCCTGGCAGAACAGGCGGACCACGTCATTGACATTGCCGCCGGGCCGGAGCTGGCCGTGGCGGCTACGAAATCCTACACCAATGAGGTTGCAGCCATCGCTCTGCTCAGCGCGCTCCTCAGCGAGGATGAAAAGCGCCTGGAAGAGCTGGACACCATGCCCCAGGCGGTAGCCCGTACGCTGGCGGCAAGCGAGCCCATCGGCCAGGCCGCGCAGCGCTATTGCTACATGAATCGTTCGGTGATCATCGGGCGAGGCTTCAACTACGCCACGGCGTTTGAGCTGGCCCTGAAGATGAAGGAGCTGACCTACACCCTGGTGGAGCCCTACAGCAGCGCGGATTTTCTCCACGGTCCTGTGGCCATGGTCGAAGCAGGTTTTCCCGTCATTACCGTTGCGCCGTCGGGCGTCATGCAGGAGAAGATGCAGGAATTTGTCGCGGCGGCGGCCCGGCGCAATGCCGAGATTCTCGTCATCAGCGACGACGATGCGCTCCTCAGCCAGGCGCGCACGCCCCTGCCCATCGCGCCGGGCGTAGCTGAATGGCTCTCGCCCATCACGGCCATTGTGCCGGGTCAGCTCTTTGCCATGCACCTGGCCCACGCTCGGGGCTATAACGTGGATGCGCCGCGGGGGTTGCGCAAGGTGACGGAGACACGGTGACACGTAATGAGAAATGAGGAATGAGAAATTGGTTATGCCGTAATGAGACGTTCAGTTTATTCCGATCGTCCCATCACGGCGACCTTTCTCGTTCCTCATTACGTATTCCTTCTCTTGCGCCGATTCGGCCTGATTTCACCCCCGCCGCGCTTAGCCAACAAAGGCTCTTCTGTTTTATCATGAGGCGTGCAAAATTTATGCAGAACGGACGCATTTCTCATCACTCATTTCTCATCACTCATTTTTCATCACGTATAATCCGATTGAACCATATGATTGCTCGCGAGCAAGGAGTATGTTGTGGCGGAACGAAAACGAAGACGGCAGGGCGGAGGGAACTTTAAGCAACTAAGCCGTGCGCTGGGCTATCTGGCCCACTACAAGCGGACCGCGCTGATTGCCGTGACCGCACTGCTTCTCAGCCTCTTTGCCCAACTGATGGTCCCCCAGATGGTGCAGCAGATTCTGGACTCTATCATCAACGGCGCGGCAATCCAGCAGATTCGGGTTCTGCCCGCGGCGCAACAGCAGGCGGCCCTGGATCGCCTGGGGCTGACCGCAGAGCAGGCCCAGCAGATGGCGTCTGCGCCGATTCGGGCCATCGGGTGGGCCATCGGCCTGATCCTCGTCTTTGCACTCATGCGGGGCGCATTTGCCTTCACCCAGGCCTTTATGGGTCAGACTCTGAGCCAAAACGTAGCGTTTGATCTGCGCAACGAACTCTTCGCCAAGATTCAGCGCCTTTCCTTCAGCTATCATGATCGCAATCGCACCGGGCAACTCATGGTGCGGGCCACGGACGACGTAGAGAAATTGCAGATCTTCCTGGGCCAGGGGCTGCTCCTCGCGCTCCAGGCCGTTCTGCTGCTCACGGGCGCGCTCATCATGCTGGTGCTCACCAACTGGCAGTTGACCCTGGTCATCCTGCCCATTCTGCCCATCGCGCTGGCGCTCTTCATGGTCTTCGGTTCGGTAAGCCAACCCCTCTTTACCGAGGTCCAGGTGCGCTTGTCCAGCCTCAATACCGTGCTGCAGGAAAATCTGGCCGGCATTCGCGTCGTCAAGGCTTTCGTACGCGAAAAGGCGCAGCACGATCGCTTTGACAGCACGGCCAAGTCGCTCATGGATCAGCAGATTAAAGTCGCGCGCATCTTCAGCTTTCTCTTTCCCGTGACTTTCCTGGTGGCGAATCTGGGTCAGGTGGCGGTTCTCTACTTTGGCGGCCGCCAGATTTTGGGCGGGTCGCTCACCATCGGCGAATGGCAAAAGTTCAGCATCTATCTCGTCTACGTCTTCTTTCCTATCGGTCAGCTCGGCTTTATCATCAGCCAGATGAGCATGGCCGCGGCCAGCGCCAATCGCATCTTTGAAATTGTAGACGCCAAAAACGACGTAACCAACAAGCCCGGCGCCATTGAGCTGCCGCCCATTCAGGGAAAAGTGACGTTCGACGACGTGGTTTTCCGCTATTTTGACAGCACCAATCCGGTGCTCAATCACATCTCGCTAACCGCAGAACCGGGCCAAACGGTGGCTCTGCTGGGCACGACGGGCAGCGGCAAAACCACGGTCATCAACCTGATTCCCCGCTTCTACGATGTGTCGGACGGCGCGGTGCGGATTGACGGCCACGACGTGCGCGACGTGACCATCGAATCCCTGCGCAGCCAGATCGGCATTGTGCTGCAGGAGACGAATCTCTTCAGCGGGACGATTCGGGACAACATCGCCTTCGGCCGGCCTGACGCCTCGGACGAGGAGGTGATGGAAGCCGCCAAGGCCGCGGCCGCCCACGACTTTATCATGAGCTTCCCCGATGCCTATGCCACGGCGGTGGGCGAGCGGGGCACGACCCTGAGCGGCGGCCAAAAACAGCGTATCGCCATCGCCCGTGCGCTGCTCATGGACCCCCACGTGTTGATTCTGGACGATTCCACCAGCAGCGTGGATGTGGCCACCGAAGCCGAAATTCAACAGGCGCTGGATCGCCTCATGATGGGCCGCACCAGCTTCGTGATTGCCCAACGCATTAGCACCGTGCTCAACGCCGATCAGATCATTGTATTGGACAAAGGCAGCATCGTCGCGCGCGGCAATCACCACGAGCTGATGGAGCGCAGTCCTGACTACGCGGAAATCTATCAGAGCCAATTGATGGATGATGCGGTTACGAGTTAGAAACCAGGCAAGAGGAATAAGAAGCGTATCGCGAATCAACGCCATTCCTCGTCCCTGATCCGTTTTTGAGGAGCACTTATGTTTGGAGCACGCGGTCTACTCGACCAGGAAACCAGCAAGCCGCGCAGCACGTCATCAACTCTATCGCGCTTTGCCGGCTATTTTAGCTCGTATTGGCTGCTCTTGATCGGCGTGCTGGTCCTGATCTTCGTCAATGCCTGGGTCCAGATCCTATCGCCGCGCCTGATTGGACAAGCGGTGGACTGCTACCTTGCCCCCGCTGCACTCTCCCGCAACGCAGAAATCGTGCAGGAAAGCGCCGCGGGCGTTGCGCCGGATTCCGCCGGCGAATCGGAAGCCAGCCAAAGCAACTGCTGGTACGATTCCCTCCCGACCAACGCGACGGCCCAGGATTACCTGGGCGGGGTGACGCGCATGGTGCTGCTGCTGGCTGGACTTTTTATCGTGGGCGCGTTCACGGGCGGCCTCATGTTCTACAGCATGAGCTGGATCGGCCAGCACGTCTTGCGCCGCCTGCGCGTCCAGGTCTTCGATCATCTCCAGCGCCTCTCGCTGGGCTTCTACAGCCGCAATGAAAGCGGCGACCTTATGAGTCGCATCACCAACGACATGAGCACCATCGAGCAGGCCATGAGTTTTGGTCTAATCCAGGTTCTGAGCAGCATCGTGCTCATCGGCTGGCTCATCTATCAGATGCTGGCGCTCAACTGGGTCTACGGGCTGATCAGCCTGGCGATTCTGCCTTTCATGGCGCTGACGACCATCTGGTTCAGCAGCCAGGCGCGCAAGGCGTTCCGCCGCACCCGGGCCGAGATCGGCAACGTCAATGCGGAGTTGGAAGAGGGCATTTCAGGCGTGCGCGAGGTGCAGGCCTTCAACCGGGAAGACGCGAATATCGAAAGCTTCCGGATCAGCAACGCCGCCAATCGCGACGCCAACATCCGGGCAGTCGCCTACACGTCGGCCCTGTCGCCGGCGCTGGAATCTCTGGGCTACGTTGCGCTGGCCATCGTTGCCGGCGTAGGCGGCATCATGCTCCTGCGCGGGATGAGCATGGGCGGCGCGGCCATTTCCCTGGGCCTCATCGTTACGTATATCGGCTATGCCCAGCGCTTCAACCAGCCCATCCAGCAGATCAGCATCATGTGGACCAACATCCAAAATGCGATTGCCGGCGGCGAGCGCATCTTCGATCTGCTGGATGAAGTCCCTGAAATTCAGGAAAAGCCCAATGCCGGCGAGATGCCGCCCATCGTGGGGCAGGTGACGTTTGACGATGTGTGGGTGGAATATAACCCGGGCGAGCCGGTACTCAAGGGGATTAACATTCATGTGGAGCCGGGCCAGACCGTGGCCATTGTCGGCCCTACCGGCGCGGGCAAGACGACCTTCGTCAACCTGATTCCCCGCTTTTTTGACGTAGTCAAGGGCGCGGTGACAATCGACGGCCATGACGTGCGCGACGTGACGCTTCACAGCCTGCGCGGCCAAATCGGCATCGTGCTTCAGGACAGCTTCCTCTTCGGCGATACGGTCATGAACAACATCCGCTTCGGCGATCCCGATGCCAGCGATGAGGAGGTTATTGCTTCCGCTAAGCTGGCCAAGGCGGATAGCTTTATCCGGGATTTGCCCCAGGGTTACCAGACCGTCCTGGGCGAGCGGGGCAGCGGATTGAGCCAGGGCCAGCGTCAGCTCATCTCCATTGCCCGCTCGGCCCAGTCTAATCCGAATCTTCTCATTCTGGACGAGGCCACCAGCAGCGTAGACACCCGCACGGAGCGTCAAATCCAGGCGGCGCTGGATGACCTGATGGCCGGGCGTACCAGCTTCGTCATCGCCCATCGCCTGAGCACCATCCGTAACGCGGACCTGGTGCTGGTCATGGCCGACGGTCAAATCATCGAGCAGGGCACCCACGATACGCTTCTGGCCGACGGCGGCTTCTACTACGACCTCTACATGAGCCAGTTCCGCAATCAGGAAGAAGAAGGTTGATCGGTTGACTGGTGAGGGACTCGGCAACAGGTCAACCAATCAACCACTCAACCAATTTCACCCGCCCGATGCTGCGGTAAATTCAATTTCCAATAGCACATCATCAACAACGCCGGCGACCATGGGCACCCTGGGCACGGCAACGTCAAAGTCGGCATAGGCAACGGTTGCGCTGCCCAGACCGGTGATGCGCGTCTCGGATTCAGGCGTCACGCTCATGGCGAAGGTAACCGGCCGAGTGACGCCGGCAATGGTGAGATCGCCGGTAATGGTAAAGTCGAAACTCTCTCCTACCGTCACGCTCTCGGGCAATCCGTCAATTGCAGTCGGGACAAACGTAATGTACTGGTTGCCCGCCTGATTGGTCTTGAGAACGCGCTCGCGTACGGAGCGGGTGCGCCGGTTGTCATCGGTCGTAAAGTCCGACGCATCAATCGTAATTGTCCCCACCTGCGTCGCCCCCGGATTAGCCGGATCAACCGATAATTCGCCCTCCACCAGAGACGTTACGCCCTCTACGGTCTTGTCCGCGCCCATGAGCACTTCATCGATGTAGAAACGGGCCTGGGACTCCTCCGGCACAATAGCGAGGACGAGCGCACCGTCAGCGCCGCTCGCCTCTTCTGCCGGCGCGGCATCGGCAGATTCATCAGCTGCAGCCGCTGCGCTGTCCGTCCCGGCATCAGACGCGCTCTCCTCGGCGGACGCGGCAGTCGGTTCAGCCGCAGGGGCATCGGCCGTGGGGGCAGCGGTTGTTGCGCCTCCGCCCGAGCAAGCGACTATTAGAAAGAGAGCCGCCGTGAGAACGATAAGGCTGCCCCAAAAGCGACCCGTGGAGCGAACGTGGTTTGTTTTAAACAGCATTTTTATTCCTTTCCCGGTAAGAAATGGCAGATCAATTTAACCGTGTCGGTGTTGACCGACACGGCGAGTATACATGCACTTTGTTTGGAAATTATGAAGAGCTGATAAGAATCTGTTTATGTTGTGCTATGCAAACATTTCCACCCGGTAGATGCCGCGCCGGGTGAGCGCGACTCGGGTGCGGGAGGTGTGGATAGGCGAGCGTGAGTCGGTCCGATAGTAGACCTGCACCACATTGATGAAATAGACCCGGGGCGCCTTGATGCGCTTTACCGTGTCACCGTCGTCGGAAAGCGTCAGATAACGCTCAGTGGGATCCGCCATGCGGCGCAGGAACTCGCGCACGTCCAGCCGCATGATGTCCTTGACCGCACTGACGGGCGGGACGTCGCCATAGAGCTGATCCACCTTGTCGCCCCGGAGAAGCACCCGCTTTTCATACCGGATGATCTCCTCCGCCTGCCCTTCCTGATCAACCCGGGTGATGAGCTGACGGTTGCGCGCCAGGCGCACGTACGCGGGCGTTTCATCCTCGGCCAGAAAGGACATGCGCTCCCGCATATAGCCCAGCTCATGCTGATCATCCAGGGTGCGGATGCGCGTCCGGCGGTCGAAAAAGAAGCTGCGTAAAAAGCGATGGGACAGGGCGCGCATAGCGTCCTTGAGGCGATCCTTGAACATGTAGCCCACGACCAGCGCCACAAAGAGGGGAAACGTGAAGTTACCGTATCGCTGCTGGGCGTAGAAGGCCACAACCGTGGCAAAAACCATGGATATGCCCGCGGCCAGGGCATACATGATCTGCTCGGTCTTATACCCTTCGCTTTCAACGGTGGTGGTGAGGTAAAGCACGCTGGACGTAAATTTTTTCAGGGCCGACGCACGGAAAAGATAGGCTTCGGCGTCGCGCTCTCCCTTCTGCGCCGTGAGATAATGGAGCGCATCCCGATGGGCCAATTCAGCGCGGACCGCCTCGGCCAGAATGTGGCGGCTAGCGGACGAAGCCGCGGCAAGCTGTCGAGACTGGAGCGTATCCAGCATCTTCAGATATGCATCCTCTATCACCAGACTCAGCGCCTCATCCGTCAGTTGGTACGAGTTGAGCACCCGCGCGTCCACATCCCGACGACGCAATTGAGGAGCCAGATCCCGATAGAGAAGCACAATGCGCCGGCTCTCCTCCACGGCGCGCAGCAATTCATCCTGCCATTGGGCGGAAGCAGCCTGGGCCGCCCCGTCCCGCTTGATCTCCTCTTCGAGCTTCAGCAGTTCATTGTCGAGAGAATCTTTCAGAATGGCGCGCAGAAATTTGAAGTTGGCAATGAGGCGTTCGGTGATATCCCGCGCGTACACCCAATTCTCCTGCGCCAGGAGGGTCTGAATCCGCACCAGGGGCGATGTGGGGGCGACGGCCAACTCCTGGAGGGTAAAGTCGGGCGTTTTAAAGCGCACGTAGCTCTGGATATCGTTATAAAATTGAGCCGTCGAGTAAAGGCGCGCGTTCACGCCCAAACTGCGCGGCAAAAAGAAGTAGGTGACGATCTGATAGCGCGTCGCCTGCTGTTTAAAAAGCGTATAGTCGAAACGAAATTCCAGCTGATAACGATCGTGGGCGACGACCCGGGAGCGGAGAAGATCGCCGGAGGAATCGGTCTGCGGCTGACTCATCAAACTAGGAACGGTCACCCCCTTCTGCCGGAGCAGCCAATTCCTGCATAAAGACGATACTCGTGGCAATACCGCGATAGAAATTGCCCACGTCCAGCTTTTCATTGGGCGCATGGAGATTGTCATCGGGCAGGCCAAAGCCCATGAGAACCATGGGAATGTCCAGCGCCTGCTGGAAAAGAGCCACCACCGGAATGCCGCCGCCTTCCCGGGTGTAGACGGGCGCACGCCCAAAGACCTGCTCGTACGCGGCCGCGGCCGCTTGCAGCGCGGGCGCATCCAGCGTTGTAATGAACCACTGCCCCGTGTGGATGGCACGTACGTCCACCGTGACGGTGGACGGCGCAAGCGCCTGGAGATAGTCCGTCAGCTTGCGGCCGATATCCTCGGGATCCTGATCGGGCACCAGGCGACAACTGATTTTGGCTCCTGCACGGCTGGGAATCACGGTCTTGAAGCCGTCGCCCGTATAGCCGCCCCACATGCCGTTGATTTCCAACGTAGGCCGCGCGCCGGTTCGCTCCACCGGAATATATTCGGATTCGCCCCAGAGCGCGGGCGCGCCGCTTTCGCTGAGGATTTCGGCCTCGCCGTAAGGAACCTGGGCCAATGCGGCGCGTTCCGCCTCATCCAGGGGCCGCACATCGGCGTAAAAGCCGGGCACGGTGATCCGGCCGTCCTCATCATGCAGGGCAGCCAGCAGCTCGGCCAGGGCCTGGTTGGGGTTGTGAATCACGCCGCCGTAGGAGCCGCTGTGGAGGTCGGTCGCGGGCCCGGTCACCGTCACTTCGCCGGCCCACATGCCCCGCAAGCCATAGAGAAGGCTGGGCTGCTCCGGCGACAAAATGTGGCTATCTGAAACCAGGCCCGCGTCCGCGGCCAGCAGATCGGTCTCCCGGGGCACAAATTCAAGCAGCGAGCCCGAGCCGATCTCCTCTTCGCCTTCCAGAATGAACTTCACATTGACCGGCAGTGCGCCTTCCGTCGCCAACAGCGCCTCGACGGCCTTGAGGTGAATAAAGGTCTGCCCCTTGTCATCCGCCGCACCCCGGGCGTAGAGCTTTCCCTCCCGCACCTCCGGCGCAAAGGGAGCCGAATGCCACTGGCCCAGGGGGTCCACCGGCTGAACGTCATAATGGCCGTAGATGAGCAGCGTAGGCTGATCCGCGCCGGCGTGGAGCCAGTCGCCGTAGACCAGGGGATGACGTCGGGTAGGAATAATGCGCACATTCTCCAGCCCGACGGCTCGCATGTGGTCGGCCAGCCACGCGGCCGTTGCGGCCACGTCTTCGGCATGGGCGGGATCGGTGCTGATGCTGGGAAAGCGCAGCAATTCATCCAGTTCCAGCAGTTGCCGCACCCGCGCGGCAGTCAGATATTCTTCCAAGGCGGTTGAAATCATGTGATAACCCTCAATTCTTCGTTGCCCAATACATCCGTAATCCGCACGGCCACGGGGAAGCCGGACGATGCGTTGAGCGTGTAGCGACCATTGATCCGGCTGCGTTTGCCCTGAGGCGCATCCGCCAAAACGGGACGAAAGCGCTCGCCGTCATAAGCCGGATCAATCTCAATCGATTCAATTGCCCCACGCCAGTCGGTGACGGGCCCGCGGCCCTGTTCGGCCAGCAGCGCATCCACCGCGGGCGCACGGACAGCCCGAACGTGAACCTCTATTGTAGCGCCATTTCCCTCCACCGGCTGAATTTCCAGCACGGCGCGTGGTTTGCACTCCTCACGCGTTAAGGCGGCGGGCGTTGCAGCCGGCGGGCCATACAGGTCAAACCGCGTGGCCCCGTGGGCCTGAAGGCGCCTGCGTATGGTTTGGACCGCGCCGTAATTCGCGTCGCATGCCAGCCAGCGCCGCCCCATCTGCTGGGCGACCAGCGGCGTCGTGCCCGACCCAGCGAAGGCATCCAGCACCCAATCACCGGGGTCCGTCGCCGCGCCGATGATCCGCCGGAGCAGCGCCTCGGTCTTCTGGGTGGGGTAGCCCACATCCTCGCCCGGCGTGGTGCCCAGGCCGGGGATGTCGTCCCAGAGGTTGTCCACGCCCCGCTCCGCCGCGTAGCGATTGCGCCCGACCTTCTCCAGATAGTACTTGACGCCGATATTGCCGCCGTTGGAGCAAAAGACGCGCTGCGCCTCCTGGTCAATGACGATCTCGCCGTCGTAGGGCGCGTAGAGCCGTCCCGCCGCGTGGAGTTCCACGAGCTTCTCATAGCTGTACGTGCCGGGATCCGACGTGCGGAAAAAGCCCTGCTCATCTTCCATAAACTGGGCCGCGGCCTGTCGCCGGGTAAAGAGAAGCTGCTTGCGCTGGGGATGCCAGAGGGTCGGCGCGGCGCGGTTCCGGGCGAAAATCTCGATGTACTGGGTGCTGAAGGGAAAGTAAAAGGCATTGACCTTCGCGCCCCGGGTCACCTGACTGCGCCAGGAGATGGTGTTGAGATAGTTCTCCCGGCCGAAGACTTCTTCCAGCAGCAGATGCAGCCGGTGGACCTGGCGATAGTCGCAATGGAGCCAGATGCTGCCGTCGTCGGCCAGCAGCTCGCGCAGCAGCAATAGCCGTTCGTACATGAATTGCAGATAGCTGTCCCCCTGCCAGACGTCGCGATACTCCACGCGCTTGCCGATCTGGCGGCTGTGCCCGTCGCGCAGGCGGATTTTACGCACATAGTCGGCGTTGCTGTCGAAAGGCGGATCAATGTAGATGAGGCGCACCTGACCGCGCCGGCCGCTTGCCAGCAGGTGCGCCAGCACGTCCAGATTGTCGCCGTGATAGAGGGTGTTGACCGCGGCAGGGTCAAACGGCGCCCCCTGGTCCAATCCGTCCGCGCCATGGATTTCGGTCAGACGCAACGGAGGCGCGGTCACCGCATCCGGGCAGTGCTTGCCCTCCCACTGCAACAGGGAGGGGCCAAGCGGCCGGGGGAAACCCATATCCCCGCCCGGAGAGCGGCCGGATTGATCGCCCATGGATCAGCGGCGCTCGAAATAGTAGGCGTAGAAGGGGAGATCCCGCCGGCTGCACCAGAATTCTCGGTGGGTGGGCGCGTAGTCGCCGATGCGCGCCGCCAGGGCGGGATCATGCCCGGCGAACGCAGCATGGCGCTCCACGAAATAACGCACCATCTCGCCGTATTCGGCCACGTCGCTCTTAAAGTAGAGCAGCCCGCCGGGGCGCAGCTTGTTCGCCAGCAGATCCACAAAGGGCGGCGAGAAGAGGCGCTTCACCTGATGCTGGGGCTTCCACCACGGGTCGGGGAAGAGGATGTGGAAAATGTCTACGCGCCCGTCGGGAATCACCCGGGGCAGGTTGAAGCGCACGTCGTCATCGGAGGCCCAGACGTTGTCCAGTTGAAATCGGGGGATGCGCTGGAGAAAGAGGCGCGTCGCCTTGGTCTTGGTCTCGTAGCCGATGAAGAGGCGTTCGGGGCGTCGCTGGGCCCGATCCAGCAGAAAATCGCCCCGTCCGAAACCGATCTCGATCTCCAGAGGCCGGTCGCCGGCCAGCTCGGCGCGCAGGGCAGCGCCGTTGCCTGCGGGCGGCATGCCCCGGGGATCATCCATGGCCAGCACGCGGAAGAAGGGCTCGCCCAGCCCCCAATCGGGCAGCAGGTGGGCATTGGGCCGCTTGCGCGGATCCCCGCCGATGAGCCCCTTGCCCGCGTCCCAATCGGCGTAGGCCGCGGCGATCTCCTCCGGAGCGGGCTCCGCCCAGGCGAAATCCATGCGTCCCTGGGAAAAGGAGGTGGCGTGGTAGTCGAGTGTGTGGTCGGGTTTGTTGGTCATGGGTGAAGATTGGAGATTGGAGATTGGAGATTGGAGATTGGAGATTGGGTGTACAAGTGGGGCGTTCGGATCGGCGCCCCAATCTTTAATCTTCAATCTTTAATTTTTTATAGCCCCAGCTTCCGCGCGATCATCTCCTTCACCGCGCGTGTATCCGCGGGGAGGTAGACGGGCGGGTTCGCCAGCTTGCTCTCGACTTCGGCCAGCCGGTTCTCATGATAGCCGACTTTGAAGTTGGTGAACTTGAGGCCGTGCGCGGTGCTGATGACCACGACGCGCTCATCCTTGTGGATTTCGCCCCGTTCCGCCAGCTTGAACAGCGCCGCCAGGGCCACGCCGGTATGAGGGCAATTGTACATGCCCGTACGGTCGCCCAGGGCGGCCGCATTGGCCAGCTCATCTTCGCTGGCTTCCAGCACCAGGCCGTTGGTCTCCTGGATGGCCTGGACTGCCTTAGCATAGCTTACCGGATTACCGATTTGGATGGCAGTAGCCAGGGTGGGTTCGGCCTGGATGGCCACTTTCTCCTGAAAGCCGTTGAGGAAGCTCAGATAGAAAGGATTGGCCTTGCCCGCCTGCGCCGCGACCAACCGGGGCATTTTGTTGATGAGGCCCAACTCCCGCAGCAGGTTCAAGCCCTTGTAGAGCGCGCTGATATTGCCCAGATTGCCCACGGGAATAATGATCCAGTCGGGGACTTGCCAGTCAAACTGGCGCACGATCTCGATGCCCACCGTCTTCTGCCCCTCGATGCGCAGGCTGTTCATGGAGTTGGCCAGATAGATGCTCTGATCCTCGGTCACCTCCTGGACGATGCGCATGCAGCCGTCGAAGTCGGTGTCCAGCGCCAGGACGTGCGCGCCGTTGGCCACCGGCTGGATGAGCTGGGCGGTGCTTACCTTGCCCTGGGGCAGGAAAATGATGGCCGGGATTTCGGCATAAGCGGCGTAGGCGGCCAGGGCCGCGCTGGTATCGCCCGTGCTGGCGCAGGCCACGGCCTGGACGGGACTGCCGTCGGCCATCATCTGCTTGACCACGCTGACCAGCACCGTCATGCCCAGGTCCTTGAAGCTGCCCGTGTGGCTGTTGCCGCACATCTTCACCCACAGGTTCTCCACGCCGATGCGGCGCCCCAGCCCCTGGGCCCAAAAAAGGTTGGTGTTGCCCTCGTACATGCTCACCACATTTTCATCGCGCACCGTGGGCGCAACCCACTCGCGCATGCCCCAGACGCCGGAGCCGTAGGGCCACTCGGTGGTCCCCACCCGGCTGTCGATGAGGGCGCGCCATTCGGCCGCCGAATGCTGCTTGAGCGCAGCCAGATCGTGTTCCACCTCCAGCAGGCTGCCGGTGACGGGCGAGCGGTAGATGACGTCGTACATGGAATAGGTGTTGGGGTCTTGACCGTCAAAACTGCGAAACCAGGCGCGGTACGGTCGGTCTGGAGCAAGGATGGAATCAGGCATCATGGGTCGGTTCATTTCTGTCGAAATCATGTCCAAATGGATCGGGTCTGTCGGAGCCAGGCGCCGGGATATCCGGTCGGGCGCAAAAGCCGCTGCCTTTTTATTATAACAGGTCCCGAGAGCACGCCGGAATAGAGACGGGAAACAGCGCGCGTCGGCCGGGTTCGCAACGCTGCATTCATGACGGCCGCGTCCGGCCAGATCGCATGGAGCCAATATTTTGTCTTCTATACAGCCCCCCACAAAAGTGATATACTCGCGCTGTTTGCAGACTTCCCCCCTCTTCATCTGAGATTCGTCCGTCAGCCTCTCCCCACGCAGCTGAGCGTCCTGGAGGATCGCTCTCCTGTCGGCAGGCGGATTGAATCAGGCCAGTCGGGCCTTCCCCCTGCCTCATTTCGTCGGACATTTGGTTTGACCGCGACGCCCTTAGCCGCGGCCGCTTTGGTAAGGAGGAAAACCCTAATGTTGCGTACTGCTGTTCGGTTCCGTTCCGCCCGGCGATTCCGCGTCATTGTCGCCGGATTGCTCGCGCTCCCCCTGCTCTTGCTCAGCGCCGCTGCCCGCGCCGATTCGGAAAGCGTGACAGATACGCCCGCGCCTGTCATCTCCGACGCGGTCGACAGTTGGGATATTGGCAGCGGCATGATCTACTGGGGCAAGGATTGCTTCGCCGACGAGTTCGGACGCGCCGGCTTTCTCAAACGACGTCCCCTGGCCGGCGGCACGCAACGAACGCTGGAAGAGACCGACGCCGCCCACTGCGACATGCCCTTCAGCCTCACCGCCGAGGACGACGGCGTCTACTACGTTGACCTCTCTGAAAATCGCATCGAACGAACGCCCCTCTCCGAACCGTATGACGCCTTGGTCGTCTCCACCCCGGCGGCCGTCGATCTGCCTTCGTTTGCGGCCCTGATCGACGTAGCCGGCGACTATGTCTACTGGCCCGCGGCGCAGAGCGGGCGGATTTTGCGCGCCTTGCGCAGCGGCGGCGATCCGGAAGTGGTCGCTGCCGGGCTGGATAAACCTAACGCCGTCACCGTGGTGGGTAACTCGCTCTATTTCATGGACAAAACCGGCATCTGGTCCGCTTCGCTTTCCTGCGGAACATTGCCCTGCGACAAAAGCCGTTTTGTGGACTTCCCGGCCAACACGGTCGGATCCAGCCTGCTCTATCGCGATGAAGACCGGCAACGCTACAGCTTCACCTGGGTGCAAAGCACGGCCAGCGGCGGCGCCCAAACGTCGTCCGTCTACCGCCTCACGTGCAGCGCGTTCCAGCCCTGCACGTCGCCGATTTTGACGCCGGGGGCGACTGCCGCGGCCGCGGATGCGACGTCTGCATTGGTCTACGCCGCGGCCGCGGATTGGACATTGGGCGGGCTGGTCAGCGACGGAACCAATCTCTTCTGGGCCGAATCCTACGGCATTCAGGGTCGCACCGACGGCAAGATCAAGCGCACGCCCCTGAGCGGCGGCGATCCGGTCGATATCGCGACCAACCAGACCGGGATCGACACCCGGCGGCTGGTCATCGCCAATGGAACACTCCACTTTGCACGGCTCTACGACGCGGCGGGCATCTACTCCCTGCCGCTCAACGCCTCGGCCATCGTGCGCGATCTGGCCGCGGACGGCTTGGAGGTGACCCAGGCGATTCAGAACCTGGCCAATAACGCGCTCCTGACCGGCGACAAGCCCACCTATGTGCGCGCCTATGCCAAACAACTGAGCGGACCCAACACGCCCAGCGTGGACGCGCGCCTGATCGGCACGCGCAACGGCTCGCCCCTGCCCGGCTCGCCCCTGACGCCGCTGAACGGCACGCGTTCGCTCGTCACCGGCGGCGCCTATGACCGCGCCCGCCTGAACGACGGCTGGCTCTTTCTGCTGCCGACCGGTTGGACCGCGAAAGGAAGCAGCATCATCCTCCAGCTCGAGGTCGATCCGCACCATTCCCAGACGGACAACGTGCCGGCCAACAACACGTTGAGCCGCACGGTCCAATTCGCGTCTCAGCCGCCGGTCTGCGTGTGGACTGTGCCCGTGCGCACCCACACGCCGCTGCCCAGCGTCACCGATCCCAACTTCTGGTCCATGGTCGACCAGTTCACCCGGCGCTGGCCCACGCCGGACACCTGGATCTACCGCGATACGAATCCGGTGGAAGAGCTTGAAGTCTGTTGGGCGGGGCCGCTCCCCTATCCCTGTTTTGGCCCGTATGAATTGGACGACGGCTGGTCAGTCATTATCCCGCCGGATCGGGACAAGGTCATCGTTTCGCTCTGGACGCGCCAGCAACTGAGCTTCAAGCCCGACGCGTGCAACGACGCGGGCGCGCCGCTTCATTTCATGGGCATGGTTCACCCGGATGCGGAGAACGGCGGCGCGTCCGGCTATGCCAGCTTGATCAGCAACCAATCGTGGGTGCAGTTGCCGCCCCACTCGCCCAACCCTGCGCCGAACCGTTGGGATCAGCTCTATGCCGGCGGCGTCATGTCCCAGGAGCTGGCCCACAACTACGGGCGCAAGCACATCGATTGCGGCGGCCCGGAGGATATAGACGCCAACTATCCCTACCCGCCGTGTCAGATCTCTAATGTGGGGCAGGCCGGCTATTACGGCTTTGACACGGCCACCCGCACGCCCATCGCCCCGGACGCCGCGGCCGATTTTATGTCCTATATCGGCGTGCGCAACTGGGTCAGCGATTATACGTGGAAGGCGCTCTTCAACAGCTTTGCAAGCGTAAGCAGCGCAGCCGCAGCGCCCCAGCGCATCGATGCCGACGAGAGCGTCTTTGTCACCGGCGTTGTGGATATGACGGGCAGCCGGGGCGCGCTCAACACCGTGCTGGTCTTGCCCACGGCAAGCGTCCCGACGGAAGCGTTAAACCAGGCTGCACTGCAGGTCGTGGCCCAACCCGCGGCAGTCGATCACAACGAAAATCCCCACGCCGCCTTCACCCTGCGTCTGCTCGCGGCGGATGATGCGCAGATTCTCGAACAACCCTTGACGATTCTCTCTCTGGACGACCATGTGGCCGACACCGAATCGGGGATCTTCAATGCGATCTTCGCCAAGCCGAATGGAACGGTTGCCCGGGTGCAGCTCTTGGCGGACGGCGAATTGCTGGACGAATGGACGCCGGGCACGGCCGTGCCCGCGGTGACGCTGCAACAGCCGGCCGGCGGCGAGAACATCGCCGATACCCTCACCATCAAGTGGAGCGCATCCGATGCTGACGCGGTCGATCATCTGCGCTTCACGCTGCAATACACGCCGGATGACGGCGCGAGCTGGCAGACTCTCGCCACTGACATTCCCGACACCCCGGCGGGCAGCTATACCTTCACGCTAAGCGACCTGGGCAGCATGCCGGGAAGCGACGGGGCCACGGCGCGCGTCCGCGTGCTGGCCGGCGACGGCTACAACACCGGGATCGCCCTCTCCCAGCCCTTCACGGTCGCCAATCGCAAGCCGCTGACCATAATCTTCACCCCGGTCGAGGGGCAGGTCTACCCCGCGACCGACGCGGTGATTCTGCGCGGCAGCGCCACCGATCCCGAAGACGGCGGCCTCAGCGGCGAGTCGCTGGCCTGGACCGTGGATGAGGTCGACGCGGGCACGGGCAACGAAGTTCCGGTGACGTGGCTGGCGCCCGGCGATCATACCGCAAAATTGACCGCAACCGACGGGAACGCCAACAGCGCGAGCGCGCAGGTCAACTTCACGATCGCGCCGCTGAGTCTGCCCCTGGGCGCCGCGCCGCAGATGGACGGCTTCTGCACCGACGAAGCCTACACCGGGGCCGCGTCGGTGCGCCTCTCCGCGTACGAGGACGCGTCCCAGGGCGTGGTTCATCTGTTGCGCAGTGCGGACGCGCTGTGGGTCTGCTTCAGCGAACTACGTCCCGGCGCGTCCGACCCCGGCGCGCTGGTCGGCGTGCGCGTGGACGTCAACAACAGCCGCGATACCAACGCGCAGAGCGATGATGCGGGCTTCTTTGTGGGCGAGGACGGCGACGTCTTCACCGCGAGTGGCGACGGCGCGGGCGGTTTTGCCGGGAGCGGGCCGGGCGGCCTGACCGGCCAGGTGAGCGCGCAGTCGGAACGCTGGAGCGCGGAGCTGCGCATCGACGCCGCGGTGCTCGGCGGCTGGGATCACATGGCCGGGCTGAAGTTAGGGCATTACGGGGTTGATTTCCAGGGCGACGACTATGGCTGGCCCGCGACCGCGGTCTGGAATCGCCCTGACACCTGGGCGCTCACAGCCCTGGGCGGTCTGCCCACGCTGACCAACATGGACCCCTACACCGCCACGGTCGGCGCGCCGGCCCAGACGCTGACCCTGACCGGCGACGGCTTTACCGCCGACAGTCAGGCGTTCTGGAAGGGAGAAGCGGTTCCCACAACCTTTGTCGACACCAACACGCTGTCGGTGGATGTGGCCGCAGCTCGCCTGGCCAGTGCGGGCAATGCCGCCGTAACCGTTGGAGAGACCATCACGGCGTCCCTCGTTTCCAACGCACTTGCCTTCCAGGTGACGGCCCTGCCGCCGCAGCTCAACAGCGTCACACCGTCGAGCGTGGCCGCGGGCAGTGAGGGCATGGTCATCACCGTGAACGGCGCACGCTTCAGCGCGGACAGCCGGGCGCTGTGGAACGGAACGCCGCTGCCCACCACCTTCGTCAACAGCAGCCGGTTGACCGCCCAGGTCTCCACGGAGCAGCTGGCGCTGGGCCGGGAAATCGGCATCACCGTGCAGAACCAGACGCCCCAGGAAGCCATCTCCGACATGGCGATCTTTACCGTCCGGCCCGCAGGCGAAGGTCCGGTGGAGGTCTACCTGCCGTTTATTCGACGGTAGGGTTGGGGTTGGAGGGCTGAGGATAAAAAGAGGGAAGCGCTTCTCACTGAATCATGCGGGAGGCGCTTCCCTCTTTGGGGTCGGTTATGTTGATGTCATAGGCGGCGGTTGGAACTGCTGTCTCTCGGCCAAGCCTAGTCTAACGATTAGCTTACCGGCGCCGCCGGACAGATAGATGGCAGCGAGGCGACCGCTGATGAATTCTGCCGTGATCATCGTCGCCGCCACCGGCGGCGTCCGGTAGAGCGGCGGGTTGGCGGGTTTGGTGGTTGACCTGATGCGGTGCTATGAAATCAACATTACCAAACCTGCTGTGCTTCATTGACGCGAACACGAGACTTGTCACCGCCGAACGATTGATAGCCATAATCAAGGCCGATGGAATTCTTCATCGATCCGTTCCTGGAGAAACACCTTGATGAGTGACTGATAGGGCACATCCCGTTTGTTCGCCAGGAGGCGGATTTGAGCTAACATTGCTTCAGGTAAACGCAGTGAAATTGTCTTGGTTGACGGCTTCAGCTTCGTAAAAGCAACGGATTGGGCTTGGCTCCAGTCAATGTAATCGGCTGAATCCTGGCTGTCCCAAAACTCTCGTTCAGCATCTTCATTTTCAAAATTAGGTATCTGCTTGGGCATATATTTTTCGCTCTCTGCGACTCATCGGTCGCGCAGAAATCACTCGTATCTTACTCTCGCGCACAGTGAAAGATAAGAACAGTCGGCGATCACTACTTGTCTTTCCGAGCACATAGAATCTCGGTTCTTGCTGTGAGTGTGCTGTATCGGCGTATAACAAGAGTGGGATACTGAAGAAGATTTCTTCGCACTCACTGGACGAAACCTGATGTTTCTCCCAATTCTTGGTGCGATTCCCATCATCCCATTCAAATCCGTCGAGAGACCCTAAATCAATCATGCTTGTATATTATGACGATATACGTTTGTTGTCAAGCAATTTTAGATTTTGATCCCGTCGCATTGGAGTCGACAGCCCGCCAACAAACCAGCGTAACCGGCGAGCCCGAAGGGCGAAGTCCGGTTAATGCAATAGTTACTCGAGTTTCGACGATTTCAAATCGACTAAGGCGGAATAGCGTTAGTAGCAGCCATTAGGTCAGTATAGATGGATTCAGG
>JAGRCP010000135.1 GCA_020433455.1 Caldilineaceae bacterium | reverse complement strand
CTGGAGGCCGACATGGTGGGCATGGACCCGGCGGAACGGGCCGAGTACCTGGACCTGGCCGGCGTCACCGCCAGCGGCCTGGACCAGGTGATCCGGCACAGCTACCATCTGCTGGGCTTGATCAGCTACTTCACCACCGACTCGCGCATGCTGCGCGCCTGGACCATCCGCCGGGGCATGACCGCGCCCCAAGCCGCGGGCGTGATCCACACCGACTTTGCCAAAGGCTTTATTCGCGCCGAGGTCATCCACTTCGCCGATTTTATTGCCTGTGGCGGCGAGGCCGGGGCCAAAGCCCGGGGCGTGCTCCAAATTCAGGGCAAAGAGTACGTCGTACAAGACGCCGACATTATCCATTTCCGCTTCAACGTGTGAGGTTTCCGTGAGTGACCTGCTGCTGGCCCGCTTTCCCGTCATTATCGACATCCCCGTGCGCTGGGGCGACATGGACGCCTTTCAGCACGTGAACAACGCCCTCTACTTTCGCTATTTTGAAACCGGTCGCATTGCCTACATCGAGGCCATGGGCGTTGAGGACTTTATGACCGGCCGGAGCGTCAGCCCCATTCTGGCGTCCATTTGTTGCAACTTTCGTTTTCCCGTCACCTATCCCGATACGCTCAAAATGGGCATACGCGTTTCTGAACTGGGGGCGGATCGCTTTCTTATGGAGCATCGGGCCGTGAGCACGCGCCATCAGCGCCTGGCGGCTGAAGGCGACGGCCTGATTGTCACCTTTGATTACGTTGCCCAGCGCAAGACCGCCATGCCGCCTTCTGTCCGGGACGCTATCCTCGCGCTGGAAGCGTCGGTCAACCACGCCCCGGCCGAGATGAAGCGTTAAAATCTCTCAATCTCCCAATCTCTCGATCTCCGCCCAGAGATTAGGTGATTGAGAGATTGGGTGATTGTTTTCAACTCCGCCGTTAAAGGATTTTTTATGCAACTTCGCCCCTTCGGTGCATCCGGCGTCGCCGTCACCCCATTGGGCCTGGGCCTGGCCGCGCTGGGCCGCCCCGGCTACATCAACTTGAACCACAGTCGGGACCTGGGCCGGGACTACGCCATTGCCGCTATGGAAGCCCATGCTCACCGCGTGCTCGACGCCGCATGGGATGCGGGCATCCGCTACTTTGACGCCGCACGCTCCTATGGTCGGGCCGAAGATTTTTTGGGAAGCTGGCTCACCGCGCGGGCGATTGACCCGGCCGCGGTCTTTATCGCGTCCAAGTGGGGGTACACGTATACGGCGGGGTGGCATGTGGAGGCCGAAGAGCATGAAGTGAAGGAGCATACGCTGCCCGTTCTGCGCCGCCAGTGGGATGAGACCCAGGCCCGGTTAGGCGGCTCCTTGCGTCTCTACCAAATTCATTCGGCGACTTTTTCCAGCGGGGTTTTGGCGAACGTTGCGGTTTTAACCGAGCTGGCCCGGCGCAAGGAGGGCGGAACGCTCATCGGTCTCTCCCTCAGCGGCCCGGAGCAGGGCGCAACGCTCCTGCGCGCGCTGGAGGTCAAGATAGACGGCGTGGCCCTCTTCGACGCGGTGCAGGCCACGTGGAATTTGCTGGAGCCGTCCGTCGGTCCTGCGCTGGCTGACGCTTCCCGCTCCGGGTTGGGCGTGGTAGTCAAAGAGGCGCTGGCCAATGGTCGCCTCACGTCACGCAACGATAAGGCCGAATTTAGTCCCCGGCTTGGGCTGCTGCACCGGGAGGCCGAGCGCCTCAACACCACCGTAGACGCCCTGGCCCTGGCGGCTGCGCTGGCCCAGCCGTGGGCTGACGTGGTTCTCAGCGGCGCGGCGCAGGCGGATCACGTTACGTCCAATGCGGCTGCGCTGGAGGTTGCGTGGGATGCGGCCGCGGCTGCATCCTTGGCAGATCTGGCCGAGCCGCCGGCGCGGTATTGGCAAACCCGCAGCAACCTGGCCTGGAATTGAGTCCTCACGCCAGGAGCCAAAGCAGCGCGTAGCAAACCCCGATGAGCAGCGCCATTCCCGCGCCAAAGCGTAGGCTGACCGCAGCCAGTTGACGCTCCTTGCGGGCGCGTTGCAGCCGGTTTTCCAGCCACAGGCTAAGCATAAGCCAGAAGCTACCCAGGATGAGCACGGCCAGGCGCTGGATATTGACCAGCGATTGGCTGCTCCATCCGGACGGGCGCAGGGCGTCGTTGCGGACCACCGCGGCGGCGAGCGCCAAAATTCCGGCGTTGAGCTGAAACGCAGCAATTGCGGCCAGGACGCTCAGGATGATCCAGATAATATACACTGCGACAACTTTCGCGATGGACTCTTTTGGCGGCATGATTTTGTTGATATACCCGAACGAAAGAAAGAGAAGTTGACTGATGAAGAATACGCGTCTGCGCGACCTGGGTCTCTCTGTCGGCGTGATGCCGCCGGGCCCCCTCAACGCCATCACCGACGTGCCGGGCATCTGGGTGGGCCACACTACCCTTATCCAGGATGAGCCTACCGTGGCCCGTACCGGCGTGACGGTCATTGTGCCCCGGGAAGATAATATCCGCAATGACTATTGTTTTGCCGGCTATCACAGCTTTAACGGCAACGGCGAGATGACCGGCTCCCACTGGATCGATGCATCCGGCCTGCTTACGTCGCCCATCGGCCTCACCAACACCTATTCCGTGGGCGTGGTCCACGATGCGCTGATCGAGTGGTCCATCATGCGCCACGGCGGCGGCTATGGCCTGCCCGTTGTGGCGGAGACGTTCGACGGCTGGCTTAACGATATCCGCGCCTTCCACGTGAAGCGGGAACACGTCTTTGCCGCGTTGGATAATGCGGGGCCGGGTCCGGTGGCGGAAGGAAATGTGGGCGGCGGTACGGGGATGATCTGTCATGACTTTAAGGGCGGCATCGGCACCAGTTCCCGGATCGTCTCATCGCCCAGCGGGCAATTTGCGGTCGGCGCGCTGGTCCAGGCCAACTACGGCGATCGCAGCCATCTGCGGCTGGACGGCCGACCGCTGGGACATGCGCTGACCGGGGACGAAGTGCCCTTGCCGTTCAAGCAGCGGCCCGACGGCAGTTCCATCATCGTAGTGCTGGCTACGGACGCGCCCTTGCTCACGCCCCAGTGCCGGCGTCTGGCCCAGCGCGCGACGGTGGGATTGGCCCGGGCGGGCGGCATCGGCCACAACGGCAGCGGCGATATCTTCCTCGCCTTTGCCACAGGCAACCACGTGCCCGTCGCGGCGGATGCGCCGATTGCCGTTCAAATGTTGCCCGACAGCCAGATCGACCCCTTTTTTGAGGCCGCGGCCGAGGCCACGGAAGAGGCTATCCTCAACGCTTTGGTCGCGGCCGAGACCATGACCGGCTTTCAGGGCCGCACCGTCTACGCCATGCCCAATGAGCGGGTGCGGGAGTTGGTCAATATGGGCTTCTGACGGAGATTTCGCTCCGTATGCGCGGCCTTGCGTCAACAGCCGTCAATCCTGCGGCGTGTGCTACAATCCCACGCATTACTTATTCACGTATTATCCATTTACGCATCATTCACCCACTTACGCGCCATGACCGCCTTCAGTTACGACACCTACCTCTCTCCCCTCACCTGGCGTTACGGCAGCGACGCAATGCGCACCATCTGGAGCGAGGCGACCAAGCGCCGCCTGCTGCGCCGGGTTTGGGTCGCACTGGCCGAGGCCCAGCATGAGGCCGGCCTGGTTAGTGCGGAGCAGGTCGCGGACCTGCGCGCGCATGAAGATGAAATCGACATTGACCGGGCCGCGGCCATTGAGCGGGAGATCCGCCACGACCTCATGGCCGAGATTCGCACCTTTGCCGAGCAGTGCCCAATCGGCGGCCCTATCATTCATCTGGGCGCTACCTCCATGGATATCCTGGATAATGCGGACGCGCTGCGCCTGCAGCAGGCTCTGGACCTGATCGCGACCCGCCTGCGCGCTGTTCTGCAGGCGCTGGCCCGGCGCATCACCCAGGAGGCGGAGACGCCCGCCATTGCGTTCACCCACATCCAGCCGGCCGAGCCGACCACCATCGGTTATCGCCTGGCCCAATACGGTCAGGATCTGCTGATTGATTACGGCGAAATCGAGCGCGTGAGGGAAAATCTGCGCGGCAAGGGCATCAAGGGCGCAGTGGGCGTCAGCGCCGGTTACGCCCAACTGCTGGAAGGGAGCGCCATGACAGCGCGGGAACTGGAGGCCCGGGTCATGGAAAAATTGGGCCTGCACGCCTTTGAGGCCGCCACCCAGACCTATCCGCGCAAACAGGATTGGCTGATCGTAAATACGTTGGCGGGGATTGCCTCCAGTTTACATAAATTCGCTTTTGACCTGCGCATTCTTCAAAGTCCGCCCTTTGGCGAGTGGAGTGAACCTTTCGGGGCCAGGCAGGTAGGCTCCAGCGCCATGCCCTTCAAGCGCAACCCCATCGCCGCCGAGAACATCGACAGCCTCACCCGCCTGGTTGCAGCCTACCCACGGGTGATGTGGGACAACGCCGCGCTGAGCCTGCTGGAGCGTACGCTGGACGATTCAGCCAACCGCCGTTTTGTGCTGCCCGAATCTTTTTTGATCATGGATGAAGCGCTGGGCAGAATGCTGCGCCTGGTGGAGGGGATGAACTTCTGGCCCGGGGCCATTGAACGCAACCTGCGAGACTATGGCCTCTTCGCCGCGACGGAGCGGGTGCTCATGGCGGCGACGGCCGCGGGCGGGGATCGTCAGGAGCTGCATGAGGCGATTCGGGAGCAGAGCCTGGCTGCCTGGGCCGATCTTCAAGCGGGGCGGCCCAATCCCCTGGCCGGATTACTGGCCGCAGACGCGCGGATTACCCGGTGGGTGAGCGTGGCGGAACTGCCCGCGCTCCTGGATGCGTCGGGACATGTGGGTGATGCCGCTGAGCGCGCTGCGGCCGTGGCTGCCGATATCCAGGCTGCGTGCGTCCTGTGAGCCGCGATTCGGTGGTCGCGCAGCCCCTGGTCAAACGCCCGCCCAGCCGGTTGGCGGCCGGTTGGAGCATGGCTATTTCGTCAGTCTTTTGCTCCAGCGTCGCCACGCCGGTGGCCCGGGCCGCGATCCTTAACGGATTCAACCCCAATGCCATGCTCATGGCGCGCATGGTTTTGGCGATGACCATTCTTTCTCTCGCCATGTTGCTCTTCTCGCGGGAGCATTTACGCGCCGATCGGTCTGCCGTGATGTTGGCATTTCTTGCCGGAATCCTCAACGGCATCGGCACGACGCTCTATTTTTGGGGCATCGCTCGGCTGGATGCGTCCATGGCCGCCATGATCGTCTCGACCAGCCCGTTGGCCGTGCTGAGCCTGCTGGCCCTGCGCGGAGAGCGCCTTACCTACCGCCATGCCCTGCGTATGGCTTTGGCGCTGGCCGGCCTTTACCTGCTCATTGGTCCCGGCGGAGCCGTCGATCCGGTGGGCGTGCTTTTCGTGGTCTGCGCCGTTTTCGCCTTTTCCGTCCAGCTCGTTCTGCTGCAATGGTACCTCGTCGCTTACTCCGCGCGTACGATTATCTTCTATCAGATTCTGGGTATGACCGTCGTCGCCCTGTTTTGGTGGCTGCTCCAGGGCGCGGTCTGGGAGGATCCCGGCGCGCAGGGCTGGATCAGCGTAATCGTTCTGGCCGTGTTCAGCACCTTTGGCGCACGCCTCCTGATGTTCGAGGCGGTGGTGCGTATCGGCGGGGGCCAGGTTTCCATGTTGGCTCCGGTGGAGACTTTGCTGGCCGTCATCTGGTCGATTCTGTTTTTGAATGAGACGTTGGCGCCGATTCAATGGCTGGGCGGCGTGCTGATTTTGTTGAGCGCCATGCTGGCCGTCCGGCGCATTAATCTGCGCCGTCGCCGCCCGCGTTGGCGGATCAGCGCGCGGCTGTAGTAAAAAGAGGACATGACAATTTTTAACTTACCCGCTACCGTCTGCCTTACGGCTGACCCTGACTTTACCGACCTTGCGCTGAATGAACTGCGCGCTGCAGCGCCCCCTGCGCGCACGACCGGCACGCTTGCGCCCGGCGTGCTGCTCATCGACGGCGTTGACTTTTTCTCCCTGGCCGCGACATGGCATGTGACGCCCCCAATTTTCGTGCGCCACATTTGCCCCGTCATGGCCGCCGCGCGCCTTTACGGCGGCGAGGATGACGTGGAGATCATGGCCGATCTGCTACGCGGACAGCTGCTGGAGTACGTAGAGCCCAGCTTGCCCTTTTCCGTGCAGACCCGCATTTTCGAGGACGGTTTGCTCAAACCCTTTGACGTAAACCGCGCGCTCTCCAGCCTGGTGGAGAAAGCGACGGCCGCGCCTCTGGACGTGCGCGCGCCCCAGCAGATCCTCTCGGTTGTGATTGGCAACGTCGCCGAGATGGGCGGTGCGGCCGCGCTCATGGGCGTTTCGCCGACACTCTATAATTTGTCCGATTGGGCGGGCGGAATGCGCCGCTTTGCCCGGGAAAAGGAGCAAATCAGTCGGGCCGAGTTCAAGCTGCTGGAGGCGCTGGAGGTCTTCGGCATCGAGCTTCCGCCCCGGGGCGTGGCGCTGGATCTGGGCGCATCGCCCGGCGGCTGGACCCGGGTGCTGCGCGGGCGGGAGCAATACGTGACCGCCATTGACCCCGGCGAGCTGGATCCCCGCCTCATGGGCGATCCGGCCGTGCGCCACTTGCGCATGACCGCGGAAGCCTATCTGGCGGGTGAGCCGGAGCGCTTCGATCTCATCGTCAACGACATGCGCATGGACGCGCGCGACTCGGCGCGCCTCATGGTGGACTATGCGCCCCTCCTCTATGCCGACGGTCAGGCCATCATGACGCTGAAGCTGCCGGCCCGGGGACGGCGGGCCATTATTGAACGTGCGTTTGAGATTCTGCGTCAGGCGTATGAAATTCAGGGCGCGCGCCAGCTCTTCCACAATCGCAGCGAAATTACCGTCTATCTCACCCGGGGCGCGATCGGGCGGGAATCATCATGAAGTTAGCCGTTCTCGCCGACATTCACGGCAATTTGCCCGCGCTGGAAGCCGTTACTCACGAGTTAGAGCGCCTTCAGCCCGACTGCGTAGCGCTCAACGGCGATCTGATTAACGGCGCGCCCTTCAGCGCCGCGGTCATCGATTTTGTGCGCGGCCGGGATTGGCTGGTGGTGCGGGGTAATCATGAATTTTATTACCTGGATTGGGGCACCTCCCGGGCCGTGCCCGGCTGCGAAGACGCCGAACGCTGGGGGCAGCTTCATTGGCTGGTAGACCATCTCCCCCGTGAGCAAGGCGACTATCTGGCCGGGCTGCCCGATGAGCGGGCCCTCTATTTCCCCGGCACTCAGCCCCTGCGCATGACCCACGGCGTGCCCGGCCATAATCGGGTCGGCTTCTATCACGGCCAGTCCGACGAGAAGGTTTTGGCCAAGGTGCAGGATTTGCCCGAGGCTACCCTGGTCTCGGCCCATACCCATGTCCAGATCGATCGGATTGTCTGCCGCACCGACGACCGGGCCGATGCCCTGGAGACCACGCCCCACGGCGACTTCTTCACGGGCAAGGCAATGGACGTGCGCCATTGCTGGCACATTATCAACCCCGGCAGCGTGGGGCTGCCCCTCAACGGCGACGAACGGGCCCAGTTTGCCGTCCTGGAAGACGTCCCCGAGGATCAGGTTCCCGGCGGGTGGCAGGTAACCCATTATCAGATTCCCTACGATCGACGTCCGACGCTGGCGGCCTTTGCCGACAGCGGCATGTTAGCGGCCGGCGGCGTCATCAGCAGGCTCTTTTATTGGGAAGTGGTTACTGCTCTGCCGGAAATTACTTCGTTTTATCGCTGGGCCTATGAAAACGACTATAATCCGGACGATTCCATCCGCAATGCCTTTGCCGCCTACATCGCCGCCACCGGGCGGGATGAATATGTGCATGGGCTGGATCCCCTGGTGCAAAGGGGCCTCTAGTCGTGCGCGTTGCTGTTTTTGCCGACATCCATGGCAACCTGCCCGCGTTTGAGGCGGCGCTGGCGGACCTGAATGCCCAGGCGCCTGATGCCGTCTTTCTGGGCGGCGATCAGATCAACCGCTGCCCATGGAACAACGAAGTTATGGACCTCATGTTGGACTTGGGTTGGCCCGCAATTCAGGGCAATCATGAGCTGGTCGTCGGCGCGATCAAGACGCCTGAGAACTGGTGGCCTTTTACCGAGCGCCATCGCTTTCCTATCCTCTGGTGGAGCCAGGAAAATCTGCATCCCGACTATCTGCCCCTCATTCGCACCCTGCCCGAAAGCCTGCACATCCATTTTGACGGCGCGCCGCCCATTTGGCTGCTCCACGGCCTGCCGGGCAATCCCCACATGGGCTTTTACCCTGCCATGACCGATGACGACATCCGCGGGGAACTGGGCGGTACGGACGAACAGCTCATCATCAGCAGCCATACTCATCGTCCGCTGGATCGCCGGGTGGACGGGTGGCGCATCGTCAATCCCGGCAGCGTCGGGTTGCCCTACAACGGCGATCCCCGGGCCCAGTATGCGCTGCTGGATCTGGTTGCCGGGCCGAACGGCCCCGCTTGGCAGGCGACCTTCCGCCAGGTTGCGTATGATCACAGCGTTATCCCTTCCGCGTATCATGCGTCGGGGCTCTATGCCGCGGGCGGGCCCAAATCCGAGCTGGCCCTGTGCACCCTCATGAGCGGCCATCCGTGGAGCAGCGATTTCGGCGTCTGGATGCGCCATCAGCCCCTGGATGCCGCCGACGATATGGGCAAAGCCGTGGCCGATTATCTGGCCGTTCACGGTCCTGATCATTGGGCTTTTGACCAGCCCGACAGCCTCAAGATGGATTGAAAATTTATTTCCTGCAAAGATTTCTGCGATGATCCGACTCCTCACGCAAGCCCATCAGGCTGCCGCTCAAGAGCTGCTGGAACAGAAACCGGCCCAAAATCTCTATCTTCTGGGCAACATGGCCGTATTGGGCATGGAGCATCCTGATTGTCAGTTTTGGGGCGATTTCGGCGCTGACGGTCAGCTGCGGGGCGTGCTGAACCGCTACATGAGCGGCTGGACGCTCTACGGTACGCCGGATGCCGATTGGCCGGGGCTGGCTGCGATCATCGACAGCTATCCGCTGCCGGCTACTCGCCTGCAGGACAATCCCGGCGGCGTGGAGAGCGTACTGCCCTGGCTCACCCGCTATCGCGCGGTCAAGGTGAGCGTGGAAGAGTTGATGGAGCTGGAGGCTGATGCGTTTCGATCTCTGGCAACGCGGGAGCCCATGCTGGTACGGCGGGCCGATCTGGTGGACCTGGACGCCTTAATCGGCTTCTATGCCGAGGCGGAACACATGGCGCGTACGCCCACCAATGTGGAGCGCCCTATTCGCAACACGCGCCTTTTTGTTGCTGAAGAGACGGGAAACGCTTCTGCAGAGACGGCTCCGTACGGCCTGCCTGCAATTCGATCGGCTGCACTGACCAATGCGGAGACCGCAACTTTGGCCATGATCGGCGGCGTGTACACGCCGCCGGCATACCGTGGACGCGGCCTGAGTCAGGCCGTTTGCAGCGCGCTCTGCGCCGACCTTCTTGCCGCGGGCAAGCGGCCCGTTCTCTACTGGGAGACGCCCGCGGCCGGGGCGGTATATCGCAAGCTCGGTTTTACAAGAGTGGGAGATTGGCGGTCGGTCTGGCTGGCGTGAGGGAAGGGGCGGGTTGAAAAGCGTGCAGCGTGTCGGCCCCCCGGCGCAGCGCGCTCGTCAATTTCTGTGGGCGTAATTTTTGCACAGATGCTCAGGGACCAGATTGGCCTCGAGCAGACTGTCACGCAGGGCGGAGCGGGCTCGGCTGAGCCGGGACTTGACTGTGCCCAGCGGTAAATCCAATGCGTCGGCCGCTTCGGCATAATCGTAGCCCTGTACATCCACCAACAGCACCACGTCCCGGTGCCAGGCGGGCAGCTCTTCAATCTTGGCCAGGAGATGCTCCATGCTCTCCTGATGCAGGGTTACCGTTTCCGGATCGATCAGCTCTTCTTCCTGATTGCCGGTTGAGAATCCTCGGGACGAAAATTCCAGCCCTGTTTCTTCGATCATTTCATCCAGGCTCATGGCCATACGCCGTTTTTGGCGCCGCAGGTGATCGTAGCACGTATTGGTTACAATGCGCAGCAGCCACGAGCGGAAGTTGCCGTCCTGGAAGCGAGGCATAGCCCGGTGGGCTTTGATGAGGGCATCCTGCACAGCGTCGGCTGCTCCTTCTTCCGTGCGCAGAATGCGACGGGCGACTCGTTCGGCTGCGGCCTGATACTGGAACACAAGCGCGGCAAATGCCGTTTCATCTCCATGTCGTGCGGCATCAATGGCCTGGTGGAGGTCCGTAATCCCGGCCCCGCCACGCATGGACGTAATCCACGGATTATAGGGTTCGGTCTGAAATTCGCTCATCGTCTGAACAGTCATAGAAAACCTTACATCCTTTTACATCTGGTAAAACGTACTGGGCTATGCAAAAAGAGTCCTTGCATAGCAATGCTGTGTCGCTCTGGAATCGCATGGGGGACCCGCGACATGCTTATTGTAGTCCTCTTTTATTAAAAGAAAATGATTGCAGCGCGACGATAGCCGGACCGTTTTCCTACGTAATTTTGGATGTTGTAAGCCGCATAAATTGTTGGTTTTCTACGCAAAACGGACGCAATGCGTACGGTTCCCCTGCGCATTGCGTCCGTTTGTCTGGAATTTGCTTCTGTTACGCGCCATACTTATGGTTGTTTCCTACTTCCCGTTCGCCTCATTGATGAGGGTTGTCGCTTCGATGACTGCTTCCTCGGGCGACATGACGTCATTGAGCGTCTTGAGCAACATGTCGCCGGCATAGCCCCACACTTCGGCCATCTCCGGCTGATAGGGGTAAGGCTGCGCACTTGTCGCCTGCTCGGCAAAGCCCTGCAGCAGGGGATCATCGCCCAGGGTCGCATCCTGATGCGCGGGCAGCCTGCCGGCCCGGCTCGCCCAGATGCTGCCGGCTGCGCCATTGCTTAACGCTTGCGCAACCAAAAGCGCGCGCTGCTGCTGATTCGCATCTTTGTTGGGGTTGAGCAATATGCCTTCCGCGCTGAGCCAGGGCCGGGCCGGTCCGGCCGGTCCGGCCGGCAGGGGCGCCACGGCAAGATCGTCGCCCAGGGCCGCGCGCAGGTCAGGTATGGCCCAGGGTCCATCGACAAAGAACGCAAATTCGCCTTTCTTGAAACGATCCAGCAACATGCCGTAATCCTCGCTTACGTAGGCGGCGGGCGTTGCGTCCAGCGCCTTGAGCCAGGTCAGGAAGTCGGCCGCGCCGTCGCCCTGATCCAGCGTGACCCTGCCGTCATCGGCCATGAGCGTTGCGCCGTATGCGGGCAATCCCCACGCCAGGTGATAAAGATTGGCATAGAGACCGCTGCCGCCGCCGGGCGTTTCCTGGGCCATGCTCAGCATTGCGCCGGTGGCGGCGGGCGGCGATACGTCCCCAAGCAGCGCATTATTGACATAAAGCGAGACTGTCTGATACGTAGCAGGCAGACCGTAGAGCGCGCCCTCGCGCTGGAAATCGGCCAAAGCCGCGGGGAAATAGCCAGCGCGTGACGCGGCATCCGTCAGCCCATCCAGGGGTTGGACTACCTGGGCCGCGACCATCTCCGTGAGCCACCAGGCCGGCAGCGCAACCAGGTCCGGCCCGCCGCCCAGGGTAACCGCCTCGCTGTAGCTTTGGGGCAAATCATCATAGGCCACGAAGAGGGTTTCCACCGTCAGGTCAGGGTAGTCGCGCTGGAGTTGGGCCAGGATGGCGGCCAGGGCTTCGCCGTCGGCTCCCGCGTAGGCGTGCCAGAGAACGACCCGGCCCTGAGTAATAGCGGGCGTAGGGGAAGGCGCGGCCGTATTCGCCGCCTGTTCAGGCGCAGGGGAGGGCGCCGCTTCCTCACTCGATTCTTCCGCTGCCGGAGCAGGCGCCGTCGCGGCGGGCGTCGTCTCAACGACAGCCGGTTCGCCGGCCGGCGGTTCGTCGACTGCCGGCGCATCCGCGTTATTGTTGCAGCCGGCCGCCAGCACTACGACCAAAATCAGGAGCCCCAGCGTGCGGTTCAGCCTATCGAAAAAGGTGAAAAAACGTTGCATAAAAATACTCGTTGGTACAGTTCGATATGGGATCAACGGGGCGGCTCTGGCCGGCCCATACAGTACACGCGCTTATTTGACGCGTGATGCGTGAACGTGCGCTTGATCACGGCGCGCGTTTCAGGCTGCTGTGAGGGTATCGACCAGCGCCCGGACGCCCAGCGCGTAGCTGCGCCGGCCGAAGCCCGCGATCTGCCCCACGCAGACCGGCGCGATAACTGAGTGGCGGCGGAATTCTTCCCGCGCGTGGACGTTGCTGAGATGCACCTCCACTGCGGGCAGATCGACCCCGGCAAGTGCGTCGCGCAGAGCATAGGAATAGTGGGTAAAGGCGCCGGGGTTGATAACGACGCCGTCCGCCCACGTGCGCGCCTCGTGAATGGCGTCAATCAGCGCGCCTTCATGATTGCTTTGCAGAAAACGCAGTGTGTGCTGATCGCCAAAGGCCGCGATCAGCTCCTGCTCAATATCCGCCAGGGTTGTGCGGCCGTAAACTTCCGGCTCCCGCGTCCCCAACAGGTTTAAATTCGGTCCATGAAGGATAAGGATTTTTGACATAATGTTTTCTGGTGCATGAAGATTGAAGACTGAAGATTAAAGATTGGGCATGCGTGACTGGCGCTTCTGTCCAACCTCCCTCAAATCTTCAATCTTTAACCTTCAACCTTCAATCTTCAATCTTTAATCTTCTCTCTACCGATAAGAATACTTTCCACTGCCCGCCTTACGACTGCTTCTCCCGGATCGTCAATCATAACTACATCGCCCAGCGCCTGGGGGATGATGAAGCGCAGGGTTTTGCCCGCGCGCTTTTTATCGTAGCGCATGGCGGCCAGAACGGCGTTCGTATCATAGCCGCTGATCTGGATAGGCAGGCCCATGCGGTCAACCAGGTTGCGGATGCGCATGGCCAGTTCTTCCGGGCAGCGTCCCAATTCAACCGCCATGTTGGCTGCAGCAACCAGGCCCAGAGCCACTGCTTCGCCATGGCGTAAACTGAATTCGCCGACGGTTTCCAGCGCATGACCAAAGGTGTGGCCCAGATTGAGGGTCGCCCGGCGGCCCTGCTCGAAAGGGTCCTCTTCTACAACCTCCACCTTCACCCGTACCGCGTCGATGACCAGATGCGTCATGCTGGTGGGGCCGTGTTCTTCCAGCGCGGTGAAGAGATCGGGCGCGCCGATAATGCCGTGCTTGATGACCTCGGCCAGTCCGGCGCGGAATTCGGCTGCCGGCAAGGTGTGCAGCACGTCCGGGTCGATGACGACCAGCGCCGGCTGCTTAAATGCGCCCACCAGATTTTTGCCCTGGGGCAGGTCTACGCCCGTCTTGCCGCCCACCGAGGCATCCACCATGGCCAGCAGCGATGTGGGAATCTGGACAAAGGGCACGCCCCGGAGAAAGCTTGCCGCGGCATAGCCCGCCATGTCGCCCACGACGCCGCCGCCCAGGGAGATGACGGGGCTCTTGCGGTCCAGGCCCGCGGCCAAAAATTGGGGGTAAAGGTCGGCCACGGTTTCCAGCGTTTTGTGGGCTTCGCCTTCCGGCACGATGCAAAGCGTCGGCTCAAAGCCGGCTGTGCGTAAGCCCGCCATGAGGGGAGCAGCCGATAATTCCGCAATTTGGTCATTGGTTACTATTGCCGCCGGACCAGGCCGCATCCCTCGATTGAGCAGCAGCGTTCCCGTCTGTTCCAGCAACCCCTCGCCCACGCAGATGTCGTACTCGCCGTCCGGCGCGGCCACGGGAATGCGGGTCATGCCCGCCGCTTCTTCATAGCCGGCCAGCGTAGCGAGAAGCGCATCCACGATTTCGTCGGGCGTGCGCCCGGTTGTGTCCACGCGCAGAGGAATGGCGGCATAAGCGTGGCGGCGGGTGTAGAGGAGGTCCCGAATGCGCTTGCCTTGCTCCGCCGCGTCGCCGGGCAGCAGGGGGCGGTCTGCGCTGCCGTGAAGACGTGCCAGGATTTCTTCGATCGTTGCCGTGAGGCAGACTACCGGGCCGCTTTCGGTCAGGGCATGGCGGCTGGCGGGGTTCACCAGGGCGCCGCCTCCCGTACTGATGATCAGCCCTTCCTGTTCGGCCAATTGGCTGCACAGGCGGATCTCGGCCAGACGAAAGGCCGGTTCGCCCTCATCGGCAAAAATTTCGGCCACCGACTTGCCGAAATGTTGTTCGATCTGTTCATCCAGGTCCACAAAGGGACGATTGAGCTGTTGGGCCAGGAGTCGGCCGACGGTGGTCTTGCCCGTGCCCATGAAGCCGGTGAGGGTGATGTTGTCGGTAGAAGTATATGCTCTGGTTACCATGCCGATTTAGTTTCGCGTGGAGATTGGTGGTTGACTGCTGCGTCGAGCAACGGCGCTTGGGAGCCATTCTAGCATGAGTCGTCGCTTTTTGATGCACCTTTGCGCGTCAGGATCACCACAGGGATGGTGCGGATACCCGCCGTCTCTTTCCGGTAGCGGGCGAAAAATTCGTGGCGCGCGGCCAGCTTGTCGTAGAGGCGGGTGCGTTCCGGCTCTTCCGCAACGGCTGCGCAGGCGGAAAAGCATTCGCTTCCGTATTCAATGGTGACGTTGGGATCGACAGCCAGATTGCGGTACCAGTGGGGATGTTCGGGCGCGCCGCCCTTGGATGCGATGATGACAAGCCGATCGCCATCCTCCATGCAGACCAGGGGCGTGATGTGCTCTTGCCCGCTTTTGCGCCCGGTGGTGTGAAGCAGGAGCAGGTTCATCCCTGCATAGCCTCCGCCTACTTTACCGTCATTGGCCCGAAATTCTGCGATGACCTTCTTGTTGTTTTCTTTGAAGCTGCTCATGGTTGACTTTCGCGTAGACTTGTTGATTATCGGCTAAGGCCATATTCTGTGTGGGATGCGGATTTTCTGCAAATTCCGGTTTCCCATCGACATACCCCAATTCCCTGTCGTTTTGCCCTGTTTTGTCGGGAGCGAAATGTGGATTACCCTGTGTCTGCGCCCCATGTACTTGTGGCATCAACTATGGAAATCACCCAAACTCTTTATGTTGCCGAGCGGGAAACTTGGCGCGACTGGCTGGCCGAACATTATGCCGACGCAGAGGAAATCTGGCTCATCTCCTATCGCGTCCATGCAGATAAGCCGAATCTTCCCTATAACCATGCCGTAGAAGAGGCCCTTTGTTTCGGCTGGATTGACAGCACGCGCAAGTCCCTGGATGCTGATCGCTACGTCCAGCGTTTCAGCCCGCGCCGCCCCGGCAGCGCCTTTTCCCAGACAAATCAGGAACGTCTGGCGCGTCTCGTGGCGCAAGGCAAAGTGATTGCCCCCGTACTGGAAAGCGTCCGGGACATCGATCCGGCTGCGTACATGATCCCGGCCGACATTCTGACCGCGCTCCAGGCGGAGCCGACAGCCTGGGCCTTCTTTCAGCGCACGTCGCCCGCGTATCGGCGCATCCGCGCTGCGTACGTGGACCATGGCCGTCGGCGTCCCGGTGAGTTTGAGAAGCGACTGGCGAATCTGGTCAAGCAGTGCGCAGCAGGGAAGCAGTTCGGGTATGGAATTGAGGAATATTATTGAGGACTCCGGGAGGCTCACGCGATGACCAACGCAAATAAGGCATGGCGAACCGTCATGTCAGTCGGGGCCGGATTGCCCATTGCCTTGATCTATGGCCTCTTTATCCGTTGGCTCTTTGGGCAGGAGGGAGCGGCCGGGTGGCTGACGACTCTTTCATTGGGCTTTTTGCTCTTCCTTCCCCTGGTCATTGGCGCGTTGACTGTCGGTTTGGCGCCTGGGGCGTGGCGTGAGCAACGCGCCTTTGTTCTCTTCATGCCCTGGCTGGCTGTCGTGATAATCGTGGCGGTTATCGGCTTATTGCAGTGGGAAGCCGTGATTTGCATCGTGATGGCTCTGCCTCTCTTTCTGCCCCTGGCGAGCTTGGGCGGCTGGCTCTTCCGCCTGAAGCACGATGACGATCCGGACCATTCGCCGCCTGCCGAACTGCTTGCCATTGCTTTGTTGGCTCTGCTGCCCCTCATCGTAGCGCCCCTGGAAAGTCGCCTGCCCCAGCCGGATTCTTACCACGTCGTGGCCAATTCGATTGTCATTGACGCGCCGGTAGCCGTTGTGTGGGCGAACATTGCCTCAGTGCCCCTCATCACGCCTGACGAGCAGGGTTTCAGCTTTTTTCATCTGCTGGGTTTGCCCAAACCCCTGGAGGCGACCCTCACTTATCCCGGCGTGGGCGGCGTGCGCCATGCTACCTTTGAGCAGCATCTTACCTTCGTGGAAACCGTCACCGAGTGGGACGAACCCCGCCGTCTGAGCTTTAGCATCCTGGCCGATCGCGACCCCGAGCTTCCGCCCCATCTCAAGCAAATCGGCGGACGCTATCTGGATATCCTGGACGGCACGTATGAAATCGAGCCGCTGACGGACGGCACGGTGCGCCTCCATCTGAGCAGCAAGCATCGTCTTTCCACCCGCTTCAACGTCTACGGCTCCCTCTGGACCAATGCGATCATGTCAGACTTGCAATCCTATATCCTGCGCATTATCAAGGCCCGGGCGGAGGCAGGCGCTTAGCGACGACCAATCCAACGCGGCGCTGTCGCTGCATACGCTTGATACGTCTGGCCGAACTTAGCCGCGAGATAGCGCTCCTCTGGACGGATAAGCACGACACGGCAGACGATCAGCGCGGGTACGAGCAATATCAGCAGCCAAGGCAGGTTGAAGAGTAATGCGCATCCCAGGTCATGGGCTGCATTCATTGTCATGCTGCGCTCTCGTTTCGCCGTGCGTATTTCACCCGCCCAGCACCACCCACTCGCCTTCTACCCGCCGCACGCGTAGCGGCGTCCCGTAAACCGCCGAGAGATTCTTGCCCGTAAAGACCTCATCCACCGGCCCCGCGGCTAGAACCTGCCCGTCGCGCAGCAAGACCATGCGGCGGGCTACCGCGGCCGCGGCCGCGGGATCATGGGTGGTGAAGATGACGGCTCCGCCCGCGGCCGCCGACTCGCGCATGACGCTGAGGACCCGACCCCGATTGCTCAGGTCCAGATGGTTGGTGGGCTCATCCAGGAGGAGAATACTGGGCTGCTGGGCCAGCGCGCGGGCCAGGCGCACCATCTGGCGCTCGCCGCCGCTGAGAGAGGGAACCGTCCGTTCAGCCAATGACCGTACGCCAATCTGGTCGATAGCCTGCCCCGCGATCTGATAATCTTCGTCCGTGGGCATCTCTAACATGGCCAGATAGGGCGCCCGGCCCATGACCACGTACTCGCTCACGGTGAATTCAAAGGGCGCTTCCTCTTCCTGGGCCACCAGGCCGATGAGGCGGCTTAGCTCGCTGCGGGTGTGGTCCGCGCGCGTTTTCCCGTTGATGAGGATGCTGCCGTGCCGGGGGGATAGCCGGCCCAGCAGAAGCTGAAGCAGCGTGGTCTTTCCCGAGCCGTTGGGCCCCAGAATCGCGGTGACTTCGCCGCCGTAAAGCGTCAGGTCCAGCGCCTGAAGGACGTTGCGCTCCCGGTCGTAACCGAAGCCGATTCCCTCCAGGGTCAGGGTAATCTTCGCCGTTGCGCTCATTTGCGCATCCCCAGACGATTGCCCGTGAGCAGCAAGACGAAGAGAGCTGCACCGATGAGGGAAGTCAGGATGCCCAAGGGAATTTCGCCGGGCAGGAGGGTGCGGGCCACATTGTCACCCAAGAGCGCATAAATGCCGCCGATGAGGCAGGCTGCGGGCATGGCATACTGGGCATTCGCCCCTACCAGACGACGAGCCAAATGCGGCGCAATAAGGCCGACCCAGCCCACTACGCCGGCCACGGCCACCATGGCCGCGGTGGCTGCTACGGCCGCGGCCAGGAGAATCAGCCGCTCGCGCAGGAGGGACGCACCCAAGGAGAAGGCCGTGTCATCGCGTAGGGAAAGGACGTTGAGCCGCCAGCGCATGAGCAGCATGACCACGAGCCCGCCTAGGGCCAGGGGGAGAACGCGCAAGAATTCGGGCCAGGTCACGCCTGAGAGGTCGCCCAGGAGCCAGAAGACGATATCCGGCAGTTCGCTCAGGGGATCGGCAATGTACTGCATGAGGCCCAATCCCGCGGAGAAGAAGGCGGAGACCGCGATGCCCGCCAATACCAGGCGCAGCGCCCAGTCACCGAAGCGAATGCGCGCGGCCAGAAAATAGGAGATTCCCAGTCCGGCAAAGGCCATGATGATGGCCGTGATCTCCACCGTAAGCGCGCCTCTCCCCAAAAAGAGGATGCCCAGGGCCGCGCCGAAGCCCGCACCCTGGGAAACGCCCAGAAAGCCCGGGCTGACCAGAGGGTTGCGAAAGACCATCTGCAAGACCAGACCGGCCCCGGCCAGAGATGCGCCGGTGAGGAATGCGGCCAGCACTCGCGGCAGGCGCAGGTTAAAGAAGAGGCGTCGGGCCAGCTCATCCTCCCACAAGAGACCGGGCGGCATCCAGATGGGTCGCGGATACCGCCCGATGAAGAGGGAGAGAAGCATGGTAATCCCGGCGAGCAGGACCAATCCCCAGAGGAGGGAGTCTACTCGCCGGGAGGATGACGCAGGCGCAGAAGACGCTATGGCAGGTCTCCCTTCAGCACGGGTACGATCTCTGCCTCAATCGTGGCCTCATCCATGCCGTAGACCTGGCTGAAGAAGGCATTGACTTCGGCCATCATGTCAATGTCGCCAAACTGTTCGGGATGAATCTTGGTCGCCAGCCACTCCACGCCCAGAATCCAGCGGGGATCGGGCGAATCCCAGCCGAAGATGTCGCCGGGGAAGCCGTAGATTTCGCCGTTTTGGGCTGCATTCAGCGCCTGCCATTCGGGAGTTTCCAGCAGCTGTGCGACGACCTCTTTGGCATCTTCCTGATAGACGATGACGAAAATCTTGTCGGGGTTCCACTGCGCGATCTGCTCGAAGTTGATGGTGGCCCAGCCGCCGCCCGGCGCAGCCTCCAGCCAGACCGGATTGCCGCCGGCAATTTCCACCATGCGCGTCTGCAGCCAGGCCGCGGGCGGCGCTTCAAACGCAACGGTTCCGCCCTCATCGCTGGTCTGGATCACCAGCACGCTGGGCTTGGCGTCGCCGGCGATATCGGCCAGCCCCGCATCGATACGGTCCAGCCGCTCCTGCATAAACGTGATGATCTCATCGGCCCGTTCGGGCGTGTCAAAGAGTTGACCCAGGGTGGTCAGATCGTTGAAGTATTGTTCAGCCGATTCCATCTCCACATAGACGATGGGAATGCCCAGCTGCTCCAGGGATGCCCCCAGGTCTTCCTGGGCCGTCGTTTTGAGGACGATGGCGTCGGGTTGGACCGGCGCGATCTGTTCGGGGCCGGCATTGCGTTCCAGAATGACCTTGGCATCGAAAGCCGGATCGACCAACGGCACAAAGACGGTGGGATCGTTGAAGCGGCCGCCCTCGAATCCGGCTACCTTTTCCTGCGCGGCCGGGAAGGCGAAGAGCGCGCCCGTTACCATGTAGGTGCCCCGCCCCGCGACCACGATGCGGCTGGGCGCCTGAGCAAACTCCACGCTGCGACCCAGCGCATCTTCGACTACGAGGGCCGGACCTTCCTCGGTTACGGAAGAATCTGTCGCGCCCTCCTCCGTAACGGGCGTAATCGCCGTGCATGCAGCTGCCAGCGCGGCTATCAACAGCAAAGCAAGCGTCTTCCAAACTGTGCGCATATTTTTCTCCTGAATGAGTGAGATTGGGTCAGCAATGGAGTCTATACTATCAGTATATATCTTTGCCGCGCCTGCGCCCAATTTGGCGGCAGTTATACTTTCTACTCACCCATCACCAGGGGCAGGAACTGGTTCGGTTGCACTGCGGATAAATCGACCCACTGTCCAATATGCAAAGAAGGTTTCCCCCCCGCAGTGGTAAAGCTGCCGCCCGCGTAGAGGCTTCCTCCGGCATCCAGCGTTAACGCCGTCACGCTGCCGTCTGTGCCTGAATCCAGGGCCGTCCAGCTTATACCGTTCCACTTGGCAACATAATTAGCCGGCGTGCCGCCGGCCAGGGTGAAGTGGCCTCCCATATAGAGATTGTCGTCGGCGTCCGTCACCAGCGCATAGACATATCCTCTCGCGCCGGTTCCCAAGGCGCTCCAGGTCGCTCCGTCCCACATGGCAACGTATCTGGCTGTTGCGCCGTCGGCTGAAGAGAACTCTCCGCCCGCGTAAAGGGTACCGCTGCTGTCTACTGCTAATGCATGCACAAGGTAACTCAATCCGGAATTCAGGGCTGTCCAGCTCGTTCCGTCCCATTTGGCGATTCGGTTGGCGGGGCTGTCGCCCGCCATGGTAAAGCGCCCGCCGGCATAAAGGGCGCCGCTATTGGCCACCGTGAGCGCGCTCACAGTGTTATTCATACCTGAGCCCAGCGCACTCCAGCTTGCGCCGTCCCACTTAGCGACCCGGTTGACCGTTATACCGCCGGCCGTGGTAAAGGCTCCTGCCGCATAAAGATTGTCGTCACCATCCACAGCCAGCGCATACACAGAGCCATTCATGCCCGAGTTCAGATACGTCCAGCCCGCTCCATCCCATTTGGCGATATTGTTTACAATTGTGCTGCCGGCTGTGGTGAAGTTTCCGCCGGCGTAGATGTTGCCTTTTCCGTCTGCCGCCAGGGCATGTACGGCTTCGTTCACGCCTGAGCCTAGGGGCGCCCAGGCCGCTCCATCCCATTTGGCGATATGATTGGCGGCTATGCCGCCGGCAGTAGTAAAGAAGCCGCCCGCATAGAGGTTGCCCTCTCGATCCACCGTTAGGGCAATAACCCAGCCGTCCATGCCGTTGCGGAAGAAGTCATCACTCCAGCCGCCGTCGTCCGGCATGGCCCGGGCCGCGCCGGGCAGGGTTATGAACATCAGCACGATCATCCAGCTACAGATTAAACGGAGCGTAAACATGTCGGCTGTCTCCTTATGCTATCCGCCTTCTTTACCTCGGCAACGTCACGCCAAAGACGGCGCCGCCCTCGCGGCTGTTTTGGGCCCATACCTGGCCGCCGTGGGCCTCCACAATGCTTTTGGCGATGGCCAGACCCAGACCTGAACCGCCGGTAGCCCGGCTGCGCGCCTTCTCGCCCCGGTAGAACTGTTCAAAGACGTAGGGCGCATCTTCCGCGGCCAGACCGCTGCCCGTATCCTGAACAATTATGTGGACCCGCTGATCCCGTCGCCGGGCGTGCACGGTGACGGTTCCGCCTGGCGGCGTATGGCGCAGGGCGTTGTCGAACAGGTTGTTAAAGACTCGTTCCAGCAGGCGCGCATCAAAAATGAGGGGGTCTACATCAGGGGCGACTCGGCCTGCCAGCGTAATTTGCTTGGCCCGGGCCGCGCTTGAGAAACGCTCGATCGTATCGGAGAGGAGATCGGTCAGAGAACTGGGGCGGCGGTCCAGAACCAGGCCGCCGGCGTCGATCTGAGCCATTTCAAACAGGTCGTCAATCAGGAGAGAAAGGGCGTCAATGTCCTTGCGCACGGCGCTGATGTAACGTTGTCCCGTGGCCGGATCATCAATCACGTCGTCGTCCAGCGCTTCGATCCGGGCGCGCATCGCGGCCAGGGGCGTGCGCAGATCGTGACCTACCCAGGCGATGAGGTTGCGGCGCAGTTGCCGGGCTTCGCGTTGGCGCTGATCCGCTTCCTCCAACTGCTCCGCCATGTGGTTGAACGCCGCCGCGAGGGACGCCACTTCGTCATTGCCTTCCACGGCAACCCGGGCGTCCAGCCGCCCCTGGGCAATGGCCGTCGCACCCCGATTCAGCGCGGCAATGCTGTCGGTAAGCGCAGTGGCCAGTACGTAGCCCAGGGCAATCGCGATGCCCGCAGCAAAGAGGAGCAGGATGGTCGCCAGGGTAAGATCGTGCTGGTTGAGGAACATGAGCCGGGCCGTTACCCAGACGTTGATGAAGGTGAGCAGGCTGGCCAGGCCATAGCTCAGTACCAGCGTCCACTTGAGGCTGGGGGTACGGCGCACCCAGCCCAGACGATAGGCCAAATAGACGACGCCGAAGGAGATGAACGCCGTGACGCTCAGGAAGAGAACCATGTTCTGGAATTCGCCGGCCGGCGGACGCATGACCAGCGTAAAGACGAGCAGCGTCAGGGCCAGCGTTCCGGCGACCCCGGCCACAAAGCGCAGCAAGAGCCCGAATGGTTGGCGCAGCGGTCGGATGATCATGATCGGTCTTCAAACTTATACCCCACGCCCCACACGGTTACGATGCGCGTCGGTTTTGCCGGATCGGTTTCGATTTTTTCGCGCAGGCGACGGACGTGAACGGTGACGGTGCTGGGATCCAGGTATTGGCTTTCCCCCCAAACTTGTTCCATCAGTTCCTGCCGTTTAAAGACGCGGTTGGGGTGGGAGGCCAATAGCCAGAGCAGATCGAACTCTTTGGGCGTGAAGGTCAGCGCTTCTTTCTGCTTTATGACGGTGCGGGCGGCCGGGTCAATATGCAGGCCGGCGATGGCAATTGCCGCCTGCGCGGTCGCGTTTTGCTCCGGCGCGCCGCCCTGGGTGCGGCGGAGAACGGCCCGCACCCGGCTGACCAATTCCTGGGGGCTGAAGGGTTTGACCACGTAATCATCCGCCCCCAATTCCAGACCCAGAATGCGGTCCGCTTCCTCTTTGCGCGCCGTAAGGAGAATGATGGGCGTTGTTCCCTCGGCCCGCACCCGCCGGGTAATCTCCAGGCCGTCCACTTCGGGCAGCATCACGTCCAGCACCACCAGATCGGGCATGCGCGCGGCCATGGCGCGCAGGGCGCTGCGACCGTCCTGGGCTGTCTGTACCCGATAGCCGGCGCGGGAGAGATAGAGGCTCACCACTTCTGTGATGCTCGCTTCGTCATCGACGATCAAAATGGTTGTGTCATTCATGGCTGATTGGCTCCATTATACCATGCTCGCTGACGAACAGGAGGAGGATAATGAGCGATATGGCCGCACTTAGCGCCGATGTCCACGTGACCGCTGCCAGGCCGAAGCGGGTGAACAGCCACGGTGCAGTCAGGCCGGAAAGCGTACTTCCAATCAGGCCGGTGGCCGCGCCCAGGGTCATCACCTTGCCCCGTTGCGCGGGAATCTGCTCGCTGAGCAGGGGGAGATTGCTTACGATGGCAAACTCAAAGAAGCTGCGCGTAACGGCCAGGGCGAGGACCGCTGAGACGAGTCCCCGGGCCAGCTCGGGCAGGAGGAGACAGGCGATCAGCGCGCCGCTTACGCCTATGGCCATGCTGCGCCGCTTGCCCACCCGGTCGGTGATGATGCTCATGGTCACGCTGGCCATGAGATCAAAGAGGCCCAGGATCAGCGCGACCGTGCCCAGCTGAGCCGGGCCGAGACCATAGTCGCTTTGCAGCCAGATGCCGTAGCTAATCATGAGCTGAACCGCGGCAAAGTAGAGAAAACAGGACGCAATCATGCTGGAATAGGCTGAATGCGCGTTCACGCCCAGGTTGAAGAAGTTGGCCAGCCGGGTCGTCCATGGCTCTCCGGCCGGGCTTTCGCGTTGCTCCGGCGCGTGCTCCATACGCGCCGGAGGCATTCGATGGAAGACAAAGCTCATGGCCAGCGTGGCCCCGGCCAGCACCAGGAAAGGGGCTCGCCAGCCGGCCACGGTAATCAATTGCCCCACGAGGAAAAGCCCCACAATGCCGGTCAGCGCCCAGGCGTATTCCAGAATGCCGATGCCCCGGGCCCGGCGATTGTAGGGCAGTTGTGCGCTGACGTAGGCTTGCAGCGTGGGGATGAAGCCTGAGCTGCCCAATCCCATGAGGATCATGCCGATCAGCGCCACGCTGATATTGGGACTCAGCCCCACGATGAGGGTGCCGGCCACCAGTATCCAGAGGGAGAGGCGGAGCATTCGGCGATAGCCTGTGCGGTCCGCGGCGCTGCCGAAAATGGGTGCAAAGACGCCCATGATGCTGCGCACGCTGGTCAGGCGCCCCATGGTCACGACCGACGTGTCCAGCCCCTGGGCGATAACGGGCAAAAAGGGTCCCCACAACTGCACGCCCGTATTGACGAAGAATTTGGTGATGATGCTTGTGGCCAGCAGGCGCCTGGTGGAAAGAGGCGCGCGGGGGGCGGATGAAAAGCCCGATTGAGTATGCTCCATATGTAACCGTCGTTCTGTGTGGCGGTGGTCTGTATCATGTTGGTTGTGCACCCAAAAATGACCAAATGGGGCGTACAACAGTGTAGCACAGAAGCGTAAGAAGCCCGGGGCTTGCCGGAACGATAAATGTCTCCACTTTTCCGGATCGCGTGCGGAATGCGCCTTTTGTATACTTCCTTGCTACAATAACCGTTGGCTTCGCGATTCGAGCGAAGTTATTGTACAGACTCTGGAGATTTCCCTTTGGAATCGGCGTGCTTTCCGCAGACCCTTCCGAGGGTGTCTGGATAAATGCCGGGTGGATGTGCGTCACTCCTGGGGCCAGCTGAACCCGGATGAGCGCTACTTCGCCTTGTTGGAAAGTTGGCTCATCCGCGGCGATCCCATCATTATCGGCAACGAGCAGCGGGGATTTTATCTTAACCCGCCTCTTCGCCAGTGGAACAGCTTTTTTATGCATCTGGAAGAGGGGAGATGGTCTGAAGATGACTGGATCGAACGGACGCGTTACTATCCGGGTTTGTATAATTTAGCCCTCATGGAGCTGTTCGGCCTGATAATGATTGAGGATGATTCGCCCGTGGAAAAAGCGGGATGGCGGATTCGCGACGTGCAGGCTACTCAATGGGGCGAGGTGCTGCTGACTGCGCTCCGCCCTCGGCTGGTGGAAGACTGGAGCCTGTGGGAGCAACTCCAGCAGCCCGCCCTCGTTGCGCCCGGCGTCTTGCAGCCCATCATCGGACCCTATCGCCCAGCTTATCGAACCGTATTCGCGCCGTCAGACCACGAGCATCAATCCGGCCTTTTTGTGTTCAAAGTGATGTTGAGCAGCACGCTTTGGCGTCGCATTGCCATCGGCGGGGACCGGCTGCTGGAGGATTTGAGCGATGCGATTTTGGCTGCGTACAACTTTGACCATGACCATCTCTATCGCTTTCTCTACCCCACGCGTTTCGGCACAGAAGCCGAAGTAGCTCATCCGTATATCGAAGAGGCCCCCCGCCATACCACCGATGTGCAGATCGGCGATCTGCCCGCTCAGCCTGGTTTCCAAATGATCTATCACTACGACTTTGGCGACGACTGGCGCTTCAGCCTCGTGCTGGAACGTATCGAGCCGCAAGAGGAGATGCAAGAGCGGTACAAAATTATCGAGCGTGAAGGCGAGTCGCCTGAGCAATACAGCTACTGGTAGTAGGCGGCTCTGGCTATACGCAATCCGTCACTCTTTCCGGCATTAAATGCCGGCCACTCTATGGAGCTGCATCATGTTTTCTCAATCTTTGGGCGGGACCTGGCAATTTCGTCAGGCGGACGCGTCGGAATGGTTGCCGGCTCAGGTTCCCGGCGGCGTGCATACGGACCTGCTGGCTTTGGATCGGATACCCGATCCCTTTGTCGGCGACAACGAGCGCCTGGTCCAATGGGTGACGGAGACCGACTGGGAGTACGCCCGCACGTTTACGCCGGATGAGGCTCTGCTGGACCAGGATCGGGTTTTTCTCGTCTGTGACGGGCTGGATACCCTGGCCACGGTTATCCTCAACGGCACGCTTCTGGGCAGTACCGACAACATGTTCCGTCGCTACGAGTGGGACGTGAAGTCCCTGCTTCGATCGGGCGAAAATCGTCTGGAAATTCGCTTCGCCTCACCGGTAGCCTTTGTTACCGCGCGCCAGGCGGAAGAGCCCCTCTTCGGCGTGCCCCAGGCGATCCCCGGCGGACCCCATCTGCGCAAAGCGCCCAGCCAATTCGGCTGGGATTGGGGGCCGCAGCTGCCGCCCATGGGCATCTGGAAGGCGATTCGCCTGGAGGGCCGCAGCCGGGCGCGCCTGGCTGATGTCCGCCTGGCGCAGACCCACGCATCGGGCGCGGTAACCGTTGGCGTGGCGGCCCGTGTTCAGGATCTGGCATCCGGCGGTCCTCTCAGCCTGCGCGTCCGCGTCACGGGGCCCGACGGCAGCGAACAGCGTGCTGACGGCTCGGTCGAAAACGGAACCGCGCGGGTGGCCCTGGCTATAGACAATCCTCAGCTTTGGTGGCCCAATGGGTACGGCGATCAGCCTCTTTATCAGGTCAACGTGGCGCTGGCCGACGCCGACCGCATCCTGGAAGAGCAAGCTTACCAAATCGGCCTGCGCACGCTGGAACTACGCCAGGAGCCCGATGAGTGGGGCAAGTCGTTTGAGTTTGTCGTCAACGATACGCCCGTTTTTGCCAAGGGGGCCAACTGGATTCCGGCCGACTCTTTCCCGACCCGCATCAGCGATGAGCAGCTGGAACAGCTCATTGGGGATGCGGCCGTCGCTCATCACAACATGCTGCGGGTGTGGGGCGGCGGTTTCTACGAGGAGGAGCGCTTCTACGATCTCTGCGACCGCTACGGCATACTGGTCTGGCAGGACTTCATCTTTGCATGCAGCATCTATCCGTTGGGCGATGAGGCGTTCGTCGAAAACGTGCGTCACGAGGTAATAGATAACGTACGCCGCCTGCGTCATCGGGCCAGCCTGGCCCTGTGGTGCGGCAATAACGAGATGGAGTGGGGTTGGGCCGATTGGGGCTGGGATAGCCCTGAATGGCAGCCCTATCGGGAAGCGCATGATACGTTCTTCCTGGAGACGCTGCCCGCCTGGTGCGGGGCCGAAGACCCCGGCCGCGCCTACTGGCCGAGTTCGCCTTCGTCCGACGGCCGCGCGCTTCATCCCAATGGCCAAGCCCAGGGCGACGCTCATTACTGGGACGTGTGGCACGGACGCAAGCCCTTCACCGCGTATCGGGATCAGTTCCCTCGCTTTATGAGCGAATTCGGTTTTCAGGCCCTGCCGCCCCTGGCCACTATTCGCACCTTCGCAGACGAAGCCGACTGGAACATGACCTCCTATATCATGGAGCGCCATCAGAAGAATGACAGCGGCAACAGCCTCATGGTGGGGCAGATGCTGGACACTTTTCGTCTGCCCAAGGATTTCGCTTCCCTAGTCTATCTGAGCATGGTTTTGCAGGCCGAGGGCATCCGCTACGGCGTGGAGCACTGGCGGCGTCATCCGGATCGCGTGGCGGGCATTCTCTATTGGCAACTCAATGATTGTTGGCCCGTGGCCTCCTGGTCCAGCCTGGATTATTTCGGGCGTTGGAAAGCCTTGCACTATGCAGCGAAACGTTTCTATGCGCCGGTGCTCCTCTCCATCGAGGACGAACCGCCCCATTTCGGCCTCTACGTCACCAACGAACTGGGGGAAGCGCTGTCGGGAACCGTTCGCTGGTCGCTGGAAACCCTGGACGGCGTATCCCTGGTGCAGGGGGAGAAGAGCTTCGCGGCCCATGCCCGATCCGTTTTGCACGTGGCCGGGCTGGACTTCAGCGCTGAGGTGGATGCCGACAACCGGCGGGATCGGGCGCTCGTGGTGGAATTGGCGGACGAAGCCGGTCCGATTGCCCGACAAGTCGCCACGTTCGCTCCCGCCAAGCACCTCAACCTGGCGGATCCGGCCATTGCCGCCCAGGTAACGACCTATGACGATGATGTGGTCATCAGCCTGCGCAGCCAATCTCTGGCGCGTCTGGTCGAGCTTTCTCTGGACGGAGCAGATGCGGTCTTCAGCGACAACTACTTCGATCTGCCCGCGGGGCGGGCCGCCACCGTCACCTGCGCTTTGCCTGCCGGATGGAGCGCCGCCGACGTGCAGGCGCGCCTATGCCTGCGCTCTGTGTTTGACTCGTACGCATAGGCTGTTTTTGTAAGATTTTTACCCTCGGCCCATTCGTGAAAGGTTAACGTAAGTTTTGCATAATCACTCGACGTTCGTGAGAATTGGAC
>JAGRCP010000021.1 GCA_020433455.1 Caldilineaceae bacterium | reverse complement strand
CGCCCTGTGCCGGACAAATTCTGCTCTATTCATCGCCCAGACAGACCCCAATATCGCGTGCGGTAGCAATCCAGGAGTGATCCAGGGGCACCGTCTTGCGCTTGCCCACAATATCAGCCAGAGGCACAGCCACGGCTCGTTCACCCCGGTCAGCGACCATCACGCCATATTTTTCGTCTTGAATAAAATGCGCGCAGCGAGTGCCCAAACGCGTAGCCAACAGGCGATCCGCCGCGGACGGCGTTCCGCCCCGTTGGAGATGGCCCAGGATGGTAACCCGCGCCTCCAGGCCGGTCATCGCTTCCAGCTGTTCCGTCACAATCAGGGTGTGATTTTTGAACGAAGCGGACAGTTCCTTGAGTTCAGCCTTGGCCTTTTTGCGGTCGGGTTTCTTCTCGGCCTTGTCGATTTTGGCCCGGGCCTTTGCCAGCGCCTTGGCGTCCTCGGAAGAATGCGCGCCTTCGGAAACGGCCACAATACTAAAGTTACTGCCTCGACGCTGGCGGCGGCGAATCTTTTCGGCAACCACATCCATGGAATAAGGAATTTCGGGGATGAGGATTACGTCCGCGCCGCCGGCGATGCCCGCGCCCAAGGCAAGCCAGCCCGCGTTATGCCCCATAATCTCCACAACAATAATGCGGTGATGACTGTGAGCCGTGCTGTGCAGGCGGTCAATCGCATCAGTGGCAATCCCCAGCGCAGTATCAAAGCCGAAGGTCATGTCCGTACCATAAACGTCATTGTCGATGGTCTTGGGCAAGGTAACAACGTTCAAACCCTTCTGAGCCAGATGATAGGCGTTCTTCTGGGTGCCGCCGCCGCCCAGGCAGACCAGCGCGTCCAAATTATGCTGCTCGTAGGTATCAACCATGACGTCGGTCATGTCCATCTTTTCGCCGCCCACGGGCATTTGGTGGGGCTTATCCCGGCTGGTGCCCAGAATGGTGCCGCCCCGGGTAAGAATGCCCGACACCGTATGGGACTCCAGACGGATGGTTCGATTCTGCATGAGGCCGCGAAAACCGTCCCGGAAGCCGATAATCTGCATGCCGTATTGGCCGACGGAGGCTTTGACAACGCCGCGTATCGCAGCGTTGAGGCCGGGACTATCGCCGCCCGCGGTAAGAATGCCCACATACTTTGCCATGATATGGTCTGCCTTTCTCTGACGTAAAAAGGGGGGGAGCTGCAAAATCTCCTTGAGTATAGCGCGGTTCAGGCTCACAGACCAACGCCTTAAAAATATGGGGCTCAACCGGAACCCGCGCGTCAGAGATCGTCCGCCTCAAGAGGAAGCCGGCATCAGCGCGCGGGGCATCTACCGGATTCCGGGAAGAGGGCATTGACGAGCCGCAATAAGCGTAGCATAATCTTCAGCAGCAAAGAGCAAACATCACGCGGCAAATATTCACGGTTCAAATTATTATGTCAAACAAAAATCGTTTCCCTCACTCGACGCCGGAGGCTCAAAACGTTCCGGCTTCGGCAATCGAAAACTTTCTGGACGGAATCAAGCGCAGCCGGCTGGAGCTTCACAGCCTCATGCTTCTACGCCACGGCCGTCTCATCGCCCAGGGCTGGTGGAAACCCTACAGCCCTAACCGCATTCACCTGCTCTACTCCCTGAGCAAGAGCTTTACCTCCACCGCAGTCGGGCTGGCCGTGAGCGAGGGGCGGCTGACGGTCAACGACCGGGTGATTGACTTCTTCCCCGACGAACTGCCGGAGCAGGTCAGCGACAATCTGGCCGCCATGGAGGTGCGCCATCTGCTCTGCATGGGCACGGGCCATGCGGCGGACACGGCCCCGGCCATGTTCACCCGGGCCGGCGATAACTGGATCAAGGGCGTGCTGAGCATTCCGCCGGAAGAGCCGCCGGGCTCAGTCTTTACCTACAATCAGGGCGCGACCTTCCTTCTCGCGGCCATCGTCCAAAAGCTGACCGGCGGAACCCTGGTCGAGTACCTGGAGCCGCGTCTCTTCGCGCCGTTGGGGATCGACCAATACTTCTGGCAGCAGAATCCCCAGGGGATCAACTTCGGCTATTCGGGCCTGCATCTCACTACCGACGCCGTCGCGCGTCTGGGACAGCTCTACCTTCAGCAGGGCGTCTGGATGGGCGAACAACTGCTCCCGGCCAGCTGGGTCGCGGCCGCGTCCAGTCGCCAGATCGATTCGAGCACGCCCAACGCAGAGGACGGAGAGCCTCAAAATCCCGATTGGATTCAAGGCTATGGGTATCAGTTCTGGCGCTGCCGTCATAACGCCTATCGGGGCGACGGGGCGTTCGGCCAGTTCTGCCTGATCATGCCCGACCAGGACGCGGTCCTGGCCATGACCGCGGGGACGAACGACATGCAGGGCGTGCTCGACCAGGTCTGGGACCATCTGCTGCCCGCCTTCAGTGACGAAGCGCCGCCCCAGGCGCCCGGCCTTCAGTCGCAACTGGAAGATCGGCTGAGCACGCTGGCCTATCCGCCGGTGGCCGGCCAATCGACCTCGCCGGTGGCGGCGGATGTGCTGGGGAACGCCTATCAACTTCATGCCGCGGACGATGCGGATGAGGGCGGAACGGCTATGCAGATCGGCGCATTCAAGCTGACCACGGCAGAAGATGGTTATTGGCTGCATCTGACCACGGATAACGGCGAGCATGCGCTGCGCCTAGGCTATCAGCAGTGGTCTCCCGGCGTCACCACGTTGATCAACCCCGGCGACGATCCGGTCCGCAACACGGTCGGCTCCTACGCTTGGGTTGACGACAACAAGCTGACCGCAACCGTGCGCTTCCTCGAGACGCCCCACGCCCTGACCGTGACCCTCCGCTTCGTCGGCGACCGGGCGGAACTGAGCGGATATTGGAACGCTGTATTCGGCCCGGTGGAATTGCCCGTGATGCTGGGGCGGCGCGTGGAATAAAACAAGCCCCCAACAAAAAAGAGGCATCCGCCATGATGGCGGATGCCTCCCTGCGGACCCGCTGCACTCAGCCGGCAAGGGCCAGGGCTGCTGCGCTTTTTTCCATAAGGGGCAGATAGTAGGCATCGCCCGCGCAGGCGCGGCAGAGAGTTTGGCCGTCAACCATCACCTCCCGCTCGTTGATGATCTCTTCGCCGCAGCGGTCGCAGGCGGCCCGTACGCCGGGGCGGCTGACAAGCTCCTGAATGGTCGGGGTCAATTGCACCGGCTGCACGGTGAACAGCAGTTCATCCGGCATGATTTGGTAGGCTTCCAAATAGGCGTGCCAGCGGTTAGGGGCGTCGGGCGCATAGAGCGCCGCCAGCTCGCGCGATTGGGCGCTGGGCGCGACGCGGATCGCGCGCTCGGTTCGGGTATCGGCCAACGTTGCGGCCATCTTGCCGTAATCCACGACGCGCAGGGTGCGCCGTCCCATATGGCAATTGGTGGCGACAGCCACCCCGTCCGCGCCGCAGCCGTCCGTCTCCATGATGGTCAGCAGCCGTTTGCGGCCGTTATCAAAGGCGGAGATGTCCGCGCCGAGCAGGCCCAGTTGACGCAGGCCAAAGAGCCCCATACGGATGCCTAATACCTGGCGCGGACACAGATGCTTGTGCCGCTCAGCCGATTGCTCCAGCAGCGGGGTCAGTGCGTCACGGTTAAAGAGGGGAAAGTCTATCGAATTCAGGTTCATGGTTCAGATATCTATCGTAAGTGAATCACATCAGGAGCAACTTCAGACCGCCGCCTCGCCCACGGTTGCGCCCGCGGCTTGAGCTGCGCTCTCCAAAGCGCCCAGGGTCAAGTGAGCCGTTCCACGAAAGAATGGCGTGTTCGCTTGAGCAATCACATCCTGACAAAATTGAGGCGCCCAGCGCAGCAGATGTTCTTCCAGAAAATCACGCTGCGCGTCCAGGCTGTTTTCCAACGCAAGCGAGTTATTCTCGCCCACGGCCGCCAGGCCCAGCGTGTTTAAATGCGCCATAAACGCCAACTCCAAGCCGATGTGATCATCCGGTTCGTGCTTGAAATTGGGCGCGCGGAGATCAAAGCGTCTGTAAAAGTCGCGTACCGCCAGGGTCTGCGCCTCAAAGAGCAACCCGTCCTGGCTGAGATAAACGGATTCCCACGGCGGGGCTGCCAGCCGATCCGGCCCCACAAAGAGGCGGGCAAAATCGTGCTGAAGCGCGGGCAATTGATCCGCTTCCCAGGCGGACGTAAATGCTTGCAGCAAAGTCAGACCGGCCAGCGTCTGCGCGTTATCGGCGCCGAGCGGCCAATCGTCAAAGAGCGCATCATCCGCCAGCATAGTCACAAATGCAGCGGTAGGCGGCTCATAAAAAACCTTGTGTAAAAAGCCGAATGCGAGGGAGAAAGCGGTTAGCTGATCGGCTGGTTGAAAATGGTGAATAGCTTGAGTGTTATTGTTCATGGAGACCGCCGTTGTAAGATGAGGCCGATCTCTGAAATCGGCCCCATCTTTGCTAAACTCAGGAACTGCCATTAACTGCACGCTTGGTCAAAGGCCGATATTGGCGTATGAAGCGTAAAACAAAACGCGCCCCAACACTTCAGCAACCAAGACCAAGGCAAAGGCAACGTAGACAAGGACGCCCAAACTGCCTTCATGACCCGGGCGGAACGTATAGCGATAGCCGAAGACCGCCAGAAAACCGGCGCCGATAAAGACAAGCGCCAGACGCAATCCCAGCAGTAGACCGGACTCGGACATGAGGTTGCTTACAGCGGCGACAGTCACCGGCGAGCCTGCCGCCAGCACAGCGTAATGCATGGGAATAATAACGAACTCAATCCCCAACAGCAAGACGGCCGCAACGGAAACGCCGCGTAATGTATTCCGCAAGAGCCCGGCCTGTACATCCGTATGCGCTGAATTCCGCCGTTGCAGCAGCGTATAGTTCGCGGCAAAGACCGTTCCGATTGCCAGCACGCCTAACAAGAGCGTCGTGGTAAAGAACGTCACCGGCGTCGTCCAAACGTCCCACGTGGGCACGGTGCGCAGCATGTAAACCTGGGACATGCTGTAGACCAGCCACAACCCGATGAGCGCGGCGATCCAGGCGACCACGTTGCGCATGGCAAAGGAGCCGATCTTGCGCCACTGCATCAGCGTAAAGAGCGCACCAAAAGCCGCAAACAGTACGCCGGAGGCAATCTCCATACTCAACCAGGAGGAGCCGATATTGAAGACGGCCCGGTATGCATTGAGCGGATTCCCCAGGTGCAGCAGCGAAGCCAACATGCCCAGGATCAGAATGCCGCCGATCGGCCACAGAGCCAGATCGCACATCAGGTCGGCTTCGTTCGGGCCGGCTTTACGGTTGGCATAAGAGTATACAATCCCCAGAGCAACAAACGAGCCCACAGACATCTGCGCCAGGATGGTAAAAATAACCAGCGCCCAATCATGAACGTTCATTTCACACTTCCTCCGTATTGGCGACCCGGGCCGGCTGGTTGGCGGCATTCACCGCATTGCGATGCGGCTTGACGATCAGCGACGGCTCGGTCAGAGAAGGATCCGGCAGCGGATAAATTTCTGCAACCCGATGAAGCTCGCTCGTCTCACCATATTTGGCCTCCATCTCATCAAGCGGGCCAAAATCCAGGGCGCGGGAGGGACACGCAGCAACACAAGCGGGCGACTTTCCTTCATCGATGTAGTCGTAGCAGAGGGTGCATTTCGACATCCGGCCGATATCATCCTGGAATTGGGGCGCGCCGTAGGGGCAGGCCCATTCGCAGTAGCGGCAACCGATGCAGGCATTCTGATCGATCAGAACGATGCCGTCATCCCGCTTGGAAATCGCTTTGGTGGGGCAAACTTCCAGACAAATCGGATTGGCGCAGTGGTTGCAGGCCAATGACATGTAGTAACCAAAGACGCTGTTGCGGTAGCCGCCCTCATCCAGCACCCAATCGCCGCCGGAGACTTCATACACTCGCCGCCAATTGACGCCGACCGCGAGATCGTGCTTGTCCTTACACGCGATCTGGCATGTTTTACAGCCGGTACAAGCGGTTGAATCAAAATAAAAAGCGTATCCGTTCTCACTCATTATCAGCTCTCCTTTATGCCTTTTCCACCTGGACCAGATTGGTATGTTGCGGGTTGCCCTTAGCCAATGGCGACGGCCGCCAGGAAGTCAATACATTGACGCAGCCGTTTTGATCGACGCCGTCGGCATCCGGTTGATACCAGGAACCCTGGGGCACATCTATGACGCCGGGCATAATCCGGCTGGTCACTTTAGCAGGCAGAACGGTCGCGCCCCGATCGTTAAAGACGCGCACGCGGTCGCCGTGCTCAATTCCCCGTTCCGCGGCGTCAATGGAGTTGATCCAGACGGTTTGCGGAGCAACCTCCTGGAGCCAGTCAATATTGCCGTAGGTGGAATGGGTGCGCTGCTTGTAATGGTGCCCGATCATTTGCAGAGGATAGGTCTCCTTGAGCGGATCGTCGAGCCCATCCCAGGTCGGGGCATAGATGGGCAGCCCTGTGATCACATCGCCCTCGGGCAGTTCCCAGGTGTGGCCGATCTCATACAGCGCCTTGGAGAAGATTTCGATCTTGCCCGTCTCTGTCGCCAGCGGATTGGCTTCCGGATCTTCCCGGAACGACTGGAAGGCGACGATGGGCTCGCCGGGGTTCTCCTTCTTGTAGATTCCCATCTCCCGGAAGCTGTCAAAATCCGGATAGTCGGGATTGCTTTCCCGCACCGGTTCGTAAATATGGCGCAGCCACTCTTCCTGAGTGCGGCCCTCGGTAAATTCATCATACAGGTCCAGACGGCGGGCGATTTCGCTGCACATTTCGTATACGGACCGGCATTCAAACATGGGTTCGATGGCCTTGCTGGCGAAGATGTAATAACTTTGGCGCGCGGAGTTGCCGGACGGCACCAGATCGTCCTGCTCCCAGTTGGTCAAATCGGGCAGGAGGATATCGGCGAATTTGGCGCTGGGGGTCATGTAATTGTCGATGACGACAGTCATCTCGCATTTGCTCTCATCTTCCAGCAACGCCTTGGTGCGGTTGACGTCGGAATGCTGGTTGATCAGCGTATTCCCCGCATAGTTCCAGAAAAACTTAATCGGAACATCCAGTTTGTCCTTACCCTGAACGCCGTCGGCCAGCGCCGTCATCTCCGCCCCGCGTTCGATGGCGTCCGTCCACATAAAGACGGAGATCGAGGCCTTTACCGGATTTTCCAGCGTGGGAAAAGTCGCGGAGGGGATGCTGTAGCCGCCGGGGTGTGCGCCCGTGTTGCCGCCGTGGATGCCCACATTGCCGGTGAGAATGGCCAACATGGGGATGGCGCGGCAATTCTGTTCACCGTTAGCCTGGCGCTGGCTGCCCCACCCCATCGTAATGTGAGCAGGCTTGCTTTGGGCAATCTCCCGCGCCAGCCGCACGATGGTCGCGGCCGGCACCCCGGTAATCCGGGCGGCCCATTCGGGCGTCTTGGGCGTCTGGTCTTCGCCCTGGCCCAGGATGTAGGATTTGTACGAGTTATTGGCCGGAATGCCTTCGGGCATATGTTCTTCGTCGTAGCCGACGCAATATTTATCGAGAAACGGTTGATCCACCATATCCTCGGTAATCATCACATAGGCCATGCCCGCGACCAGCGCTGCATCGGTGCCGGGGCGATTGGCGATCCATTCATCGGCCACATTCGCGGCCGTGTCGCTGTGACGGGGATCGATGACGATCACCTTGGCCCCGCCGCGGCGAATCCCTTCCTGGAGGTCGTAGACCAGCCCGCCGCCGCTCATGCGGGTGGACATCAGGTTGCTGCCGAAGAGAACAACCAGCTTACTGTTGGCGATATCGTCCAGGCTGTTTACGGCATAAGCCGAGCCGTAGGTATAAGGCAACGCCCTTCTGATTTGGGCGGTGCTGTATGTGCCGTAGTGATTCAGATAGCCGCCGAAAAGATTCATGAGGCGGGCGATGGGAGACGATTCCGGAGGCCAGCTTTTGGCAATGGTGCCGCCCAGCGTGCCCGTGGCATAGTTGATGTAAAAGGCTTCGTTGCCGTACTCGGCCTTGACCCGCTGCATCTCGCTTGCGATGGTATCGTACGCTTCTTCCCAACTGATCTGCTCAAACTCGCCCGAACCGCGCTTGCCCGTGCGCTTCATGGGGTACTTGAGGCGATCGGGATGATAGATTCGCTTGCGAATGGAGCGACCGCGCAGGCAGGCCCGTATCTGCTGGTGACCGTAGGCATCATCGCCGGTGTCATCGGTCTCCACGCGCACGACCCGGCCGTCCTTAACGTGCAGCTGCAGCAGACAACGGCTGCCGCAGTTCACGTTGCAGGAGTTCCAGAAGATCTCCTCGCCGGCCGCGCTTGCCATATCCGCGACGTCAGTTGATTGACCGTGCACTGTCTCCAGCCCCCAGGCCATACCGCCTTTGGCCAGCACGGCTGTACCGCCCAGAGCGCCGCTCCACTTCATAAAGCTGCGTCGATTTAAGATCGAGCGATCAAGAGTCTCGGTGAGAAAGTTCTTTTTGCTCATAGAATGCTCCTCGTTTGAAGACACCCAAATCAAAAGTCAGAAAAAATTGTTTTCACTCACAGCCCGACATATACCACCCAACCAACCGCATGCAATCCGGTTGAATCACTATACAGAGTAAGCAATCAAACCACATCCTCCCCTGGAAGCATCCGCGATCACCCGGATGGGTGATATTTTTCACAAAGTCCGATTTGCTACACGGGAAAGGCGAAAGGACGGGGCACGCTGCCGAAGGGGTTTTTGCGCCGGAAATCGCAGGCGGGGCAGAGCGTTCCGGGGCCGGCAAAATGCGCACGGCAGCGTTTGCAGCGCTTGAGATCGCCTGCCAGAAGTGTTACCGGTTCAGCTTCCTTCAGGCTGCGCGCGCCGGTGAACGCCAGCGCCTGGGGCGGGCAGAGTTCCACGCATAGATTGCAGGCAGTGCACGAAGCGGGATCAAAATTCAGGCGGAAATGTTCCTGCTCAGGAGTCAACTCTTTTTCGAGTCCCAGTGCGCCGTTAGGACAGACGGTGGCGCAAACGCCGCAGGCCGTACACGAATCAGTCACGCCGATGTCCGGAAGAAAAGTTCCGTCGCCGCGCCTGCTCGCCGGGATCTGTTCCAAAAAATGCAGCAGGAAGCGTCGTTCAACCGGCGGCGTCTTGTCCGCGGTCGGCTCCGGCGGGAGCAGATCGTCGGGAACCTGCGCAGCCGAAGCCGGACGGCGCAGAAACGCGCGGCGGGAAACCTTCGGCTGATAGGTGCGCACGACAGGCCGGGAATCCGGTTCAGCGCGCGCCGGCTCGAACTCGGGATCAATTTCGCCGTCAACCGTCACGTCGATCTCAACCAGCGCCTGCGCTTCACGGCAAACTGCCTCGATGTGGGGACGGAGCGTTCCCAACGGGCAGGTTTCGCACTGGTCCAGTCTCACGTGGATGGCCTCGACGCCCAGCGCGGCCAGGCCAGCGTAGGCTGCGCGGCCTAGGCTTGCCAGGCAGGTGCGCAGCTGAACGACGGCCTCCGCATCAGCCGCAATTGCCGCGTCCGTCACGCCTTCATTGATGCAGGCCAAAGAGAGCGAGCGCCGCGGGGAAAGCGCGGCCACGCTCTTCAAGAGCATAACGGCCTCATTAGAGCCGTGGAAGACATCCGTGGGGCAGACGCGAAAGCAGAACTCACAGCGCACGCAGCGCGCTTCATCCAGGACGATCTCGCCCTCTTCCAGCGCGAGGGCCTGGGTTGGACAGCCGTCCAGGCAGAGCGAACAGGCGCTCTCCTTGTTCCAACGATGGGTGCAGCGTTCACCGCGAACGTCGATGGGATGAGATAAATCGAGAAGTCGCTCGAGTTGAATCATATTGCGTGGGCCGTCATGTTCTCCAAAATACACCTGAGAGGCGATTCTTCTCCCTCCGCCGGCAAGCAGCTATCCGGGCCGGACCAAAACAACTGCTGTGCGTCGGCCACAGCATACAGAAGGAGCGCTCAAATTACATCCGCCATTGGATTCATCTGCTGTCGCCCAGATGGGTGATATTTTTCACAATCAGATGATCGACAGAATTTGAGCACACACAATTCCAAAGGGATCTATTCGGACGGAACCATGCCCTTTTGCACCGCGTAGGCCGCGGCCTGGGTGCGATTTTCCAGTTGCAGCTTGGTCAAAATGTGGCGGATGTGGGTTTTGACGGTGTTGACCGTGATGACCAGCTCTTCGGCGATCTGCGGGTTGCTCGCGCCCTGGGTCAGGAGTTGCAGCACTTCGATTTCGCGTTCGGTGAGTTCCCCCTGGCCGTCAGCCCGGGAGCCGTCGGGCGAGGCCATCATTTTGAGGAGACGATTGGCCATGGTGCGGGTCAGGGCGACCTCATCGCGCACCACGCCGGGGAGCATTTCAAAGAGTTCGTCCGCGTCCAAATCTTTGAGCAGATAGCCGGACGCGCCCATCTGCATGGCCTGGAGCAGATGTTCGTCCAGTTCGGAGGAGGTGAGGATGACCACCGCGACATCGGGGAGGGTCTGCTTGATTTCACGCGTGGCCTCCAGCCCGTCGCCGTCGGGCATTTGGATGTCCATGAGCACCACATCCGGGCGCAGGCGGCGGGCCAGTTGCACCGCTTCCCGCCCGGTGGCCGCTTCCCCCACGACCTCGACCAGATCGTCATACGCGTGCATGAGGCCGATCAGCCCCTGGCGAAAAAGCTTGTGATCGTCGGCGACAACAACTTTGATGGTCATGATCCCCTCTTTACAAAGCGGCCCGTATTTACAGACCGGTTCGGACATGGACGGCGTAAAAGAGAAAACGGCCCGTAATTTCGGCCACAAGGACGAGCAGGCAAACGAGATAGACGGAATTCGTCAGGTTCAGCGGCATGCGCGTACCGCGCACCCGCCAGGCCGTCAGCAGAAACCCGCCGACCCCGGAAAACAGGGCGACGAAGCGCAGAATCAGCAGGGGACGGTAGAGGCCCAGCAGCAGCGCAAGGCTGGTCTGTGCGGCGACATCCCCGTGCGACAGCATCTCAATCAGGCGGACGCTCAGAAGCGGCGCGAGTCCGGCAGCGACGAGGGCAGCGGCTGCCAGCCAGCCGAACGAATGGCGGATGATTCGTTGCCGCAGGCCTATGTCCGCCATAGCCGCATCGGTCGCAGCGCCCGCGCGCCCGACGTCTGCGTTGCAGGCGACTTCGGTAAATTTCAGATCCATGACGAGAAAGACGGGGACGGCCGTCGCGCCCAACAGGATCGACGCCAGCAGGAAGCCGGCCAGCGTCAGCGGGGTATTCCAGAATGCCTGACTCGGCAGGAGATAGATGCGGGACATGCTGTAAATGACGCCGTACCCGGCCGCGACGCTCGCCCAGCCCAGCGCTGTTTTCAAGCGGGTGCGGCCGTCCCGGAACCAGAGCAGCCAGAGCAGCGCCGTGGTCAAAGCGAAAAAGAGGACCGTGAAGATAATCTCGCGGCTCAGCCAGGAGGTGCGCCAGTTGAGCACGGCCAGCGGCGAGAGGTAGAAGCGGCTCAAGTGCCAGTGGGACGCGGTCACCGCGGTCAATGTGGTGATCCAGATCGCGGCAAGGGGCAGGCGCAGGACACGGTCCACGGCCGCGGGGGCGTGGCGCCGCAGGCTCGCCGCGCGCACGAGCCAAAGCATGAGCAGCGCGCCCACGGCCATCTGCATCAGAATTGTATAGACCGGCAAGGCCCATTCACGAATATTCATAGGAAAAAAGCGGGTTCTTTCGCTTCAGGTTATCGCTCTGGAGACAGGGCAAAGAACAGGTGATAATCGTCCCCGCGCCGGGAGTCGATTGGACGGTCAGCGTTCCGCCCACGGCCCGGGCCCGCTCGTGCATGGTCTGCAGGCCAAAGCTGCGGGACCCATTGCTCTGGGCAAAGCCGACGCCGTCATCCCGCACCTCCATGAGGACGGACTCGCCCCGCTCGCGTCCAACTTGCTCGATCTTCACGCTGACCCGGCGGGCGTTGGCGTGTTTGCGCACATTGGTCAACGATTCCTGCAAGATGCAGACCAGTTGCACCTCGGCCAGCGACGCCAGGTCCACCGGCTCGTCCACGGTGTGGACGAAGCTGGTTTGGATGCGCGTCTGGAGGCCGAATTCGTTCAGATATTCGTCGATGGCCGAAATGAGCCCTTTCTCATTGGCCAGGGTCGTGCGCAGGCTGAGGATGTTCTCCCGCACATCGGCATGGGCCGTGCGCACGGCGTCTTTCATCTGCGCCAGCTCCGCTTCAAGCGCCTCCTCTTTGCCCCGCCGGTGCAGCGTCTCCAGGGTCTGCACCTGGAGATTCAGATAGCCCAGCACCTGGGCCAGACCGTCGTGCATTTCGCGCGCGATGCGCCCGCGTTCCTCGATGATGGAAAAGGATTGGAGCTGCGAAGTCATGAGGCCGTGCTGGATTGCGATCACAGCCTGATCGGCCAGACATTCCAGCCAAATCAGATCCGTCTCCGAATAGGGCGCGTTTTCATGGCGGGAGACCCACAGAACGCCAATGGGCTTGTTGTCCAGGCTGAGGGGCACCGCGGCCAACGCGTGCATGGGCGACATCTCCCCGCCCGGAGACGTAAAGAAGTGCAAATCGGCAAAATGCTCGGGCGGTTCATTGTCGGCCGAGCAGAACGACTTCGCGCCCTGCAATGTCTGGAGCAGGCAGCGGTTTTTGACCTTGACGGGCATTTCCACCAGGCGGGCGGCGCGCTCGCGTTCATCGGCGTAATACTTCAGCTCCAGGTCGGTCTGATCGGCGTTGACGATGGCCAGGCCCATGAAGTCGGACGCCAGCAGGTGGCAGCCATTGGCGACCGTGTAGCCCAGAATCTCATCCACGTCATCCAACTCGGCGATGCGGCGACCGATATTGATGAGAACTTCCGTCCAGCTTTCCGCCGTCTCCCGGGCGACGTTATACGCGGTCAGTGCGGAGAGCTGCGCCCGGTCCCGTTCGGCCTGCAACGCGGCCAGCTCGCGTTTGCGCAGCGCGTCGAAAACGCCCAGCCCCTGGACCACAAAGAAGGTCACGGCAAAGGCGGAGAGCATGCGCCAGAATTGGATGGGAAGGCCCGTGACCTCCAGCACCCGGTCATCATCCAGCCAATTGATCAGGCCGAAGGGCTCCGACTCGGCGCTCTGATCAGCGGTAAAGGCCTCGGGAACGGTGCGGTCATAGTTGTAGTAGGAAGCCGGTCCGTAGGGCGCGGCCGGCACCACCAGGCCCACGACGAACGCTTCAAAGAGGAACGCCACCCCCGCGGCAAGCATGAGGCGGGCGACGTCATAATACTGACGCTTTCTTTGCTGCCGCCACTGACGCAAAAAACCGATCCCCGCCATGATGCTGCCCGGCAGATAGAGCAAATAGCGGGACCAGATATCGATGGGGATTTCGATGGGCGACGGCGTGATGAAGGTCGTTGCCGCGTAGGTGATGACAAAGGCCAGCGGGGCCAGCAGCAGACCGGGGATCAACTGGGTCCAGGCGGGCAAGGGGGAGACTTTGGTCAGAATGCGCCAGCCGAAGATGAGCAGCAAAAGGCCGCTGACGGGCTGCAACAGCGTCCGGAACGATTGGACGACCGTCGCCGCTTCCGGCTTCAGGTCGGTCAGGAGCAGCATGTCCAGCCAGCCGGTTGCGGCGCAGGCAAAGCCGAAGGCAGCCAGCCAGGGCAAGTGGTTGCGCAGGGGCAGCGAACTGCCCTGGAGCATATGCAAGCTTGCCGTCAGGCCCAGGCTAAAAAAGGCGAGTCCGTACAAAAGATAGATGACGATCATGATGACCCAAATGCGAAGAGAAGGCTGTCACATTCCGTCTTCCTGTAAAAATAGTACCACAGAGCGCGGCCCGCCCCCATTTCAGCGTTGGCACGCCAAGGCCAACGCACTTACGCCCAAACGTAGTCGCATAATTTTATGATAAGGGTACAAGTGTAAAGCGTCCATAGGCGACAAAGACCGCCAAGACCAACAAGACTACATTGAATACAATGGCCTGGGATTCTCGCCGCATGGCATGAAAGATGATAGCCAAGACCATGATCAGGGCCAGCCCTAACGCAGCCAGTGGGGTTAACACCGGCCAAATACCGGTCAGCGCCGGTAAGACCAAACCCAGCCCGCCCAGGAGTTCACTGATGCCAATAAATGTGACCAGGCCACGCGGCGTGTCCTTGACCCAGGGTAAACTGGCCTTGGCCCGCTCGTATTGGAACGCTTTCGTCACGCCGGCCATTAAAAAGATGCCGGCAAGTAAAATCTGGACAATCCAAAGGATGATATTTATGGTCTGACTCCATTTTAATTGGGTGGCTAACTGTTTGAAAGATAATTATTAGCTAGCTAAATATATGTCTAAAAAAATTCATCCTCCCTTGTGCATATTGTCCAGCATCAGGCGCAACATTTGACGCAGTGAGGCCCGGTCTTCCTGAGTGAGCCCCTCAAATATGGTCTCCTCCACGTTGACAAACTGCTGGACAATTGAGCGTTCTTTGTTTTTGCCTTCGTCCGTTAAGTAGACCCGAACCAACCGGTGATCCTCAACGTCACGCCGACGTGTGACTAATCCGGCCTCTTCCATACGTTGAAGCATGTTGGTTACGGTTGCGCCCCGCACCGAAAGTTGATCGGCAATTTCTGATTGAGTCATCCCCTCTTGCTTAAAGAGATGGCAAAGCAGGGTTGCCTGGGCCCGGTGCATTTCAATCTGATCCATCAATGCATTGGATAGATTGCGATATCCCTGGCAAACTTGCGCCAGCAATTCCCAATCTTCTATACTTGCTTCAATCGACATTTCCATCTCCTTGCTAATCATTAGCTCGCTAAGAATCTATCGGAATCTTCTTAAAATGTCAAATCGATGCATTCTCAAGGCAAATGGATCCCCATCCAGACGAAAATTATCCCTTTTCTGCCCTCGGGCCGCTCCTTCAGGAAACCCGAGATTGTCCTGTTCCGTGCCTGTACATTTGTTTCGCGTCGACAAAAGCCGTGTTATACTGTCGATCGACAGCGTATTCCCCATCGCCCGAAAGCCCCTTACAAAAAAAGAGCATCTTTCCAAAATGATTTGCCGTAGAAACGTGTAAAAATATGAACAAGAAGGAATTGGTCCGCCGCGTGTTGGCCGGACAACCCGTACCCCGACCGCCGGCCGCATTCTGGTATCATTTCACGCCGGAACAGCGCAGCGGAGCCGCCGCCGTACAAGCGCATCTGGATTTTTACCGGGAGACAAATGTTGACTTCCTGAAGGTGATGAATGAACGCCTTTACCGGGTCGATCAACGTCCGACACGGGCAAGCGAGTGGCGTCATGTGCGCCCTGCGCCCGTCTCATCGCCCTATTTCCAATCACTCCTCGATGAGATCAAAGAGATCAGCGATGCAGTCGGTGATGAGACGCTATTGCTGATCACCATTCACGGGATCTTCGCGTCCGCGTTCCACGCTACGGAATCGCCGGAAGAAACCTTTGCCCGGGCCAATCCGGTGGTCGCTCACCTGCGCGAGGATCCGCAGGCTGTGATGAGCGGGCTGGATGCAATCTCCGACGGACTCATCGATCTGTCGCTCGCCTGTCTGGATGCCGGAGTGGACGGCGTCTATTACGGTGCGCTGGGCGGAGAGAAGTACCGTTTTACAGAAGAAGAGTTCATCGAATACATCAAGCCGTATGATCTGAAAATCCTCAACGAAACATTTCCCTCCGGCGAGTTCAACATTCTCCATATCTGCAAGGACCAAGTGCGTCTGGAGCTCTACGCCGACTATCCTGGTGATGTGGTGAACTGGTCCGTCACGGAGCAAAACCCCGACATTGCTGCGGGGCGCGAGATCTTTCAGCGCCCCATTCTCGGCGGCATGGATTATCGGGGCGTAATCGTGGAGGGTCCGCCTGACGCCATTACGGACGAAGTGTATGCGACTCTGGATCAACTGGGGACAGAGGGACTCATGCTCGGCGCGGATTGTACGCTGCCGACCTCGACGCCCAATCAGCACATTCGAACTGCGGTGGAGGCCACGGCGTCCTACGCGGTTCGGCGGTAGGGCTGAGCGCCTTGCGGTCGCCCGTTACGTTTTATCCGCATTGGCAGCCCGCACCCGGCCATGACCCCATAATTTTCTTGATGCCACTAAAGCTTCCCGGAAGATTCATCCAATATTAATTCGTTTTCTCTTATGAGATTGATGTCGCCGATTCGGGCTACATCAATCTCGTTTTCAATTCAATCGAAAGGACTTGCAAGTTGAGTAAGCGATTTTTCATGACATTCGCCCTCCTTCTCACCTCTATCCTGGCCTTCAGCGCGTGTACGGCAAGCGTGACGCCGGCCCCTGCAGGGGAAGAGGATGCAGCAGACGCAGGGACCACAGGCGCCTATCCGCCGGGAACGATGACTGTCTACGGCTATGGGCAGCCCCAATATTGGCAGCAGTTTTTCGAGAATTACCTCAATGACCATCCGGATGTAGCGCCGGGGGTCTCGGTTGAGATGGTTCAAACAGAGAATGAGGCGGATGCCCGCCAAAAAGTTCAGTTGTCATTTACGGCAGGCGCGTACGATGAACTGCCGGATGCGACCGCGTCCGCCCCGGTGAGCATGAAGGCGCTGGCCGACGGCGGCGTGCTTCTGGATGTCACCGATTATGTGGAGCAGTTCAAGGATCGCTTCGTTCCGGGCGCGCTGGATCAGCTCTACTACAAGGATCGCATCTATTGCCTGCCCAAAGATCTGCGGCCCCAGTTGCTCTTCTACAATCAGGAGATCTTCGACCAGTACGGCATCGACCCGGCTGGCATGGAGACAATCGAAGGTTACATCGAGACGGGCCGTCAGTTGAAGGAAGCGTCGGACGGCGAAGTCTATCTTTCCTATATCGATCCCGGCGCCTTTACCTGGCGCTACTGGGGCCGCCGCGGCTTGATGCCCCAGGCGAACGCCCGCATTTGGGATGAAAACGGCGAAGTCGTCATCGACACCGATCCGGGCGCCAAGCTGGCCATGGATACCCTGGCCACGTTGAATGAGGAAGAGCTGCTCTACAAATCCGCTATCTTCCAGCCGCCGCTGTATGATGCGGCCCGGGAGGGTAAGGTCGCAACCTTCTACATCGGAGCGTTCTGGGATGAGTTCCTGCGCAAGAATCTGCCGGATATGGAAGGGAAATGGCGTGTCATGCCAGCGCCGATCTTCCAGGATCTCGGTCTGGGCGGCGCGCCCGTGGTGGGCCTGGAATGTCTGATCAACAAGCCGGACCCCGTTTACGCCGATCTCTACAAGACGATCTGGGAAGCCTATCAGTTTGACGCCGACGCGCGCCAGACCTGGACCGAGCAGATGGTCGCGGAGGATGCGCCTTACTCCAATCCTATTTCAGTGGAGATGCTGCAAGACGATTTCTGGAAAGAGCCGACCCCGTATTACGGCGGTCAGTCCTTCCGCGAGGCGGAGGCCAATGGGCTGAACAACGTCTCACAGAACCTAATCGTCACGGACAAGGACGCCGAGGCGGATACCATCATCTCGGCTGAAATCGAAAGCTATGTTGCCGGCAACCAGACAATGGACGAAGCGCTGGCCAATATGGGAGAACAACTGCGGGAGCGAATCGGAACCGCACCGGTCGATTAACAGTGCATGAAACGGACGGCCGTGCGCTGGCAGCGCACGGTCGTCCGAAGTTTTGCCATCATAGGAAAAGATCGGTAAGGGAAGCAACCCAATGTCTTCAAATTCCATCTGGGCGCGCATGTGGAAAAAGCGACAGATTTATCTGTTCATTTCCCCGTTTTTTATTTTATTCGGCATTTTCCAATTGACCCCTATGGTCTGGTCTTTCTATCTCAGCTTCCATGAGTGGAACGGCCTGGGGGCGCCCGAGTTTATCGGGTTGGGCAACTATCGCTTTCTGCTGCGCGACAAGGTCTTTCACAGCGCGCTGCGTAACACAGTCATCTACTGGCTGGCCAATTCGCTGGCGATCATTCCCCTGGCCCTCATACTGGCGTCATTACTCAACCACACGTGGCTGCGAGCGAAGCGGTTGATTCGCACAACCGTCTTTCTTCCCTACGTCACCGCGACCGTGGCCGTGGGCTTGATCTTCAACATGCTCTTTGATTACAACAGCGGCCTAATCAACAGCCTTCTGGAACTGATCGGCTTGGCGCCTGTTCCCTGGCTGACCAGCGTACAGACGTCCAAATTGCCGGTTATCTTTCTGAATATCTGGCGGATTACGCCATGGCACGCGCTCATCCTCTTCTCTGGCCTGCAGGCCATTCCGCACGATCTCTATGAAGCCGCCACAGTGGACGGCGCAGGAGCGTTACGCCGTTTCTTCAGTATCACCATACCCTCTCTGATGCCCATTCTCTTTTTCAGCTTTATCACCTTGACCGTGGATGCGTTCCGCATCTTTACCGAGCCGTACATTCTGACCCAGGGCGGACCAGCGAACTCGTCAATCTCCATCGTCCAATATCTCTACATCAACGGGTTCAGCATCTTCAAGTTGGGATTGGCATCAGCCGTGGGCTACGCGTTGACGCTGATTTTACTGATCGTCTCCTTCGGTCAGATCATTGCTATGCGTCGCGAGAGCGGGCTGATGGAGGGCAACTGATGAAAACGGCCCGCACAACCCGCATCACTGTTTATGGGCTTCTGCTGATCTGGTGTCTCGTTTCGGCTTTCCCTCTCTTCTGGATGGTCAGCGCGTCGCTGAAACCGCCGTCCGAAAGTTTTGCAGGGATCAACGCCTTCATCCCCCAGGACCCGACCTTTGCCAACTACGCCAGGGTCGCACAACTGGTCCCCATGGCCCGCAACTTCGTTAATTCCGTGATTGTCGCCGGCGTGGGGATGGCGGTTACGGTCTTTCTCTGCTCACTGGCGGGATACGCGTTCGCCAAGTTTGACTTTCCGGGCAAGAACGCGCTCTTCCTGCTGCTGTTGGCCACCATGATGGTGCCGCCTGAAGCGGGCGTCGTGCCCCTGTTCGCGATCATGCGCGCGCTCGGCTGGATCAATAATCTGCTGGCGCTGATTGTACCCAACGCGGCGACGGCCATCGGCATCTTTTATATGCGTCAATACATTTCCAGTTTCCCCAGCGAGATCATGGAACAGGCGCGCATAGACGGCGCAGGAGATTTCCGTATCTACTGGCAGATCGTGCTGCCCGTGATTACCCCTGCACTGGCGGCCTGGGCGTCTCTGGCCTTCATCGCACGCTGGAACGATTTCTTTTGGCCGCTTCTCTTTCTCCGCTCCAAGGAAATGTATACGCTCATGGTCTCAATCTCCGTTTTGCCGGTGAGCGAAGGCCTTTCCACGCCGTGGCCGGTGATCATGGCGGGCACGACCATCGCGGTTGCCCCTCTGGTAGTGATCTACCTCGTGCTCCAAAGCTTTCAGCGTGAAGGGCTGGCGTTGGGCGCGGTCAAGGGGTAGTCCGAGTCCGGATTTTTCTCGCCTTGACGATTGATATCCGGCTTGTTGTCGCTTTCACTCGGCATTCAGAGGATAAAGGCCCGCAGCGCATCCGCCTCGATATGGGCAAAGCCGATTAACCGGGACGTAATCGCGTTGCCTACCGGCGTCTTGCCGGATATTTGGAACTGCATTGCGGTCCATGACATTCCCAGTAGCGCCACGTTCACCAGCCGTCGTCAATCCATCGCTGCTGTTCATCCGCGTGGACCGCGTGTTCGGCCTCACGGATCAGCCGCCTAAGGCTGCGGGAGCATTTCGGTTTGGCTGTCGGCGGGGCATAGCGGGCGGGCAGGGGCGTCGGCCTGGGGTTGAGCGCCTCGTTGAAGCAGGGCGACAGCTGCTCGATCAAGGCGCGCTCGGCCCCGTTCAGATCATGTCCGACAGGAGCAAAGCAGGCGGAGCGGGAGCTCATCAGCTCGACGGTGAATTTCAGCGAAACCGGCCAGTTGGAGAAAACAAAGCGCCCGACCAGTGAGCGCCCCTTCAAACCGCCCGTCAGGTGCTCCCAGACCCGATCAAACGCCGCATGGGATTGCCCCACATAAAAGATAACTTCCTCATCCCGAAAGAGATAGAGATCCAGCGCAGGCCAATCCGGCGGGCGCGTCTCCAACAGCAGAAAACGCTTGAGCGGGATGGTGATTTTTGGGTCGGTTTGCGGCTGGTTGGTCATTGGATTGCACCACGGGCGAGTTATTCTCATACGAGATGGTTTCCCCAGCGCCGCGGCAATGGTTCGGTAGCGTAGCCCGTCCAACCGATTTCCTCTCCCAGCGCAGCAACGAAAAAGGAAATTGACATTGGTACCTTAGCTGCCTAACACCAAGTTCAGTGGTGACCGGAACGGAGTGCCAGCTTGCACAATAAAATGTGCGAAGCACATTGTGCAAGAATGCACGGAGTGTAGGCCATCCGCTGCAACGCCTTGTTATGCGCTAAACCCACCTGCGCACCTTTAGCATGTAACCCCGATATTCATCGCCGAACTTTTTTAGCATAGCCTGCTCTTCGGGCACGATTTGAAACATTGTAATGTACAGAATAAACCCGGCAACACCTACTAGCAGAACCGGTGAATTTAAGTAGATAACGAAAGCCAATAAAAACAGCGCAAAGCCTAGGTACATCGGATTTCGTGACATGCCAAATACGCCGGACGTTACTAAGGTGGATACATTTTCGATATTTAATGGATCAACAGTAGTATGTGCTCGCCTGAAATCGAAAATAGCGAGTATCGCAACGCACGCACCGACCGTGAATACGACGGCGGACAATAATAAGCTGAACTTTTGCCCAATGTTTATCGCCGGCAGATGGGGCGCTAATAGATACATGGCAATGCCGATCAGAACTACCAATAGCAACGGCGGCACTTTCGGCTTCACATTGGATCACTCCATGATCGCTAACGCATAACGATTAGCATCACCGGCGCACACGAGGCGCAAAAGGACCTCAAATCGCTCTTTGCGTCCGGTGGATGCGCTTGTTCAGCTACTCATTATGCTGTCGTTTACAAAATAATGGCCTGATCAGCGGCCTTATGCTGCCAAACGTGGCGCGAATACCGACTTTCCAAGCAATACGCGGTCGTGCCCAAAATAATCCGGTGCGACAGGAAAATGCAGCGCCTTATACTGCCAAGGGTCCTGTATTTTCGTGATGGTCCTGATCGCGCGCTACCCTATGCCCGTAGTATATCCATACAAGCAAAGCCCTGCAAGGATCGGCGTTTTTGGCCCATTGGCATCTCTCCACCGACAAATTGGTCACCGTCCGGTCGGTGCAGCCTGAACAGTCAGTTGATTCGATGAGCGTACACGAAACACGCGGAAAATCATGGACCAAAAAAGCGGGGGGACGTCCGGCGTCATGCCGGACGTCCCCCCGCTTTCACGCAGTACAAATCAATCGGGCTGGAAGCCGCGACCCGCAATCTGCGGACAGACCTAGCGCCCGGCCCCGCGCAGATAACCGCCGACCAGGTTGCGGTTCATCTGGGCAATGAAGTCCAGGCTGACTTCCTTGGGGCAGACGGCCTCACATTCGCCGATGTTGGTGCAACCGCCAAAACCTTCCTCATCCATCTGATTGACCATGAGCACGGCCCGGTCAAAGCGCTCCACCTCGCCTTGAGGCAGGCTGTTCAGATGAGAGACCTTGGCTGCAGTGAAGAGCATGGCCGACGAGTTGGGACAGGCCGCCACGCACGCGCCGCAACCAATGCACTGCGCGGCATCCATAGCATAATCAGCCGTAGTCTTGGAGATGAGCACGTCATTCGCGTCCTGTGCGCTGCCGGTGCCCACGGAGACATAGCCGCCGGCCTGGATGATGCGCTCAAACGCGGTGCGGTCCACGACCAGGTCCTTGATCAGGGGGAACGCGGTAGCCCGCCACGGCTCAACCACAATGGTGTCGCCGTCGTTAAACTCGCGCATGTGAAGCTGACAGGTGGTGATGGCCTTCTTGGGGCCGTGGGCGATGCCGTTGATGACCATGCTGCACGTGCCGCAGATGCCTTCGCGGCAGTCGTGATCAAACGCTACCGGCTCCTCGCCCTTGTTGATGAGGTCCTCATTGAGGAGGTCCATCATTTCCAGGAATGACGAATCGGGACTAACGCCGTCAACCTCGTATTCAACCAGCTTGCCGTCGCTATTGGGGCCGGCCTGTCGCCAGATTCGTAGCGTTACTTTCATAAGAAAATCGCTCCTTGCAATCGATAACAATAGATAGTTATTTTGCCGGACAGGCGGCGCTACTTGTAACTGCGCTGGGTGAGTTCCACGTTCTCAAATTCCAGCATTTCCTTGTTCAGAATGGGCGGGTTGTCATCACCCGCATATTGCCAGGCCGCAACGTAAGTGTATTCTTCATCATTGCGCTGGGCTTCACCCTCGGGCGTCTGGTATTCCTCCCGATAGTGGGCCCCGCAGGATTCATTGCGATCCAGCGCATCGATGCACATGAGTTCGGCCAGCTCCAGGAAATCGGCTACCCGACCGGCCAATTCCAGGCTCTGATTGAAGTCATCCGCCTTACCCGGCACGCGCAGGTCGGTCCAGAACTCCTCGCGCAGGGCGGGAATCTCCTTCAGCGCCTTGCGCAGACCGGCTTCGTTGCGCGCCATGCCGCAATTGTCCCAAACAATTTTGCCCAATTCACGATGGAATTCAGTGGGCGTACGCGTGCCGTTAATGCTCAAAAGCTTATTTACCCGCTCATCGACTTCCTTCTTGACATCTACGAAGGCCTGATTGGTGGGCGTCACCGGGTCGAGCTTGGTGCTGCCCAGGTAGTTGCCGATGGTGTAGGGCAAGACAAAGTAACCGTCAGCCAACCCCTGCATGAGCGCGCTGGCGCCCAGGCGATTGGCCCCGTGATCCGAGAAGTTGGCTTCGCCGATGACAAAGAGGCCAGGGATGGTGCTCTCCAGATTGTAATCCACCCACAAGCCGCCCATGGTGTAGTGGGAGGCGGGGTAGATGCGCATGGGCACCTCGTAGGGATTTTCGCCGGTGATGTTCTGATACATGTCGAAGAGGTTGCCGTAGCGATCCGAGATGACCTTCTTGCCCAGACGATTGATGGCATCGGAAAAGTCTAGGAAAACGCCGTTCTGGAGTTCGCCTACGCCGTGGCCGGCATCCACCACGTTTTTGGCAGCGCGGGAGGCAATATCACGCGGCACCAGATTACCAAAGGCGGGATATTTCTCTTCCAGGTAGTACCAACGCTCGGATTCAGGGATATCCTTGGCCTTGCGGCGATCATTGGGCTTGCGCGGCACCCAAATGCGCCCATCGTTGCGCAGAGATTCGCTCATAAGGGTGAGCTTGGACTGATGCTCGCCCGCGGGCGGGATGCACGTGGGATGAATCTGAGTGTAGGCGGGATTGGCGAAGAAGGCGCCTCGCTTGTAGCAGCGCCAGACCGCGGTGCCGTTACAGCCCTTGGCGTTGGTGGAAAGATAAAAGACATTGCCGTAGCCGCCGGTTGCCAAGACGACTGCATCCGCAGCAAAAGACTGAATCTGACCGTCCACCATGTTGCGGCAGACGATGCCCCGGGCCCGGCCGTTCACAATGACCAGATCGAGCATTTCCATGCGGCTGTGAAGCTTCACCTTGCCGGCATTGACCATGCGGGAAAGGGCCTGGTACGCGCCCAGGAGCAATTGCTGGCCGGTCTGACCCCGGGCGTAAAAGGTGCGAGAGACCTGCGCGCCGCCGAAAGAGCGGTTATCCAGCGTGCCGCCGTATTCCCGGGCAAAGGGCACGCCCTGGGCCACGCACTGGTCAATAATCGCATTACTCACCTGGGCCAGGCGGTAGACATTGGCTTCGCGCGAGCGATAGTCACCGCCCTTGATGGTATCGTAGAAGAGGCGCCAGATGCTGTCGCCGTCGTTTTGATAGTTCTTGGCCGCGTTGATGCCGCCCTGGGC
>JAGRCP010000134.1:651-16742 GCA_020433455.1 Caldilineaceae bacterium | reverse complement strand
ACCATCGCCTTCGGCATGGGCATCGACAAGTCGGACATTCGCTTCATCGTCCATTTCCATCCCTCCCGCAGCCTGGCCGCCTATTACCAGGAAGTCGGACGCGCCGGCCGGGACGGCAAGCAGAGCCAGGGCGTCCTCTTTTACAGCAACAATGACTGGGCCAACCTGCATCGCTGGGCAAAATCCGATGAGTATACGGTTGAATTCCTGGAGAGAGTCTATACCGCGGTGGCGGCCCAACTGGACGTCAGGATCGATCCGGCAGAGGATGGGGCGTCAGGGCAGGCCCATATGCCGGAGGGTGAGTCGGTCGTCGGTCCGGTGGACGCGCAACGTCTGCGGCAGGTGCTCAACACGGACGAGACCACGGTGCGGGTGGCCGTCAGCCTGCTGGAGCGGGCGGATCTCCTCAGCCGCAGCTTCGACTTCCCCCGGGAGCTGACCATCGGCTTGCCGCGACCTATTCCCAAGGCAGCCGAGGCGGATCCCGACTTCCGCTATCTTCAGCAGGGACTGGCCCTGCGTCCGGGCAGAAGCGCAACCTTCGCCACGGCGGACATCGCCGCGTTTACGGGCTGGCCGCCGGCCGAGACGGAAGTTGCTCTCCTGGAGATGCAGGAATCCGGCTGGCTTACGGTAAAGGGCGCCAAACGCGTCATGCTCATCGAGTTGATTCCCCAGCACGGCCCCATCCGCCCCCGGCTGGAGCGGCTGCTGATCCAGTCGGCTGCCGTAGCCAGACGACGCATTGATGACGTTATCGGCTATGCCACGACGGAAAACTGCCGCCACGGCTACATCAGCGCCCATTTCGGCAGCCCGCCCCGCAGCGCGTGCGACGTCTGCGACAACTGTACCGGCATTCGTCCGGAGATACCCGAGCCCGAACCTTTGGATCACCTCCTGCCCAATGACGCAGACCTGGAGCCCATGATCCTGGACTGCCTGATCAGCCTGCCCAAGCCCGTGGGGCGCAGCGGCCTGGCCCGCATCCTCACCGGCAGCCTGCGGGCTCCGGTCAAGCCTGACGCCGCGCGCCACCACGGCCGCCTGAAGGCCCTGGGCGAAGCCACGGTCATGAACTACATAGACGAGCTGCTGGAGCAAGGAAAACTACGCCAGTACAGCCGCTCAGGCTACCCCGTGCTGGCCGCGACCATGCGCGGCCGCAGCGAAGCCCGGCAATGGTTGGCCGAGCATCCAGATCTGGCTGAATACGGCGAAGTTGAGGAAGCGGAAGCAGAGGCAATAGAGGCAGATGAGTCAGACGAGGCGGGCGCAGAGACTGGCGATCGCTACACGACCCTGCAAAAAGCGCTCTGGTCATGGCGGCGACGCGCGGCAAAGGAGCAGGAACAACCGCCCTACGTCATCATGAGCAATACCCTCATGCGGACCATTGCCGAAACCAGACCCGAGGATATGGAGGCGTTGGCCGATCTTCACGGCATGGGAACCCAGCGCCTGGAACGCTACGGCCCCATCATTCTGGACTTGATTCGCCTCAATCCTCCTGAAGAGGGTGATGAGGCGCTGCTGGCCGCACAGCAGGCGACCGATGCAGACAGCAAGCCCGGGGCGCAAGGAACGGACGGACGTGCCGCCATCTCCCCGCGCGGGGAACGGCATATCTTTATTAAGCTCCAGGAATTGCGGCAGAAAGAGGCCGTGCGCCAGGGGAGCGCCCCCTCCCAAATTGCCAACAACAGCCTGCTCAAAGACATCGCCGGGGCCGCGCCGGGGAATATGGAAGCGCTGGAGGCCGTCCTCGGCTTTCGCAGCAGCGGGCTGGCTGAGGCGGCAGAGGAAATTTTGGCGATTGTGGACGGCGCGCGAAACGGGGAAAACTCGATATGAGTTCCTGAAGGTAATTATACCGGCCCATCCGGGAGGTTTTTTTCTACGGCTACAGCCCCATACTGCCACGCCTAAGCCGGTGCGACAACAGCTTGATATCCTCAGGCGTGGTGCGACAGCAGCCGCCGATGAGGCGCGCGCCGGCAGCACGCCAGCGCAGTCCGGCTGCGGCAAAGTCTCCTTCCTCCTCCCGGGGAATCCAGCACCTGGCGTCTGCATCCCAGCCTTCACCGCTGTTGGGATAGGCCAAAAGCGGCTTGCGGGTTGCGCCCGCGGCCCGGGCCAAAAGCGCCTCCACATGGCGGGGCGCGGTGCAGTTGAGCCCGACGGCCACGATCTGTTCTGACGTGTCGGCCAGGGCCGCGCAGGCCGCAAAATCCTCACCATGGCAAACGTGGGCGTCATCGCAACAGCTAAAGCTGAGCCAGGCCCGAGTCCCGGGGAGTTCGGCCAGCAGGGCGATGAGCGCCTCCGCCTCGATCCGGCAGGGAATGGTCTCGCAGGCCAGCAGATCCGCGCCGGCAGCCGCCAGGACGGCCAGGCGCAGGCGATGCCAGTCCATAAGCGCCTCCTTGCTCAGGCCGTAGTCGCCGCGATACTCGGAGCCGTCGGCCAGGTATGCGCCGTAGGGGCCCACCGAGGCCGCGACCAACGGGCGCAAACGATCCACACGATTCTCCTCATAAGCCCAAAATTCATCTCGGGCCCGGCAGGCCAATTCTACTGCAAGGCGCAGCAGGCGGGTCGTTTCCGCTTCGCCAATGCCCAGGCGGGCAAAGCCGGGATAAGAAGCCTGGTATGAAGCGGTGATGGCCACATCCGCGCCCGCGGCAAAGTAGTCGGCGTGAACCGCACGGATCGCGTCCGGCGCATCCATGAGCAGACGCGCGGACCAGAGCGCATCGTTGAGATCGTGGCCGCGTCGTTCCAGCTCTGAGGCCATGGCGCCGTCAATGATCAGTACGCCGGCTTGGTCTAAAAAGGGTTGAATCGGCATGCTCGCGCCTTCCATTCAGATTGGGACATTTCACAGGTGAATACTGGGCGTTCGCTAGATTTTTCTAGTATATCGCGAATTGGAAACCACTATATGCCGTATACCAAAGTGCTTAAGTCCGCTCGAAAATTGCCCCTATTGGCGATATCGCACAAGGCGGTGCTAATTCCACACAGAAACGCAGCAAATGCTGCAGAAAGCGTTCTGTTTCAAGCCAAAAACACGCCGATTGGCAACGAATCTTGGATTACCATTCAAAAGTTAGCGAACGCCCAGTGAATAACGTAAGTTTTGCACAATTATGGTCGGTTTCGAGAAAAAGCTGCGAAAAATGAATGGCATGACAGCGCTGATTCTGAGCGTCATCCACCAAAATATCCGCTGTAGATTACTTGAATCGGCCTGAAATCGACTGAACCATCGACAAAACCGGCGCGATTGTGGCTGTTTTGCTGGTCCCGACCGAATTCACCGAGTGAATTGCAAATTGGGGCGCCAATTTCGCCGTTTCTTGGGCAGATTCGCCACACCGATCATAGTATGACGACTCGCCCAAGGTCGCCATCAAAAGTTTAGCATGTGTTGAGTCGGCTTGCGATTCATGGGGGCTATAGGGATAAACCGCTGGGTCATGGGGCAAATCAGGCAGCCGTTCCCCTTTCAGTAGATCGCTCGCTTCTCGTATCTCAATCGCCCACCGATACCCGTCCCTGGGCCAGATTGGGGTCGCGCATTTGCAGCAAACTCACGCCGATGCCGTAGGTGACAAAATCCTTCTCCGGCGTCACCTCGATCAGACAGGAGTCGGTCAGGCGCGTTTCATCCTCAGCCATGCCCCGGAAGAGCTTCTGCAACAGCGCGGGCGAAGCCTCTTCAGGCGACAGCACCCGGGCCGTACCGGAAAAGGTGATGGTCGCGGCGGGTATTTTGATCCAGGGCAGGAAGGCAATCCGCTTAGCAATGGGAATGGTGACGCTCACATGCGGATTGGCCCCCACATGGCGCACCTTCCACGCGTCCCGATCTGAACCGATGTAGAGCTTGCGCCCGTCCACAACGTAGACGACGCCGACGGTGCGCGCTTCGCCCCGGGCCGTCACCATGCCCAGCACGGCGAACAACTCCTGCCCGATTTCATCCCAAACTTGCCGGGTCGTGAGCCGATTGGCCATAATGCATTCCTTTTCAGCATGAAATGTTAACCGATAATGCATAGAGGATACATCCTCTATGCATTACTGCATAACAGGCGGCGGACAAAATTCCCGCGCCTATGCCGCAGGCGAGCGCTTTTCCGGATTGACGGGTATTCAGCTATGATCTGGAGAAACGCGAGTTGACCGGACCCAGCGGATTCACACCCGCTTCCTCACAGCAATCCGCCCCAATCCGTTCAACGGCGCCTTGCGCCCGTTGTGCAAGGTGCCGCATCAGCGTGCTATCCAACCAAAATTTACAGGCATCCAAATCAAATAAAACAAAGGAGAAATCCATGAGCCGGAACGATACTCAAAGAGCAATCGAACGCGGCGAAACCATGCTGGGCATCGAGTTCGGTTCGACGCGCATCAAGGCGATCCTCATCGATAAGGATCACACGCCCATCGCATCGGGCAGCCACGATTGGGAAAACCGCTACGAAAACGGCGTTTGGACCTACAGTCTGGATGACGTTTGGACCGGCTTGCAGGCAAGCTACCAGCAGCTCGTTGCCGACGTCCGGACGCAGTACGATGTCCCCCTCACCACCATTGGGGCGATGGGCTTCAGCGGCATGATGCACGGCTACATGGCCTTTGACCGGAACGACAATCTGCTGGTTCCTTTCCGCACCTGGCGCAACACCATCACCGGCCCGGCCGCGGAGGAATTGACCGAACTCTTCCAGTTCAACATTCCCCAGCGCTGGAGCATCGCACATCTCCGGCAGGCAATCCTGAATCAGGAAGCGCACGTCAAGGAGATCGATTTTCTGACCACGCTGGCGGGCTATGTGCACTGGCAGTTGACGGGGCAAAAGGTCATAGGCATCGGCGAGGCGTCGGGCATGTTTCCCATCGACAGCGACGCGAATGCGTACGACGCGGGCATGATCGACCTGTTCAACCGACAGCTTGCGGCGGCCGGTATTTCCTGGCAGCTTCAGGATATCCTGCCGGAAGTATTGCCGGCCGGGGCAATCGCAGGCGCGCTGACCCCGAAGGGGGCCCAACTGCTCGACCCTACAGGGCAGCTGCAGGCGGGCATTCCGTTCTGTCCGGCCGAGGGCGACGCGGGGACCGGCATGGTCGCCACCAACAGCGTGGCCCAGCGCACGGGCAACGTCTCCGCCGGCACGTCGGTCTTCGCCATGATCGTGTTGGAAAAGGCGCTCTCCCAACTCTATCCCGAAATCGACATGGTGACTACGCCCGGAGGCAAGCCTGTCGCCATGGTCCACAGCAACAACTGCACGTCGGACCTCAATGACTGGGTCGCCCTCTTCAGCGAATTCGCGCGGGAACTGGGCGTGGAGATCGGCCAGTCGCGCCTCTTTGAGATGCTCTACCGACAGGCTCTGAAGGGCGATGCCGACGCGGGCGGGCTGCTGGCCTACAACTACCTTTCCGGCGAGCACATCACCCACATGGAGAAAGGTCGGCCTCTCTTTGTGCGCACGCCGGAGAGCCGCTTCACCCTGGCCAATTTCATGCGGGTGCACCTTTTCTCCGCGCTGGGGGCGCTCAAGCTGGGCATGGACATCCTTTTTGACCGGGAGCAGGTGGAGATCGACCAGATTCTGGGCCACGGCGGCTTTTTCAAGACCGAGGGCGTGGGGCAAAAGATCATGGCCGCGGCCTTGAATGTCCCCGTCTCCGTGATGGAAACCGCGGGTGAGGGCGGGGCGTGGGGCATTGCGCTGCTGGCCGCGTACATGCATCAAAAAACCGCCGGCGAAACCCTGGACGCCTATCTCGCCGACAAGGTCTTTGCCGGGGAGAAGGGCGTAACCGTTGCGCCCGATCCCCGGGACGTGGCGGGCTTTGGGGCCTTCATGGAGCGCTATCAGGACGGACTCGTCATCGAGCGCAGCGCAATCGATGCGCTAAAGGAGTAATCATGTTAGACGCACTGAAAGAGCAGGTCTGCGAAGCGAATCTTCTGCTTCCCGAGTACGGCCTTGTCACCTTCACCTGGGGCAATGTATCGGCCATCGACAGGGAGAGGGGGCTGGCGGTCATCAAGCCGTCGGGCGTCGCGTATGAAAAGATGCAGGCGCATGATATGGTCGTGGTGGCGCTGGAGACGGGCGAAGTCGTGGAGGGAACGCTCAAGCCCTCTTCGGACACGGCGACCCATCTGGAGCTCTACAAAGCCTTTCCCAACATCGGCGGGATCGTTCATACCCACAGCCGCTGGGCGACTACCTTTGCCCAGGCCGGACGGGGCATTACGGCGCTGGGAACCACCCAGGGCGATTACTTCTACGGCGAAATCCCCTGCACCCGCCCCATGACCGAAGCTGAAATTCGCGGCGCATACGAAAAAGAGACGGGCACGGTCATCATCGAAACGTTCCGGGACAAAGATCCCGACGCCGTTCCCGGCGTGCTGGTTTACAGCCATGGGCCCTTTGTCTGGGGCAGCGACGCCATGGACGCCGTTCACAACGCGGTTGTGCTGGAGGAAGTCGCCTTCATGAACTTCCACGCCCTGCAACTGACGCCCAATCTCGCGCCCATGCAGCAGGAATTGCTGGACCGTCACTACCTGCGCAAGCACGGGGCCGGCGCCTATTACGGCCAGGGTTAGGCGCTGAGTAATTGTCTGTCAACAAGATAAGGATTGTAGGGTGTTGCCTGGGAGCGCCAAGCCCCAGCTTGGCGTTGTTGCCGGACTGAACTCCGGCGCTCCCGGGGAATGATCGACGATCATCCAATAAAAAGAGGAACTCCATGACACCGGAAGAATTTCGTAAGGCCGGCTACCAGTTGATCGACTGGCTGGCCGACTATCGCACCACCGTCGGCGAGCGGCCGGTTATGTCCCAGGTGCAGCCGGGCGAGGTGATGGCCAAGCTGCCCCCGAGCCCGCCGGACCAGCCCGAGGACTTTTCAGCCGTCATTGATGATCTGGACGCGATCGTGCTGCCGGGGATCACCCACTGGCAGCACCCGGACTATTTCGCCTATTTTCCGTCGAACGCAACCCTGGCCTCGGTCCTGGGCGATCTGGTCAGCTCGGGCCTGGGGGTTATCGGGCTCAACTGGCAGTCCAGCCCCGCGTTGACCGAGATGGAAGAGCTGGTCTGTGACTGGGTGCGCCAGATGGTAGGCCTCTCCCAGGCGTGGCGCGGCGTGATCCAGGATTCTGCGTCCACCTCCACGCTGGTAGCGCTGCTCTGCGCCCGGGAGCAGGGCTCGGATCACAGCCAGGCCCGCGGCGGTCTCCAGGGATTCAGCAGCCCGCTGATCGTCTACTGCACGGAACAGAGCCACAGCTCGGTCAAGAAGGCGGCGCTGCTGGCCGGCTTTGGCCTGGACAACATCCGCGTGATCCCCACGAACGAGGATTACGCCATGCGCGCCGACGCGCTGGAGGCGGCGGTGGAGGCCGACCGCAAAGCCGGCGCGGTTCCGTGCGCGGTCGTGGCCACCGTCGGCACAACCGCCACCACCGCGCTGGACCCCATCGACACGATCGCGCAGGCCGCGTCCCGACATGGCCTCTGGCTGCATGTGGACGCGGCCATGGCGGGAAGCGCCATGATCCTGCCCGAGTGTCGCTGGATGTGGGAAGGGATCGAGGGCGCGGATTCCATCGTGATCAATGCCCACAAGTGGCTGGGCGCGGTCTTTGATATGTCGCTTTTTTACGTGCGCGATCCCCAGCACCTGATCCGTGTGATGTCCACCAACCCCAGCTATCTGCGCACCGCGGCCGACGGCGAGGCGATCAATTATCGGGACTGGGGCATTCCGCTGGGACGACGCTTCCGCGCGCTCAAGCTCTGGTTCATGCTGCGCGAGCAGGGAGTCAGCAAGCTTCAGGCGCGCATCCGGCGGGACCTGGCCGGCACATCATGGCTACGCGAAGAAGTCCTCGATGCGCCCGGCTGGCGGATTCTCGCGCCCGCGCCGCTGCAGACGCTCTGCGTTCGCCATGAGCCTGTTGGGCTCAGCGGTGACGCGCTGGATCGCTATACCCTGGCGTGGGTGGATGCGATCAACCGTAGCGGCAAGGCCTTTCTCACGGCTTCCCAGCTCGACGGGCGCTGGATGGTGCGCATCTCCATGGGCGCGGAGATGACCACGCGTGAAGATGTGGCCCGGCTCTGGCAAACGATCCGCGATCAGGTGGCGGAGATGGATCCGGCGCGCTTTCAGCAGGAAAACCAATCAGGGAAACAATGACGATGAGTAATCTGCTGGTGCAAAAGGCGATCTTTGAGGTTGAGGATCTGCATCGCTTCTTCGAGGATTGGTTCAAGGGGCGCCTGCCCCAAACGGCTGACGCCTTCAAGCGCTTTGACGCCGCGGTCGCGCCCGAGTTCCAACTGATTACGCCGGACGGCGAAAAGATCGGGGGCCTGACATTACGCGACTGGATCTGGTCGATCCACGGCACGCGTCAGGATACGAGCATGTGGGTTGACGAGGCGGAAGGGGCCGCGGCACGGCCGGGGCTTGTCCTGGTCACCTACCGGGAATGGCACGACGGACCCGACGGCAAGAGCGTGCGGCTGAGTTCAGCGTTGCTGGAAGAGGACGAGTGCGCGCCCAACGGCGTGCGCTGGGTCCACGTACATGAGACCTGGCAGAAACCGAGCGCGTAGGGACCGGCCTCCGTGCCGGTCCGCCACGCCGCCGACCGGACCGCCGGCATAATTCCGGGCAAAAAACCGCCGCAGCGGGAGGGCCTCCGCGCTCTTTTCTGCGTTGAATCAATCGAGTGTGTCCAAAACAGGTTGGCACCACAAGTCGCCTCACCAAACGCAAGGCAGCAGACAGGAAGAAAACAGACCCATGACAAACGATCAAACAGCCCGTCAGGCAAATATCGCGGCGATCGGGGCGTTGCCGGGGCAGGTCGCGGCGCTGACCGCAGGGCTGACGGCCGAGCAGCTCACCACGCCCTACGACAAGGGCGAATGGACCATCGCACAGAATGTCCACCATCTGTGCGATTCGCACATAAATTCGTACATCCGCTGCAAACTCATCGCCACCGAGGAGCGCCCGCCGCTCAAGCCCTATGACCAGGATGCGTGGGCGCGTTTCCCCGACGCCGAAGAGGCGGATATGGCCGCGTCGCTGGCGCTGCTGGGCGGGCTGCACAGTCGCTGGGTCCTCTTCTGGCAGACGCTGCCCGATGACGCCTGGGCGCGCACGGGCGTTCACCCGGAATCCGGCGCGGTAAGCCTGGACGAGCAGTTGCGGCTCTACGCCGAGCACGGCCGCGCCCACCTGGCCCAGATGCAACGGGTCATGGTCGCGGGCGGGATTGAGGCCTAATCGCCGCCGCACGATATTGCCGCTTACCCGCGTTCGACGGTCTTGCTGTCGGCTGCACTCCTTTTTCTGGAGTGCAGCCTTTTTTGTTCCTCTGCCAACAGGCGGCAGAACAGCCGCCATCCCTACACTCCCCGACAACCTTATCAACCAAGCCCGCAACGGCGTCTCGGCAGCGGTCCCTTGGGAATCCCCGCAGCAATGTGAGCAGATCGACAGAAATCCGACCGCGATCGACGGATAGTGTCCCAGTAGACGGCACGATCCGGCAGGTCGAACGTTCAGCATCAACCGGCCGGACAAACAAAACCAACACACGACTCGTCAGAGGAGATTCAGAATGATGATGTCCCTTCGCACAACACCGATCATGCACGCGCTTCTGTTCAGCATGGTTATTCTTATCGCGTCCGCCTGTCAGGCGCCGATCGCAGCGCCGCAGGCGACGACCGCTCCACAGGAAGAAGCAAGCGTACGGCTCAACGTCGTCTCGACCGTGTCGCCCATCACCAATATCGTTCACAACATCGGCGGAGATCACATTAACCTGGCCGGGATTGTACCGGAGGGCGTCAACTCGCACACCTTCGAGCCCGCGCCTTCGGATGCGCGTACGCTAGCCCAAGCCGACATCATTTTTCTAAACGGTTTGCATCTGGAACAGCCGACCCTGCAATTGGCAGAGGCCGGCAAACGAGATGATGCAGAAATCGTCGAGTTGGGGAACCTGACGATCACGGAAGATGAGTATATCTATGACTTCTCCTTTCCGGAGTCGGCAGGAAGCCCCAACCCCCATTTGTGGACTAATCCCATCTATGCGCTGAAATATGCCGAGATCGTGCGCGACAAGCTGAGTGAACTTGATCCGGCTAATGCAGCCGCGTACGCAGCCAACTACGACGCTTTTGCCGCACAGATCGATGGACTGGACAAGGCCATCCAGGCCGCCATCGATTCTATTCCGCCGCAGAATCGAAAACTGCTGACCTACCACGATTCCTGGGCCTACTTCTCGCCGCGCTACGGCACGACCGTCATCGGAGCCATCCAGCCGGCGGATTTCTCCGAGCCGTCCGCGCGCGAAGTCGCCGATCTCATCGTTCAGCTGCGCGAGGTCGGCGTGCCGGCCATCTTCGGCTCGGAAGTTTTTCCGTCGCCGATTTTGAGTCAGATCGGAGCAGAAGCCGGCGTTACCTACGTGGATACGCTCAGCGATGACGATCTACCCGGCGAGCCGGGCGACGCCGGTCACTCGTACGTCAATATGATGGTTCAAAACGTGCAGACCATGGCCGCAGCATTGGGCGGCGACCCGACGTTGCCGGCGAGCGTTGATACGAGCAACACGGCCGGCAGCGACGGCGCTGTGGAACAGACGCAGGACTAATTCATGGATCCCATTCTGGAGCTGCGCCGGGTCACCTTCGGATACGGCCGCACGCCTGTGCTGCAGCAAATCGACCTCCATTTACACCCCGGCCAATTCGCCTGCGTCGTCGGGCCCAGCGGCGCGGGCAAGACCAGCCTGCTGCGGCTGGCCCTGGGCGTTCTGCAGCCCAACCAGGGCGAAATTCTCATCGCCGGGCGGACGCTGAACGGCCGGCCGGCGCCGCGTGTCGCCTATGTGCCTCAGGTCGAGACCATCGACTGGAGCTTTCCCGTCACGGTTGAACAAGTGGCGCTCATGGGCCACGTGAGGCGGCGCAGCCCGTGGCCCTGGCCCGACCGCAAAACCCGAAACGCCGTACGCGACGTGCTGGAGCGGCTCCAGATCGGCGATCTGCGCAAACAGCATATCCGCAACCTTTCCGGCGGCCAACAGCAGCGCGTCTTTCTCGCGCGTGCGCTGGTCGCCCGGCCCGATCTCCTGGTGCTGGATGAGCCGACTTCCGGGGTGGACATGCAGACCGCGGAGAAGATGCTCCACATGCTGCTCGACCTCAACTACGAGGGCATGACGATCCTGATGACGACCCACGATCTCAATATGGCGGCCGCGCATGTCCCCTGGTCCATCTGCCTGAACCAGCGCATCATCGCCCAGGGCAAGACTACAGATATCTTCACATCGGAGATTCTCACCGAGACCTATCGGGGCGAAATGCAGGTAATCCGCCACGACGGTCAGCTGTTGATTCACCAAAAGCCGCACCATCACAGGCTGAGCGACGTCGTCATCGATCCGGTTCTCGGGCATGAGACGGGCGCAGCGGAAAACGGCGAGGAAGAAGGAACAGGAGACGAAAATGAGCCAGCTGCTTATCGAACCATTTCAGTTTGAGTTCTTTCGCAACGGCGTCATGGCTGCGGTGCTGGCCGGTGCGCTCTGCGGCTTAATCGGCGTCTACATCGTGCTGCGCGGCATGAGTTATATCGGCCATGGCCTCTCCCACGCCATCTTTGGCGGCGCGGTGGTTGCCTACGTGATGCAATGGAACTTCTATCTGGGCGCGGGCTTGTGGGGCTTTATCGCGGCGCTGCTCATCAACCAGACGGCACGCAAGACCGAAATCAACGCTGATGCGGCCATCGGCGTTATCACCACGGCCAGCTTCGCCGTGGGCGTGGCGCTGATCAGCCGCTATCGCAGCTTCACCCGCTCCTTTGACGCCGCGCTCTTCGGCAATATCCTGGGGGTAACGCGTGCGGACGTTTGGGTGATTGCCGGCGTCTGTCTAATGGTCGCCGTCGCCGTCTTTTTCGCCTACCGGCAGCTGCTCTTCACCACCTTTGACGCCGAAGTAGCGCGCGTCTACGGCATCCGCACGCCCTGGATCGACGCGCTCTTCGCTCTCCTGCTGGCGGCCACCCTGATCGCCGCACTACAGATATTGGGCGTCACCCTGATCGCGGCGGCGTTGGTCATTCCGCCCATCACCGCGCGGCTGCTGTCCGACAGCTTCAACCGCATTATCCTGCTTTCGACCGCCATGGGCGCGGCGACCGGCTTCATCGGCATCTACCTGAGCTACTTCATCGACGTTGCCTCCGGCGCGACCATCGTGCTGGCCCAGGCGAGCCTGTTCGTCATCGTCCTGACCATCACCGCGCTGCAAAAACGCGCGCAGCGCCGGCTGGTGCATACCCACGTCGGCTGAAGTCTTTACTATGGTTGCTGTTTGCCCGTCCCTCAATCGACGGGCAATGTAAAAGAGATTGACCGGGAGTAATCACCGAGATAAAACCATCGATGCGACCGTCAGTAGCGGCCGTCCATAGGCTCGGGCAAACGGTAAGACACTGGGACGACCCAAGGGGAGCCAGAACAAGATGCGGATTCTTGACCCGTACAAGGATCAGATTCAACGTTACCTGGCACTGGGCTTGGATTTGGCGTCGATCCGGAAACCGATCAACCCGCAGTTGGAGCGGCCGATTTCGTATCAGGCGTATCAGTATTTTGTGCACAGTGCTTCGCCATTCGCCTAGAAATCATTAGAATGCAACTGCACCCATAGAGGCAAATCGGTCCACGGTGACAAAGCCTGCCTCGCTATGGGACCTCTCGTCAGATCGACGCAGGCACAGCCATGCCACAGCTCATTCCCATCGGATTTATTGATATACGTGCAGCCATCACAGTTTTTAGAAGTCATTACCCTACCCAAGCTGGAAGCCCATCTCTGGGAAGCCGCCAACATTCTGCGCGGCAGTCCCGTTGACCGTACGGGCTGGAAGAGCTACATCTTGCCGCTTCTCTTTTTCAAACGCATCTGCGATGTGTGGGATGAAGAGTATGCCGAAACCGTCAATACCTACGGCGAGGATTTTGAAGACGAGCACCGCTTTCAAGTTCCGCCGAAATATCACTGGAACGTCGTGCGCGAGACTCCGGTCAACGTCGGCACAGTGCTCAACAACGCCATGCGCGGCATTGAATCGGCCAACCAGCAACATCTTCACGGCGTATTCGGTGATGCCCAATGGACCAACAAGGATCGTCTACCCGATGCCTTGCTCAAAGATTTGATCGAGCACTTCTCCGTACTCAAGCTGGGCAACAGCCATGTCTCCAGTGACATCATCGGCGACGCTTATGAATATCTGATCAAACAGTTTGCCGACGCTACCAATCGCAAGGCGGGTGAATTCTACACGCCACGCAGTGTAGTGCGGCTGATGGTGGACATCCTCGATCCGCAAGAGGGCGAGAGCATCTACGATCCCACCTGCGGCACCGGCGGCATGCTGATCTCGTCCCTGGACAAGGTCAAGCGCAGCGGCGGCGAGCACCGCGCCCTGCGCCTCTACGGCCAGGAGCGCAACCACATGACCGCGGCCATCGCGCGCATGAATCTGGCGCTGCACGGCGTAGAGGATTTCCAGATCGAGCGAGGTGACACGCTGGAGCGGCCTGCGTTCATCGACCGGGACAGCCTGGCCAAGTTTGACGTAGCGCTGGCTAAATCCGCCCTACTCCATCAAGCAGTGGAACCGGGACGGCTGGCAGAGTGATCCGTGGGGACGCAACTTTCTGGGTACGCCGCCCCAGGGCCGGGCCGACTACGCCTTCTTTCAACACATCCTGCGCAGTCTGGACCCAATCACCGGACGCTGCGCCATCCTCTTCCCCCACGGCGTGCTCTTTCGCAAGGAAGAGGCCGAGATGCGGCGCGAGCTGGTGGAAGCCGACCTGGTGGAATGCGTGTTGGGCCTGGGGCCGAATCTCTTCTACAATTCGCCCATGGAGGCATGCGCGGTCATCTGCCGCAGCCGCAAGCCGGCCGAACGAGCCGGGCAGGTTCTCTTCATCGATGCAGTTGACCAGGTGGCGCGGGAGCGGAGCATGAGCTTTCTCCGGCCGGAACACCAAAAACGCATTTTAACAGCGTATCGAAGTTGGCAGGACGAGCCCGGCTTCGCTCGCATTGCCGGGCCGGAAACGATTGTCCGGCAGGATTTCAGCCTGTCGATCCCGCTCTATGTACGACGTGCCAACAACGGCAGTGGTGACGAGGCGGCAGAGCAGCGCAGCCTGCAAGAGCTTTGGCAGGCATGGGAGCAAGATGGGCGGTTTTTCTGGCGGGAAATGGACGGATTGGTGGAGATGCTGGATGAACTCACCGACGCGTAGGTGAGACAGGCCCCAGACCGAGACGCGCTTCAAGCGCAGAGATATAGCGTTCCTGCGCTGAGATGGTCTGCTCCATCTCTCGCACCTGCTGCTCTAGCATGGTCAGTTTGCCTTCAAGCAGTTTACGCATTTGCTCTTTGAGCCGATGCTGAACGAGCTGAGGACGATTGAGCCGAAGCAGCGTTACATGGAAGTGACCGATTTTGGACAAGGGATCGAAACGGCCGGAGGCGACTACAAGACGATAATGGGTGGAAAGACTGTCGAGCAATGGATGTAGAACGCGGAAACCAAGACGCTCATCATCTGCCGTCGGCCAATAGGAGTGCTTGTACTGGTTACAACGAACGCAAGCATAGACCAGATTGTCCAGTTCGTCACCGCCGCCGGCAGAGAGTGGCCGATAGTGATCGACTGTCAGCACGCCACCGGCAGACACTTCACTGACGCCGCAATATCCACAGGCATAGTTGTAGCGTTGGCGAATCAGATCCAGTTCAAGCGGGGGCATGTGAACCAAGGTCCAATTTTTGGCCGGTCTGTTGCTGGTAGGCAGATTCCAGAACGACGATCCTCTTGTCCAGGTCTGCACTGCGCGCAGCAAGCTCTTTGTGAAGCGCTGCAGCGCGGCCGATGGCCGCGCGCAGGCTTCGAAGATAGGTCAGCGCCTCATCGTCGCCTGTTGGCTGGCCTTCCAGGTGGGTCAGGCCGGACTCGTAGACAGTTGTTTCCTGTTCAGACAGGGGTTCGCCTTTGGCAACACGCAGGTGGAGCGCCCACCAATCTTCGTATTCAAATTCTGACATGATCGTCACCTACCTAGCACAGGATTCAGAATGGAAACAGATCTACACCTAACGTTGTCGGAATCTTATCATTGAGAGGAAAGATCGGTCAATGTGACCGGAAATGACGACTCCGCGGAGAACAGTTTGACCATAAAAAGAGAACCCTACCAGCCAACAACGGTGATATCACCGGGCGAGACCATCGCCGAATTTTTGACGGAGCAGGACGTAATCCCAGCAACGTTGGCCGCGCAGATGGAGCAATCGTTGGAGACGATCGACTTGATGATCAACGGTCAGACTGCCATCACAACTGAGCGTGCGACACTGTTGGAAAGGATATTCGGTGTGCCAGCCGATTATTGGATCAATCACGAACGCGAATATCGAACATATCTCGCCAGCGACGGCAGCAAAGATAACCGAAACGGTGGGGAACCGGCAGCGCAGCTTACAATAGCTTTGGGCTGAGTGGCAGCAAGACGGACGGCTCTTCAGGCAGGAGATAGACGGATTGGTTGAGGTGCTCGAAGACTTGGAAACGGAGTGAAACCATGACAAATCTAGAGGCAGAGTTTGAGGCAGCGCTACGGGAAGGATGCCGGATAACAATAGAGGAACTCAATTATCGTCCTACTTACTTTCTGCAGATGATGGATGAATATGGTGGCGTCGGAGCCTCACAACGTTTGCTATCCCAAAACGACGCACAAGCAGGATTGACAACGCTTTGGGACCTAGACCGGCTCGATCTATCTGTCGAAACTTACGTCATCCGGCCGGAACGGTATGTGTCAAGAACTTTGAGACAACTTTGTGCGAGAAATTAGTGTCGATCATATGGTTGACGGGGGCTCTCGTGATTCACATGCGAGATACGC
>JAGRCP010000134.1:0-427 GCA_020433455.1 Caldilineaceae bacterium | reverse complement strand
TTCGGAAGCTGCGCCGGTGTCGGCTTGCCTAACACGAAGCGTTCGGGATGAGCCTGATAGGCCTGTTGCAAAACGATTTGCCGTTGTGCCAGCCTTTCATTAGCCCGACCATAATGAACATCAGTCGGCGTGAGCAGGGCCAGCGCCGTGTGGTGATGCTCCTGGTGATACCAGGTGAAGAAGGTGAGACACCAGCGACGGCTATCCTGCAACGAACCGAAACGGTCGGGATAGGTCGGACAGTACTTGAGTGTGCGGAATTGCGCCTCCGAATACGGGTTGTCGTCCGCAACATGGGGACGGCTATGGCTTTTGGTGACGCCCAGGTCACTCATCAAGACGGCAATGGGCTTGGCCGTCATGGGTGCGCCTCGATCACTGTGGATGGTCAACTGGTCCGGCGCGATCTGCTGATTGAAGCAGGCAG
>JAGRCP010000133.1 GCA_020433455.1 Caldilineaceae bacterium | reverse complement strand
GGGAGAAAAGAGATTGGGAGATTGGGAGATTGGGGATTGGAGATTGGGAGATTGGGGGATTGGGAGATTGGCGCGTCCGTCGTCTTTCCAATCTCTTCAATCTCTCCAATCTCCTTAATCTCCCCAATCTCTCCAATCTCCTTAATCTCTCCAATCTCTTCAGTCCCTTTAATCTCCCCCCGCAACAAATGATAAGCCACCACCGCCATGCCGACGAGGCTCAGGAGCATGGGTAAAAATTCGTAGAGCGTGGCCAGCATGACGTAGTAGTATTCGGGCTGACCGCCCCGCGCGACTTCCTGCTGGGCAAGCCAGTAACCCAAACTGCCCACCACGCCGGTGATCATGCCGTTGCGGAAGTTGGTAAAGAAAGTGGTGAAGAAGAGGATCTGAATCACCCAGAAGAGCCCCATGAGCTGCCCCCACTGACTCATGGTCAAGCCGGCGGGCGCCTGTTCCTCCGCTGCATCCGTTGCCTCCGGCCGGGGGCGCAGGCCAAACCAGAAGAAGGCCACGATCACGGCAATCGCGGTCATGAGCAGGGCCAACGCACCGAAGCGCAGGACGAACTCCTGGCCGATGGACGCCGGAGATTGCCAGTCCTCATAATGGAGGATTTCCCAGTTAAAGAGCGGCGCAATCACCAGATAGACCAGGGGCGAGGTGAAGGGCAGAATGAGGGTCAGCATGGTGACGCTGATATCCCCCGCGGCCGAATAGCGCAGCCTGCGCCATCGCTCCTGGTTCAGGAAGAGAACGAGGATCACCAGCGCCACCGCGCCGGCCGCAGCCAGGGCGATCAGGCCCAGATTATCCTGATCGTTGCTGTGAAAATAGTACCAGGCGCTGCCGCCCATGAACACGGCCGCGGCCATGAAGAAAAAGCCGCTGCGCAGCGCCTGCCAAAGGGCCAGCCCCACAAAAAACGCCCCCATGATCGCGCCGACGATAAAGTGGTTTTCCTTGGTGATAAAGCCCAGGGCCATCCCCAGGGTCATGACGATTAGCCAGCGGAAGCGGCGGGTGTCCAGGTAGCGGAATGCGCCCAGAATCCAGACCAGGGTAAAGAGCGCGATGTAGATGTCGTTACGAATGTAGCGGGAATGAAAGAGCAGGCTGGGGCTCAGGGTGATGAGCAGACCGGCCATGAGTGCGCCGGTGCGGCCCAGATAGACGTGGAAGGCGTAGAGGATGGCCACCACGCCGATGCCGGCCAGGACGGGCCCTAGCCGCGCCGTGGCGTCATTGACGCCGAAGAGCGCGTAAAAGAAGGCGTTGACGTGGAAGAGAAAGGGGCCGTGCATCATGGGGTTGTGGGCGTAATTTCCCGCATTGTACAACCCGTAGGAGTAGAACGTATGCAGGCTCTCATCATGGCTCATGGCGCGCACGCCCACATTGTAGAAGCGCGTAACCGTCGCCAGGATCAGCAGCCCGGCCCAGGCCGGCGTTTCCCAGGTGAGGGGCAGCCGGCCAAAGAGGGGCTGATCCAACAGGTCTGGGCGCGGGGGCGCTTCACTTTCCGGCTCTCCGGAGAATTCTTCCGACTCTTCAATCACAATCTCTTGCTGCGTCATAGACTTCCTGTTCTTTGTTGTACAAAGGGCGGGAATGATGTCATCCTGGCTTCCTGCCGCTAATGCCACTCCGCCACCTGCAACTTGCTACCCGCTCTACTCCTCCGCCATGAGCCAAAGCTGGACGCCCTCTGCCGCGGGCGTCTCGCTCACAGTGTGGTGAACGGCCCATTTCCAAAAGGGCTGCCAGCGCGTATACCAGGCTGATTCCAGGCGCAACCTGCTTGCGGTGAGGAACCCGACCCCTTCCGCGAGCGCTTCGGACGCAACCGGCTGCTCCAGCAATTGGGACGGCAGCCAATACGAGCGCAGCTCATAACGGCTGCCGATATAACCGTCGGGCAGTCCGCTTTGTTCCGGCGTCAATTCCGTCCCGCTGTCGGGCAGAATGAGCATTGGCCTGCTTAGGCCGTCGCCCGGCGCAGGCGCGGGAACCCACTCTACGACGCTCCGGTTGCGCAGATACCAACCCAACATGGGATCCGGCCTGACGCCGGTCTGGATCTGGACGGGCTTGGCCTCGGCATCACCGCTGCGTTGGGCGCTGACGGTGCGCAGATCTTCAACCAGCAGGCGCACGTCGGGATGCCCCGTCACGGCAAAGAAGCCATTGGGGTGGCGGCCGTCCGTCGCCTGGGTGAGCTGCCACGTATTGGCCACGGTCGTGAGCAGCAGCCAGACCGTCACGAAGAGGCCGCCGATCCACAGCGCCTGGCGCAAGGACAGGGCCAGGGAAAAGGCGAGCAAAGTAAGCATAGAGCCAATCGCAATGACCAGAATTACTAATGCTACCTCAACTTGAAACACCTGGCTTTCCACCAATACGTTGAGGGCAAACCGGGCGGAAATCAACAAAACGGTCAGCAGGCTCAAAAGGTATACAGTCTCCCGCCGGTCCAGATGGGCGGGCGTTCCATCGAGCAAGCGGCTGATCCAGCGGGCCGCACCGAAGCTGAGGGGCAAGCTGACCAGGAGCAGCATCTGGGGCGTACGGCCGGGCAGCAGTTGGACCGCGATCCCACCTGCCAGCCAGACGAGTAAGAAACGCGTCCACAAGAAGCGATCCCGGTTCTGTCCCGCGTCATCCGTCCGGCCGACGCGCCACAGCAGCGCCAGGCCCGTCAGGCCGAAGATCAGGTTAAAGTGCTGGTCAATCAGCAGGCGGATGACAAACCAGGTCAACGGATATGGACCGGGTTTTATCTGATCCAACCAGACGCCCAGGCTATGGCTGACGGCCGCGAGATAGACCGGACGGGCCAGCCAGGCCGTCGCGCCCAGCAGAGCCGTCGCGCCGAAGAGGGCCAGGACGGCCAGACGCTGATCCGTCGGCGCAGGCGCGGGCCGCAAGCAGAGCAGGACAAAGAGCAACAGCACAAGCAGCAGGCTCCACGCCGCAGGCCCGCTGATGATGAGCAGGCCTGCGGCGACGGCCGCGCCGAAGAGCGCCCTCTTCCGCACGGGCGTTGCCGATTCGGGCAGCGTCAGGCGAACCAAAAAGGCGAGGCAGAAAAGAGCGGCCGTCACGGCGAGCATGGTCCCGTCTGCGACGCGGCTAAACGTAACCAACCAGGGGTCCAGGGCAAAGAGCAGGGCCAGCGCCAGGGCCCAGGATTGCCCCAATTTTTCCCGCAGAAGCCAGGGTGCAAGGAGCAGCGCACTGCCGGCCGCCGCGCTGATAAAGCGGGCGCCTGCATCGCCGCCCGGCGCCAGCCAGAAGAGGAGAAGCTGAAGCGAACTGAGCAATGCGCTGGACGATGCTGCGCCCCCCGGGACGGTCAGGCCGTGGGCCGTTTGCCAGACGGGCCAGCTTTGGGCCGCTTCCCCCGGCATCAGGGGCGCTGCGCCCAGGCCGTGAAACCGCAGGAAAACGCCCGCCGCCACGATGACGGCATAGGCCACGCGCTCCACGGTGAGCAGCTCGCGCAGGCGCGATTCGGTTGCATTGACAGGTCGAACAATCGTCGTCATAAGCTCAAAGTTACTGTATCGCTTCCGGGAGGTTTCCCTTTGGAGTCGGCGTATTTTCTCCAAACCATCCCGGAGGGCCTGTATGGTTACCCGCAGAGATTATACCCGAAACCGCCGTATTTCTTTGCTACGCCGCGGCTCCGCTATCCTCGTCGCCGGTAGATCTGCACATCGCCCGCCTCAAAGACCAATTCCAGAACCGGCGCAAAGCGTTCCTCCAGACCGGGCGTCAGGCTGTACGTTTCCCGTTCACGGGGACCAACCCACACGTAATCAATGGCCCACTGGTCCAGCAATGCCCGAACCTCAGCCGTCGAACCGCTGCGGTAGATGAGTTCCAGCGCCTCACCCCGGCCCTGGGCCATTTGCCCGTAGGCTTCGCCTCGCCACTGGGACTCATGTCCGGCCCAGCCCAGCAGGGTGGGTCGTCCCGTTGCGGCGCTGACGCGGCTGGTATCGGCTGCGTAACTGTCGCCCGGCGCCTGAATGACGATGGCGTCCGGGGCCGCGTTTGCGGCAATCCAGGCCATGCCCGCCGCCTGATTAGGGCTGTAGTCCGCCACGTAGGCCGTGGCGTCAAAAGTCGGCCGGTCGGCGCTGAAGCCGTTGGTCTTGCCGTATGCGCCCGCGGGGGCAAAAAGCGTTCCGGCCGCGATGAGCAGCAAGGCAAGCAGGGCGAAAGCCCTACTCAGCCATCCCGCGTTGCGTGGGGGAATCCCGGCCGCGGTTACTGCGGCTTTGTCAGCCTCAGGGGCGGGCGCGGAAAGCAAACTGCGGGCGATAGCATACGCCCCGCTCAAGCCCAGCAGCAGCCAGGCCTGGTAGTAGAACTTGAAAATGGTGTTCATGCGCGTGCCGAAATGATCGCGCAGATAGATAAATTCGGGCGCATAGACGAGCAGCAGCCCTATCCCGGCTAAAAGCAACGCGAAGACGCGTGCGCTGTCCAGCCCGCGTCCTGCGTCCAGCGCCTGCCAGAGGAGGGAAATGACCATGCTCAGCAGCAGGCCGGTAAGCAAAAAGGTAAAGGGCTGGGCGGTCCAGCGCTCAATGATAAAAGGCAGATAACCTCCTGCCTCCGCAGGCAATTCCAGGCCGTGCAGCCGCGTCACGCCGTCCCAGGCGCGCGTCACGCGCCAGGCCGAGGCGATAAGAAAGAGGGCGGGCAGACCCATTACCGGCAGGAGAACCCCGCCCAGGCGCATGAGGCTGGGCGGTTGCGCGCGCCAGGCAAGCGCCAGCAGGGCAAAAAGAGCCGGCAACAGCGACCCGAACATGACCAGGAACTGGGCGAAGCGAGTCGGATGAAAGAGGTTAACCAGCGCTCCCCCGGCCTGATTCTGCGCGGTGAGGAAATAGGGCAAATAGATAAGCAGGGCTCCGGCCAGCGTCGCCGCGCCGGTGAGGGCGGCGGCCGCCGCCGCCCGACCCCAGCCGGGACCGGCAGCCGTCGGCGTTTCGTCTTTCGCCTCAGAAGATGCCGGAGAAGCTGCCGACAGATGTCCCGCCGTCATCCGCCACGTCGCGACAAAGACGGCCAGCATGATCAGCAGCCAGTAGGGCGGAAAATCCCACGTGTTCAAAAAGACCAGCGCGCCCGCGGCCAGGGCAATCAGCCAGAGGCCGCCCCAGCTCAACGGACCAATCCCGCTACGCCCGACGCGCAGCCTGTCCGGGGTGCGCCAGAAAATAGCCAACGCCAGGCCGATGACCAAGAGGACGAAAGGCATGGCGAGAACGTGGGGATGGTTATCGCCCAACACGTAGCTGAAGGCGGGAAACTCATCGATGACCTCGATGTGGTTGCCCAGCAGGTCCAGGTCTTCAATGACCCGGCTGGAGCGCCACCACCACCAACCGCTGTCAATGTACCACTTGTGCGTAACGGCTGCGTTGGCAGGGAAATTGTAAATGGACAGGCGGCGCAGAAGCGGCTCCAGGCCGGCGCCCTGGGCATAGAGCCACTCCAGAATAGTCTGGAGATTGCCGCTGACGCCCACGGCCGCGGCAGCCAGCAAGCCGCCCAATCCCGCTTGCAGCGTAGGGCGATCGGCCCGACGCCCCACGTCATGCAGGAGCAGATTCTGCACGATGCCGAAGCTGCCCAACAGCAGCAACCCGAACCAGCTTGCCTGACCCACGTTATAGGCCACGGCCGGCGTCACCCCCGCCAGCCGTCCCAGCATCACCAGCATCCAGTAGCCCAGGTAGTAGTAGCTGATGGCGTAGCCGCTCAGCCAGGCGTCCTGGGGCGGATAGGCCGGGCTCTGGTAGATGCTGTTCATGAACATGAGGTCCATGGGCTGTTCGGTATGGTTGGCGGCCGGATCGTGGATGCGCACATAGGACCAGGCGGCAAACGCAACGAGAAAAAGGGCCTCAGCCAAAAAAATCGTGCGCCACGGCACGCTCGGCCGCTTGAACCACGCCGCCGGATGCGCGCGTCCGACTATGCCGCTTACGGCCGCCGCCATGAGCAAGGCCAGGGCCGCGCCGCCCAGATCGTTGCTCATGACGCCATAACTTACGCCCAGCCAGAAGAAGACGCCGGCGAGGAGGATGCCCAGCATCTTGCTCAGCGTGTAGCCCCGGTCGGGCAGGGGCGCAAAGACCCGCGCGGCCAGGGGCAGCGCAACCAGCCCCATGAGCTGAATGACCAGATACCAGCGCAGAAAAATGCTCAGAACGTCACTCATGAGGGCGTGTAATATCCTTCCGCCTGCTGCTCCAGTGCGCCGGTCACGGCGTAAATTGTCACGCCGTCCTGTGCGTAGAGCACCGTAAGATAGCCCTGATCCGCCATCTGCGCCAGGCGGGCCGCGCCGTCGGGGTGATAATATTGTTCCAGCGGGCCTACGTAGATGAGCCCAATGTTCAGCTCGTCAATAATGGCCTGAATACGGCCTGTGTCCGACGTTTGCCAGAATTCGTAATGCAGCCCGCTGCGGCGGCTCACGTCTTCGGCATAGCGCTGCTCGCCCTCGTGGAAACCGCTCAGCCCGCTCAGGCCGCTCTGGCTGGCGATGCGTGTGCCCATGGCCCGGTAGTAGTCGGTCTGGCTGCTCTCCACGATGACGGGGTTGCCCCGCACATTCTCCAGCAGCCAGTTCAGGGCTGCGTAGTCGCCATGGAGGTTGATGACGTGATTGCTGTCCGGCAGGCTGTATTCGCCCTGATCCATATAGGCCAGGCCGCTCAGGGTCCCTACCGGCGGTCGCCAGCCTGGGAAGCGTTGATCCAGGCGCGCCGGGGAGCCGAAGAGCGGAAAAGCCAGCGACGCCATGAGGAGCAGGAGAAAGGCCACGCGCCAGCCGCCCTCGGTCAGGGCGTTGCCCCAGGTGGGGCGAGACTGGGTGCGGGCGAAGAGGAAGGCGCTGATGCGGGGCACGGCAATCGCCCCGGCAATGGCCCACACCACCCATGCCTGCATAAAAAACTTGAAGAGCGTGTTCATGCGGTAATATTCGCCGCCCTGCAGAAAATCCTTGAGGAAGACGATCTGGGTTCCGGCCAGGATGCCGAAGCCCAGCGTCGTCAGGAGGACGGCAAATTGCGCGCCGCTGTCGGCCGCGCGGCCGCGGCGCCAGAGCAGTAGCCCGCCCAGGGCCAGCCAGGGCAGGCAGAGGGCCAATACCCATTGATCCAGGAACAGGGCGGCAAGGGTCAGAATCAGCGTCAGGAGAATCAGCCAGATGCCCGCCTGATAGCCGAACGTGCTGCGCCGCACCAACAGGCGATGGAGATAAACGAAGCGAGGAAGGCGGTCAAAACGACGCCAGACCAGGCTCAACGTTCGCTCCAGCCCGCCGGGCTTGATGAGGCCGCGCGGGCGGGCGGGACGCGCGGCGCTATAGGCGAGCCAGCTAATCACCAGGAAAAGCAGAAAGCCCCAGATCAGGAGCCACTGGCCCAGGGGATCGGGCTCCCGCACCAAGCCTACGCCCGACGCGCCGATGCTGACGAAATTATGGAAGAAGGGGCGATAGGCCAGGAAGACCCCCGCCAGGTAGATCAGGAGCGCCGGCAGAGTCCATACCCACCGGATGCCGCCCCGGTGGCGATATTGGGAGACGAGCAGCGCGCCGATGCCCAGGAGCGCATACGTAGGCAGTTCCCACAGGTTGACGCTCGCCAGCGTCCCCAACATGAAGGTGAAGAGCAGCAGCAGAGGCAGGGCCATGCGCAGACTCGCATAAACGCCGCCGTCCCGGATTAGCGCCAATACCAGCGCCAGGAAGAAGAGGGCGAAGGGGATGCCGATGAGGTGGGGATGGAGGTCGGCAAAGAGAAAGCTCCAGAAGGGAAACTCGTTGATGGTGTACGGAATGACCCGACTGGGAGCCCAAAAATCATAGGCGGGCAGGGCCTGGGCCCCGCTGATCACCGGGCCGATGCCGCCCGCCGCGTTGATGAGCGTGGCCACGCCGGGATAGGCGCTTTCTGCATGCCACGGACTCACCCGGGCCAGGCTGCGGGTGAGCTGGGCGAAGCCGTCCAGATTGCCCATGATCACGACGAAAAGGGGGCCCAGCAGCGCCTCGGGCAGGCCCGCCTGCCAATGGGGGCGGGAGAATCCGTCTGCATCTGCGCCTGCTTCATCTGCACCCATCCGTGCCGTGCGGGGAAAGGCGGAATAAGTCAGCCCAAAGGCGTTGAGAACGGTCAGGGCGAAGAGCATGGGAATGGCCAGGTTGAAGGCCACTTCCGCATAGATGCCGGTCAGCTTGATGAGATAGGCGACCAGATAGATGCCGAAATAGTAATAGTTGATGAAGCCGCCGGCAAAGTGGGGGTCCACAGGCGGAAACGTGGGGCTGCGCAGGATGCCGTTGAGAAAAGCGAATTCCATAAACTTCTCGCCGCCGAGCCAGGGCTGCCAAATATCCGGATTGGCGATGCGGATGAGCACAAAGAAGAGGTACGCGGCGGCAAAGAGAATTTCCCCTGCCAGGAGCGCGGGCCACTGCTCGCGCAGGTAGGCGATCATCGCTTTGCGCTGGAACCAGGCTGCCGTCGCGCCCGCCAGGGCAACCAGGGCCAGAGCCAGCCACGCGCCGGTCACCGTGTTGTAAATCCAGCCCAGACTCGCGCCCCACCAGAGCAGCCAGCCCGCCAACAGCCAGCCCAACGTGCGGCTGAAGAAATACCCCCGGTCCCGCAGGCTGCGCAGGGGGCCGAAGAGCAGAGGCCATCCAATCCAGCCCAGCAGGGTGATGACCGCCCACCACACGATGACGGCCAGGCCCGGCTGTTCGCCGGCCGCCTGATTCCAGCGATAGTTATCCACCACGGGCAGTGCGCCGGGCGGCGTTTCCAGCATCAGAGACGGAGCGTCAGGCGCGCGCTGCGTGGGCGCGTCTTCCCCTGTAATCAGGCCGATAATGCGGTTGATGAGGCCCGCATCCTCCGTGCCGGGGTCGCTGCCCAGCCCCAGCGCGTTGAGCAGCGGACTAAGGGGCGAATCCTGGCCCCGATAGTAGGGAACGGCGTCCTCCCAGCTGCCGGCGAAGATCGCGTCATACTCAGCGTCACTCAGCTCCCGCACCTTGCGGAAGATGTGCACCTGGGGATGATCGTAGAGGCTCCAGCTTTCATCGGCGCGGCGGTCGTCAAACGCCCGGCCGAAGAGTGTCGGGGGCGAGGTGAATTCGGCCGCATGTTCGAAGCCCAGGCGGCCGTCGAACATGCTCTGATAGTAGAGGTTGGTGAGGGGATAGCGTTCCGGCAGTTCGTCTACGCTGTCGTAGATGCGCTTGGAACTGTAGTAGACATAATCCGAGGCGCGTAACGTCTCTTTGAGCAGCTCATATTTATCAAATGTGTCTTCTTCGTAGGGGCTCCATTTGATAACTGTGAGGCCGCGTGATTCCCGGTTAATTTCGGGCGCGTCCGGCAGGTAGTAAATGGGCTCGTCATCCCACGTCTCCGCCAGCATGACCGAGCCGGGCGGAACGTTGTCAAATATCCAGCGCCCGGCCTGGATCCAGGTATGCTCCCGGTTGTAAACGCCGTTGACGTAGGCGACAGACCAGAAAATGCCGCCTGCCAGCGCGATAAAGGCAATGGCCGCGGCCGTGAAGGAAGCGAGGTTGACGGACCGCCGGGCGGCTTGCCTGTCGCGCCCGATGCGGGCGATATGCCAGATGAGGCCGCCGGCAAAGAGAAGCGCGAAGGGTAGGAGCGGACTCATGTAGCGATTAAATTTGGCCAGGAACGCGCCGGTCAGCCCAAAGTAGGGAATCACCCAACTCCAGACAGGCAGGAGCATCAACTGGCGTTGCGAAACGAGATGTCCTGCCACTTTGCCGCTGATCCACGCAGCGAGGATTGAGTACAGGGTGCGCACCAATCCGGCCAGGGCAAAGATCGTGCCGGCCAGGGCCAGCAATCCCAAGGGCCAGCCGAGCCCCCACTGCACCTGTTGGCGAATAAAGTAGAGGTAGGGCGTAGTGTTGCGATATTGGCGGGTAAAGGGCATGTCGGCTACGCCCCGCACCATGCGCCCTTGCTCGATAAGGGTGGCGTTGATGAACTGTTGCCAATCCAGCACAGCGTAGGGACTGGTAACCACAAAGGCCACGGCCGCGATGACGATGGCCAGCAGCGCGCCGGCCACGGCCCGGAAGCGGGCCTGGCCCATGCCGGTCGGCGTAGACCCGGGCATGAGGGCCTGCTCCTGTTCCGTACGCCAATAGACGGCAAACGCAGCAATGACGGGGACGGCCAGCACGGGCAAGGCGCTGAACTTGGACGAAATCGCCAGCCCCGCGCCCACGCCCGTCATCAGGGCCGCGCGCCAGGAGGCCCGCTGCACCATGCGCACGCCGCCCAATACCGCCAGTACGGTAAAGGTGGTGCTGGCCGGATCCATGGCAAAAAAGTGGCTGAGCTGAATCGCCTGGGCCGTAAACGTATAGAACGCGGCCGTGAGCAGCCCAATGCCGCGGCCGTAAATCGTGGCGGCCAGGGCGTAAAGGAGCAGAATTGTCAAGGTATCCAGCAGCGCGATGACCAGTCGCCCGGCCACGGCGATGGCGTCGCACGCGCCGTCAGCCCGGCTCATGAGGGAGACGACTTCCGGGCCCGCGCCCAGCGCCTGGGCGGTGGGCGCCAAGGTATGGAGCGTATGCCCGGCGGCAACGCCTAAATAAAGAGGAAAGTGGCCGTAGGTAAAGCTACGCGGCGTGCCGCTGTTGCGATCCCAGAGAGGATTGAGTGGGCTCGCATGGGGATCTCGAAATTCTTCCCACGAGGCGGGCCATTCGATTGTGGTGGCATAAAAACAGGCCGTGCTGCGCTCATCCGGATGGCTGCCGACGCCGCGGTCGAAATTTACGTTCCAAACCCGGAGCGTAAAGCCTATAAGCAGCAGCAGGCCAAGTAGCGGATAAACGAGACGGCGCGGAACGCTCTGCGAATTCGCCATGCGCGTTTATCGTAGTGAGTATTGAAAATAACGGGACGCCGCACCGCCTGTCCGGGGCATCACCGCCGGGCTCTAATCTGCTATTGTATCTAAAGGGATGACGAACGCAAAGATTCGGTTAGTTTGGCGGGCGCGGCCAGTTGGGCAACACCCAGGTAATCTGGTAATCGGGCGGGGGCGGCCAGAGCAGATAGATGTCCACCCAGCGCCGTACGGGCACCCAGGTATCATCGGCGTACCCCAGATCGATGCGCCGTCCCCGCATGGCTCCGCCCGTATCCAGCGCGTCGCCAAAACCGTAACCGGGAATGTAGACGTTGGTACGCAACGGGATGAGGCTGAAATCCACGGCCACAATGCCGTCGCGCATGGCATCGCCCGAGTAGGTAAAGCCGTAGTGGGGATTATCCGGCGAGACGCCCGCGCGGGAGGCGCTGTAGCTGGTTGCCAGCATGCGGATTTTGCGCCAGTAGGTAATGGTTTGACCGTCGGCCGTGGTAAACGTCTGGGGATCGATGCGTTGACCATAAGCAATGATGCGCTGGGCCGGCTCCTGCGCCGTCCACGTATCTTCCAGCACCCGGCTCGTCTCCTGGCCGTTCTCATATCGCACCCGATAGCGAGTGCGGGTAATGCCCTCCGCCCCCGAGGAGACGACGCTCTGTATGTCGATGGCCAGGTTGGGATCAGGCTCATAGAGGGTCTCGAAGGGGGCAATTTCCTCTTCGATCTCCACTTCCTCGCGAATGCGGGTCACGCTGATGGCGATGTCGTCGTAGAGGGGCGTTTCCAGCGGCGGCGTCACTTCGTCCATGCCCGCAAGACCGACTTCCAGCCCGGCCAGGACATCGGCCACGGTTTCGGCTTTTACCCGGGTCTTCAGGGTAACGCCGTCGGCTTCTACCGTGACGGGCGTGCTGCGTACGATGGCGACGCGCTGGCCCGTGCTTACGGGGCTGCCCAGGCTGGGAACGACCTCATCGCCCAGATAGAGTTCGATGCCCGCGGCCAGGAGCGCCTCACCTACGGTCGCCGATGTGGTGCGCAGGGTGAAGGTGAGTTCGCCGTCGTCAACGCGGATGGGAATGGCCCGGTGGACGCGCAACTGTAAAGGCGTGCGCTCCATGTGATCCCAGGCGTGGCCCCGGTCGTAAAGCTGGGGACGCGGCTGAGGAACGGAGCCGGGCAGGGGATCCTGCCGGCCGATGGGCGCGCCGTTGAGCAGCGCCTGATCGCTGGGGCCAAAGGGGATGCCGGCTTCGCGCAGGACCTCTTCCGGCGTCGCGCCCCAGGTCTCCACCGTGAGGTCCCGGCCGTCTGCCAGCAGCCGCATGGGCAAAGGCCGATTGACGACGACGGCCATGTTGCGGCTCAAGGGCGTCGCGCGTACGGGCGAGATTCGATCCCCCGCGCCGGGCGCAAAGCCCAGATCCAGCAGCAGCTTATCCAGCGTACGCCGGTGGGTATAAACCGTCTCGGTTACGCCGTCTACGGTGACGATGACGGGCCGTGCCGTCGCGGTTGCGATGACGATGAGCAAAACCGCGACGCCCACAGCCAGCAGCGCCTCGCCGGCCGGCGAAAGCCGGTCGGAAAAACGGATATTCTCTGCGGTGCGGTCTAGCGTTGTTGTAGCCATCCGTGCTATTGTATCGAAAGGCGAAGGGAACGCAAAGATGCAAAACAAGGGGAGCAGATGACGGAGAGAGCGCAAAAGCCGGCCGCAGGCAATCTTGCCCGCCTGACGCGCCCGCTTCTCCTGGCCGGCCTTCTGGCAGGATTTGCTCTGCGTCTGGTGCGTCTGGGCGGCGAATCCCTCTGGTACGATGAGACGGTCAGCGTCTATCTGGCCCGCCTCTCCCTGCCCGCCATGCTGGCCCACACCGCGGGCGACATTCACCCGCCGGGCTATTACGGCCTGCTCCACATCTGGCAGCTTGTGAGCCGTCCTACCCTGGAGCATGGTCTGGAGTTCCTTTTCGCCTGGCCCAGCTTATGGTGGGGCGTTATCCTCCTGGCGCTGCTCTTTGTCATCGGCCGACGGTTGCTGGGCGCATCCAGCGCGCTCCTGGCGGTGTGGCTGGCTGTGTTCAGCCCTTTTCAACTTTGGTACAGCCAGGAAGTGCGCATGTACACCCTGGGCGCGGCACTGGGCCTGCTGGGCCTGTGGGCGACGCTGCGTTTTTTAGATGGAGATCGGAGCAGTCGGCTCTGGCTCGCGGTCTACGTGCTGGCCGCCGCGGCCGGACTTTATACTCTCTACTATTTTGCCTTCACGCTCATTGCCCTCAACGTCATCGCGCTCTTCCTTATTTTCTCGCGCGCAACGTCCCGCAAGCATTCTGACCGCAGCGTGCCGTCCCTGCTTCTCCCGTGGCTCCTGGCCCAGCTTGCCGTGCTCATCCTCTGGCTGCCCTGGCTGCCCGCCTTTCTGCGTCAGGCCATAGACCCGCCCGTTCCCCCCTGGCGGGGACCGTGGACAAACCTGCCCGAATTTTTCGCCTCCCTCAGCGAGACGTTGGGGGCGCTGGTCATCGGCCAGACGCCGCCGGGCGGCCATATGTGGCCCTTCGCTCTCCTGGGCGGGCTCATTCTCCTGGGCTTCGTGTTCACGACCCGGCGGCCTGCTGCACGGACCGTCCTGCTCATTTACCTGCTGCTGCCCATGGCGCTCCTCTACCTGCTCACCCTGCTGGCGACGCCCCTCTATCACGTGCGCTATCTCTTTATTTACGCGCCGGTCTTTCTCCTCATAGCGGCCGCAGCGGTGCATGGCCTCTGGCGGTATGCGCCCTGGCTGGGCGGGCTGGGCCTGGCTCTGCTCCTCGCGCTCAGCGGCTGGAGTGCAGCCGAATTCTGGCGCAATCCCTTCTATCGCGCCGATGATCACCGGGCCGCGGTGGCGGACCTGGCCCGGGCGTGGCGACCGGGCGACGCGATCCTCGTCAATGCCGGATGGGTCTATCCTGTCCTGGACGTCTACTGGCCCACCGAGCTGAACGGCCCCGACGCGACCCGCCCTCCGGCCATTGCCTGGTCAGGCCGCATCACGGCGGACGATATTCCGCCCCAAGGCGTCGCCGTCATTCGCACGGGCAGCGTGGACGGCGATGCAAGCCTGGGGTGGGGCAGCCCGACCAGCGACTTCTTCCCGGTTACGGCCGCCGCCACCCAGGATGCCCTGGCCCAACTGGCGGCCGATTATCCGCGCATCTGGCACTATCGCCTCTACGACACGGTCAGCGATCCCGCCGGCGTGATTCGGGCGTGGCTGGCCGCGCGCGGATCATTGGCGGTCGATGACCCCTATCCCGGCCGGGATTATCTGCGCGTCCAACGCTACGATTTCAGCCGGCCCGGCCCGCCTCCGACGATCATCCCCCAGGCGGTCCGCTTTGCTCCTGGGCTGCTGCTTTGGGGCTACGCGCCGGTCGCCGAGATTCAGGCGGGTGAAGTCGCGTACATAAATTTTTTGTGGGAAGCGCAACCGGATGCAGCCGGGATGAGCCTGAGCGCCTCCCTGCGTCTCTATGCGCTTGATGACGGACCCATGATCGCGCAGCAGGATCGGGCCTTTCAACCCCCGGTTGCAGACTGGCCCCTGGGGGCAGCCGTTGATGAGTGGCGGGCCCTGCCCATTCCGGCCGGCACGGCTCCTGGGACCTACGCGCTGGAACTGATCGTCTATGACGGGCAAACCGGTACGCCCCTGGAGCCGACGGGTGCGGGCGTTTTCGTCGTGGACGGTCAACGGCTGCGCCTAGGCGATATCCGGATTTTGGCGGCTGCCGCCAAATAAACCCGTAGGGACCGGCCCCTGTGCCGGTCCGCCGCGCCGCCCAACCGAACCATCCCGCCATACCCGTAGGGACCGGCCCCCGTGCCGGTCCGCCGCGCCGCCCAACCCAGCCCCATTGATCCGGCCGGTTCCGGTCCGCGGCGTCCGCCCGGCCGTCAAACGGCCGGGCTA
>JAGRCP010000132.1 GCA_020433455.1 Caldilineaceae bacterium | reverse complement strand
ATGCGCCGATGTGGGGTTGAAACTCTGCCCCAAAGCCCTGCTTGAATTGCCAGACGCCCTGCATCCCGTCATCGGGATCGTCCGGGTCCGTGGGCGCGCCCCACCAATCGTAAAGCGTACAGCCCTGCTCCCGCGACCAGCGCATGGCTTCCCACTGGAGCAGCGAGTTGGGCATATCCCGCCGCCGGCGATCGCTGCTCGCACCGTAGATGTACCAACTCCGTGCGCCATAGCGCATGAGAAAGACGGCCGCCACCGGCGCGTCCTCTTTCGGATGTTCGGCCAGCAGCAGTGCACCGCCCGCGGGATTGGCTTCGTCCTGCTGCGCGGCGAGAAATATTTTCCAGGCCGTGCGATAGTAGGAAAACGGCCGGATTAGAAAGCCGTCCCGGGTCCCGGTCTCCGCATAAAGGTCATAGAACGCGGGCAGGTCATCGCCGTGGCCCAGGCGTACGGTGATGCCCCGACGACCGGCCAGGCGAATGTTGTAGCGCCACTTGCTCTTCATCCCTGCCAGCAAATCCTCTTCGGTAAGCGCCAGGTCAGAGTATGCAGTATTTTTAAATTGAGTCTGATCGTTGCTATAGCGCCAGCCGCGCCGGAAAAGGGCGTGTATGAGCCTCTTTCCGGCGCGGCTGTCTTCGCGTACATCAGGGTCGATCTTCACAAAGAGGCAGTTGCGTGCGTGGGCGCGGGCCTCAATTTGGGTCAATACTCGCTCCACCACGTCAGGATCGTGCCAGTTAACCACCGGCCCCTTGGGCACATAGGCTATGCGCAGGGGCAGGTTGTCTACAGGCCGGCGCCAGAGAAACTGAAGCGCGGCTTCGGGCGCACCCTGCGCGCCGGGCAGCAGCAGTCGCTCGGCGTGCCAATTGGCCGCCTCCTTCACTTCCCCCCATTCCCAACTTTGCAAGACGTGGGGATCGGGCAAGCCGGCCAGCGCTGTGCGCCATTCGTTGCGCCGCGTGACCACGCGCAGGGTGGTATCGCCGGCGGGAGCGGGGCGGCTGACGGGCGCCAGGGCCACGCGTACCGGGTCCGTTTGACGCAGGCGCGCCGGCTGTCCGCGCAGAGCCAGGCCCGCTGCATACGCCCGATAGCCGACCGGATGGAGCGGCTTGTCCCACGCGCCGACGTAGCGCACCTCCCGCCCGCCAAAGCCCTGCTTGAAGCGATAGACGCCCCACAAGCCGTGATTGGGCAACTGGTTCAGGTCAAGGGGCAGCGCCGGGGGCGGTTCGCTGCCGTTGGTTCGGGCGGAGATGGATTGGGCCAGCTTTCCGATTTCATCGGGAATGCCCCAAAAATCGTAGCAGGTCGCGCCGCGGCCCTTGGCCCACTGTATGGCCGCCCACTGAAGCGCGTGATTGGGCATGCGGTTGCGCTCCTGGTTGTTGCTCGCGCCCCATAGATACCAGGCTGTCTTTCCCACGGCAAAGACGGCAATGGACGCCAACGGCTGCCCCGCATATTCGGCCAGCAAAAAGACGCCATGTTCCCGGGCCAGCAGATCGTAGGCCGCGGCATAGTAATCAGGCCCGTGGACGGAAAATCCGTCCCGCGCGCCCGTCACCGCCATTAGCTCGTTAAAGATGTGCATCTCATCGCGGGCCAGGGTCCGCACAGTGACGCCCTTACGGCCGGCCAGGCGTACGTTATAGCGCCACTTGCTCTTCATGCCGTTGAGAATCTCATCCTCGCTGCGCGTCAGGTCCAGCAGGATCGTGCTGGGCGGCTGCACGTCCTGGCGGCTGGGGCGGAAGCCGAGTTCCGTCAGCCGCGCCCGATTTTCCGGCGTGTCGGGCAAGTTCGGCTCCAGCTTGAGGAGGACCGCACCGCGCATCCGCGCCCGCTGCGCCAACTCAGCCAAAAGCGCCTGCGTCAGCTCCCTATCCTCCCACGGCGTGACGGGACCGCGCGGCACATAAGCCAGCGTCAGCCCGGCCACGCGCCGAAAGAGCAATTCCGCGCCCGCGCACACCGCGCCTGTCTCATCTGCCAGCGTCATCCGCTCCGCCTGCCAGCCGAAGCGGGCCTTGAGCGCGGCCCAGCCGCTCATTTGCAAGAGGTGACCGGCCGGTTGATTTTCTACAAATGAATCCCATGTCGCATCAGTAACGGCACGGGATGAAAGAGTGGTATATTCGGTAATCATGCAAGAATGATACCATAGAGGCGTTTCTCCGCGTGATGCGTGATAGATTCCGCGTGTCCGTACGATTTCTCTGTAGGCTTTACAAACCGCTTAGCCGAGCTCACGATAAAGAATAAAGGAAAATTCCCAATGTCTGCCATTTCACCTGAACTTTCCATGGGACCAGTTTCGCTCTCCGTTGCGGGCCTGGAACGTTCCCGCATCTACTACACCCGGCATATCGGGCTGCGCGTTCTGGACGAAGCGCCCGGTCAGCTGACCCTGGGCGTTCCTGACCGGCCCTTGCTTTATCTCCGGGAGCAGCCCGGCGCCCGCATTGTGCGCCATACGACGGGCCTCTATCATTTTGCCCTGCTGCTGCCGTCGAGAAGCGAACTGGCCCGCACCTTGCGCCGCCTTGTCATCACCGAAACGCCCCTCACCGGCGCATCAGATCACGCGGTGAGCGAAGCGCTTTATCTCTCCGACCCGGACGGCCACGGCATCGAAATCTACCGGGATCGCCCGCGGGACGAGTGGCGCTTTGCGGGCGACAGCGTCCGGATGACCGTCGATCCCCTGGACCTGCACAGCCTGCTGGCAGAAGCCGGCGAGGAAAATCAGATCGTTATGGCCCCGGAGACGATCATGGGGCATGTTCACCTCCACGTGGCGGACTTGGCCGCGGCCGAGCGCTTCTATGTTGATCAGCTGGGACTGGAGCTGATGGCCCGGTACGGTCCATCAGCCCTTTTTGTGGCCGCGGGCGGCTACCATCACCACATCGGGCTGAACACGTGGGCGGGCGTCGGCGCGCCGCCTCCGCCGCCCGACGCGGCTCAACTGCGTTGGGCGACGTTGACGTTGCCCGATGCGCGGGCACGCGACGCAACAATCGCCCAACTGGAAGCCGGCGGCGTAGCGCTTGAGGCGGCGGACGGCACAACCGTTGTGCGCGACCCGTCGGGCAACCGATGGCGCGTGGTGTCAGCCGCATGAATTCCGCCCAACGGCGCCGATTACAGATAAAGCGTGGCGGGCGACTGCAAGGGTTGCAGTCCTGCCCGTCTCCCCGCTCAAATTTTTGACCGGCTATTCATTAGCTGTTGCCCTCTGATTATGCTAAAATCAGCCTGCTTATGCAGACATATCATGCGGCTGAGCGGGTGGAAAATGAAGCGGTTGCGCAGCAAGGCCAGGCCCTCGATCTCGCGGTCGTCATCGTCAATTACAACACGCGCGAACTGCTGCATAACTGCCTCACTTCCATCTTCCAGAGCCGGGAATCCATTACGTTTCGGGTTTGCGTTGTCGATAATGCCAGCACAGACGGCAGCGCGGAGATGGTGCGGACCGATTTTCCTCAGGTCCACCTCATTGCCGGCCCGACCAATTTAGGCTTTAGCGCAGGCAACAATGCGGGCCTGCGCTGGTTTGGTTTCCGGGATCGGGCGGACGGTGAGCCGCGGCCGGAACAGCCTCGCTATGCTCTGCTGCTGAACCCCGATACGTTGGCTCCTTCCTCCGTGCTCTCACGCATGACGGCCTTTATGGATGAGCGCCCCCGGATTGGCGCGGCCGGCCCGCGCTTGCGGCGGGTGGACGGTTCGTTGGACCGGGCGTGCCGGCGCAGTTTCCCTACGCCCCAAGTCAGCTTCTATCGCATGATCGGGTTAAGCCGCCTGCTGCCCAACAGTCGCCGCTTCAACGCCTACAATCTGGACTATCTGCCCGAGGACGCGGTGCATCCGGTGGATTCGGTGGTCGGCGCCTATATGCAGGTGCGGCGTGAGGCCATTGCCGACGCCGGGCTGCTGGATGAGACGTTCTTCATGTACGGCGAAGATCTGGACTGGGCCAAGCGCATCAAGGACGCGGGGTGGGAAGTTTGGTACAATGGTCAAGTGGAAATGACCCACGTCAAAGAAGCGGCCAGCAGCCAGAGCGCCAAGTCCCGCATTGATTTCTACGAAGCCATGTGGATTTTTTATTGCAAGCACTACCAGGCTGATACGCCATGGCTCATGGATAAGCTGATTTTGAGCGGTATCGCGGCAAAAGGCGGTTTGGATGTAAGCCGACACCTGTGGCGTTTTTCGCACCGCCGGGAAGCCGCTCCGGCCGCAGGCAAAGGGATAGCAGGCGGTGCGAATGAAGACGGCGCAGAGTGTGATGTAACAGAGGCGGAAAAAGGATATTGAGGGCTATGCGGCAATCGATGCAGCAGAGTCTGCGTGACATCAACCCCATAGAAGACTTCAACAACCGGCGCAGCCGTCCCGTGCTCATGAAGCGCACCCAGTTTCTTTTTGTCATCGCTTTGGTGCTGCTGGATGTTGTCGCGGTGTGGCTTGCCTACTATTTCGCCTACCTGATTATTCGGCGCAACCCCGACATTATTATTGGCCCGTTCCGGGAGTTCTGGCCCTTGCCGGCCGTCAATGCGGCGCTGTTGGTGATCATCTTCTTTTCCCGCCGCATGTATCAACGTCGGCGTCCGCTGAGCCATCTGGACGAATTTTTTAAGATTATTCTGCTTAACTCCTTTGCCGTCCTCTTTACCGTTGCGATTCTCACGCTGGCTTTGCCCAATTTCAACTACCACCGCTCGCTATTGGGGATCGGGTGGCTCCTGACCATTCTGCTGCTGACCATCTTCCGCATCATTCACGCCCAGGTCCAGTGGCAGGCCCAAGCCCGGGGCATCGGCGATGATCGGGTGCTGGTGGTGGGCGCGGGCGAAATCGGCCAGATGCTGCTTACCAAGATTACCAGCAACCCCAAAATGGGCTATCAGGTGGTAGGCGTGGTGGGCAAGGGTGTCCAGCCGGTAGACAATTTGGGCTATCCTGTTCTGGGCGGCATTGCCGACATCCCCTGGATTATCGAACGCTATGACGTGGACGACGTCATCATCGGCCTGCCCGAAAGCAACCACAACGAACTGGTGAGCATCATCAGTCTTTGCGAGCGGGAGAAGGTGGGCATCCGCGTCTTCCCTGACGTCTTCCAGATCATGGCCAGCGAAGTGAGCATCGGCGATCTGGGCGGGATGCCTCTGCTCAACATCCGCGACGTGGCGTTACGGGGCTGGAAGCTTACCCTCAAACGCGGCATGGACATTGTGGTCAGCGGCGCGGGTCTGGTGTTGATCAGCCCCTTTATGCTGTTCACCGCTATTCTCATCAAGCTGGACAGCCCCGGCCCGGTTTTTTACGTTCAGGAACGCATGGGGCTGGATGCCCGGCCCTTCAAGATTCTCAAATTTCGCTCTATGCGTCCCGATGCCGAGAGCGCAGGACCGGGCTGGACTACCGAGGACGATCCCCGGCGCACCAAGCTCGGCTCGATCATGCGCCGCTTTAATCTGGACGAATTGCCCCAGCTGATCAACGTGCTCATGGGCGACATGAGCCTGGTGGGTCCGCGTCCGGAACGTCCCGTTTATGTGGAACAATTTCGCCAGTACATTCCACGCTACATGGATCGCCACCGGGAGAAGGCCGGGCTAACCGGCTGGGCCCAGGTCAACGGCCTGCGCGGTGATACGTCCATCAATGAGCGCACCAAATATGATCTCTGGTATATTGAGAATTGGTCCCTGGCGCTGGATGTGAAAATTATTTTGCGCACGATTTTGCAATCAATTCTGGGGACGAATCAGAATGCATATTGAACCAGCCCAACACCTGTCATTTATCTGATCACGGCCCCATGACCGATCTCTCATCACTTGATCCCATTGCCTTGCGCCGACGCCGCGTGCTCGGTATTGTCGTACAGGAATATACCCAAAGCGCCCAGGCCATCGGCAGTCAGACCATCGCCCGCGATTACAACCTGGGCGTGAGCGCGGCGACCATCCGCAATGATCTGGCCGTGTTGGAGCAGGAAGGCTACCTCACCCACCTCCACACCAGCAGCGGGCGCATCCCCACCGCCGCGGGCTATCGCTTTTTCGTCCAGCAGCTTTCCGCGCGTGCGGCCGCGCGTGAACTCTCTCCCATCGAACGCGAGGGGATCCGCGTCGAGCTGAGCCGGGCGCGGGGGGGCGTGGATCAGTGGCTGCGGGTCAGTACCGCGGCGCTGGCTCGCACCTCCCACGGCGCGGCGCTGGCCACGGCTCCCCAATCAACGCGCAGCCGCTTCAAGCATCTGGAATTGGTGGGCATTCGGGATACCAAGGTGCTGCTGGTGCTTGTTTTACAGGAAGGCGCTATCCAGCAGCAGGTGCTCGATCTGGACCAGCCTATCAACCAGAGCGCGCTGAGCGCCATCAGCAATGAGCTGAACGATCGGCTGGGCGGATTGAGCAGCCTGGAAATTCGCGGCCGGGATGAGTTGCCGGGAGAGGATGCGGAACCTCAGGCGCTCCTGTTGCGGCAGATGAGGCTGTTGGCTGCGGAATTGATGGAGAGTGCGGAAGCGCCGTTCGACCGGCCAATTTATCGGGACGGACTGGCCCAGGTTTTGGATGCGCCTGAATTCGCGGGCGGCGATAACATGCACAAGATCGTCAACGTCTTTGAACAGCGATCCCTGCTGGAGCAGATTCTGGCCGAATATATGTGGGAGGACGATGTACAGGTCGTCATCAACGGCGAGGGGCGCATCCGGGAGTTGCAGGATATCAGCCTCGTCCTGAGCAGCTACGGCAACAGCGAACACGCTACCGGCATCCTGGGCGTTGTAGGACCGGTGCGCATGGCCTACGGCCGCACGATTGGCGCAGTCCGTTTTGTGGCCGCGCTCATGAGCGAGCGGATGGAAGATTGGTATGGGGAATAGGCGAGGCGATTGAAGATTGAAGATTGAAAATTGAAAATTGAAGATTATAACGCGAAGAGGTCCTTTTGATGAGCGAAAAAATTATGCCTGATGCAGTGGATGAAGCCGTGGATGCCGCGGGCGCAGTTGGCGCAGAGCGTGACAGCGCGGCGGATGAAGCGATTGAAGCGCAGGACAGTCAGGAAAACATGGAAGCGGCGCAGGCGGGCCCGGAAGAAGCCGATGATGCAGAAGCGTCGGCTGAGGCCATCGCCCGGCTGGAAGCGGACGTCGCCGCGGCGCGCCAGGAAGCCGCCGCCAATCTGGAGCAGATGAAGCGCGTCGCGGCGGATTTTCAGAACAGCAAGCGCCGGCAGGAGAAGCAGCTGGCCGAAGCGATTGACCGGGCGGGCGCACACTTCGTCCAGGGCGCGCTGCCCATCCTGGATGACTTCGACCTGGCCTTCCAGAACGCGCCGGCCGATTTGAGCGATGAGGATGCGGCGTGGGTGGACGGCTTCCGCCAAATTCAAAAGAAATTTACGGATCTGCTGACAAATCAGGGCGTGGAAAAGATTCCCCTGGACGGCGAATTTGATCCCAATCTCCACGAGGCTATTTCCAGCGAGCCCTCGGATGATGTGGAGAGCGGGCGCATTATCGAGACACTGCGCACCGGTTATACTTACAAGGGACGGGTTTTGCGCCCTGCTATGGTGCGTATCGCCATGTAGCGCGTGATGACGCGTGCTGCATGGCGGATTTCGCCGCGCAGCACGCGCCGATGATCATGCCGGAACCAGGTCCGGTAAAAATTGGGTGCGGAAGAGTTCGGCATAGAGGCCGTCCTGCATGAGCAGCTCTTCGTGCTTGCCCTGCTCCACCAACCGTCCCTCATCCAGCACCAGAATCTTGTCCGCCTGGAGAATGGTGGAGAGTCGATGGGCGATCACCAGACTGGTGCGCCCCTCCAAAAGCGGCTCCAGCGCCGCCTGGATCAGGGCCTCGCTCTGGGAGTCCAGGTGTGAGGTGGCTTCATCCAGCACCAGGATGCGCGGATTCTTGAGGATGACCCGGGCGATGGCGATGCGTTGCTTCTCGCCCCCGCTCAGCCGATAACCCCGCTCGCCCACGACCGTGTCATACCCTTCCTCCAAACCGGCAATCATGTCGTAGATATTGGCGGCCCGGCAGGCAGCGTCCAGCTCAGCCTGGGTGGCGTCGGGCTTGGCATAGAGCAAATTGTCCCGAATGGTGGCGTGGAAGAGGTAGGTCTCCTGGGTCACCATGCCGATTTGCTCGGCCAGCGTCTCCTGGGTCACGTCGCGCAGGTCATTTCCGTCCAGCGTGATGACGCCGTCGGTGGGATCGTAGAGCCGCGGCAGCAAGTAGGTAATGGTGGTCTTGCCGGCCCCGCTGGGCCCCACCAAAGCCGCCAATTGCCCCGGCTCGATCTCAAACGAAACGTCCTGCAGGGCGTGGGTTCGCACCGGGGCCTCTTTTTCTGCGTCCGCGTGTTCAGCGGATTCCTCCGCTGCTTCCGGTATGGGCTCCGCCTCACGCGCTTCATCCTGGGTTTTCCCATAGGCAAACGAAACGTGATCAAACCGAATGCGCCCGTCTACGTCCTTCAACCTGACGGCGCCGGGCCGGTCTTTGATCTCAACCGGTCGATCCAGATACTCGAAAACCCGCTCGAAACTGACCATGGAGGTGGCGAAATCCACCTGCACATTGGAAAGGGATGAGATAGGGCCGTATAGCCGGTTCAGGTAGGCGACAAAAGCCACGATGGTGCCGATGGTGATGGTGTCGCGCAGCACCATGTAACCGCCCAGCCAGTAGATAAGCGCCGTTCCGATGGTGCCGGCAATGCTCAGCCCCATGAAAAAGAGCTGGCCTACCTGGGCCCGGCGCACGCCGATGTCCCGGACCGCGCCTGCCGCCTGATCGAACTTGGCCATTTCCTGCTTTTGGCGTCCAAACGTCTTTACCAGCAGCGCGCCGTTAATGGTCAGCGTTTCGTTGATCACGCTGCTCATGTCGGCGCTGTGCTCCATGGCCTCGCGCCGGATGGAGCGCAACGTGCGGGCCACGCGTCGGGTCGGCAACAGGAAGAGAGGCAACACGGCAACGGCCATGACCGCCAGCCGCCACTCGATAGTGATCATGACGATCAGAGTCGAAACCAGGGTAATCACGTTGGTAAGCAGCGTGGGGATAGTGCCGGTGATGGCGTTCTGCGCGCCCACTACATCATTATTGAAGCGCGAGACAATCTCGCCCGAGCGCGTGTTGGTAAAAAAGCGCAGGGACATGGCCTGCAGATGCGCGTACATGGCGACGCGCAGGTCGTAGATAATGCCCTCGCCGGCCTTGGCGCTAAAGCGGCGCTGCACGACCTGAAGCAAACCGCTGATCAGAGGAATGGCCAGCATGGCTAAGGCCAGCAAATTCAGACGTCCTACGTCCCGATTGGGCAGGACATCATCGATGAGCGACCGATAGAGCAAGGGCGGAATCAACCCGAGGAGGGAAACAATGACAATCGTCACCAAAACGATGGCGACTGAAAAAAGATGGGGTTTGGCATAGGCAAAGACACGCTTGAGCAAGGCGCGGTCAACGTGCGTCTTGTCGTTAGATTCATCGTATCGAATGTAGCGATGCCATCCGCTACTGTGCATAAGCATGCTCCTTTATTTTTGTGTATATTTCTTTGTGAGTATCGCGCTGAGAGCCTTTACGTGCGACCATCATAAGTATGGGCGTGTCCCATCATTTCGATCGGGATGCACGGGGCCCTATTGCCTGCTGCGGGTGAGAATTTCGGTGATGGTTCCGGCCAATCCGCAAAAAGCGCCGGCCAGCACGCCGAATTGCCAGATGCCGCCGAAGGCAAAATAGGTAACCAGCGGGATGCTGAGCAGGCCGCCCAGCGTAGCGTGCATACCGCCGCGCTGCTTCACATAGAGCGCAGTGATAACGCCCGCGGCCAACGGAGCGATCATGGTGGCAAAGAGCTCGAAGGACAGGCCCAGGCCCGCTGCATTGAGCAAAACCTGTACGGCCGAAACCAGAAGCGTATTGACGGCCGCGGCAAAGAGGATGCCGGTCCAGCGCAGAGGCGGCCTGGCGGGGCGTGAAGATGACTGTTTCCGTTGTCGATTCATGATGTTGCCAGTTGCTCCCAATCGGGTTCCCCGTACGCTTCGCGTCGCCAGCGATAGCCCGGCTCGGCGATGATGCCGGGCTTTGGGGCGGACTGCAAAAGCTGGAGTGCGGTGAAAATCATTGTTCGCTGCTGTAGAGGCGCGTGCTTTTCTCCCAGAGGATGCCCCAACGGCCAGCGCACAAAGACGGCTCGGGGCACGCCTACCGACTCGGTCAGGTCCTTGGCGATGGAGAGGCTGACGGTGGGAATTCCCGCCGCCTCAACGGCACGTGCGATCAGCCCTACGGACCGATTGCATTGTCCTCAAGCCGGCGTGAGGAAGGCGAAGTCTACGCCGTCGGCCCGCAGCTTGGCCGCCACCTCCGGCGCATTCTCCTGATTGAGCGTCTGCACCAAATCACCGTCAATATGCCCCATGAAGCCGAAGTGGCGCGGGGCCAACGCACCAATCACGCCCCTGTTTGCCAAATCCCGCAAATGGTCCAGCGGGAAAATGACGTTCAGATCTTCATCCGCGTCGCTGTGGTCATAATATTTGTGGGTAATGACGATTTCGCCGGGATCAACGGAGCCGGGAATCTCCCGATAGGACGGGTCGCCGTCCGGGCTGCTCATGTCGAAAGGCATTTGGTCGGCCAGATGTATGCCGCCGGTGGTAATGAGCGCGCCGGTCGCATGGGCAAGGCGCCGGGTAAAGGGCGTGAAGGGGATTTCCGGCGCTAAGGCAACCAGCGCTTCAGTCCGGCGCGCCGAACGGCGAGCCCACCACTGGGCGACTGCGGGGATGGCATAGACGCGGTTGAGCAGCCTTTCCACCGGCGTCCGCTGTTCGCTCACCTGATCACTCCCACGTAAAGGAGCGCAGCGCGCTGGGCGGGCTGGCGGCTTCCAAATTGCGCGTAATGCCGTCATTCAGCACCCGCACCACCGAGACCTGCCACGCGTAAACGGCCGACGCTCCTTCGGGCGGCGCATAGGTCGCGTCCAGACGGTGACTGGTGGCCTTGGTCCAGATGCTGGGGACGACTTGGGCCGCGCCTTCGCTGGGATAGAGCATGAGGACATACCACTCATTGGGCTGCAGGACGTCTACGCTGACCCAGCGCAGCAGAACGGTCTCGTTACGCGAAAGAGTAGCCTGGTCGGGCGGGCCGATGAGGCGGGGCTCGATGTAAATGGAGTCCGGATTGCCGGTTTGCGTACCGCCGGCATCGCCAGCCGGCAGGGCGGCAGGGCCCGCCGCCGTCACTTCGCTGGGAACGTTGGCCACGGGCACAATCAGCTCATCCCCGGGGCGGATCACATCGTTGGCTCCCAGGCCGTTGGCGGCCAGGATATCCTGTACCGTACTGCCGAAGAGGGTGGCGATGGAAATGATGGTATCGCCGCCGGCAACCGTATAGTTGAAGTTAGTTGTCTGGCCCTGCGTTGCCGCGACAGGACCGGAGACCTGTACGGGGATGACCAGCTCGTCGCCGGGGCGGATCAACTCATCGCTGAGATTGTTGGCCTGCTGAATTTCGTCGACGGTAACGCCGTAGATGCCGGCAATGCCCAAAAGCGTCTGACCGGCCGTGACCGTATGGCTGGTAAAGGTCGGCGCAACGGGCGCCGCGGTGGGAACAGGCGTCGCGGTGGGGGCCGGCGTCGCCGTAACGGTTGGCTCCAGGACGGGAATGCTGGTGGGCAGAATCATGTCTACAGCAACGGCATCTTCCGGGGCCGGAGGAGGGGATTGGAGACCCAAACGCCACCAGACGGCCAGAACGCCCAGGACGGCCAGGACGAGCAGGGCGTCTACCCAGGAGACGCGTCGGCCCCGCTGGGGTGTAACCCGCAGATCGTGGCCGCACATAAAACAGGTCGTCGCTTCTTGCGCGACCCGCGTGCCGCAGTTGGGGCAGCGACGTTCGCTTCCCTGGTCGGTTGCAGTGGAAAACTCTTGCCGGCTCATGGAGGAGATTATAGCATCGACCGCGCGATTTGGTCGAACATCCGTGTCGAATAGGATGCGCTACAAATTTTTCGTGAACCAAAAAAAACAGGCGGGCGTAAGAATTCTCACGCCCGCCTGCCTTGCCTATCGATTGGGTGAAGCCGGAACTTTTCTGCGTAGCCTATTCACCTGCGCCGTGCAGGGAGAGGAGATAGGCAATGAGCGTTGCCAGGTCCTCCTGACTAAGCGTATCCTGATAAGTTTGGGTCATGATACCGGCCGGATAATCGGTCACAACGTAAGCATTCGGATCCATAATGCTCTGGTAGAGATAGTAGGCCGGGCTCTCACCAGCCACGCGGTTTACGGCCGTGTCGCCTATATTGTGCCAGGTGGGTCCGGTCATGACCACATCAGGATCGAGGGAATGACAGCCGATACAGGCGTTAGCCGTGGCCAAATTTTCGCCGCCGGCCGGATCCGCGGCCTGAATCGCCGCCGCTAAATCGCCGTCCAGTCCCGCGTAAATTTCCTCATCACTCATATCCGCCAACGTAAGCAGGGCGGGCGCTTCCGGCTGTTCCATGCCTGTCGCCTTGGCCCGGGCCGCCGCAATGAGTTGAGGCCCCAGATCGGGCGTGATGATGCTCGTCGCAGGATCCGGCGCGCAGGCTGCCAAAAGGGAACCGAGCACGAGTGAGAGGAGAGCGACGCCCATCAGACGGTGCTGCCGCAGCCAATTCATCAGAACCTCCCAAAATTGCTTACTGGAATCATCAGGTAAAAAGTCAAGGGTGAATCAGTCGCTTAGTTTATCATAGCGGCGGATAATCAAACAACTCGCCGACGGTCTGCGCGATATTTCACAAGACATTAGCGCACGAAGGCGCCTATTTGGGCAACAGGCGCAAAATTAGAAGCGAAGAGCCCGGCTCAACATGTCGGCTGAACCGGGCCCTGGGTGGCGTCCCGGGCAGGACTCGAACCTGCGACCTCTTCCTCCGCAGGGAAGCGCTCTAATCCACTGAGCTACCGGGACAAGTTTTTTCGATTTCTTCAATCGAAAGGCGGGGAGGGAGGGATTTGAACCCTCGAGGGACACTGCTGCCCCTACCCACTTAGCAGGCGGGCGCACTCGACCGGACTATGCGACCTCCCCGAATTTTCGCTGTCGGCGCTTCGCGTATTTCGAGCGGAGGGAGAGGGATTCGAACCCCCGGTGACTTGCGCCACAGTTGTTTTCAAGACAACCGCCTTCGTCCACTCGGCCATCCCTCCACACGCTCTTCACAAACGCTTGTTGCGGTGCGGCATGGCAGGCCGGCAGCGAGCAAGCGCTGCTGAAGCGCTACAACATTACGAGTATACATGGGAGGCAAAGGGGTGTCAAATTTGCGAAGATTTTGCGAGATTTTGAACCAATTGAGATGACGCTCAAGAGCCGGCAACCCGACGTGCTGACGCCCAAGTCACCTGCCGCCCCAATCCCCAATCTTCAATCTACCTACCGCTGCCACCGAAACCAAAATTTCAAAATGCGCTGGTACAGGGGAGAGAGGCGCGTGCGATTGTAGGCATCGGCCACTTTTTTGATGGCCTCGGCCTGGGTTGGATAAGGATAAATAACCGTCGCCAGTTTTTTGAGGCCCACGCCTGCCGTCATGGCCAGGGTGATCTCGCTGATCAGCTCGCCCGCGTGCTTGGCCACGATGGTGGCGCCCACGATTTCGTCACTGCCTTGACGGACGTGCATCTTGACAAATCCGTGCTGTACGCCGTCGGTCTGGCCTCGGTCCGTTTCGCCTATGGCCTGGACGTAGGTGTCAATCTTCAGCCCTTTCTCCTCCGCCTCGCGGGGATAAAGCCCTACATGGGCCACCTCAGGATCCGTATAGGTGGACCAGGGGATCACCATGTCGCTGACCTTCTTTTTGGGTCCGGGGAAGAGCGCGTTTTGGAGCACCATACGCCCGGCGGCGTCGGCCGTATGGGTAAACTGATATTTGAGGGCGACATCGCCGGCCGCGTACACGTCCGGATTGGTGGTTTGTAGCGTGTCGTTGACCGTCACGCCCTTTTTATCATACGCGATGCCGCCCCGTTCCAGGTCCAGCCCCTCCAGATTAGGCGTGCGTCCGGCGGCAACCAGCACCGCGTCTACCGTGGCGCTGCGCTCTTCGCCGTCCAGCCGATATTCGATCAGCCGCTCATCACCCTGGCTGCGCACCCGGGAAATCTGTGCGCCCAACGCCAGCTCAATTCCCTCGTCTTTGAAGACCCCGCGGATGATTTCTGCCGCGTCCTCGTCTTCCCGCGCCAGGAGGCGCGGAACGATATCAAAGATCGTCACCCGGCTGCCGAAGCGGGAAAATGCCTGGGAAAGCTCCGCGCCGATGGGCCCGGCTCCGATAACCGCCAGGCGAGGCGGCAGCTCGGTGAGGGACCAGATGGTCTCGTTGGTGAGATAGCCGGCCTCTTCCAGCCCGGGAATCGGCAGAACCATGGGCCGCGAGCCCGTGGCAATGAGGGCCTTTTTGAAGGTAAGGGTTTGGCCTGCCACATGGATGTTCTTCCGGCCTGAAAACCGCCCTTCGCCCAGGTAGAGATCGATGCCCAGGTCTTTGAAACGCCGGGCCGAATCATGCTCGGAAATTTGGGCGCGTATCCGCCGCATGCGCGCCATAACCGCGCCGAAGTCCGCCTCTACGCCATTTCGCGCAATGTTGATGCCCAGGGATTCGGCATGCAGAATCTCGCCCAGCGCTTTGGACGTGCGAATGACGGCCTTGGAAGGCACGCAGCCTACGTTCAGACAGTCGCCGCCCAGCAGATGGCGTTCGATGAGCGCAACTTTTGCCCCCAGCCCGGCCGCGCCCACCGCCGCAAGCAAGCCCGCCGAACCGCCGCCGATGATGACCAGATTGTACGGTCCGTCCGGCACGGGGTTGGTCCAATCGGCGGGGCGGGCGTTGGCAACCAATTGGCGGTTATATGCGTCCATGGGCGGAACCCGCACAGGGTCTATTGCATCGGCTTGCATTTGTTCATCTCCTGGGAAAACATGGCGTACGGGATATTGGGAATTCATGCGGCTGACTGGTGCGTGAAGCGCTCATCACCGGTCGTTTGTCTCATGCAGCTGAGTTGGGCTCGCGACGCTTCACGTAAAGCGAGAGGCCCACGCTGGCTACAAACATGATCACCGACAGGGCCAGCACCCGCCAGTCCAACGCCGGAATTTCACCAGTGCGGAAAAGGCTCTCAATCGCCTCCGGCGACGCGGCCGCGCCCAGCAGCACGAACGCGATGCTGCCCGGGAACGATCCAATGAGCGAAGCCAGGAGGAAGGCCCGCCAGTCGATGCGCAGGAAGCCGGCCAGGTAGTTGACCAGATCGTAGGGCAGGAAAATCAAGCGCATGATCATAATGGTGATAAAGCTTTCCTCGCGCATGCGCCTGGCATAGGTTTGCACCATGCCCGCACTCTCGTTCTCTTCCAGCACGCCGCTGCCAAAGTAGCGACCAATGGCGAAGGCCAGGAGTGCACCGGCGTTGGCGCCTATCGTCGCATAGAACCAGCCCCAAAACGGCCCAAAGAGAAAGCCTGCGGCAATGGTCAGCAGCGCAGCCGAAAAAAAGGTCAACGGGCGCAGGGCATAGATCAGCATGAAGAGCAGAGGACCCCATACGCTGCCGGCAATTCCGGCCAACAGGGTGAAGACACCTTCCGTTAATGAATAGCCGTTTGAACGGAGAAACCAGATAAAAAGCCCTGCCATGAGCAGCCACAAGGCCAAGGCAATGAGCTTTTGCCAGTGACGGCTCAAAAAGGAGGTCGGCGCAATTTCGGCTGCGTTTTCGGTTCCGGATGCGGCTTTCGTCATCATATATGCGTTCCTCATAGCTTAGTCGGGCAGATGGCGCGCAGCCCACCGGATACGTTGTCCCGCGGTGACAAAGACCAGAAGGCTGAAAATGAGAAAGAGATAAGCGCTGTATCCCGGCAGAAAATAGAAGAGCGTGTAAAAAGCGATGGTCTCTGCGCCCTCAATGAGGCCGCCCGGCATTTCCACGCTGGTCAGGCGATCCGCCGCTCCTCTATGCCGCTTTTCCAACAGGGCGGAAAGCAGCGTCCACGAGAGCGTATTGATCACGTAGGAGGCAAAAAGCAGGGCCAGCGCCCACAAATTCAGCGGCGTCGGGTTGGCATAGACAAAGGCAGCGGGCACGGTGAGATAGATGACGAAGTCCAGAAGTAGGTCCAGATAACCGCCGAAGTCGCTCTGCCGCTCATGGACGCGTGCCACGACGCCGTCCAGTCCGTCCAGGGTGCGATTGGCGATCCACAAGAGTAGCCCTAGCGCCCAGACGCGTTGCGCAATCGCCGCGGCTGAAGCCAATCCTGCCAGCAGCGCGACGCCGGAAATTATGTTGGGGTGGAGGACGTCGGGAAGGCGAACCGCCAGCGGCGTGAGCAGTTCGTCTTTTTTGCGACGCAGGAAGACATCGCGCACGGCAGGCGGCTTTCTTTCTAGAAATTTTGGGTATCGGTTTGTCTGCATGTTAGGCAAGACGCGCCTTTGCTGGGCGCACTCTAATCGGTCAGGGGAAAGAGTTCTGTAAGACGCTCTACGCAAGGATGAAAAGAGGCCATACGCGGTAAATCCTGCATTGACGCAGAGTGCCGATGCGCCTACAATGGGATCCTTGGTTGCTCCACGTCCGAACGATCTGTTTGCGGCAGGCGTGGGGCCGTTGCGTAGGCTGGTTGGACAGGAAGGGATTAACTGATGCTGGTTTTCCGCGCACCGCGTAGGCAAAAAACGGGGCCGTTTTGGGGGATGATATTCATGTTCGCGCTGAGCTTGCTGCTTGCGCCGTTTGATAGGGTTCTGGCGGCGCCGGCGGAAGACGCCATTGATCCCAGCCCCGACATTCCCGCCATTTTCGCGGCTTCGCCTGCCAAGCCGCCGTTGCCCTATCGCCAGCCGGTAGTTGGTCCCGTTGTCAAGCGCACCACATGGGATTGGAGCGATGTGGACCTGTGGACGACGGCTTTCCTGCCCGACCCCGAGCGATTCCCCTTTGACTTCGACCTGCCCGACGAGGAGCGATGGATCCGGGTCGATCTCAGCGATCAGATTCTCATTGCCTATGAGCGCGAAAAGCCGGTGCGGGCCTTTATCATCTCGTCGGGACTGCCGCGCACGCCCACCGTAACGGGCGAATTCCGCATCCGTATGAAGGTGCGCAGCCAGCTTATGGCCGGCGGTGATCCCGGACTGAACAACGATTACTATTTACCCAATGTAGAGTGGGTCCAGTATTTCTACGAAGACTACGGCTTTCACGGCACCTACTGGCACAAGGACTTCGGCCGGCCCAAAAGTCACGGCTGCATCAACATGACCAACGCCGATGCCAAGTGGCTCTTCGATTGGGCCGGCCCTGCGTGGGAAGACGTCAGCGTGTGGCAGGCCAGCACGGAAGAGAATCCGGGGACGCTGGTTATTGTAGAGGAATAAGGCCGTCCCAAGTAAATAAGCATCCCGCAAGTCCCCGGCACGGACCA
>JAGRCP010000131.1 GCA_020433455.1 Caldilineaceae bacterium | reverse complement strand
CTGACCTTCTCGCAGTGAAGTCATGATTTCGTTGCGCATAATCAATCCCTCAATCTCCCCCATGAGAGAAGAGTCAAAAACCAAACACCAGCAAAGGCTATCTATCGTGTCAGACAATCCTCCCGGCTTCCGTCGCGTTCCGCGGACGGGGGTCATTTACGTAATGCACCGCGCCGCGCAGCAGGGCTTCGCCTATGGCGATCCCGAGTGGGCCAACCTGGGCCAGGGCATGCCCGAAACCGGCGAGCTGCCCGGCGCACCGCCCCGCATCGAGCAGCTTACCATCGATCCCCGCGCCCAGGAGTACAGCCCGATTACCGGCCAGATCGAACTGCGCCAAAAGGTAGCCGATCTCTACAACACGCTCTATCGCCAGGGCAAAGCCTCCCAGTATACGTGGCGCAACGTGAGCATCGCCGGCGGCGGACGGGTCGCCCTCACGCGCCTGGCCGCGGCGCTGGGCAATATCAACATGGGTCACTTTCTGCCCGATTACACGGCATACGAAGAGTTACTCAGCGTCTTCAAGGCCTTTATTCCCATCCCCATTCTGCTCGATCCGGATGAGGGCTACCAGGTCTCCCTGGGCCACTTGCGGCGGGAAATTCAGGGCCGGGGGTTACAGGCATTACTGGCCAGCAACCCCTGCAACCCGACGGGCCAGCTGGTGGAAGGCGAGCGTCTGCGCCTCTGGGTCCAGATGGTGCGCGAGCTGGGCTGCTCCCTGATCCTCGACGAATTTTACTCTCACTACATTTATACCGGTCAGCTCTACGGCAACCGCATCAACGGTGAGCAGGGGGACGAACAGAGCCTGTTGCAACCGCCACGCATGGTCTCGGCCGCGGCGTATGTGGAAGACGTGAATGAAGACCCGGTTATCCTGGTGGACGGGCTGACCAAGAATTGGCGCTATCCCGGCTGGCGTATTAGCTGGACCCTGGGACCGGAGGCGGTCATCGGCGCGATTGCCAGCGCCGGCTCCTTCCTGGACGGCGGGCCCAACAACCCCTTCCAGTCCCAGGTGCTGGAATTGCTGGAGCCGGAAAATGTCTATCGGGAAACCGCGGCCATCCAAAGCTGCTTCCGGGAGAAACGGGATTACATGCTGGGTCGCCTGCGCGCCATGGGCATCCGCACCGATGCGGAACCGGGCGGCACCTTCTACGTCTGGGCGAATCTGGCCGACCTGCCTGCGCCCCTCAACGACGGACTCACCTTCTTTAAGGCGGGATTGCAAGAGAAGGTTATTACCGTGCCCGGCATCTTCTTTGACGTGAATCCTGAACAGCGCCGAGCCCAGGGCCGCTACGGCAATTACGCACGCATTAGCTTCGGGCCGTCGATGAGCGAATTGATGCGGGGATTGGATGCACTGGAGCGGGTGGTTTCACCGAACCGGCCTCCACGCATCGATTAACCCGAGTTAACTCCCAGGTTAAACAGGCTTAGCCGACCATCTAACACGAACCGATTCACCCGGTAAAAAATTGACCGGCAAAACGCGGCAAATCATCAATTTGTCTGTGTTATACTGCATGAAGCATAAAAGTAGTTCTGAATTTCACAATTTTTTAGATACGCCTCAAAACGAATGACTGACGCAACAAGCGAAACTCAAACCTTGGACCAACTGACGCCCGGCCAATCCGCGCGAGTAGCCAAGATCAACGGCAAGGGAGCGATTCGTCGCCGTCTGATGGATATGGGCATCGTCAAGGGCACGGAGATTCAAGTCATCAAGGCTTCGCCTCTGGGCGATCCGGTGGAGTATCGGCTGCGGGGCTACAGCCTTTCCCTGCGACGGGAAGAGGCGCGGCTCATTGATGTCAGTCACGCTATCTGATTCCTGCTTCCTATATGGCTCAACCAAGAAAGTCCGTTTCCATGTTCGCATCCAGATTCCGCCGCTCGGCTGTTTCCCAACCCACGTCCGAGCCCCAGCTTCCTTCTCCGCCCGATTGCCTCGAAGAATGTACCGGCCCCTGCGGCGTTGGCCCTATGCCTCTTTGCATGGCCGGTCGGGGCGAGACCGTCTGCATCCATGAGATCCAGGGCGGTCGTCAGTTGCGCCAACGCCTGCTGGACCTGGGCCTGAATCACGGCTCCACCGTGCGCCTGGTCAAGAACGAAATGCCTGACCCTCTGATTCTGGCCGTCAAGGAAGACGGACGGCTGGCATTAGGGCGGAGCATGGCCCAGCGCATCCTCGTCACCCCGACGCAGCGCACATGATGCACATCCAAGGCAACTGCATATGACGATCCACATTGCCCTGGCAGGCAATCCCAATGTAGGGAAAAGCACGATCTTCAACGCGCTTACCGGTTCGCGCCAGCATGTGGGCAACTGGCCCGGCAAGACCGTGGAGAAAAAAGAAGGTCGCTTCCGCATTGACGACGAAGAGATCCTGCTGGTCGATCTGCCCGGCACTTACAGCCTGGCCGCCTATTCGGTAGAGGAGATTATCGCGCGGGACTTCATCATCCACGAGCGCCCCAACGCGGTCATTGCAGTTGTAGACTCGGCGAATCTGGAACGCAACCTCTACCTCGTCGCCCAGATTCTGGAGTTGGACGTGCCGGTCATTCTGGCGCTGAATATGCAGGACATTGCCCAAAGCCGCGGGTTGAAGATCGACAAGGCGGCCCTGGCGCAAAAGCTGGGCGGCGCGCCCGTGGTGGAGACGGTGGGCAATCGCAATCGGGGGCTGAACGACCTCAAACAGGTCATCCACGAAGTAGCGACGCAACCGCCCCAATCCCTTCCCCAGCCCGTCTACCCCAAGGCGCTGGAGCAGGCTATCACCGATTTGGAAAGCAAGATTCAGACCGTTCCCAACCTGACTGAGGCTTACCGCGCCCGCTGGCTGGCCGTCAAGATGTTGGAAAATGACCCGGCTATTTTGGAATATCTGGAGGAGATGGGCGCGACGGACCTTCTGGCCGCGGGCGAAGCGGCCCAAGCCCAGGTGGAAGAAAAGACGGGCGAAGATACCGAAACCCTCATCGTGGACCGGCGCTACGAATTCATCGGCGACATCGTGGGTCACGCTCTGGAGCGCCCCTCCGACTCCACGCTGACCCTCTCGGATCGGGCGGACGAGATCATCACCCACCGCATCTGGGGACTGCCCATCTTTTTGCTCATCATGTGGCTGGTTTTCCAGTTTACGGCCAACGTGAGCGCACCTTTTCTGGATTGGGTGGACGTCTTTATCAACGAACGGGTGGCGCGTTGGGCGGGGGCCCTCTTCGACGCAGTGGGGCTGGGCGATACGTGGCTTTCGTCCGTCATTATTGACGGCGTCATCGCGGGCGTGGGCGGCGTGCTGGTCTTTGTGCCCGTGCTCCTTTTCCTCTACATGGCCCTGGCGCTGCTGGAAGATTCGGGTTACATGGCCCGGGCCGCGTTCGTCATGGATCGGGTTATGCGCACCATGGGGCTCCACGGCAAAAGCTTCCTGCCCATGATTGTGGGCTTCGGCTGCACCGTCCCCGCGGTCTATGCCACCCGCACGCTGGAAAACGAGAAGGACCGCAAACTCACCGGCTTCCTGGCCACCTTCATGAGTTGCGGTGCGCGCCTGCCCGTCTACGTAGTTTTCGGGACGGCCTTTTTCGGTGCGGCTGCGGGCAACCTCATCTTTGCCATGTACATGCTGGGCATCGGCGTAGCCCTGGCCACCGGCTTCGCCATGAAGCATACCATCTACAAGGGCCAACCGCCCGCGCCTTTTGTCATGGAGCTGCCGCCCTACCGCATGCCCCGACCGATCGACGTCTGGCGGCAAATGTGGGAGCGGACCCGGGGCTTCCTGGTCAAGGCGGGCACGGTCATCATGAGCGTCTCAATCGTTATTTGGCTGCTCATGGCCATCCCCGTGCGGGGCGATGGCGCCTTTAACGATGTTGCACCGGCGGAGAGCCTCTACGGCGCGGCCAGCGGCCTGATTGCGCCCGTCTTTGCGCCCGCGGGCTTCGGCAGTTGGCAGGCCTCCGGCTCCCTCATCACCGGCTTCCTGGCCAAAGAGGTGGTCGTCAGCACCATGAGCCAGGTCTACGGCGTGACGGAAGCGGATGGGACGGAAGAACCCGTCCACTTTGGCGCTGAGCTGGGCGAGAGCGTGGTTGATGCGGGAAAGGCCGTGGCGCTGACCGTGCAGGAAATCGCCAACATCCTGCCGCGCACCATCAACCTCATCCCCGGCATTAATTTGAGCGAGTTTGATTTTCTGGGTAATGCAGGCGAGGAAGAGGAGAACAGCCGCCTGGAAACGGCCCTGGTCGCGTCGTTCAACGAGTCGGCCGGATCGCCCGCCTGGGGCGCGATAGCCGCGGTAGCGTTTAACGTTTTCGTGCTCCTCTATGTACCCTGTATGGCCGCGGTAGCCGCCATGCGGCATGAGTTCGGTGCGCGCTGGATGTGGTTGCAGATCGGCTATACGCTGGGCCTGGCCTGGCTGGCCGCGGTGCTGGTTTTTCAGATCGGGAAGGTGGTTATCTGATGGCTCAGAGCAAATTACGCCAGGTCTTGACCCTTTTCGAGGAGTCTAACGGCTCTCTTTCCCTGCCCCAGATGGCGCGCAGGCTGGACGTCTCCCAATCCCGGCTGGAGGAGATGATCCAATACTGGGTGCGCAAGGGCAAAATCCGCGCAAGCGTCTCCCTGAGCGATTGCGGGACGTGCGGTCACGGCGACGGCGGCTGCCCCTTCACCATGGAGCTGCCCAAAGGTTATGAACTGGCCGGCAGCCAGGATGGAACCGGCTTCATCCCACTCCAGGCCCTCGGCGGCAGCTGCGCGCATAAGGAACCAAAATAAGTCCAGCGATTTATCAGACTCGCCTGCGCAAGAAGCTGCCGGCCTGCTACTTCGTAATCGACACGAATCAACGACATCAGTCGTCATTGTGCAGATAGGCGTCCAGTTCCAGCAGCAGCGTCTCGAGTTCCTCAGCAGTCATATCACTCTTGGCCGACTTGGCATAGATAAAGAGCAGATAACAAGCCTCTTCATCCTGGTTCAGCGCATAAACAACCCGATAGCCGCCGCGCTTGCCAGCCGAATTTTCCAGACCTGGTGACCGTATCCGGGAATCGCCGCTCCGGCAAACGGGTTATCCCGCAGTTCCCCGGCCAACCGCTCAAGGTCTATTTTGATACGGCGATATTTACGACGCAAGCGTTTGACAGCCTTGTCAAAGGACGGGACGGTAAAAAAGGCTATAGCTCATCGAAAAGCGCGTCTATTGGTCTTGCCTTCCCCTCTGCGATGTACTCCAAGCTGTTTTCAACAAGACGCTGAAAAGTCGCAGAGTTGGTCAAAAGGTTTGCTTCCAAAGACTCATCTGCGTTGTGCGCAGACTTGCGCAATCCGCCGACGATATCACTGACTAATGCCAGTTGTTCATCCGGGCTGAGGCGCCGAACATTGTCCAAAATTTGTTGGTAGGGTAGTCCTGGCTCTTGGACAGCCACGCTGCCTTATGGCCGACAAAGAGCGTTTACAGGCATTCTGTGCTGCAGGCGCTTTACGGGCTATCCAACCAATTCCATCAAAAGCGGATAGACCCGAGCCGTCTGTTGTGCAGGCTGCTGGGGGTCCATGAGGTCATGGGGCAATTGCCAGGCCGCGGGAAAGGCATAGGTCGTCACGCCGGCGCCCTGTTTGCGCCACGCTGCGACCAGCGCCTCGGTTACAGAATTGCGTACCGTATCATCATGGGGGTTCGTAATAACCAGCAGATCACCCACCGCGGGCGGCGCGTGGCGCGCCTGACGCTGCACAATCAAGCTCAAGCGCAGCAAGGCCGCCAGCCCGTGGGACGGAAACCGGGGATATGCGTGGGGAACGCCAATCCGGGCATCTTTCGCTATCGGATCCCACCACTGAAAAAAGTTAGGCAGCAGGCGAAACAGATTGGCGTAGAGGGTCGTCAACGGGGGGCGAATGGGCATGACGCCAAAGCCGGGCGAAACCAGGATGACCCGCTCGACATCGTCCCGGTTCTGAGCCGCCCACCCAGCGATCACGCCGCCCATAGAAAAACCCAGCACCGTCACCGCATCGCCCAGCCCCCGCGCGATGTCAATACTGCGGCTGACCGTCTCCACCGCCTGCTCAGCCGTCAAGTCCTTGAGATCCGACGCCATCCGCGCGGCTCCGTGACCGGGAACCCGGGGAATGAGCACGTTGTAACCGGCGGCAAAGAATTGTTCTGCCAACTCAACGAACTGCTGGGGACAGTTGGTAAAACCGTGGATCAGAATTAATGAACGGGGCGTCTTGCGGTCGTGGGTGAGCAGGCGCGTCCGGCAGACGGGCGTGATGCGCTCATTATCCCGGGCCTGCAGGGCTTGGGTCTTGCGCAACGCAGCGGCATAATCCGCCGCCGGTGCAGGCGACGGCGCGACCACGGGCGCGGGCGGGCGCAAGAGGCGGTAGAGTCCGTATCCTGCGCCCAGGCTGAATGCGAGGGATATCAGCGATTGTCGTTTCATGGGGCGAAATTGGCCGGGGTATGTACAAAACAGACGAACGAATTGATCGGATTAGGGCAGCTTCTCCAAAAAATCCCGCCCCACAACAATACGCATATCAACCGGCGTCGTCGGGTTCAGGCCATTCAGGGTGGAACGATTGGCTTCAAGCAACAGATCCGTGCTCAGCAAATCGACCATGTCCTCAGGGATGCCGTAATTGACAATGAGGGTATGGTCGTAATCGCTGCGGTCGGCATCGCCGATGGAGACGACCTGCCAGCCCTGGGCCTGAAGCATGTCACGGGTTTGCGCGGCAATCCCCGGTTCGCCCGTACCATTAAGGACTTCCACCCGGACCCAACTCAAGTCCGCGTTCGCCACGGAGCCGTTTGCGCCGACGGCCGCCGGCGGGCTGAAAAAGGTGTTCAACGCGGCGCGCACGCGCGTGCGATCCGGCAGCAAAATCCACTGACCGTCCTCGCTGTATGTCTCTTCGCCGTAGCGGCCGTCCAGCACCAGTTGCCGAATCTCGTGCAGCGACGCGCCGCGCAGATAATTGGCCAGATCCAAGGCCAGAGCCATGGGAATATCGGTGTCGATGCTGCTGCGCATGGTGTAAAGCAGGCGGGGAGCCTTGGCAATGAGCGTGGGAATCATATCGGCGCGCATCACCTTATCCGCCACCGCGCGCAATACCTGCTGCTGACGCCGCGCGCGTCCGTAGTCGCTGTCGGTATTGCGCGTACGCACGTACTTGAGAGCCGTCTCACCGTCCAGATGCTGAGCCCCCGCATCCAGGTGGAAGGTCTCCACGCCGTAATCGCTGGTGGGGTAGGCCTCATCGTGAATGGTGGCGGGTACAATCACGTCCACACCGCCGATCAGATCGATGAGTTCCACAAAGCCGTCAAAGCTGACCCGCACGTAATATTGAACCGGTTGCCCCACAAAGCCGCTGACCGTATCCTTGGTCAACTGAACGCCGCCGCCGGGATAGTTACGGCGCTCGCCGATCATGTAGGCGGTGTTGATCTTAGCCGACTCGCCCAGGCTGGGAATCGGCACCCAAAGGTCCCGGGGCAACGAGAGCATGCCCGCCGTACCGGAAGCCGGATCCAGTGAAAGCAGCAGCATGGTGTCGGTGAGAGGCGGCCCCGATGAATCAGGGCGGCCGTCCGTGCCCAAAGCCAGGATGTTGATGGGCTGGATCGCCGGCGCAGCAGGCGCATTGGCCGCCGAAGCCTGATCGCCGGGATTGGAAGCGCCGTCTACGGCCTGCCCGGCGTCATCCGAAGATTGAGGCAGAGTGCGCCGGATGGTTTGGGCCAGCAGATCGGCATTCGCCAGGGGTGAGGTATTGGCGATGCGTGTCCGCGCCCAATCATAGAGGCGACCGCCGGCAAAGAAGGTCATAATCAACAGCGTGAGGCTGTAGAGAATAACTACGGCTACCGGCAGAATTCGAGGCCCGGAGCGTGCAGGCGGGATTTGGTTGTAAGGTTGATTTGGCGTCGTCGGACGCGTGTTTTTTCGATTCATACAAACAGCAAGTATAGCATATCCCCGCGCGGGAAAGGCAAGATTTTATCCCGGTCAAATGCGGCAAATCGGCTTGATGCAGGGGGAAAAAGGGCGGTTGGCCGGGAATTGCCCCTATCCTGTAGGCGAACGGTCCGGCTTTCGGGCGTCAATGAATTCAAGGAATGGTGGCTCTTTAGGAATTCATGTGGTCGGCATGGCAACCCAACCCGCATAGGTCGGTGCATCCCTGCCCGGCCGGTCGCTGAATCGAATATGTCGGGCCGGAGGCGCCGACCTACTACTTTCGGGCGTCAATGAATTCAAGGAATGGTGAAAAGCGCGGGCTATTCGTTGGGGGGAGGCACCTGGAAAAGCGCGGACTGGGTGAGGATAAAAAGTTTTCCGGCCACGTCATCCAGGTAGAGGCCGCGCAAATTGGCCAGCTGCCCTGCCTCCGGCGCGGTGTATTGCGCCAGATAAGAGCCGCTTTTGTCAAAGGTGAAGATGCGTTCGCCGGCCGCGTCGGCAATGTAAATAATATCGCTCTGCTGGCCCACAGCCATATCGATGGGATCGCCGATTTGGGCCACGCTCCCCTTAATGGAAAAAGGAACGGACTCACCCTGATTGTAACGGAGCACGATTCCCGTGGGGTAGAGAAGCCAGATGTCGCCGTCAATGGCCATACGGCGCAGGCCGGTAAGATTGGTCGCGGTCTGGGCGGCGAACCACGGAGTCGGCGTCAGGCCGAAGCCGCCCGCTTCATAGCGCATGATCTGCTGGGTTCCCTCATCCGCCACGTAGGTGCGGCTGCCGTAATTTCCAATCTGATTGGGCAGCTGAAGCGCGGACGGATCGCCCAAGGCGATAAAGGTTGCGCCCTCCACCCGGGGATCATAGCGGAAAAACTGGTTGTTACGATCCAGCACCAGCAGGCCCGGCTTATCCTGAATGCCGGCAACGGCCGGCTGCCAGGCCATATCGACCAGTCGCCCAACCGTCACGCCGTCGATAGCGTCCCCCGCCCGGATGACCGACAGGGGCGCGGCATCGGCGATAAATTCCTGATTCAGGTCCAGGCGATAGCGCTCAATCAGCTGACGGCCGGTATCCAAGACATAGATGTCCTGATCAATGGAGAGGACGCGGCTGGGCATGGCGTCTGCCGGAAAGGTGACCAGGGGAGCCACCAGCGCATTGAGGGCCCGCACCTGGAGCACGTCCTGCAAATCCACTTCGATCTGGCTGCGGATGCGGCCGATCTCAGGAGTGGAGCCAATCAGCGCTTCGGCCGATGAGAGATTATTGAGCGCGGCTTCCAGCTGCGAACGTCCCGTGGCTCCGTCGCCGGCATCCAGCGCGTCCTGCGCGGCGACGAATTGAGCTGAAGCCATATCGATGAGCGCTTCGGCTTCCGCCCGCGCGGCTCCTCCTTTTCCCCAGGAAACGGCCAATACCACCACGGGGACCAGCACCAAAATCAACAACGCCAGCAGCACAAAGAGGCGGGCGCGTCCGCCCCGGGCAGGCTCGGGCGGGGCCATGTCAGGCGGAGCGTCGAAAAGGGAAGTCTGACGGGCGCGCCCATCATCCGCCGCATCGTAATCATCATCAGCGGAACGATCGGGTAAAAAGTTCCTCAGGGCACGCTGCGCACTGCGAACGCCGGCTGCCAGACCGCCCGCAGCACGCCCTGCCAGTGAGCCTAGATTTCTCTCGCGTTGCGCAGGGATATCATCCCCGCGAACAAAATCCTGTCTGGCATCCTCGCTGACTTGGGAAACGGCAGGCCGGGACGGCGACGCGCCCATGGTTGCCTCACGCACAGTCGCGTCCTCAGGCGTAGGCTCCAGCGTGGAATGGGGAGCGGGTGCAGGCGAGGCGTGTGCAGGCGGGACAGTTGAGACCGGTGGCACATCGCGCACGGGCGGCGCAGCGTGAACGGCGGTAGGCAGCCCCGACTCGCGTCCCCGGGACGCGGGATCGGTCTGGCCGGCGCGGGGGGAAGGGGGCAATGAAGAGTCGGATGATGAAGAGTCGGATGATGAAGAGTCGGACGATAAAGCAGTGGGGGCGGCGGTTGGTTCAGACTCCGAATCAGACACAGAGTCAGAAACAGGACCGGATGTTGAATCCGGTACGGTATGCCGGCGAGCAGAATTGCTTCGGCCGCCCTCGGGCTCAATCACGACAAAAATGCCCGGTAATTCTTCAATCGCATACTGGTCGCGCAGGCCCCGGGCCGCCTCACCGCAATTGGCCATGGTCAGATAGGCCACCGTAGCGGCCAGGGTGCGGATGGGCACTTCATCCAACCATTCGGCTCCGCCCAGGAAAAGGGCCGCGCCCTCTTCAATATGGTGACGATAGAATTCAGCCTCGCCGTCTGGCGCAGCGGGCTGATCAAAGTTGAGGATATCGGCCGGGTAGCGGTCTACGGCAGACTGCGCGCCGATCAGGGCAAGCGCCGGACCGCTATGCAGCATAAGCAGATGGGATTGGAGCAACCCAACGCAGATGATGCCTGCACGCAGGGGGTGGTCCCCATGCAGTTGATTGAACTCGTCGGCTTTGCGCTGCGCGGCATCCACAGCCGCGCGCATGACCTCGGCCTGGCTGCCCTTGGCCGTATAATAGGTGCGCTGAAGTGCGCTGAGCATGCGTTCGGAAAGCTCGTCCCGGCCCGGATTGTCGCCGGTCAGCTCGACGATGGCGTAGAGGTTGCCGCGCAGGGCCTGGCGAGTATCCGCCGGTGGTTCCACAGCCCGGACGCCTCGAGGCTGCTCGCCCTGGGCGTCAACAAAATGGGCGACGCGTACCCGCAACAAGGGGCCTGAGGGGGACGAGTTTGAAGAGTGGTTGGACGTCGCAGACATAGGCGCATTTTAGCCCGCCGCGGATCGGATGTCAATTGTGGGGCGAGGTGGCGAGGTCGCGAAGTGGCGGGGTGGATCACAAATCGTCCTGATGCCCGATTCTTGCCGATCCGCGCCCAATCCGCCACAATAAACGCCACGATCTCAATCTCACCTGCCTACTTGCCACCTGTCTACCTGCCCATGTCATCCGCCCAACGCTACCCCATCCCTGCCGGCCGCCATCGCATCGAAGAAGTTATCAACCGCAGCCGCTTCATCACGACCGTGGCCCACACGCCCACAGTTGAAGACGCCCGGGCCTTTATTCGGGAGGTAAGCGAAGAATTCGGGGATGCCTCCCACAACTGCTGGGCTTATGTGGCCGGCCCGCCGGGCAGCAGCGCCCAGATCGGCATGAGCGACGACGGCGAACCCCACGGCACTGCGGGCAAGCCCATGCTCACGGTGCTGCTGCATGCCGACGTAGGCGAAATCAGCGCAGTGGTAACCCGCTATTTCGGCGGCGTGCTGCTGGGCAAGGGCGGACTGGTCAGGGCGTACAGCGGCGGCGTGCAAAATGCCCTGGCGTCCATGCCGCGCAGCGAACGCGTTCCCACTGCAGCGCTGGCGATCGTCCTGGAATACGGCGCGGTAACGCCCTTTCAGCGCCTGCTGCCCGATTTCGAGGCAGTCATTGAGAACGAAGAGTACGGCGTAGACGTTACCTACCGCATCACCCTGCCCGTGGAGCACGCGGACAACCTCATCGCGGCGGTCACGGAGTTGACCAACGGCCAGGCCCTGATCGAACCTATGTTATAATGGCCCAGCGCGCACCCGGCCCTACTCACCCGCAGCGAGCGACACAGTCGAGATACAGAAAACGCATGAGCCAATCCATCCCGATCCGAAGAGAGACCGCGGCAATCATGGGCGCACCCTTGCAGGAAAGCCTGCTGGAGTCCATGCCTCTGGCCGTTGTGACCACGGATGACCGCGGGCGTATCCTCTATACCAACAGTCGCCTGGATGAGCTGTTCGGCTATGCGAGGGGCGAACTGCTAGGCCATAGTATCGAGATCCTCATGCCTGAACGCTTTCGCACCCTGCATGAAGAGCACCGCACGCGTTACATGGACACGCCCCACGTTCGGGGCATGGGGTCGGGCATGGATCTGGCCGGCCGGCGCAAAAACGGCAGCGAATTCCCGCTTGAGGCAGGTTTGAGTTATGTAAACACAGACAACGGCCTGATCATCATCACGTCTATCATGGATATCTCCCGGCGCAAGCAGACGGAAGAGATGCTGGAAACGCGCGTGCAGGAACGCACCCGGGAATTGGAGCGCAGGCGGGCCGTTTCTGACGGTCTACGCGATACGCTGGCTATTCTCAATTCTAATCGCGCACAGGAAGAGATCCTCGACCACATCACGGACCAGGCATGCCGTTTGCTCTTTGCCGATGCCGCCGCCATCTACAGTACTCAGGACGAAGGGCCCAGCTTTGCCCTCAAGAGCAGTCACGGCATGAAAGCCGTCACGTCCGCCGACGAGTTCCGCGCCCTGCTCTCTGTGCCCATGGTGGTCAAGGGCGAAATTTACGGCACGTTGATGGTCTACTACATTCAGCCGCGCAAGTTTTCGCCCGAGGAAATCGAGTTGGCCATGGCCGTAGGCGATCAGGCCGCGCTGGCCATCGAGAACGCCCGCCTGCGCACCCAGGTTGAACGCGCGGCCGTCACCGCAGAGCGCAACCGCATCGCCCGGGACCTCCACGACTCGGTGACGCAGACGCTCTTCTCCGCCACCCTGATCACCGAAGCGCTCCCGCGTCTCTGGCGCACCAACATGGCGGAAAGCGAGCGCCGTCTGGAAGAGCTGCGTCAGCTCACCCGGGGCGCGCTGGCCGAGATGCGCACGCTGCTGCTGGAGCTGCGGCCGGCCACCCTGACCGAGGTGCGCCTTGCCGAACTGCTGCGCCAGCTCACCGAGGCGACTATCGGCCGGGCGCGTATGCCCATCGTGCTGGCGACGACAGGGGAATGCGATCCGCCGCCGGACATCAAGATTGCCCTCTATCACATCGCCCAGGAAGCGCTCAATAACGTCGCCAAACACGCGCGCGCCACAGAAGCCGCGGTAACCCTCATCTGCACGGGCGGGCGGGTCGCCCTGGAGGTGGAGGATAACGGCCGGGGATTTCACACGGACGCCATTTCACCGGAACATCTGGGGTTAACAATCATGCGCGAGCGGGCCGAAGGGATTGGCGCGCGCTTAAGTATTGAAAGCCGGGTTGACCAAGGGACGCGTGTACGGGTCGAGTGGGAGAATCAGGAAGATGAGGAATCGCTGTGAGCGAGTCATCCATTCGCATTGTTCTGGTCGATGATCATGCCGTCGTCCGTAGCGGCCTGGCCGCTTTTTTGATGGCCTTTGACGATCTGGAGCTTGTGGGCGAAGCTGCCGACGGATCCGAAGCCGTACGTCTTTGCGCCAAGGTCCAGCCGGATGTGGTGCTCATGGACCTCATCATGCCCGAGATGGACGGCGCCACCGCCACCCGGGAGATCCGCCGCCATTTCCCTCATGTGCAGGTGATTGCGCTGACCAGCTTTAAGGAAGAAGACCTGGTGCAGGGCGCGCTGGAGGCCGGGGCCATCGGCTATCTGCTGAAAAACGTCTCCATCGAAGAGTTGGCCCAGGCTATCCGCTCAGCGCATGCCGGTCGCCCGACCCTGGCCCCGGAAGCGGCTCAGGCCCTGATCCAAAACGCCACGCGCAGGCAGAGCTTCGAGCCGGGCGACGATCTGACCGAGCGGGAGCGGGAGGTGCTGGCCCTCATGATCGAAGGGCTCAACAACAACGCCATCGCCGAACGGCTGGTGGTGAGCCGCTCCACCGTCAAGTTCCATGTAAGCAACATTCTCTCCAAGCTCCACGCGGAGAGTCGCACCGAAGCGGTCGCCTATGCACTGCAACATAAGCTGATTGCCTAAAGCGCTTCAGTCCGCTAAGATGCCGCCGGACATAATGTTACGGACTGCCGAGGGCTTGCCGCCGCCAGACCATTCACACGTTTCCATTCCATAAATTTCCATCCATACATTCATCACGGGGATAAGCTGATGCACGATATTGCCATTATCGGCGCGGGGCCGGCCGGGCTGACGGCAGCGGCCTACGGGCTGCGCTCGCAACTGGATATCATTCTTATTGCTCGCTCCATGGGCGGGAAAGTCACCTATCCGTTCCGCTTGCGTGACGCCGAAGTGGCAGATCCGGTCTGGGGCGCGGACCTGGTTTATCAGTTCGAAGAGATGGTCGCCCGGTCCGATATGGAAATGGTAGACGCCAACGTGATCGAAATCCGCCGCCTGGAAAACGGAACGTTTGAGATCGACCTGGAGGACGGCCGCGTCGTTGCTACGCGCACGATTATCCTCAACACCGGCTCTCGGGCCAAACGCATGTATGTCAAGGGCGAGTTGGACTATCGGGGCCGGGGCGTCAGCTTTTCCGCGGTCAGCCACGCGCCCTTCTTTCAGGGGCGGGATGTGGCCGTCGTCGGCGGCGGCCAGCGTGCAATCATCGCGGCGCTGGAGCTATTGCCGCTGGCCAATCAGGTTTACCTTATCGCCCCCCGGCTGGACGGATTGGCCCGCCTGCCCGCGGCGAAAGAAGCGTTGGAACACCCGCGCATGTCGGTCTTTCAGGGCTGGGAAATTCAGGAGGTCATCGGCGACGGCGAGATGGCGGACGGCAAATTCCAGCCCGGCTATGTCACCGGACTGAACCTGGTGGGAATCAACGGCGAGATCCGCTCCCTGCCCGTGGAAGGCGTCTTTGTCCAGCACGAACTCATGCCCCACAACGACATCGCGCGGGGTCTGGTGGAAATGGACCACTACGGCTTCATCCGGGTCAACGAGCGCTGCGAAACGAGTTTGCCCGGCTTTTTCGCGGCGGGCGATGTAACCACCGTCCACGCCGAACAGGTGGTCATCGCCATCGGCGAGGGCGGCAAGGCGGGCCTCAGCGCATGGGAATATGTGGCCACCCACAGAATGGCGCAGTAGAGATGCGCCGATTCAACCGGACTGCATGTGGTTGACTGGCGTTGAAGACGTGAATATTTGACTCGTGATGCGTGACGGTACACGCCGTCACGCATCACGAGTTACGTTTCAGACCACGGTCCGCATGAATTACGCTGCCCGCCTTGATGACCAATTCCACAGGATTGCCGCCGAAAAAGTAGGCGGCATGGCGGTAGTCGCTCGCTTTGAGGATAAGCAGATCCGCTTGTTTGCCCGCCTCAATCGAGCCGACGGTCGCGGCCATATTGACGGCGTGGGCCGCGTTGATGGTGGCGGCAAGCAGGGCTTCGCCGGGCAGGAGGCGCTGGTAGCGGCAGGCGATGGCCATGACCAACGCCATGCTGAAACAGGGCGCTGAGCCGGGATTGAGATCCGTGGCCAGAGCCAGGGCCGCACCCGCATCCACAAGCTCACGGGCGGGGGCGAAGCGGCATTCGCCCAGGTTAAAGTTAGCCGCGGGCAAGGGCACGGCCAGCGTATCCGACTGAGCCAGCAACGCAATTTCAGCCGTTCCGCTCACTTCCAGGTGATCAACGGAAACCGCGCCCAGCCCTACAGCCATCTCCACGCCGCCCAGGGCATTAAATTGATCCGCATGCAGCTTAGGCGTCATGCCCGCGGCTTTGCCCGCGGCCAGGATGCGCCGGCTCTGCGCCACATCAAAAGCGTGCTCTTCGCAAAACGCATCGATAAAGAACGGCCGTCCCCCGGCAGCAAAGCGAGAGGCGGCGTACCACGCCGCGACCGCAGGAATCATCTCCTCAATCACCAAATCCACATAGCCGGCCCCATCTTCAGCATATTCAGGCGGCAGCGTGTGCGCGCCCAGAAAAGTGGGGATCAGGGTGCAGGGATGGATGCGGTCCAGTTCCTCTATCACGCGCAACATCTTCAGTTCCGTGGCCGTGTCCAGCCCGTAACCGCTCTTGATCTCCACCGTGGTCGTACCGCAAGCCAACATCTCATCCAAGCGACGGCGCGCGGCAGCAATCAGTTCCGCCTCCGTTGCGGCCCGGGTTCGGGCCACGGTGCTGCGGATGCCGCCGCCCGCGGCCATGATCTCCATATAGCTTGCGCCGCGGATGCGCAGCTCAAATTCATCCGCCCGATCGCCGCCGAAGACAACATGCGTGTGGGGATCCACCAGGCCGGGGATCACGGCCCGACCGGACGCGTCAATCTCTTGCCCCGCGCGATAGGCCGCACGCAGGCGCGCAGACGGTCCCACATCCACAATGAGGCCGTCGCTGACCGCAACCGCGCCGTCCTCCACAATGTGAAGTTCGTCCATGGCCCCGCGCCGTCGCGGGCAATCATCACCCATGCAGGTCACAAGCTGAGCCGCATTGAGGATAAGGAGATCGATTCTTTGCGTCATGACGTTGCACCTTTCGGGGACGCGCTCGCCACAGGGCGAACACTCGTCGGGTCTATAGTAACATCTGAAAAATTTGGGTCCAGCCGGATTTCGTGCGGATGATCGATGGCCGCTGCGTGAATATTTGACGCGTGATGCGTGACGGAGCGTACTGCGGCAAGCCACGTTTCAGACCGCGCCTCGCACGAATTCTGCCGGAACCGAAACCGATAGGCATCATGCGCAATACGAATCACCCAATTAAGGAAAGAGTGGCAATGAAACCTATTCCCTTTACAATCGCCGTTCTCATCGGGCTGGTCATCTGGTTTGTCATTCCGGTTCCCGCGGGCGTTGATCCCAATGCCTGGCATCTGCTGGCCATTTTTGTGGCCACCATCGCGGGCATCATCGGCAAGGCCATGCCCATCGGCGCGCTGGCCATGATCTCCATCGCCGTGGTCGCGGCTACCCAGGTTACCAGCGACAGCCCGGGCGGGGCCATCCGAGACGCGCTGAGCAGCTTCTCCAACTCCCTCATCTGGCTCATCGGCGTCTCCATCCTCATCTCCCGGGGCATTCTCAAAACCGGCCTGGGTCAGCGCATCGGCTATTCGTTTATCTCCCTCTTCGGCAAGCGCACCATCGGCATCGGCTATGCGCTGAGCCTGGCGGAGTTGACCCTGGCCCCCGTCACGCCCAGCAACACGGCGAGGGGCGGGGCGGTCATGCACCCCGTCATGCGCTCGATTGCGTCCAGCTTCGATTCGCGGCCGGAAGAGGGCACGGAAGGGCGGATCGGCCGCTATCTGGCGCTGGTCAACTACCACGCCAACCCCATCACGTCGGCCATGTTCATCACCGCCACCGCGCCCAATCCTCTGGTGGTGCAGTTGGTGGCCGACGCAACCAATGCCCAGATTTCCCTCTCCTGGAGCACGTGGGCGCTGGCCATGCTTCTGCCGGGGCTGGCGGCCATTTTGCTCATGCCCCTGGTCATCTACTTCCTCAGCCCGCCGGAGATCAAACGCACGCCCGATGCCGCGACCTTCGCCCGGGAACGCTTGCAAAAGCTGGGGCCCATCAGCCGCAATGAATGGATCATGCTGGGCGTCTTTCTCGTGTTGCTCCTCCTCTGGGCGGGCATTCCCGAGATGATCGTCCCCGCTTTGGCCTTCGACTCCACCACGACCGCGTTCATCGGGCTGGCGCTGCTGCTGCTCACCGGCGTGCTCACCTGGGAGGACGTCATCACCGAGAAGACGGCCTGGGACACCATCGTCTGGTTCTCAGCGCTGGTGATGATGGCCACCTTCCTCAACACCATGGGGCTGACCACCTGGTTTGCCGAACAAATCCAGGCCGCGGTCACGGCGTCGGGCATGAGCACGACAATGGCCATGGCGGTGCTCATCATCGTCTATCTCTACGCCCATTACTTCTTCGCCAGCACCACGGCCCACATTTCGTCCCTCTTTGCGCCCTTTTACATGGCAGGATTGGGGCTGGGCGCGGATCCCATGCTGCTGGCGCTGCTCATGGCCGCCACGTCCAGCATCATGATGACGCTGACCCATTACGCCACCGGCACGTCGCCCGTGATCTTCGGCTCCGGCTATGTGACCCTGCCCAAGTGGTGGACGGTCGGTTTTGTCATGAGCATCGTCAACATGATCGTTTGGGTCACGGTCGGCCTGGTCTGGTGGAACGTGCTGGGGTTGATTTAAGCCAAAATGGTGGGGCCGGCCGTTTTCACCGCGGCGACGATCGCCGCCGCGGCATCTTCCGGGTTCGCGATCTCCGTGTCGATCTGCAGATCGGGTTTCGGCAGGCCGTGGAACTCGAAGCCGCCCGCGGCCTCGATGGTCGCGTAGAGCCCGGGATCGGTCAGCTTGCCGAACCGGCGGCGGCTTTCGTTGGCGAGTCGGGCCAGCACGGCCGACCGCGAGCAGAGCAGTTCCACGAAAAAGAGCGAACCGCCCGCCTCCTCCACAATCCGGATGAGATCGGGGATCTCATCCGGATCCACTGTCGCCTCCGGATGAAAGGTAAAGACGAACGAGCGATCGGCCTGCGCGCATTCGCGGAATGAGGCGCGCCAGATATCCGCACGGAGCCGCCGAAAGGGCCCCGTCCCGAAGTCAAAGAGCGTGCCGACCAGATCTACGGTCAGGTGGTTGTGAAAAAGCGGGATATCGAGCTGATTCGCAACCAGCGAGCCGACCGTATGCTTGCCCGACGCGGCCGGTCCGTAGATGAAGACGACAAGCATAAATTTTTCCTCTTTACTCTTTGAACAAAACCGCACATTGACGTAAGAGAGGCGTATCAACCAGCCCAATATCCAACACGTCAGCGTCAAGAAAATTACCAAAGCGGGCTATATATCGCTCAATCTTCAATCTTCAATCTCTAATCTTCAATCTCTAATCATTCAGCAACGCGCTTTCCACCGCGTCTTTAATCATGCTGCCCGCCGTCAATTGCCGCATTGTCTCCATGTAGGGAGCAAGATGGACGTCGCACGCCAAAAAGGGCACATGGTTGCGAATCAGATCGTAAGCCGCTTGCGTGCCTTTGCCTAAGCGGGCGTCCGGCATGCGCTGCCGCCGGAAGTCCACGCCCTGCGCGGCGGCCAGCAGTTCGATGGCGACGATGCTCTCCACGTGGGTGAGAATCTGCTCCAACTGGCGGGCGGCGGTTGCGCCCATGCTGACGTGATCCTCCACATTGGCGCTGCTGGGGATGGAGTCGGCCGCGGCGGGATGGGCCAACACCTTGTTCTCCGTGGCCAGGGACGCGGCGGTGTACTGGGCAATCATGAGGCCGCTCTCCAGCCCGCCCTGCGCGGTGAGAAACATGGGCAGCACGCCGCCGTTAGAGTCGGCGTCCACCAGCCGGGCAATGCGGCGTTCGCTCATGTTGCCCAGATCGGTGACCGCGATTTTAGCATAATCCATGGCAATGGCGATGGGTTCGCCGTGGAAATTGCCCGCGCTCACCACATCCGCCCGGCCCTCCTCATCCACGAAGATCAGGGGGTTGTCGTTGGCTGCATTCAGCTCAATATCGATGACCCAACGAGCGTAGGCTACTGCATCCCGGGCCGCGCCGTGGACCTGGGGCACGCAGCGCAGCGTGTAGGGATCCTGCACTGTACCCGATCGGCCGTCGCGCAGAAAGGTGCTGCCTGCCAACAGCGTACGCAAAAAAGCCGCGCAGTCGATCTGGCGCGGATGAGGCCGCGCGGCATGGACCCGGGGATCATAGGCCCGATCCGTGCCGTGGAGCGCCTCCAGCGAAAGGCAGGCAGCGATGTCCGCGGTGATGAGAAGATTGATGGCCCGACGCACCAGCCGCGCGCCCAATCCCACCATGAAGGCAGTACCGTTGAGGAGCGCCAGCCCCTCCTTGGCCTGCAACACTAGGGGAGCGATGCCCGCGCGGCCCAGAGCCTCGGCCGCGGCCATGCGCTCGCCCTGCATGATGACCTCGCCCTCGCCGATGAGAGGCAGGGTCAGGTGAGCCAGGGGCGCGAGATCGCCGCTGGCCCCCAAAGAGCCCTGGCTGGGAATGCACGGATGGATCGCATGGTTGAGGAGGGCCAGGAGCATCTCGATCACCACCGGCCGCACGCCTGAGTAGCCCAAAGCCAGGGTGTTGGCCCGCACCAAAAGCATGGCGCGTACGGTGCGTTCATCCAGTTCCGGCCCCATTCCCGCAGCGTGGCTGCGTACCAGGTTGACCTGAAGTTGGGCCACCTGATCGGGCGGAATGATTTCGTCCTTGAAGCGGCCGAAGCCGGTGGTAATGCCGTAGGCGATCTCGCCGTCGGCTACGAGTCGCTCCACCGCGGCCCGGGAGCGCTCAATGCCGGGCAACGCGCCGGGGTCCAGGGCGACCGGTTCGCCGTTCACCACGACAACCACATCATCCACGTGCAAATCCTGACCGGTAATAATGAGCATGGTCAGGCCTCCAACATGGGAATTTGAACGCCCCGTTCCCGGGCCACATCCACGGCTCGTTCATAGCCGGCGTCAGCGTGGCGGGCTACGCCCATGCCCGGGTCCACGGTCAGCACCCGCTCCAGCCGCGCGGCCGCCTCAGGCGTACCGTCGGCCACAATCACCTGCCCAGCGTGGAGGCTGTAGCCGATGCCCACGCCGCCGCCGTGATGAAAGCTGACCCACGTCGCGCCGCTGGCCGTGTTAATGAGCGCATTGAGGATGGGCCAGTCAGCGATAGCGTCAGAGCCGTCGCGCATGGCCTCGGTCTCCCGATTGGGGCTGGCCACGGAGCCGCTGTCCAGGTGATCCCGCCCGATGACGATGGGCGCCTTGACCTTGCCTGCCGCCACCAATTCGTTGAACTTGAGCCCGGCCCTGGCCCGCTCGCCGTAGCCCAGCCAGCAGATGCGCGCGGGCAACCCCTGAAATTCCACTTCCTGCTGGGCCATGCGGATCCAGCGGGCCAAGTGCTCGTCCTCGGGGAAAAGCGCCAGGATCGCCTCATCGGTGGCGTAGATATCTTCGGGATCGCCGGAAAGCGCCACCCAGCGAAAGGGCCCCTTGCCCTCGCAGAAGAGGGGACGAATGTAGGCGGGCACAAAGCCGGGATAGTCGAAGGCGCGCGCGAGGCCGTTGTCGAAGGCCCGCTGGCGCAGATTATTGCCGTAGTCGAAGACGATCGCACCCTGGTCCTGCCAGTCCAGCATGGTCTGCACGTGCGCGGTCATGGAGTCCAGCGCCTGTTGGAGGTAGCGGTCGGGATCGGACGCGCGCAAGGCCGCTGCTTCCTCCAGGCTGAGCCCGGCGGGGATATAGCCGTACATGGGATCGTGGGCCGACGTCTGGTCGGTCACCACGTCGGGCCGTATGCCCCGGGCCGCCAGCTCGGGCAGCGCCTCGGCCGCGTTGGCGATCAGGGCCACGGAGCGGGGAACCTCCGCGGCCAGGGCCTCTTCCACCCAGGTCATGGCCTCTTCCAGATCGTCGGTCATGCGGTCCACCTGGCGCAGGTTGAGGCGTCGCTCGGCCCGCCAATGGTCCACCTCCACAAAGAGACCCACGCCCTCGTTCATGGTCACGGCCAGGGGCTGCGCGCCGCCCATTTCGCCCAGGCCCGCGGTGAGGACGAACTTACCCCTGAGGCTGGGCCAGCCCTGCTGCCGGGCCAGCGCGCCGAAGGTCTCATAGGTGCCCTGGAGGATGCCCTGGGTGCCGATGTA
>JAGRCP010000130.1 GCA_020433455.1 Caldilineaceae bacterium | reverse complement strand
TGACCTTCTCGCAGTGAAGTCAATTCCTGATTTCTAATTTCTACTCTCTCCAACCCGAAAGGACCCCCCATGCGACTTGGACTTATGGCCGGCTATTCCGGTGCAACGATTGATTTACCCATGGAGATGATCAAGGCGGCAGACCGGCTGGGCTATTACGCAGTCTGGACGGCGGAAGCCTACGGCTCGGACGCGGTGACGCCCCTGGCCTGGATCGGCGCGCAAACTGAGCAGATCCGCCTGGGAACGGCCATTATGCAGATGCCCGCACGCACGCCCGCGATGACGGCCATGACCGCGGCTACGCTGGATCAGCTTTCCGCCGGGCGCATGTTGCTGGGACTGGGACTCTCGGGTCCCCAGGTAGTGGAAGGGTGGCACGGCGTGCCCTACGGCAAACCCCTGGCCAAAACCCGGGAATATGTGGAGATAGTGCGCACCATCCTCGCCCGGAAAGAGGCGCTGGTCCATACCGGCGCGCACTATCAGATACCCTACACGGGCGATGACGCCACGGGATTGGGCAAGCCGCTCAAAAGCATCATCCACGGACGCGCCGACATCCCGATTTACCTGGCCGCCATCGGCCCCAAAAACGTCGAGTTATGCGCCGAAATCGCTGACGGCTGGCTGCCCATTTTCTTCTCGCCTGCACACTTTGACGCGACCTACCGCGAGCAGGTGGAAGCAGGCTTTGCCAAAGCGGGCGGCGGCAAGAGCTTCGCCGAGTTCGACGTCGCACCGTCGGTGAACGTGGTGGTCAGCGACGACGTGGACGCGGCCCGCAATTCCCTCAAGCCCGCCCTGGCGCTCTACGTGGGCGGCATGGGCGCCAAGGAGAAGAACTTCTATTACAATCTGGTCTGTCGCTACGGGTTTGAAGACGCAGCCGACGAAATCCAGGCGCATTTCCTGGCCGGACGCAAGGCTGAAGCCGCGGCCGCGGTGCCTGATGATCTGGTGGACCTTATCTCCCTCTGCGGCCCCAAGGCCAGAATCAAAGAGCGCCTGGCCGCGTGGGAAAAAGCGCCCGTCACCACCCTCAATTTATGGACGTATGACCTGGCGGGCGTAGAAGTCATGGCTGAGCTGGCGCTGGGCGTCGACACGACCCGCACCGTCATGGACATGGCCCAAGCCGAGCCCGATGCGGGCGAACAAAGTCCGGCCGGAGAAAATCCCGCCGGGGAAAATGCGGAAAGCGCCGGCGCCCGGCAAGTCTTCACCCGGATGACCGCCCGCGTGGCCGAAAACCCGAATCTGGTCAAGCGGGTGAACGCCCTCTTCCAGTTCCACATCAGCGGCGACACGGGCGGCGACTGGATCGTAGACCTCAAGCATGCGCCGGGCGACGTGCGTTCGGGCGTAATCGACGCGGCCGACTGCACCATCCGCATGACCGACGCTGACTTTGTGGAGCTGGCCAGCGGCCGCCTCAATCCCATGGCCGCCTTTGCCCAGGGCAAAGTCAAAATCGACGGCAATCCCATGTTGGCGACCAAGTTGCAGGGGCTGTTTGGATAAAGAAAAATAAGAAAAGAGGAATGAGAAATGGCATATGGCTGGCGGGATATCGTCATTCCTCCTTTCTCATTCCTCCTTTCTCATTCCTCATTCCTTATTCCGACGAACAATAACGAGAGTCGCTCATGAACCGACCCATCTTCACCCCCGACCACATCATGTTCCGCGATGCGGTGCGCCGTTTTGTGGAGCGGGAGATCGCGCCCTTTCACGCGCAGTGGGAGGAGGAAGGCATTGTGCCCAGGGGAATTTGGCGCAAGGCAGGCGCGCTGGGCATGCTCTGCTTTGACGCGCCGGAAGAATACGGCGGCAGCGGCGAAACAGATTTCCGCTATAACGCCATCGTAGATGAGGAGCTGGCCCGCGCCCAGGCCATGGGGCCGGGCTTCGGCATCCACAGCGATATCATCATGCCCTATATTCTCCGTTACGCCACGGATGAGCAGAAGGCCCGCTGGCTGCCGGGCATGGTCACGGGCGAACTTATCAGCGCTATCGCCATGACCGAACCCAACACCGGCAGCGACCTGGCCGGCATCCGCACGACGGCCGTCCGGCACGGCGATCGGTACCTGGTCAACGGCCAGAAAACCTTTATCAGCAACGGCATTCTGGCCGATCTGGTCGTCACCGCGGTCAAGACTGACCCGGACGCGCGCCACAAAGGGATGAGCCTGCTGGTCATCGAGCGGGGCATGGCCGGCTTTGAACGGGGCCGCAATCTGGAGAAGATGGGCCTCAAGGCGCAGGATACGGCTGAGCTGTACTTTAATGATGTAGAAGTGCCGGCGGCAAATCTGCTGGGCGAAGAGGGCGAAGGCTTTCGCTACCTCATGCAGCAGTTGCCTCAGGAGCGCCTCTCCATTGCGGTGATTGCCGTGGCCGCGTGCGAAGCCGCGCTGGAGATGACCATCGACTACTGCCGCACCCGCCACGCCTTCGGCAAGCCCATCGGCTCCTTCCAGCACACGCGCTTCGAGCTGGCCGAAATGCAGACCGAGATCACCATCGCCCGGGTTTTCGTGGACCGCTGCATCAGCGAATTAAACGCAGGCACGCTCACCGCTGAAGAGGCGGCTATGGCCAAATGGTGGGCCAGCGACCTGCAAGTACGGGTCATGGACCGCTGCCTGCAACTCTTCGGCGGCTACGGCTACATGCTCGAATATCCCATCGCCAGATTTTATCTCGATGCCCGGGTCCAGCCCATCTACGGCGGTACGAACGAGGTGATGAAGGAGTTGATTGGCAGGGGATTGGAAAATAAAAAATGAAGATTGAAGATTAAAGATTGAAGATTGGGTGACGGAAGTCTGAGCGGATGAAGTGTATTTTTTATGCAGAGGAAGTCGTCCTCGCAGCGTCGGATAGCTGGTCGTCATTGTGTTCTCGGAATGGCTATGCTGGAAGGAGCGAATAGTTCTGATGGAAGAGCCTCGCCTAAACATTGGTTGGTATATTGTCGGAAGGAGAAAGAGCAGTCTGTAAGAACATGGGTTTTCCGACGCAATATCCCTGACGCGTAAACAAAACTCATTTTAGCAACCCAAGCGCCTCTTTCTTCGCCAAAAGGCGTTCACCCCAATCTTTAATCGTCTCTTTTTCTCGTAAACAAGGACGTACACCCTATGCACCCCAACGCATTCATCTACGAAGCCATTCGCACGCCTCGAGCCAGGGGCAAACCGGGCGGCGATCTGTATGAGGTCAAGCCTATCGATCTGGTGGTGACGCTGCTGGATGAACTGGTCACGCGCACGGGACTGAATACGGAACGGGTAGATGATGTCATTCTGGGCTGCGTGACCCCGGTGGGCGACCAGGGCCAGGACATCGCCAAAATTGCGGCCCAGAAAGCCGGCTGGGCCGCCGACGTGCCCGGCGTCCAGATCAACCGCTTCTGCGCCTCGGGGCTGGATGCCGTCAACCTGGCAGCGGCCAAGGTGCGCTCAGGCTGGGATCAGCTTATTGTGGCGGGAGGCGTGGAGAGCATGTCCCGCGTGCCCATGGGCACAGACGGCGGGGCCATGTCCCAGGACCCGGCCACCAATTACGCTACTCGCTTTGTGCCCCAAGGCATCGGCGCGGACCTGATCGCCACCCTGGACGGCTTCACGCGGGAGGACGTAGACGCCTTTGCCCTGCGCTCCCAGGAGCGGGCCGCGTTCGCCCAGTTGACGGGCCGCTTCGACCGGGCCGTCATTCCCATTACCGATGCAAGCGGCCTGCCCGTCCTGGGATGGGACACGTACCTGCGTCCCGACACCACGCTTGAGGGTCTGGCCGCGCTTAAGCCCGCGTTTGCAACGCCGGGCGCGCTGGGCTTCGATTTTGTCGCCCGGCAGGCATATCCCCAGGTCGAGCGCATCAACCATGTCCACACCGCGGGCAATTCATCGGGCATCGTAGACGGCGCCGCCGTCGCCCTGATAGGGAGTCGGGAAGCGGGTCGGGATCTGGGGTTGCAGCCCCGGGCGCGGATCGTCTCCGCCGCGCTTGTGGGCACAGACCCCACCATCATGCTGACCGGCCCTGCGCCCGCCACGCGTAAGGCCCTCAAGTTGGCCGGTATGGCCCTGAGCGACATCGATCTCATGGAGGTCAACGAAGCCTTTGCCGCCGTGGTGATGCACTTTATGCGCGAAATGGGAATCGACCATGCCGACTGCATCAACGTCAACGGCGGGGCCATTGCGCTGGGTCATCCCCTGGGCGCAACCGGCGCAGTCCTTCTCAGCACGCTCCTGGACGAAATGGAGCGAGGCGATCACGCTACGGGCCTGGCCACCCTCTGCGTAGGCGGCGGCATGGGCATCGCAACGATTGTAGAGCGGGTGTAACTATGACCATTCATTACGAAAAGTCGCTTGCCGGCATCGTCACCTTAACCGCGGACCAGCCCGACAGCAGCGTCAACATCATCAACGGCCAATTTTTTGCCGGTCTGTCCGCGGCGCTGGATCGGATTCGCGACGAAGGCGCGATCGGCGTCATTCTGGCTTCGGCCAAAGGCGCCTTTATCGCAAGCGAAGATATCGATCGCCTCTACAGTTCCGATGATCCGGCCGCGTATTTTGTGGCGGCCGAGCATATCAAGGAACTCTTCCGGCGGTTGGAAACGCTGGGCGTGCCGGTTGTGGCCGCGCTGACCGGCACGGCTCTGGGCGGCGGGTTAGAGCTTGCCCTGGCTTGCCATTACCGGATTGCGTTGGATGATGATCGCATTTTCTTCGGCTTTCCGGCCGTGGGATTGGGCGGCATGCCCAGCGCGGGCGGTCTGGTGCGCACCGGACGGCTGATTGGCCTCCAGCCTGCGCTGGAGTGGCTGACCCAAAATCGGCGCTACACGCCCCGCCAGGCCCTGGAAGCCGGCATCGTCCATGAGCTGGCGCCGGATCCGGAGGACCTTATGGCCCGGGCCCGGGCCTGGATCAAGGCCAATCCCCATGCCGCCGCGCCGTGGGATCAGGCTGCACCCTACCAAATTCCCGGCGGCGGGCCGGACGATCCGGCCAATGCCGCGTTCCTGGCCGTGGCGCCGGCGGCCATCCGCCAGGAGACCCGGGGCAACTATCCCGCACCGCCGGCAATCCTGGCCGCGTTGGCGGAGGGGGCCCAGGTGAATTTCGCGACTGCGTGCCGCATCGAATCCCGCTATTTTGCCCAGCTTGCCGCGGGTCAGGTCTCCAGAAACCTGGTCCGGGCCTTCCGGATCCAGCTCAACCAGATCAAGCGGGGCCTCAGCCGCCCGGCGGGAATTCCGCCCCATCCTGTAACCAAAGTCGGCGTTCTGGGCGCGGGCATGATGGGCCACGGCATCGCCTACGCCGCAGCCAAAGCGGACCTGCCGGTCATCCTCATTGACGCCGATCCGGAGCAGGCGCAAGCGGGCAAAGCGCGCATTGCCCGGCTGGTGGAAAAGCAAGTCCAGCGCAAGCGCATCCCCCAGGCCGCGGCCCATGATCTTCTGGCGCGCGTCACGCCCACGGCCGATTACGGCGACCTGGCCGGCTGCGATCTGATCATTGAGGCCGTTTTCGAGAACAGGGCCGTCAAAGCCGCGGCCACGCAGCAGGCCGAGGCGATCATGGAGCCGGACGGCGTCTTTGCCTCCAATACGTCCACATTACCTATCACCGGCCTGGCCGCCGCGTCCGCGCGCCCGGCTAACTTTATCGGTCTCCACTTCTTCTCACCCGTGGACAAGATGAAGCTGGTCGAAATCATCGTGGGTGAAGCGACCAGCGACGCCACCCTGGCCCGAGCCTTTGATTTCGTACTGCGGATCGGCAAAACGCCCATAGTGGTCAATGACAGCCGGGGTTTCTACACCTCCCGGGTCTTTGGCACGTGGACCAATGAGGGGATGGCTTTACTGGGCGAAGGGCAGTCGCCGGCCGCCATCGAGATGGCGGGCTTGCAAGCGGGCATGCCCGTAGGACCGCTGGCCGTCATGGATGAAGTCTCCCTGAGTCTGGCCGCGCATGTGCGGGATCAGGCCGTGGCCGACGGTCAGGCGACGGCGCATCCCGGCCACGCGGTCGTGGACAAGATGCTGGCGCTGGATCGGCCGGGCCGCGGTGCGGGGCGCGGCTTCTACGCCTACGGCGGCGGCGAAAAGCGCCTTTGGCCGGGATTAACCGAATATTTTCCGCCGGCAAGCGTCCAGCTGCCCCAGCAGGAAATGATCGACCGCCTTCTGTTCGTCCAGTCGCTGGAAACCGTGCGCTGCCTAGATGAGGGCGTGCTGCGCTCGGTGGCCGACGCCAACCTGGGCAGCATCCTGGGTTGGGGCTTTGCACCCTTCCACGGCGGCACGCTGCAGTTCATCAACGCGTACGGGCTTGCGGATTTCGTCGCCCGCGCACAAGAATTGGCCGCAACCTACGGCGACCGCTTCACGCCGCCCCCCTCGCTGATTGAACGCGCTCTGAATGAGGAGGCGTTCACGGATTGAAGATAGGCGGAGGAATGTGGAGGGACGCCCGGGAGCGCCAGGCTCCAGCCTGGCACGGCCGGCCGGACTGGAGTCCGGCGCTCCCGGAGGGAAGCCGCGCATCCGCGTCACCGGGGAACGCACCGGGATCAAATCCCGGTGCTACAAAACGACGCCCCGTGAACGGGGCTGGTCGACGTGAGATCGCCGGAAGATTCAGTTTGGTAGGTGCGGTTTGTAACCGCACCTACCAAATCGGCGGAATGACCAAGCCCGGTTCAGCGGGCGCTGTTCAATAGCCCGGCCATTTGATGGCCGGGCGGTCCATGCATACCCAAACCGGCGGGACAATCCGTGCGGGTGCATCACCGGGCGGCCACGCCCGGGAAGCGCCAGGCCGGACTGGAGTCCGGCGCTCCCGGAGGGAAGCCGCCACAATACCCCATAAAGGAGAACCCACATGCACATTACCGACAACACATTCCTGGTCACGGGCGGCGGTTCGGGGCTGGGCGCGGCCACGGCCAGGATGCTGGTCGAAAACGGCGGCCGGGTAATCCTGGCCGACATCAATGCCGAGGCGGGTCAAGCCATGGCCGGGGAGCTGGGCGAACGGGCCCGCTTCGTTCCCACCGACGTGACCGCGCCGGCCGACGTGGAGGCGGCCCTGGATGCCGCTGAAGCGCTGGGCGGGACGCTGCGCGGGGCCATCAACTGCGCGGGCATCGTCATCGCCCGGCGCACGTTGAGCAAGGGGCGCGTCCACGATCTTGAGAGCTTTGCCAGGGTCGTGCAGGTCAACCTCATCGGTGTCTTCAACGTCTGCCGGTTGGCTGCAGCGCGCATAGCCCAGGCCGAGCCGGGCGAAGACGGCGAGCGGGGCGTGCTGGTCAACACCGCGTCCATCGCGGCCTACGACGGCCAGATGGGCCAGGCGGCCTACGCATCGTCCAAGGGCGGCGTGGTGGGGCTGACCCTGCCCCTGGCCCGGGACCTGGCGCGCGACGGCATCCGGGTCATGACCATTGCCCCAGGCATCTTCGAGACGCCCATGATGGCCGCGTTGCCCCAAGCCGCGCTGGAATCATTGGCCCGCCAGGTTCCTTTCCCCTCGCGCCTGGGCCAGCCGAGCGAGTACGCGGCCACGGTCAAGTATATTTTGGAGACGCGCATGGTGAACGGCGAGGTGATCCGGCTGGACGGCGCGATTCGCATGGGTCCGAGTTAATGGATGATTGAAAATGGGAAATGATAAGTTTTAATGAGTAGGGCCCGATTGCGCCGTTTTATTAAGAGTTCGTCATTCATCGTTCTCGATTAACCAGTTCATACAGCGCCGCGGTCTCGGCCGCGCACCGGCTCCACGTAAAGCGTGCGGCCTGGCGCTTACCCGCGGCCACCAGACCGGCGGCCAACTCACCATCATCCAGCAGCCGCCCCACGGCCGCGGCCAGGGCTTCGTCGTCCGTGGGCGGGACGAGGAGCGCGGCGTCGCCTGCGACTTCGGGCAGGCTGCTCGCGTTGCTGCACGCCACGGGCGCGCCGCAGGCCATGGCTTCCAGCACGGGAAAGCCAAAGCCCTCGTAGAGGCTGGGCAGGAGCACGGCCGCCGCGCCGCTGTAGAGGGGCGGCAGGTCGGCGTCGGGCACGTAGCCGGTAAAGCGCACGTCATCTTCCAGGTTCAGCGCACCAATCCGGGCCTGAATCTCATCGAAGAGCCAGCCCTTGCCCCCCACAACCAGCAAGCGGTGAGGATAGCCAGCAGCTTTCAGCCGGGCCAGGCCGCGCACGGCCGTCAGGTGATTCTTGCGCGGCTCCAGCGTCCCCACCATGAGCAGATAGGGACGGTCCGGACTGTAGGCAGCGCGCACCCGGGCCACTTCATCCGCGGGCGCGGGCGCGAACCCGGCATCAATGCCCTCGTAGATGACCGTGATCTTTTCCGGGGGTGTTTTGTAGAGCTCCATGAGGTCCCGGCGGGTCTGCTCGCTCACGGCAATGACGTGGCTGGCCGCGCGCACGAACGCGGGCATGGCCTGGCGTAGAAAGGCGCGGTTGGTGCGCGTGTGGTGCTCCGGATAGCGCTCGAAGATGAGATCGTGGACAGTGAGCAGCGTGGGGACGGGCAGACGGGGGAGGAGATGTTCGGTCGCGTGGTAGAGACCCCGGGGCTCTCCGCCCAGGATAGCCCGACCGTAACGGGGCAGGCCCAGCTTCTGGCCGGCAAACGCGCCCAATCGCCAGCGATATTGGCCCTGATCCAGGGTGCGCGCGGGAATAGCCCGCAAGCCCGGCGGCAGTATGTGGCCGGAGTGAGCGTTATAAAAAAGCGTAAGGTCCGCCCGATCCCGCTGCTCCCGCCGCAGGTACTCGATGAGGCGCGTGGCATAGCGGCTCAGCCCTGCGTGCTGATGCACGGCCGGCCCGGCGTCAATCGTGATGGGGATGGGGGGTGGTGTGGGCATAGGGAAAGTTGAAGATTGAAGATTAAAGATTGGGAGATTGGTCACTGGGAGATTGAGAGATTGGAGATTGGGTTGAGACGGGCTCGGGTTATATGAGTGTCGGGCGCGGCTGATTGGGATTCCGTGACTCGGGCATATCTGGTGTAGGTGCGCCCTACTGGGGGTCTGGCAAATTCAAACGGCTATCTGAACGCCTGGGTCCTATCTTGGTCAATTAGGATCATCTGCTTCCCCATCCTGAATCATTTAGCGAAGAGTTTCGATAAGCGGGGGACACATTTTCCGCGCCGTGCTTTTCCTTAAACTCACGCAAGCGTTGTTGGAGTTTTTCCTGGCTCAGGACTTCAGTTGTTTTCGGTTCAATCGCCTGTATGATATGAGGGCTCACGTTGTTATCTCCCACAATCTCTTCTTCGTTACCACGTAGCTATTGTAGCATAATAATGCGTTGTCCGACTGAGTCGGCGCTTCTATCCCTTATGCCCGCCACAGAAAGGCCAGACTTCTACAACCCCCATTTCCCCAATCTCCAATCCCTCAATCCCTCAATCTCCCAATGACCAATCTTCAATCTTTACTCTTCAATCTTCTGCTCCACCCTCCAACAACGCCAATATCCGACTCACAATCATCTCCATCGCAACCCGGTTATGACCGCCCGCGGGGACAATGATGTCGGCATAGCGCTTGGACGGCTCGACAAATTCCATGTGCATGGGGCGGACGGTGGCCAGATATTGGCTGACAATGGCATCCAGAGAGCGGCCGCGCTCTTCCATGTCCCGCTTGAGGCGGCGGATAAAGCGCATATCAGCGTCGGTGTCCACGAAGATGCGCATGTCCATGAGCTCGCGCAGAGGGCGCTCGGCAAAGATGAGAATGCCTTCCACCAGGATGATCTTGGCCGGCTCGACGCGCAGCGTATCGGTCAGGCGGGAATGGGTGGCAAAGTTATAGAGGGGCACGTCAATCGCCTGACCGCCGCGCAGCTGCTGAAGCTGCTCCACCATCAGTTCCGTGTCCAGACTGTCGGGATGATCATAGTTGAGCTTGGCCCGCTCCGCCGGCGGCAGGCGACTATGGTCGTGATAATAATTGTCGTGCTGAATGTAGGCAATGCGCGCCGGGCCCACAGCTTCCTGGATGGCCCGGCTTACCGTCGTTTTGCCGCTGCCGGTGCCGCCGGCTACACCGATGATAAAAGGCGTTTTGTGGGTCAGTAGGTTCACAGTCATAATTATCCAGGCAAGCTGCAGTCGGAATGAAAGAGGAAATCGGCCTCCTTACCGGTATCATCTTACCAAATGACCCACGATTTGATGACATGACCATGCGTGCCTGTCATAATTGATGCAGCTCTTCAGGAATCCATGCGGTTCATTATTTGAAACGTGACGCGTGACGGCTGTCGAGCGCAACGCATCACGCATTCATGACGACCGCATGAGATGCGCATACGCCATCAACTCCCCAGGATCACTATAAGAAAGGGTGCAAACGTGTACCACAAAATGCGTTGGACAGAAGAAAAGATCGGACAGCGAATCGAGCTGGTCAATTCGCTCGTCTATCGTCGGCAATCTCCCCTGCCGGCCTTCCGCTATAAAGAGCTGGCCGGGCCGGAAGCCGCGCCGCTCCTGGATGCCGACAGCAGCGATTGGCAGGAAATCCACCCCTACGACTACTGGGGCAAGCGCTTCACCGATTTTATGCTGTGCAGCGAATTCAGCATACCCGAAGATTGGGATGCCGACGCGCCCGTAGCCCTTTTCCTGCCTCTGGGCGAAGCCGGCGACTTCAGCCATCCCGAAGCGCTGGCCTACATTGACGGCGAAGCCTGCGCCGCCTGTGACCGCCATCATCAGGAGATTCTTCTGCCCCCGGGTCTGGACCGCGGCTGCACCCATCGCCTGGCATTGCACGGCTTTACCGGCCTCATGGACGCGCAGGAGAAGGGCCCGACCCTCAGGCTCGTCATGCGGCCCTGCGCCGTTGTCCAGATCGACCAGCCCACGCGTGACTTTGCAGCCACGGCCCGAGTCGCCCACGGCATCGCCCAATCCCTGGATGATGACTCGCCGGCCAAAGGCGCGCTGCTCAACGCGCTGGATGACGCGTTCAAGCTGATAGACCTGCGTGAGCCCTTCGGCGACCCATTCTACGCCGGCGTCCCCCAGGCATATGCCACGCTCAAAGCGGGCATCGCAAAGGCCGGCGCGCCCGCTGATGTCGCCGTTACGGCTACCGGTCACGCGCATATTGACGTGGCCTGGCTCTGGACCCTGGGCCACACGCGCCGCAAGGCCGGGCGCACCTTTCACACCGTGCTGCGCCTCATGGAGCAGTTTCCTGACTACCACTTTACCCAAAGTCAGCCCCAACTCTACGCCTACGTGCAGCAGGATTACCCGGCGCTCTTCGACGCTATCCGGGCCCGGGTGCAGGAAGGTCGCTGGGAGCCCATCGGCGGCATGT
>JAGRCP010000020.1:49066-68890 GCA_020433455.1 Caldilineaceae bacterium | reverse complement strand
CGGCGTCTCCGACCCGACAGCCGTCCCCGTTTGCGAAAAACGTCGGGTGGGACACCCGACCTACGATATCCAGTTCGCCCAAGGATCATCGAGCGAAACAAACGACCTACCGGGTGCGGCGGGCGTCCTCGCGCATGGCCTGTAAATCCAGGATTTCCGCTACCTCGTACCGCCGGGGGATCGCGCCTGCCACCGGCCGGATCCGCACCACCGGCGGAAAGTACCCCATGCGTCCGTGCAGCTCAGCCAGCAGCGCCCCGGCAATAAAGTTCAGCGACGGCAGCATCACCAGAATGGGCTCGGTTTGCCACTGGGCCGGCGTCAGGTCGATCTGGTCCAGCAGCGCGGCCAGTTGCGGCGTGAAGGGTTCCTGTTCATCGAACTGGGGCAGCGCGGCCAGGATACGAGCCGGTTCCCGGCCGGTGAGCGCAACGATCTGCGCCAGTTGGTCGGGGGTGACGGGGTGGGAGAAATTGATGAGGATCATGGATTGAATCGGCCCTTTAGCGCATGGTATACTGAACATTAGTGACAACAATAGAATGACGGAGACAAGCGCCCATGTTACAAGAAATTTTCTTCCTCGTACGTGAATCGCCGGAAGGCGGTTATGAAGCCGAAGCCCTGAACCACAGCATCTATACCGATGCCGACACTCTGGAAGAGCTGCGGACGATGATCAAGGATGCGGTGGCATGTCATTTCGATAAAAATGAGCGTTCTGCTCTCATTCGCCTCCACTTCACGCGGGAGGAAACGCTGGCCCTGGCATGAGGCTGCCCCGTGACTGGAGCGGCGATGACCTGATTCGGCGGCTACGACCGTTTGGGTATGAACCAACGAGGCAGACCAGCCGTCATGTCCGTCTGACGCGTCAGGATTTACGCGGCGAACACCACATCACAATTCCTCGCCACGCAAATCTGCGAATCGGTACGCTCAATCGCATTCTGAGTGATGTTGCGGACCACTTGGGTCTGGGCAAAGACGAACTCTTGCGCAAGTTGTGAGCGTGGGCGCCTGCCGGTTCTTTCCCTCCAGCCAGCGCGGCGATCCGCGCAAGCTGGTCAGCGGTGACGGGATGGGAGAAGTTGATGAGGATCACTTCTTGGGATTCCGCATAGTGAGTTGGATGCGTCCTTTTGCGTTACGATCCCTCACCCATACCTCTATCTTTCGATCCACATAAAAATCTTTCGCCAATCTTTGCGTATCACGAGTCGGAGGCCAGACCTGATTTATGTGCAGGCGAGCGTTGCCGGGACCAATATCCACGACAACGCTGTCTTGTATCACTTCAACAACTTTCCCTACCACCCGATCGCCCTTCACGAAATCCTCTAAAGAGTCCCTTTTAACCAGATTTGCTTCAACAATTGTTTCCTGAGCAACTTCGCTATCGATATATTTTTCAATATCGGCTACAAGTTCAGGATTCACGGGAAGCGTTGTTGGCAGCGGATTATTCAAGGGTGTACGAACATTTCGATAACGATTCGATTCTCTTTGACGGCTAGGGTCAGTGACCCATAACGGATCTGGTAAGACGGGCCGATGCCGAAACTGATTATCCAATCCCTGATTGTTAGGCCCTTGCATGTACGCAGTTGTATCCGCTGCGGGGCCAGGCCAGCGCAGAAGTGTCAGTAACATCCGTATCCGCTCAAGCTGGGCAAATGAAAGATGCTTTTCACCCAATTCTGATAGAATATACGTTTCGAAGGCTGAAATGAAAGGAGGCCAATCCGTAATTCCAACAGATTGTTCCTGCTGCAACCGCTCTTGAACCTCACCGATGGTCTGCATCAATGGTTCCTGATTATTGACCCACCCAATCGGTGACCATTCTTCCTGATCGAACAAACTTCGATAGCGTGGAATACGTCCACTCAACGTCAAGTTTGCCGTAATATTTACGGAGCCTAAACCTAAAGGTTTTGCCATCCCGACCTTTAGACAGTGTTCACCATCTCCAGCTATTTGAAGAATCCACAATAGCGCACCTAATTCTTCTGCTGTTACATTCTCAAAATGAATGTCAAAAGTAAAAGGCACACCTTGGTTCACAGGACGCATTACTGTCAACTGCTTAGAATTCTCACTCGTTTTTGCTACATGGTAAGCAGAGCGGGGCAACTGATCATTTTTGTGCCAGTACAGCTTATGACCACGTAGAGTTGTATCACTTTTGTCCTGATAGTGATAGAGCTCTTTTTTATCATCACCTTCCTGTATAAGGTAGTGCTGAAACGAGGTCGGCTTTGGTCCACTCAGCAAAGGGGTTAGAGACTCTTCATCCGGCTCAAGTAGGAAGATGCGTCCCTTAAATTCCGAAGCAACATGCGCATCACTTATAGAAACACGGCCGGCAATAGTACGACCTTTAGCATTATCTACCCAACCAAATAATGATTCTGAAAAATCAGTCCTATGGGACATCTCCGGAGAATACAGCAATAAGTCTTTAGGGGAATTCTCATACGGCAAGCGAAACATCGCTGTGTGTCCAAAGGCAATGTGTTTATTATTGTTACTGTCCTTCCATTCAGTGTAAAAACAGGGAATCAACTCACCGGTATTGCGCGGCAAAACACTCATATGCTCCGATTCGATTTTTTGAGAAATTCCCGCATTAGGTTCTACATAGGCCGCTATATCAATATCTTCAATCAGAATACGTTGATTCTGAGGTGAAACAGGACCAATAATCCAATGTAGATGCTTGCCGCGGCTGTCTCTAGGTCCTGGAACCCAGCCGCTGGCAATGAACCATCCTTTCTGCCATCCTTTCCCAGGCGGCTTTGATCCTTTTTTTCGTAACTGTATATTCGTGACATCGGCATAGAACTGACTGGAACGGGGCTTATGAGATATGGGCACTACAGGTTGAAACCAGACAGGAGCTCGTCCCCATTGGTAGCCTTTGTTCGGGCGGCGATTAAATGCCATCTTTTGTAATCCACCGGAACCAATATGCGCCGTAATAAAATGGAGCGCTAGATCTTCTTCCACGCGATAAAATTGTGTGCCAGCTAATTCTTGAGCAGGTCGAATATAATAATCAGAACCATCTTTTTCGACATATCCTGCCTGCACAGCAGGATATGCGCCATCACTAGCGCGGTCTCCAGCTACCATACGCCTTACATAAGCATCACTCAATGCTGATCCATCCAGCGTACGAAAAAATAATTGACGATCCGTAACCGGTTGCAACTTGCCGTAAGAGATAATCTCCACTAAAGAACGCAAAACTCCACGCAGTGAACTGCCAGGAATGACCGGCATTTTTGTGTCGGGATCAATATAGAAAAAATCAGCTTTTTCCTTCGCCTCCTGATTTCCTCGAACTTCGTACTCCTCTAACGCTGCACGAGTATAAAGCGGCGTCTTAGTTTCAAGCTTACAAGTCAATACACCCGTATACCGATCTCCATGATAGATATCTTGTCGGTCGGCATCAGCAGCAATAGAGGCCGAAACAATATCGTCTGCCAATGGCACAAAATTGTAAGGTGCAGTAGCTTTTCTATTGCGATTGGGGTTCATGTGTTTCGGGTTCTTCATGCCGGATTCTCCTCTGCATATAACTTAACCAATCGGCTTATATCCATCTGCAGTTGACCGGTTATTTCGTCCTCTTGGATGTATTGGCGCACTAAGAGGCGCAGGCCGCGGTTATTTCCATCTGTGTCATCACTTACCCAATTTGTTTTTTCCAAATAGAGAGGTGGCGTATGGCGTAACCCTTCTTGCCCGTCAGCGACACGACAAAAGCCATTTATGCCGACTTCTATCCGTGTGCCCCACAGCACCTGGCATCGATCCATGCGGCACAACTTCTCACCCATCCCATGGGCTTCGCCGTCAATGATCGTCCGTGCCCGCCATTGCCCCTCATCAACGCGCCAGAAAAACGTTTCCTCCGTTTCATTAAAGAGGCGCGCCATTTGCAGAGTTTGATTGCTAAATTGGACGCGTTCAAAATTGCTGTCGAAGAGTGCATCCGGTGCAAATAGGATTTCACCCTCATCGCCCTTGCCCCAAATAATGCCGTCATCCGCATGGGCAAGCAACGTCATCCCCGGCCGCGCCCGCTTTTGCAACCAGCCCACTGCATCGCCATTGATCTTGTCGCACTCATGTATCTGAATTGTCACCGGATAAGGGCCGACAACGATTCCGATTTCCTCTTGCAGCAGTCCATTCTCAGGCATAATTCACCTCTGATGTTTTCTCCAGTTTCTCCCATAAGGCAGTGACATATTCTTGCATTTGCGCCTGCTGCTCACTGGTCAGACCAAGGGCCGGTTTTCCTGCAAACAGCGTATAACAATGAAGATCTGCACCCTCTATCCTGTCATAGATAGTTGCAGACAGTCCCGTGAGCCTTCCTCTCCCTACAGATGCCTCGCCGCCGATAGGCAGATCTCCAGTCCACAAATCTTTTAGAACCAGCAACAACAATCCCTTTTCCCATGGCTCCGGATCGCGCGCATAAAGGCGAAAGCAGACGCGTGTATCCTCTGTGCCGTAGACTGGCGCTTCCTCAAATAATCCTCCAGGATAAGCTCCACCGGTAAAGCGATCAATCCGCACACGAGTTTGATAGAGAGTTTGACCATTTTTGACCCGTGTCTCATCGAAACGCACTTTGCTGGATTTCCCGACTTTATCGCCAGTTTGCGGACCGACGCCAAAGAGTTCACATATAATTTCGGGATCATCCAGGTAATTCGGTACAGATTTCCCAAGAGCAGCCCCAATTGTGTTGACAATACGACGTGCTCGATGACGCACGACACCAGCCCAGCTCGTCCCCGGAATGACCGGAACTCGCTCACCATTCAGATCAAGGCTATGAAGATGCACCATGTCCGCATCTGTATCCGCTGCACCGAAACCCGAACGGATCAACAAAGAGGAGCCTTGCAGGCCAAACGTCGCTTCGACCGTAAAATGCTTGCGTGCATCCTCCGTCGCCGCATTCAGACCTAGAGCCTCGCCGATCGTTGCCTTTGTTACTGCGTCAGCTCTGTGCTCATGAGTAGGGGTAGCCAACCATAGACATAAATCTTCAGGGTGACGCAAATCATAACGGCTAACTGTCCACGAGTTGACACGGCACTGCCCAAATCCTCTTTGTTTGCGCAGCCCCAGGCGAATTTCACCATTCTTAAGCCCCTGAAGAGCCAAGGCCACATATGGCAAAACGACATCGGCAGAACGGTCTGGCGTCAAGACAATCTCAATATTGAGTGGGAAAACCACACCTGTTTCCAGCAATTCCATATCGAATTTGGCGCCGCCGCTCTTCTCGTCATAGTATGCAGTACGCGTGCGAGGATCGATCCGTACACCGTCCCGCCCGTAATCACCTAGCGTTTCATCCAGGCGGCGCTGAGTACGCGTGCGAGGATCGATCCGTACACCGTCCCGCAGCGTGACGCGTTCATTGCGAGTTCGGCTGTCGTCTACAATCACCGCGCTTTGATCACTGGCGTCATCTTCTCCGCTTTCCCGGGTTGGGCCAAAGAGACGCACCACAATGCTGCTGGATTTCTTTGTATCGTCATAACCCAGGAGTCGTTGACGCAGATAGTTACGTAACGCGCCGGCCAAAGTCGTGCCAGGCAAAAGGGGAGAACCGTCGATTTCATCCCGCAGCAGCGTCATATCCGTTGATACAGATTCGTCCTTATCGCCGCCGAAGTGGGCGGGCGTCTCCAGAACCAGATCACCGCTGATCAGCAGCCGCTCACAGACTCTTCGTGGGTTTGTATGATGACCATGTTCGTACTGAATTTCAGCCATTGTTATTTCCTCCGTCATCTCCATCCGTTGCACGGTTTGTCCGCATCGCTGCCTCTAAAATGCCGTCTATCAGACGGAAGGTGTAGTCGATCGATAGGTCAGACGGCTTTGCCTCCACATCCAATAGCAAGTTGTTGTTGCCAATGATTTGCTTGTCGCTATCCAGGTAATTCCAAATTGTTTGCGGATTTTCGCTGAGCGTATCTTCAATCAACGCTCGCATCCAGCCATCCAGCCGCTCATTAGGTACGCCTTCTACATTTAGCCGCGCTTTGCGAAATTGCTCCATCGAGCGAGATTTCAATGCCTGGGGGTTACGAATTTCTTTTCCTTCTGCGTCCAGTATAGTGGGAGACAACAGGTTATAGATGCGAGTTAAATCGTCCTGCCGTTGCGCATCGCGCAGAAAGATGCGCAGGCGAGAAAGCTGACTATTGGCCGGCGGTTTGGAAATCGGCAAACGTTCTCTCTTTTGAGAGAATTTGCTCAAAAAGGCCGCCAAGGATCGATCCAGCATCTGCCGTTGATATCGCTCTTGCATTTGTTGCGCCAGATTCCTTGAAGCTGCCGAAAGAGCGTTGCTCTTTGACTCCGTCCAGATATAAGGATGGGCTTCTGCCTTAACAAGCACGGAATCATCACCGTACCAGTTGATGGCAATGCGGCCGAACCCTTCAGCGCGACGTTCACCGATACCTGCATTTATCCACTTGATGAATTCAGCTTTATTCACGCGTTTATTTGCTTTGAGTACGAATACACTACCGGCCTTAAGGGCAGGCTCCTGCGGTATGGGCAATCCCCATTTACGGTTGAAACCGCCCACGGGAATCCGTTTTTGATAGCTTTGCAATACTTCAGCCTGAATCTCAGGAGGCAAGGCCGGCGCAATATCTTGGGACGGTCGGCCCTGTAAGTCACGAAGAATAGTGTCGCTCAGCAACGTCACGACAAACGTTTCTTCCGGCTGGACATCTGATAGATCGCTTTCCGGAACTTCCGTCCAGCTGATGGGCTGCTGTACAACAGCGGCGAGGAGTGCTTTCCCGTATCCGGCAGTACGCGCTCCACCCAGCCGTACGGTTTGCTCTGGTAACAGAGCTAAAATACGATCCGCCAATTCCTGATTTTCGGTCAGAATAACGCCGACAAGCGCCTCGCCTTCAGCCAGTGCATCATATTGATAGACGGCGCCGATATCTTTAGTCGGGCGACCAATGCGGCGGTCTCGCAGATGATGCACATGAATCACACGTCCTGGGTTGTAGATACTTGGGTCGCGGTCATATACACGTGCCTCGACAAAACTGTCACTGTATGCTTGATAGGGAATCAGAAATCCGTCCTCACCCATATCGGCTTCAATTCGCTCCTCCTCGTCCATGTACGCCCAGTCTACAATTTTGTACCCATCCTCATTAGCCTTTCGCTTGTCATAATGCCAAGAGATGGGTACGGGTAAACGCCGATAGCCTTGCGCATCTGCGGGATAAGCATTCAGGTAACGAACATTGCCGTTGAAGAGCAGATCACGTTCATCCAGAGCAAGATCTACGTCGCCCTGTGCAAGCAACCGTGTCGCAATAAGTCCGCGTATCATGCTGCCCGGCACATATGAAAACGATACAGAACTATTTGGATCACCAAGCAGTGAAGTTGCCAGCAGTGGTTCTTGAAGAATCAGCTTATAAGTAATAGCGATCATGAGAGACACACCTTCTTTTGGAAGAAAGTCGCATACCAGTCGCACGTAAGATCGGTAGAATTGTCGATATCTTCGCTAGCCTGCCCTGACGCCGCATCAGGGGAGGAGACTTCATCAGCAAAAATACGCACATGGAGGAGCCCGCGGCCGCGGTTGCGCGCCGTGCCTGCCCGGCGCAATCCCAATACGGATGCTGCCAATAGACCCTTTTCGTCATCGGTGAGTTCATCGGACAAATTCAATTCGGAAACAAAAGGCGTGTTCCGCAAAATCAGGCGTACGCTGCGCAATGTATGGGGCTCAGGAGCGCCATCAGCTTTCAGGGAAGTCTGTTGGCGTACAGTAGTCAAAGAATCTGTCACTGCGTCAGCATCCCAACTGCTGTGATGAATGGCTCGGCGTAAATCTTCCGGAAGCTGTGCATGGCCAACGCGCAATTTTCCCTGCGCCCTGCGTCGGCTACCTGGGCGACCAAAAAGTCCATCTGCGGCATCAATCCATCCTGGCGGCATGGAATTCCCGGGGTCTAATGCATAGAGAATTTCTGCACACGCTTCATTGAGCAGCCCCTTAAGTGTGCGTCCATGTAAATAAGGACAGCCATCCTTATCAATAGCCACATCTTGATCGATCAATCCCGGTACGCCGCTGCCACGACCGAAAGCCGTGTCGCTAAGCGTTGTAAGGTGCAACCAATAGAGCGTCATGTCTTCTCCTCATCTAGCTCTGTAATCATTTCCAGCAATTGGTCTTTCATCTCGATTGCATCGTAATAGACGCATTGTTTCCCTACCCACCCATTCTGGGAATAAGATTCCGAAAGGCCTTGTAGAGAGGGGAGAAAAATTTTCCGCCCTTCCCAAACTTCAGTCACTTTACGCACGTTACCTGTATCGTTCGGAGACGACTCGCGTAATGCCCGACGCAAATCCATCACCTGAGTGCGTGGAAATTGTTCATCATTCTGAAAAGCGCTCACCATATGCGCAAAGTTCTCCCAAGTGCGCCAGTTCTCGCCATCAGAGATCGCCAGAGGGCGCATAAGCAAAGTTCCATTGTGTCGAGTTCCATATTCACGTTCTCGGAGTGATTTGAGGCTTTCAAAAATCCCGCTTTGGGCCAAATGCCAATCCAGCGCAGGATAATCGCGTCCCGAGTCTATCTTTGCATTTTTCGCCAGGTCTTCAGCCAGTTGATACGCTCGGACAAAGGGATAGTGCGCTTTCACAATGGAAACTCCCGCAGCGGCAATGGGTCTGTCTACACCAGGAATTTGCTGTTTGCTGAACTCCGTCAGGAAAATCTGTGCGGCCTGCAAAGCAATGCGTCCTTCACAGACAAAGGTCACGTCATCGCCGCCATACACGATTGGTCGGATTGAAAGGTAGTACGAACCGTCTTTCTCTTTCTCGTACGGAGGCAGGGAGATTCCTTGATCATCTACTTCGCCTCTTTCAGGCAATGTACGCAATCCGTTAAGGTTCCAACGCTCAACAGCGGCGAGAACAGAACATAGAGCATTATTACCCGCGGTTTTTACCGCGTCGGAAAAGGAACGCATGTCCCCAAGATAGGACTGATTAGCCTCCGTGTGCGGCATATCAGGGTTTTGATGCCTTTGGTTTATTTTGGCCAAAACTTGCCCCAGGCTATTGCCGTCTGCATGAACAACGCCGATATAACTGGAACGTCCTTTTTCGCGCCCTAAATCATCAAAATCGTCCGGATAGCGCAAACCTTCACTTAAAGAGTACAGATGATTTAATCGCTCTTTGGCATCGTTAACAGTGTCCCATTTAGAAGTTACTTCAGCAGAAACAGACACAAACGGCCCATTGATTTCCGGTGGACGTCGCCGCACAAAATGAGCAGGCAGCCCTGTAGACTGACATGCGGCGGTAATACCTAGTCCAAGAAGCGGCTCCCAGCCCGCAGAACTTGATTTCTTTTGGTCAAGAGCGGCAAGGGCATCTTCTACAGCAGTGGCCAAAAGCGTCTCACTCCACAAAAATTCATGACGAACAATGACTGCGTCTAAACCCGGAGCTTTTTCCAGCAGGCGTTGGCTATAGTTGCGGACAAAATGTTTTGCGTCTTTCTCGTTGCGGAAGAGCAGCACAGCGTTGCCGCCGCCCGAATAGAGCAGCTCCGCGGTCCACGAGCTATCCGGCGCGACAGGCCGGTCATCCAGGCGCTTCTGCTCGACGATATTGTGCTTCCCGGACGGCAGAAAATCATCCGGTTCCTCGAACAACCAACCCTCAGTAGCCAAATAAACCAGATGAGACGCGCCGACGTTCTCCCGCAAGCGATTGCTGCCAAAAATATACTGCTGGATTCCTCGTGTATCGATCACGACTAAATGAAATGGGTTCATTGATTCACCTTCTTGTTCGAGTCAAACCATTCTTTAAATTTTTCTGGTAGATTACCCAAATCCGGAGCGCCGAAAACCTCAAATTGAGGATCCTCCGTATACCACCACTTTTTCACTTGCGCCTTGAGTTTGTTCGGAGCTGGGTGAGCACACACCAAGGCAACTCTTGCCTCGCTACCTCCTAATTGTGTTGCTCGAATACTGGCTTCAAAAAGCTTAGTTTTACATAGACCATTGTCTGCCGAGCGAGTACAGGAAAAAGCATAGAGTTGGTAACCCCGCATAGCGACAACATCAAATTCAAAATTGTATTGTCCTGGGCGCGCGTCTGTATCAATGGTCATCAGAATTTCACGTAATCTGCATTTGGAGGCGATCTGCTGAAGCGCCTGCATGGTAAGATTCTCCACCCAATCGCCGTCCATATGTCGAATCAAAGAACGTAGTTCCTTGTTCGTATATCCAGATAGATCAAGGGTTTCGTCCGTTTCTGCTATACCAATTAATTTGCGCAGAGCATTATTTACATCAACTAATGCAGGATATTCAGATAAAGGAACCGGATTTACAGGTAGTCTCGAAGATTTTTCGACAAGTTCAGTATCATGGGAAACCATGATTGCTCGAACATCCATTCCTAATTGAGCAATTTTTCTTTCGTCCGTTTCCTGTGCATTAGCGGCATTGATGGCTTTATCGAGATCATCTCTTGCAGGCCCTTGGATATTCTTAAAATTACGCAAATAACGTTGACACCAGATTTCATATAGATTTGCTGTTTCAGGATTTGCGTAGGACGCGCCCATCCCTTTGTTGAATTCATCATGGATGGTCTCATTTCGAATGCGACCTTTTTGGACGCTGATATTGTGTAAATCCATCAGGTTGTCTAACGTCGGTTCTACAGCAAATTGGACATCTGCAATACGCTCTGTCGCCTGATCGTCCATTCGGCGCAGAGTTAATGTTCGCGAATCCAAGTATGTAGCCACAGCTACTTTGGATTTTATAGCGGAATAAGCGTGGACGGACATAGCTTTTGTACCGCCGGTATAATTTAGACCAACTGATTCACTGCCGCACTCTTGCAATACCGAATACAAAGCACTCTCGATATCGTCTCGGCTTGCAGGATCGTTACAAGGATGCGCATACCATTTACTGTTCTCTTTGCCGAATTGATTGCCGATATGTTCGGCAATTTTTCTTGTGTCAGTTGAGTGAATTAAATGGAGTTTGCCGCCATCCTGTAGCAATATTTTGCCCGCCACATAATTCGGTAACGGATTCCCGCCTACAAGAAGAATGAGATGCTTAGTCTTCCAGTTTTCTGGTACAGCCATTAGATAAACCCCTTTCAGATCATTGCTCATTGTATAAATTACCGGGAAAAGGTCCGTTTCGCATCCGACATCTCCCCCAAACTCTTTAAGAGATTCCCCCAATCCCCCGTCTATCTCCCCGTGCTATACTCGAAAATACCCTTCAAAGCGCCGGCGCAGATCGTGGTAGCCCAGGCGCTCGTCGTCGGGCGCGCCCCAGGCGATGCGGCATTCGCTCAGGATGACGGTCTTGTGGGCGTCCACGGTTTTGAGGGTGATGTGGAGCATCTCCGCCACATCCTGGGGCGAGTTGCCCTGGGCGAAGGCGCGCAGCACTTCCTGCTGACGCGGCGTCAGGCGCTGCATGACCGCGGCGCAGCGGGTTTCTTCTCCGGCGTCCATCCAGCGGGATTGGACGGCCAGCAGCTGGGACGACGAGGCGGAAGCCAGCTCGCGCAGGGCGGGAAAGTAGGCTCCCCACGGGGCCATGGGCAGTTGGATCAGCCGCACGTCTGACGCGGTCTCGCCGGCGGGATCGCCGGGCCAGGCGTCGGCATGGAGCAGGCGACCGCCCCGAGCCTCTTCCCGCAGTGTCCGGGGCGTATAGAGGTGCCAAAGCCGGTCCTGATGGTCGAAGAGCAGCGTGGCGGCCGACATGGCGGTCAACCCGATGATGCGCGGGCCGCCGGTGACGACCAGATTCAGACGCCTGCCCTGGGCTTTGAGCCGTCCCAGCACCCGGTTCATGCTCTGCCAGACCGCCTCGGCCACGGCCTCGGTGCGAATCTCCCCCAGCGGGCCGGAGGCGTCGGCGAGCGTTTCCCAGTGCAGGGTGCAGGGCTTGCCCTGGTAGCGCCGACCGGCAAAGGCGGCGTCCAGCGCGGCGACGGATTGCTCCATAGCGGGCGTGGCCGCGGCAAGACGAACCGCGATGACTTGATTGATGATTTCGTTACGCGCCAATAGCGCGTCCAATGCAAAGGTCAGAACCTGGGGCTGTCCGCCCAGGGTTGCTACAACTGTCGAAGGAGAGCCTTCAACCATGACAAATTACCCCTTAACAAATCACATTTTGATGAATCAATCATTTGTCGATCAACTGCCCGCGATACTGGTCGGCGGTCCGCCTCACAGTGGGAAATCAGTCTTGATCTATTCGTTGACCAAAAGCCTGCGTGCTATAGGTATCGAACAGCACTATACGCTGCGCGCCTGCCCCGACGGCGAAGGGGACTGGAGCAACGAAGCGCCTCAACCCCTTGTGACGGAAATCCGGATCAAGGGCGAATGGACAGATCGTTGGGTACAACGTATTCGGCGTGACATCAACAACCGCCAACTGCCGCTGCTGGTAGATGTGGGCGGACGTCCTACGCCGGAGCAGATGGCGATGTTCAGTGACTGCACCCACGCAATCCTGCTGACGCCGGATGCAGAGAGCCGGGAATGGTGGAGTGCGGCCGTGAGTGAAAGCGGGCTAACCCTGTTAGCTGATCTTCACTCGGATCTACACGGCGAAAATCGACTGGATCGCGTTGAACCGGTCGTGACCGGCGTTCTTGCCGGGCTGGAACGCAGCAACCGTGCCCAAGGCCCTGCGTACGATGCGCTTGTTCAAAGATTGGCTGCGCTATTGTCAGCCAATCAGACTGAATTGAAAGAGTATTATCTGGCCGAGGCCCCGAAAGAGATCGATTGCGTGGTCGATCTGGATCGCCTGGCCGTTACGCTGGGCTATGCCGAGCCCAACGCGAAAGTACACTGGGAACCGGAACAGTTGCCCTCTCTGCTGGATTACCTTCCCCAGGCCACGCCGCTGGCGGTTTACGGCCGGGGAACCAATTGGGTACAGGCCGCGCTGGCCCGCTACGCCGCGCCTGCTGTCTACGCAAGTTTCGACCCCAGACTGGGCTGGGTACAAGCGCGGTCTTTATCTCAGCAGGAAATCCCCGCTGAAAATCCGCTTCAGGTCAAAAAAGACGAAACGGATGTCCGGACGCATCTGGAATTTTTCATCCCGGAGACCTATTTGGACTACGATGAATTGGCGACGCTGGTTGTACCGCCGGTTTCGGCCGGGAAGGGGCTGATCCTCAGCGGCAAGTTGCCGCTTTGGCTCTACACGAGTCTGGCCGTAACCTATGCCTATACGCCATGGTTGGCCGTCTATCAGCCGAACGCTAACGGAGCGATCCTGGTCGCGTCCCAGGATGCGACAAGACCGGTTGGCAGCGTAATGATGATGGGACGTATATAGCGTTCAGTAAGAAGGCGAGTTCAGTATAGCGCAAAGCGGCCGGGCCGCCAAGGGGCGGGGATGCGGAGCGGCGCGGTTGCGCAATGACCAAGCCCGGTTTAGCGGGCGCTGTTTCGTAGCCCGGCCATTTGATGGCCGGACGGTCCCCGCGGGCCGGAACGCGATGTGAATACCCTGCACGGAGGTAAGCAGCGCGGGATTCTTCGCTGGCCTGTCGCCTACAGCACGTTGCCGTGTCGATCCGCTCAGAATGACAGGCGATCTATCTTGTCATTCTGTTCACGCAGCGGCCGCCAAGGAGCGGGGATGCGAAGCAGCGCGGTTGCGGAGTGACCAAGCCCGGTTTAGCGGGCGCTGTTTTGTAGCCCGGCCATTTGATGGCCGGGCGGTCCCCGCGGGCCGGAACGCGATGTGAATACCCTGCACGGAGGTAAGCAGCGCGGGATTCTTCGCTGACCTGTCGCCTACAGCACGTTGCCGTGTCGATCCGCTCAGAATGACAGGCGATCTATCTTGTCATTCTGAGCGGGTTAACGCGACAGGAGCGGGCGTAATGACACGCCAGCGAAGAATCTCGACCCTCAGGCTTGATGAACCATCGCGTTGCCAGTGAATACACCCCCACCCAATCCACAACGCGCCCACAATTGACAACCAACCCATGCCGGGGGACAATTAACCACGTCGCCTACGCGCAACGCCACCATTAACCATTCACAATTCACCATTATCCATTATCCATTACCTTATGATCATGCCTGCACTCTCCACCATCCGCGCCGTCCTCCTGGACATGGACGGCGTTCTCTACGTCGGCGATCGGCCCCTGCCCGGCGTACAGGATTTTCTCGATTACCTGGACGCCACCGGCCGGGGCTGGCTCTGCATCACCAACAACGCATCCAAGACGCCTGAGGAGTCCGTCGCCAAGCTGGCCCGGATGAACGTAACCGCCGGGCCGGAACACATCTTCAACAGCGCCCAGGCCACGGCCGGCTGGCTGGCCGGACAAATACGACGCGACGGCATCATTCCGGGCAAAACGTTCATGTTCGGCATGAGCGGCCTGCGCGCCGCGCTCCTGGCGGAGAGGTTCACCCTCACCGACGACCCGCTTGCCGCGGACTACGTGGTTGCCGGCGCAAATTTCAATCTCACCTATGAGGAATTAGCCCAAACCGCGATCGCCATCAACAACGGCGCACGCTTCGTGGGCACGAATCCCGACAAGTCCTTCCCCACGGAACGAGGTCATTTGCCCGGCACGGGCGCCATCCTGGCGCTGCTGGAAGCGACCACGGGCGTCACGCCTGAAATCGTAGGCAAACCCAATCCGGCCATGTTCGAGCTGGCCATGCAGCGCCTGGGCGTCACGCCCGCAGAGACGCTCATGGTGGGCGATCGCTATGACACGGACATCGCCGGAGCCGTCGCGCTGGGGATGCCCACGGCCGGCGTCCTCACCGGCATCACCACCGCGGCGGAGTTCGCGGCCGCGGACCCGCCGCCCGCGCTGGTGGCGGATGACCTGCCGGCTCTGCTGGAACTCTTCCGCGCGGCGGATGGGGCATAAGGTTACGGGATTGCACCGCAACTGCACCGCCCCGCCACTTTCTTTTGACGGCGCGCGAACAGATGCGCTACACTACTCGGCATGACCGCCATCCCGCTATTGCCAACCCCAAAAGAGCGTGACGCCCAGGCCGCGCGCCGGTCCATGCTGGATCTGTCGCGGGAAGAATTAACCGCCTTCATGGCGGAACTGGGCCAGCCGGCTTTCCGCGCGCGCCAGATTTGGGACTGGATCTACAAGCGCTACGCGGTCACGTTTGAGGAGATGACCAATCTGCCCCGGGAATTACGGACGCGGTTGGCGGATGCAGCCGTCATCAGCCCCCTCACGGTAATCACGGAGACGCTTTCCCTGGACCGCGACACCCAGAAGGTCCTCTTCCAACTGCCGGATGGGGAAACCATTGAGACGGTGCTCATGCTCTACGACAAGCGGCGCACCCTCTGTATTTCCAGCCAGGTGGGCTGCGCCATGGGCTGCACCTTCTGCGCAACGGCCCAGGGCGGTCTGGCCCGTAACCTGACCGCAGGCGAGATCGTGGCCCAGGTCCTCTATTTCGCCCGCTACCTGAACGATCCCGACCAACCGCCCCATACCGGGATCCAGCGCCCCGCCCGGGTGACCAACATCGTGCTCATGGGCATGGGCGAACCCATGCACAACTATAACAGCGTCTGGACTGCGCTGCGCCGCCTGACGGACCCCGACGCCTTCGGCCTGGGTGCGCGCCACATCACCCTGAGCACCGTGGGCCTGGTCCCCATGATCGACCGCATGGCCCATGAAGGCCTGCAGATTGGCCTGGCCGTCAGCCTCCACGCGCCCAATGACGAGCTGCGGACGCAACTGGTCCCCGTCAACAAGGGCTATGGCGTAGACGACGTTCTGGACGCAGTGGATCGCTACACGAACGAGACCGGTCGTCGGGTGACGTTCGAATACGCACTCATGCGCGGCATCAATGACAGCCCGGAGCTGGCCCGGGAACTGGCGGACAAATTGGCGCCCCGGCTCTGCCACGTCAACTTGATTCCGCTCAATCCCATTCCCGACAGCCCTTTCCAGCCCGCCAGCGACGCGGATACGGCAGCATTTGTGCAGATCCTGCGTGAAGCGGGCGTTTCAGCCACGGTGCGCCTGCGCCGGGGCATAGAAATCAACGCGGGCTGCGGGCAGCTCCGCCAGGCGGAACAAACGAAAAGTGAAGAGTGACTCGTAATGCGTGACTCGTGACCCAAAAGCTGTCTATTACGCGTCACGTATTACGCATCACGCATCACGTTTACCATGCACCAAGAAGTGGAAATGAAACACGATGGCTACTGTACGAATTGTAACCGATAGCGGCGTCGCTTTGCCGCCTGATTTTATCCGGGAACACCGCATAGAGGTGATCCCCCACCGCATTCGCATCGGCAGCGCAATCTATGCGGAAGACGACTCGTTCAGCGTAGAGGAACTGCTGGAAAAATACCGCGCTCTGGACAGAAGCGACGTCACAATGTTGCCCACCGTGCTGGCCGCCGACATCAACACAATCCTGGACACCTACCAGGAGGTCGGCAAAGAGACGGAGCAGATCGTCTCCATCCACATGAGCGGCGAGCTGAGCCCCATGTGGCAGCAGGCCCGCAACGCGGCGGAAATGATGCGCGGCCGCTACACCATCCGCGTCATGGACGGGCTGAGCGCGGCCTACGGTCAGGGCGTGCTGGTGCGGCTGGCGGCCGAGGCCGCGGCCGACGGCGCCACCGTCCACGAAATCGCACGAGTGCTCAACGGCGCCATCCCCCACCTCTACGCCAGCATCTTTTCCGAAAGCCTCCACTTTCTGGAGCGGGGCACCCAGGTCAGCGCGTCCCAAAGCATGCTGGGCACCATGCTGGGCATCAAGGCCATGCTCATGATGGAGGAAGGGCACATCATCCCGCTGGAAAAGGTGCAGACCCGGGAGGAAGTTGTGGAGAAGCTGGTCGAGTTCGTCACCGAGTTTGCCAGCATCGAAAAGCTGGGCGTCATGGAGCAGGCCTACGGCGATGCCGAAAATGACCTCGTGGAGCGCCTGGCCGAATCGCTGCCCGAACTGGACATCGAGCGCTTTGCCTATCCGCCCAGCCTGGCTGCACACTTGGGCGGCAACGTCCTGGGCGTGATGGTCTACGAAGGGACATATTAACCGTGGCCGTATCTGCATTGAAGCGCTTGCAGCGCGTGCTGGAGCTGGAAGAGAAACAAGGATGGCGCAATCGCGCCGTGATCGGCGGGCTGCCCGCCATGAGCCGGCGCTGGGCGGATGACGCTCAGGGTGAAGGGATGCCGGAGCAGGCCGTGACGGCCGTCCTCGATCTGCTGGAGGCTTACGATCGGGCCGATGAAGAAACGCGGCCGGACATTGCCGCCGCGCTTCAGGCCGCGCTGGAGGGCGATTTGGATCCGGCCGCTGAATTGCTCCAGCCCCAGGATGAGCCGGACACGGATGGGCCGGGCGAAAATGAGACGGCGAAAGAAAACGCGCCGACCTCGGGAAACCGGGAGGCCGATGACGACAAATTTGGCGATGACGAATTTGGCGATGATGAATTTGATGATGAGCTTGACGACGACTACGTCGCCAACTTACCGCCGCCCGAGCCGACCCACATTGCCCGTCGCCGGGTAGAACGCAGGCGCAATCAGGCGGACGGCGAAACGTCCACAGCCGACGATCTGGCCGTCTCGCCGTCCGTACTCAAGGGCGTAGGCGACGCCCGCAGCGAACAACTGGAGCGTCTGGGCATCAACACCATCAACGATCTCGTACGCCATCTGCCCTATCGCTACGATGACTACAGCCAGCTGCGCACCATCTCCGACGTGAAGCCGGGCGAGCAGGTAACCATCGTAGCCAACCTGTGGGAGGTGCGGACGCGCAAGCTGAGCCGCAGCCGGGAGATGGTGCAGGGCATTCTGGCCGACGGCACGGGCACGCTCCACGCCACGTGGTGGAACAAGTGGATCGTCAAGCAGCTTGAGCCGGGCAAAACGCTGCGCTTCAGCGGCAAGATCGGCCTCTATCTGGGCCAAAAGACCATCGAAAATCCCGTTTTTGAAGAGATTGACGAGGAGATGGTGGCCACGGGACGCCTCTCGCCCATCTATCGCCTGACCGAAGGCGTCAAAAACGGCTGGCTCCACGACCTGATCATCCAGGCGCTGGAGCGCTATGGCGACGGGTTGGTTGATCCCCTGCCGCCTGCGCTGCGCGATGAATACGATCTCCCCGATCTCCAAACCGCGCTGGAGCAGGTTCACCTGCCCGACGGACAGGAAGAGATGGAGGCGGCCTTCCGGCGGCTGGCCTTTGAGGAGCTTTTCTATGTTCAACTCGGCGTGCTCCAGCGACGCCAGACGCTGAAGGAAAGCACGGCTCCGGCCATGACCATCGGCGAGGATTTACTCGCCGCCTATACCGCCGGCTTACCCTTTCCCCTAACCGGCGCACAGGGCCGCGTGCTGGATGAGGTAGCCCGGGACCTGCGGCGGGGAACGCCCATGGCGCGCCTGATTCAGGGCGATGTGGGGTCGGGCAAGACGGCTGTTGCGGCGGGCGCAATCTACGCGGCCGGGGCCAACGGCCTTCAATCCGCCCTCCTTGCGCCCACCCAGATTCTGGCGGAGCAACACTACCGGGGCATCAGCGGGCTGCTGGCGGATTTGACCAGGCCCGACGGCGCGCCCCTTACCATTGCCCTCCTCACCGGGCGCGTGACGGGAGCGGCCCGCGACGAAGTCCTGGCCGGTCTGGCCGACGGCTCCATCGATCTGGTGGTGGGCACCACGGCCCTCATCCAGGAAGGCGTAGAATTTGCTCACCTGGGTTTCGTCATCGTGGATGAGCAGCACCGCTTCGGCGTGGAGCAGCGCGGCGCGTTGCGCACCAAATCGGACCTCCAGCCCCACGTGCTGGTCATGAGCGCGACGCCGATTCCCCGCAGCCTGGCCCTCACCATTTACGGCGATCTGGACGTCAGCATTATTGACGAGATGCCGCCGGGCCGTACACCCGTCAAGACCAAAATTTTTAGCCCCGTCGAACGCGAGCGCCTGTACAGCTTTATGCGCCGGGAAGCCCGGGAAGGACGCCAGGCCTACATCGTCTATCCCCTGGTGGAAGAGAGCGACAAGCTGGATGCGGGCGCGGCGGTCGAAGCCTATGATCAGCTGAGTCGGGTCATCTTCCCCGAGCTGAGTTTGGGGCTCCTCCACGGCCGCATGACCGGCAGCGAAAAGGATGCAGTCATGCAGCGCTTTGCCGCGGGCGAGCATGACGTATTGGTGAGTACGACGGTCATCGAAGTGGGGATTGACGTGCCCAATGCCTCCCTCATCCTTATCGAGGACGCTGAGCGCTTTGGGCTGGCCCAGCTTCACCAGCTACGCGGGCGCGTCGGCCGGGGCGGACACAAGAGCTACTGCGCCCTCATCAGCAAGGACGGCGAATCCGAGCGGCTCACCGCGCTGGCCGAGACAAACGACGGCTTTGCACTGGCCGAGAAAGATTTGGTCTTGCGAGGGCCGGGCGATTTCCTGGGCACCCGCCAGAGCGGCCTGCCCGATCTGCGCGTGGCCCGCCTTACCGATGTGGAAACGGTGGCCCAGGCCCGGGAAGCCGCCCAAAGTTACTTCGCCTACGACCCCACGCTCCAGGGCAATCACCTCCTGGCGGAACAGGTGCAGCGCTTCTGGCGCGGCGAAGGGGATATCAGCTGACAGAATGAGAAGAGAGAAACAAGAAAA
>JAGRCP010000020.1:0-49049 GCA_020433455.1 Caldilineaceae bacterium | reverse complement strand
TTTTCTTGTTTCTCTCTTCTCATTCCCGCTTGATGCTAGCGCTGATCCATGGGCACATAGTCGCGCTCGCCGGGGCCCAGATAAATCTGACGCGGGCGGGCAATGCGCTGTTCGGGATCTTCCACCAGCTCGTTCCACTGAGCCAGCCAGCCGGGCGCGCGTCCCATGGCGAAGAGCACGGTGAACATATCCGGCGGGAAGGACATGGCCTGGTAGATGATGCCGCTGTAGAAGTCCACGTTGGGATAGAGCTTCCGCTCGACGAAGTACTCGTCGCTGGTGGCCACCTCTTCCAAGGCTACGGCAATGTCGATGAGGGGATTGGAGCCGGTGACCTCAAAGACCTGGTGGGCGATGTCCTTGATGATTCTGGCCCGGGGATCATAGTTCTTGTACACCCGGTGGCCAAAGCCCATGAGGCGCTGGTCGCCCTGCTTCACCTTCTCCACGTATGCAGCCACGTTCGACTCATCGCCGATTTCGTTGAGCATGCGCAGCACAGCCTCATTCGCACCGCCGTGACGCGGACCAAAGAGCGCGGCGGTGGCCCCGGCCATGGCGCTGTACGGGTCGGCGTGGGCCGAGCCGATGGCCCGCATGACCGAGGTGGAACAATTCTGCTCATGGTCGGCATGGAGAATCAAAAGCACGTCCAGCGCCCTGGCCAGGGTCGGGTGCACTTCGTACATGCTCTGGCCCATATAGTCCAGCATGTAGAGGAAGTTGGCCGTGTAGCTCAGGTCGCTGTTGGGGTAGTTGATGGGCCGGCCGATGCGATGGCGGTAGCCGATGGCCGCAATGGTGGGCAGCTTACCCAGAATGCGCAAAATCTGCTTATCGCGCACCTTGGGATCGTCCACGTTGCGCGCTTCGGGATGCATAGTTGACATGAAGGCCAGGCTGCTGATCAACATGCCCATGGGGTGGGCATCGTAGCGGAAAGACTCCATGAGGTCAACGATGTTTTCATGCACATAGGTGTGGTGGTTGACCTGATGGGTCCAGGTATCCAGCGCCTCTTTATCAGGCAGCTCGCCGTAGATAATCAGGTAAGCCGTTTCCAAAAAAGTGCTGTGTTCGGCCAACTGCTCGATGGGATAGCCCCGATAGCGCAGGATGCCCTTGTCGCCGTCGATGTAGGTGATGCGGGACTTACAGGCCGCCGTGTTGCCGTAACCGGGATCATAGGTCATCATCCCGAATTCCTCGGGGTCCACCTTGATTTGCCGCAGATCCAGCGCGCGGATTGTGTCATAGGTGATGGGCAGGTCGTAAGACTGGCCGGTACGATTATCGGTAATTGTGATGGTTTCACTGGTCATAGCAACATGCGCTCCTTGAATGACGGATGGTAAAAATATATAAAGCGGTTAAAAGCGGGGCGAAAACTCCCCGCAAATATACCATGAATGCAGGGCGAAGATACGTGATATTACGCCCATTTTACGACGGTTTTCCAAGCCGCGCTTCCCACAGACAACTTCCCATGAACAAGGTGCGTCAACCATCCGCTCCCGCCTGAAAGCGATAGTCTGCATAGCGTCCCGACATTTCCATGGGGACCCGACCGATGATGTGGCTGCCGGTCGCCAGATGCTCTTCACTCTCCACATATCCGTGAGCGTGGATCTGGGCAACCAATTCGCCGTGGGCATAGGGAATCAGCACGTCGATGGGCGTCATCTGCCGGCGCAGCGTCTGGTCAATCATGCGCAGGAGATCATCCAGCCCCTGGCCCGTACGCGCGCTGACAGCCGCGGGATTGGGATAGCTGGTCAGGGCGGCCTGCAGCCGCGCGGCGTCATCCGGGTCATCGGGATTCAGACGATCAATCTTGTTGAGGGCCGTTACCAGGGGTTGACTACCCGCGCCCAATTCTTCCAATACCTCTTCCACGGCGGCAACCTGCTCATCAGCGTTGACGTGAGAGACGTCTACTACGTGAACCAGGAGATCCGCCTCAGTGATCTCTTCCAACGTGGCGCGAAATGCCGCAATAAGGTTGGTCGGCAGCTTTTGGATAAAGCCGACCGTATCGGTAAAGAGAGCCTGGCCGCTGCCGGGCAACTCTACCCGGCGAGTGGTGGGATCCAGCGTGGCAAAGAGCTGATCCGCGGCCATGACGTCGGCGTTGCTCAGGGCGTTGAGCAATGTACTCTTGCCCGCATTGGTGTAGCCGACCAGCGCCACAATGGGAATGGCGGCCTGACGACGTTTGCGCCGATAGTGATCCCGATGCTTGCGAATATCTTCCAACTGACGCTTCAAAAAGGCAATGCGCCGACTGATCTCCCGACGATCTACTTCAAGCTGGGTTTCACCGGGACCGCGGACGCCTACGCCGCCGCCCGCGCCGCCGGCACGACCGCCCGCCTGACGGGCAAGGTGGGTCCAGGCCCGGGTCAGACGCGGCAGGCGATATTCATACTGGGCCAGTTCCACCTGTACAGCGCCTTCCCGGGTGCGGGCGTGGCGGGCAAAAATGTCCAGAATGAGCGCGGTGCGATCGATGAGCTTTACCTCTTGGCCCAGCGTCTTTTCAATCTCCCGCTGCTGGCGCGGCGATAATTCCTCATCGAAAATGACGACATTGGCCCCGCTTTCGAGCACAGCCGTCTCCAACTCCTCCAGCTTGCCCTTGCCGATAAGAGTAGCGGGATTGGGCGTATCCAATCGCTGGGTAAGTTGATCCAGCACGTCCAGGCCCGCGGTGTCGGCCAGGAGCGCCAATTCGCGCAGGGAATCATCCAATGAAAGCAGGCCCGGTTCGTTGGCCAATTCCACGCCCACAAGGATGGCGTGCTCGCCCGGCGCATCAGTAGGAATAAGGCCGTCCGCATCCCGATAGGGCGGAGCAGGACGGTTTGCGTCGGACTTGGGGACGTTGCTTATCGTGGCGTTAAATGAATCAGGTTTGGTCATATAGAGCGGTTCCGTTGGCAATCCATGACGGGGCCTGACCGCTATAGGCCAGGGAACATTGTCCTGAGCACGGCCGGTGCAGAACGGCAAGCAGGCAGCCGGCAACCATAACAAAATGGCGGCAGAGCGGAAAGGCAGGTACAGCTATTGTACCCATAAGCCGGACAAAGTGCGAAACGGACAGGTTCACCGCAACGCGCGGGAAGCGGGCAAGGGGCGAACGTGGTATGATGCAGGCAATCGGGGCGGAGTTGCGGAGCGGCGGGGTTGCAGAGTAATGCGTTCCCTGGCGTATCGCTACCCCGCAATTTCGCCGCGCCGAATAATTCCAACGATGACCAATCAAGGAGATCCTCATGACCGACGCCACAACGAAGTGGATTGCCGACGAGCTGGCGGCTTTGCAGGAGCAGGGCTTGCTGGCCAACATTCGCATCATCGAGTCGCCCATGGACGGGCGCGTGGTGATCGATGGACGGGAGATGCTCAACTTCTGCGCCAACAACTATCTGGGGCTGGCCAATCATCCCCGCATCCGCGCCGCGGCCAAAGCCGCGATTGACGCGCGGGGCGTGGGTCCCGGCGCGGTGCGCACCATTGCCGGGACCATGGACCTCCACGTGGAGTTGGAGCGCAAGCTGGCCGAGTTCAAGCGCGCGGCCGACTGCATCACCTTCCAAAGCGGCTTTACGGCCAATCTGGCCACGATTCCCGCGCTCATGGGGAAGGGCGACCTCATCTTTTCCGATGAGCTGAACCACGCCTCCATCATCGATTCCTGTCGCCTGAGCCGGGCGCAAACGGTGCGCTATACGCACGCGGACGTGGACGATCTGCGGCGTCAAATCGCGGCCGCGCCCGCATATGGGCGAGGACTCATCGTTACCGACGGCGTCTTCAGCATGGACGGCGACCTCGCGCCTCTGGACGCTATCTGCGATGTGGCCGAGGAATACGGCCTCCTGCTCATGGTCGATGACGCGCACGGTGAAGGCGTGGTAGGCGAAGGCGGGCGGGGCATTGTAGACCACTTCGGCCTCCACGGGCGGGTACAGATCGAAGTGGGCACCCTGAGCAAAGCCTTCGGCGTGGTGGGCGGTCTGGTAGCGGGTGACCGCACCATTGTGGAATGGCTGCGCCAGCGCGGCCGGCCCTTCCTCTTCTCCAGCGCGATGACCGTGCCTGACGTGGCGGCCTGCATGGAGGCGGTGGAGATGCTGACCGAGTCTACGGAACTGGTGGATCGCCTCTGGTCGAATGCGGCAATTTTCCGGGCCGGCATGGAGGCCGCGGGCTTCGATACCGGCCACAGCGTCACGCCTATCGTGCCCGTCATGCTGGGCGAGGCCGAGCTGGCCCAACGCTTCAGCCGCCGCCTCTTCGACGAGGGCGTCTTTGCCATGGCCATCGCCTATCCCACCGTGCCCATGGGCAAGGCCCGCATCCGCGTCATGAACAGCGCCGCGCACAGTGCGGGTGACTTAGAGGAGGCGCTGGCGGTTTTTGAAAGAGTCGGGAAAGAGATGGGGGTAATTGAAGGTTAAAAACGCGCATGATGAGATAGGAGATTGGCGATTGGGAGATTAAGAGATTTGCTTGTATGCAGGCCCAATCTCTTAATCTCCCAATCGCTTAGGCAAGCGAAAAGTAATAAATGTACACAGTGAATACCACCCTTTGTGGTAATCCAGTATGGCAGCAGCCATTGAACGAATTTGCGTATATTTATATTCTTGCGCTGGCCTTAATCTCCTATCACCCCAATCTTCAATCTTTATTTATTCTCCAGGAGTTCCCATGCGCAAACGAGTTATCTTTATCACCGGCGCCAGCGGTGAGATCGGCTACGAGCTGATCCGCAACCTGGCCGCGGACAGCAACAATCATCTGCTCACTTTTGATCTGCACGAACTGCCGGAAAAGGTACGGCCGCTGGTGGATCACCATATTGTGAGCGATCTGCTCAACGAGAACGAGCTGACCCGCATCGTCAGCGAGTACGAAATTGACGCTATCTTCCACCTGGCGGCGCTTCTCTCTACCCGGGCCGAAATTACGCCGGAGCTGGCCCACCGAGTCAACGTAGAAGGCACGCTCACTCTGCTGCGCCTGGCCGCGGAGCAGTCCCAATGGCGCGGTGAATCCATCCAGTTCATCTTCCCCAGCTCCATCGCGGTGTACGGAATGCCCGACCTGGAGAGCAAGCGCATCTACCAACGGGTGCGGGAGTTTGAATGGAATCAGCCCCGCACCATGTACGGCTGCAACAAGCTCTATTGCGAGATGCTGGGCAACTACTTCTCGCGCCACTATCGGCAACTGGCCGCTTCCCAACCCACGCCGATTGACTTCCGTGGCGTGCGCTTTCCCGGTCTGGTCAGCGCCGCGACGCTGCCTTCAGGCGGGACCAGCGACTATGGGCCGGAGATGCTCCACGCCGCGGCCAGAGGCGAAGCCTATCCCTGTTTTGTGCGGGAAGATACGCGCATCCCTTTCATGGTTATGCCCGATGCGGTCCACGCGCTGCTGGGGTTGGCGGCCGCCCCCCAGGAAGCGCTCAGCCGTCGGGTCTACAACGTCACCAGCTTCAGCCTGTCGGCCGAGCAGTTCGCCGACCGGGTGCGCCGGGCCTTTCCCGATGCCGAGATTACCTTCGCCCCCGATCTCAAACGCCAGTCCATCGTTGATTCCTGGCCGGCAGACATTGACGACTCGGCCGCGCGCATAGACTGGCAGTGGCAGCCGGCGTATGACCTGGGGCGTGCATTTGAGGAGTATTTGGCGCCGCGGATCAGGGAACGATATCGGTGATCGGGAAATGGGGATTGGGCAAAGACAGTTCGCGTCGTGAAGCGCGTAGAGGTCCCCTTGCTGAAGGGAATACCAACCACAACGATGTGGTTGCCCAACGACCGGATTGCATGGCCGGATGTATCGTCTCCCTGATGCGTTTACTCCTCCGCCCCTTGCGAAGGGTCCATCACCCGACCCAGGAAGAGTATCTCGCCGCTTTCGATCTTCTCGATCCAGTAGATGAATGGGTGGTTAAATTCGATCTTTAGAGGTTCGGATACGGCAGCGTCCATCGCTGCTGTCGCTGCTGCCGCTTCGGCTCCGGCTTCGTTCACGACAATCACGGCATGATGGACGGATGCGTCAACATATAGCTCTCTCTGTCCATTTCCTGACGTTCCTGATAAGTCGGCCGCAGGCGGATCGAATAAATCGGACATGCCCAGTGCGGCTAAGTAATCCACCAGCTCAATCTTGCTCTTAAGCTGAAACCTGGGCAGTAGTATCCAGACATCCTCAACGATCAACTGATCGCGGATCTGTCGGACAAACATAGGTGAAAGCTGGGCCTCGATTTCCGAAAAATGGTCAGGCTCAGGTAGCACCGCTATCATGCGCAGGCTCTCTCCGTCAAAGGGAAGCGCAACGGCTTGATATCTTTCGCCGGTAGCATTACTCAGATAGAGCACCTGTCGTATCTGAGGTATATCGACTGTCGTTTCATCTAAACGGGTGAAGGGCAGCACTTCCGTCAACGCTTCATCAAAGGGGGTAAGCCAATCGGCCTGGAAGTAGATGGCATTGATCAGTACCAATCTTGTGAGTTCATGCAGCGTATCCGGTCCGAGAATTTTCCGTATGCGACCGGACGTCTGTTGAGCAGTCCATTCGTTGATGAACCGGGTCGCTTCGTTCCGGTGCTCGGGATCGATGAAGTCGGCCAGCCAGAGCGACAGGTCATAGTTGGCCGCTACGGTCTCCAAGTAGGCCGGCTCGAAGGGGAAGCCGCGCTGGAGCCACATGCCGTTGGTTGTCTCCAGCCGGAAAGCGTCATTGGCAGTCTGGGCATTGAGCCGCTGGTCCAGCGCGTTGAAGGCAGCGTGGTGGGTAGTGATGGGCAGGGTATAGTGGAGGGTCGCCGCCATCTGGCCGGCCGTGCGGTTGCGCGCCCCGGCGTAGACCATGGAGAAGGCGCTCGTGATGCTGTAGGGGGAGAAGACCAGGTTCTCATCACCCTTGTCCAGGGCATGGTAGAAGTCGAAGGCGAAGGCCTGGTTGCCCCGCAGTCAGTTCGGTCAAATCCTCGGCGTCGACTGCAGGGGCGGCCTCACGGGCAACCGGCGGCGTCACCGATTCGATGGACGGCGGTACGACTGCCTCCGGTACGGGCTGCGTTGCGGCGGGCAGAGGGGATTCCGGCGCCTGCGGCCTGCTGCAACCGGATAAGAGCAGGACGATTAGCAGCCATCCGATCAGATGTTTCATCCTATCGTTTCTCCAATCTACTGAGGGGCTGCGGCGTCTCCAGCGGGGAGATCATGTCATCGCGTGGGGGGGCATCTTGGGAATAGATCGCGGTTGAAAGTAGGGAAAGCGTGACGGCCAGGCCTGTGCAGACCAGCGCCGGCAGAACACGATATCTCCGTAGCCGGTTATGTAGAAATTCGCCAAGCATACTATTTTCCTTTCGGGGTGAAGGGTTCGGTACGTTTTCCAGAGAGAATCTGGTGCTCAATCATCAATTGAATCGCCGATGTGAAGATTGGGTATAATAGTCTCTACTTCAACAGTGCCGGCCTGGCCCATCCACAATCTTGAATCTTCAGCCCGTTCTGCTATGCTCAAACTCCTAACCATCGGCGTATCCGCCTCGCTCTTCTTCAGCAGCACCTTCATCCTCAACCGAGCCATGAGCCTGGCCGGCGGCCACTGGGTCTGGTCGGCCGGCTTGCGCTATTTGTTTATGGCGCTCTTTATCATGGTGGTCCTGGCCGCGAGCGGGCGAATGCGCGTGCTGCGCGCCGGGCTGGCGCTGGGGCGGCGCACGTGGCGCTTCTGGCTCGTCGCGGGAACCATCGGCTTTGGCGTCTTCTACGCCGGGATCACCTTGGCAGCCGAATACGCACCCGGTTGGGTGGTGGCCACCACGTGGCAGACGACCATCCTCGTGTCGCCGCTGGTGCTGCGGGCCTTCGGGCGCAAGGTGCCGCTCAAGGGCATCTTCTTCACGCTGCTCATCTTTGGCGGCATCGTACTGGTCAATGCCGAGCATGCGGCGGACGCATCGTGGCGGACGCTACTGCTGGGGGCATTGCCGGTACTGGCGGCGGCGATTGCCTACCCGGTGGGCAATCAGATGGTGTGGGAGGCCAAGCGCGGCGCGCGCCGCGCCATTCCTCACATCACAGATCCCGTGCTGGACGATACGCTCGTTCGCGTGCTGCTGTTGACGCTGGGCACGGGGCCCTTCTGGCTGCTCTGCATCGTCATTACCCGACCGCCGCCGCCCACGCCGAGCCAGTGGCTCAACACGGCGCTGGTCGCGCTCCTCTCGGGCCTGATCGCCACGGGCCTCTTCCTCTACGCGCGTCAGCGGGCCGAAAGCGCATATGAAATCGCAGCCGTAGACGCGACCCAATCCATGGAAGTGCTCTTTTCCCTGGCCGGCGAGGTGCTCCTGCTGGGCGGGCTGCTGCCGGGCCTGCTGGGCTGGGCCGGCGTCGCGCTCACGATCATCGGGCTGGCCCTCTATCTCCTGGCCCAATCACGGCCCTGACGAAGCGTTACACAATCAAAGCGACAGCGCCTCTACCTCATCCAGCCAAACCCGGCTCACCGCGTCGCTGGGCATGCGCCAGTCCGCGCGGGGCGAGAGCGCGACCGAGCCGACCTTGGGGCCGTCGGGCATGGCCGAGCGCTTGAACTGGTTGGCGAAGAAGCGCCGGTAAAACGTGCGCAGCCAGCGCAAGATGACGTCTGCATCGTAGACGCCGGCAAAGGTCAGGCGTGCCAGATAGTAGACCTTGCGCGGCGGGAAGGCGTAGCGAATAGCGTAAAAGAGGAAAAAGTCATGTAGCTCATAGGGGCCGATGCTCTCCTCGGTCTTCTGCTCCAGCTCATCATCCTCCCCCAGGGGCAGCAATTCGGGCGTGATGGGCGTGGCGCTGATGTCCATGAGCACCTGGGTGGCCGCGCCGCTGAACTCGCTCTCCGCCGCCCACTCCACCAGATAGCGGACCAGCGTCTTGGGCACGCCTGCATTCACGTGATACATGCTCATGTGATCCCCGTTGTAGGTCGCCCAGCCCAGGGCCAGCTCCGACAGATCGCCCGTCCCCACGTTGAGCCCGCCCACCTGGTTGCCCAAATCCATGAGAATCTGGGTCCGTTCCCGGGCCTGCGCGTTCTCGTAGGTCACGTCGTGGACGTTCTCGTCATGGCCGATGTCCTGGAAATGCTGTCTCACCGCGGCGTGAATAGGAATGATGCGCAGGGTAACGCCCAGCAGTTCGGCCAGCTTTTCGGCATTGCCCCGGGTGCGCTGGGTCGTGCCGAAGCCGGGCATGGTGACGGCTACAATGCCTGCGCGATCCAGGCCCAAGAGATCAAACGCCTTCACCGTGACCAGCAAGGCCAGGGTCGAATCCAGCCCGCCGGAGACGCCGATGGTTACATGCGTAAGGCCGATGTGCTTGAGGCGATTGACCAATCCCAGGGACTGGATGCTGAAAATTTCGCGGCAATGGCGCGCCCGCGCCCGGGGATCGCCGGGCACAAAGGGCGTACGCGGGATGTGGCGATTGAGCAGCGCTGCCGGCGCGGCCTCATCGGTACGCGGCAGGGTAAAGGAAATGCGCCGGAAAGCGCGTTCCGGCTGCTGCGCGCCGAAGGTCGTGTTGTTGAGACGTTCGTGTTCCAGCTGCATGAGATCCATGTCGGCTATGGCTATTTGCGTGGTGAAGTGAAAACGCTCCGTCTCGGCCAGGATGCGTCCGTTTTCGGCGATGAGAGAATGGCCGGACCAGACCGTGTCTGTGGTGGATTCGCCCGCACCGGCTCCGGCGTAGAGATAGGCGGCCAGGCAGCGCGCGCTCTGCTGGCTCACCAGTTCCCGGCGGTAATCGGCCTTAGCCAACAATTCATTGCCGGCTGACAGGTTGAGCAGCAGCGACGCGCCACTCAAGGCCATATCGCCGCTGGGGGGTATGACGGCCCACAGGTCTTCACAGATTTCAATGCCCACGGTGCAACGCGCAAAATTAGCCGCGGAAAAGAGGAGGTCCACGCCAAAGGGGACCTCCATCTGCCCAGCCAGGTCAATGGCGGTAGCCTGCGTCTCGTCGCCGGGACGGAACCAACGCGCTTCGTAGAATTCGTTGTAATTAGGCAGGAATATCTTGGGCACGACGCCGATGATACGCCCGCCGGCCAGGAACGCGGCGCAGTTGTAGAGGCGCCCATCCACCGGCACGGGCAGACCCGCAACGGCAACCAGATCCAGGCGCGCGGTTGCTGCCGCAATTTCGGCCAAGCCGACCGCGGCGGCCTCATGCAGGCGCGTCTGCATGAAGAGATCGCCGCATGAATAGCCCGTCAGGCAGAGTTCGGGGAAGAGAGCCAACTGCACGCCCTGAGTTGCGGCCTCCTCCAGCGCGGCCACAATCGCCGCCACGTTGCCGGTTACATCGGCCACGCGCAGGGCCGGCGAAATCGCGGCCACGCGCACGAGCCCCAGCGAGGAGCGGGTCATCATGGATTCGGTTTTATTCATCTCAGCGCGCCTCGTTTTTTAGGTTCAAAAGCAATTATGCGGCTCCATATCCTGTCTGGTCCCCAGCTCAGAGAAGCCGAAAAACGAAAGCAGCATAGCACACGACGGGACGTTATAAAATAAGCGCGGGGCGAGTCGGGTGCAACTCACGCGCGGGCGAACATGTCGCGCTTACGGTAGCGTTTCAGGAATAGGCTCGACCGCGGCAAGCTACCGGAAAGATCATAGCCTATTCATGGAGTGCGGCGGAATTCAGGCAAAAGCAACATTCTGCAGCGCAAAGTCCCCAGACCCTTCGCTGATCAGCCGTCAAGTCCGAGGAACCGGGGATGACCCGCTCAGGGTGACAATTGTCGCTTGCCGACTCTTACGTTGCCAAGCCCGGCAAGTGCGGCTGAAGCGCGTTGATCTCCGCTGGACGAACCGGCTTGAAGCCGGTTTCCCGTAGCAGGCTGCGGTTTCAACCGCTGCCGCCCCGCTCGCTTGCCCATACGATAATGCCCGTATGCTTTGTCTAAAATTGAAGGGCTTCCCGATTCGTTTGAGCGGTATGATATGATTAGCCGCGTGTAGCGATATTTTCCAATCATCAGAATCTGAAGGTGTTTCATGGCGTCATCTGATAACCCGCGCAATTCGATTTTACGCCTCGTCGTCGGCATAGCGGCGGTCATGCTGATCCTGGCCGGCATGCACATTGCCGCCAGAATGGTAAACATGGTCCTCTTTGCCGGTTTGCTGACGCTGCTCTGCATCCCGTTATTGCGTTGGCTGCAAGCGCGGGGGGTCAAGCGCGGCTGGGCCGTTATGCTTATTTGCCTGCTGGTGCTGAGCGTCGTGCTTCTGTTCGTCGGGCTCATCGGCATTTCCCTGGCCCAGGCCGCGGTGAAGATTCCGACGTATCAAGAGCAGCTATCGGCCAACAGCGACCAGATTGCCGCAATGCTGACACAGCGGGGGATCGATCCGTCCGCTTTCGTCTCGACCTTGCAATCGGCCGCGCTCCGGCTTTTTGGAATCATCTCGGGACTTGCCGTGGACCTGACCGGGCTTTTGGTCAATGGTGCGTTTACCTTGCTGATCTTCTTCTTCTTGCTCGCTGACGCCGACAATCTGGCCGCACGTGTCAGCAAAATCATCCCCGCCGACAGCCCCATCCTCGCGGCGACGGGTCAGGCGGCCTCGTCCGTTGCCACCTTTATGTTAATTCTGACGGCCTTGAACCTGATCATTGCCGTGCTGGATTGGCTCTTTCTCCTGGTGCTCGGCATTCCCCATGCGTTCCTCTGGGGCGTACTGTCGTTCGTTTTCGGCTTTATTCCCTACATCGGGTACTGGGTTTCAATTTTCCCGCCGTTGATTCTGGCCTTTGCCCAGAATGGGGCCATGGGCGTCCTTGTGGTCATTCTCGGCTACTGGCTCATCAACGGGTTGATCGGGAACCTGGTCGCCCCGCGCTTTTACGGCCAGGGGCTGAAGCTTTCGCCGGCTATTTCCTTACTTGCCGTGCTCTTCTGGGGCGCCATCCTGGGACCGGTCGGCTCAATTATCGGCGTACCGCTGACAGCGCTGATCAAGTCGATCCTGCTGGAAAATTATGGGGAAACCCGTTGGGTGGCTGCGGCGATTGGCACCGGGAATGGCGAAGACGTGCCCTAGTACACGATGGCGTAAACTCGACTTTGTACAAAAATGGGCATCCAAATTCGCTTTCTATGTCTGAGTCTTGCGCGTGAAGGGCTGAAGGTATCAGGAAGAACAGCAATGCCAGGGCAACGGAAGGAAACCATAGCGCCAAGAGTACCTCTCGCGGGAAAGGGCAGACGTAAGGAATAGGTTCATGCGTATTTTCTCCCTTGCAGAGATCAAAATCACATCGCATCAAACAACAGCCCCGTGAACTGATTTTGCCGGCATGACAAGCCGCAACCAGTTCACAGGGCTATACGGCCAATCGCTATTGGACGATTGCAATGGGCAGCAGGACACGATATGCATCGAGGGGCACGGGAACAGAGTCGTCATATATAAACTGAATAACGTTTAGAATCTGTTCCGGCTCTGGTTCATCTACAGCTGCAGCCATCGCTACAAAGAGATATTCATCATCCACAATGGCTTGTTTAGCCCCGACAGGATTTTCCGAATACATAAAAATTGTTATATTTTGCTCGTACACCCCAATACCCATTAAGTGAACCAATTTCCAATCATCGGTCCTGATGCCAAAGTCCCAGAACACATCCAATATGGCTTCAAGCCCCTTATAGCTATATTGGGACTGAGTAACATGAATTTGGCTGACGAACGGATAGCGATCTGCATACGCCTGTAGTATCTCTTCACCATTGGGGACGGTAAACTGGACGTAAAAGCCGTATTCAGGTTCGCGTTGTACCCAGGCGCCGCCGTAGGCAGGCTCATTTTCATAGAGTTCACCGCTCAAATGGCCAAACTCACTCTCTATGTTTGAATCTTGCGCGTGAATAACGGCAGGAAGCAACAGAAACATCGACGCAAGGACCGCGATAATCAAGCCGTGCCGCCATTGCAGCCTGTCTTGTGCAAGGTTAAATGTGAAGATAGAGTTCATAGTATATCCTCCATGTCGGCTGTAGAATCTACCAACTATTGGGTTAGCGGACGGAAACCGCTCGGGAACTTGTCCAGAGGCGGAAATAGAATCTGTTTAAAGCAGGTTTCAGCTTCATTGATGGGTATATTGCCGAGTGAAACAACCCCTACACCATCTGCATAGGGGTAGGACGTAACCTGAAAAACAGCTCCCCCGCTATCCCCTTTACATCCTGCAGGATTGTTACCCGGCCACCACCAACTCGGCGATTCGGCACGGACGAAACCTGTATAGCTACCGAGCGCGGTTACGTTCGTGTTTAATATCTCTGCGATTGCAAAATTGCTCATACTCCCACGATGCGCGACATAGGTACCAAGATCCAAGTTCGTACGATACGCATAACCATTAATCCGTTCACAAAGTGAGCTTCCACACGCAATTCTATTTGTAATATTCCAACCCGTGGCTTCGGCATCCATGACACGTACATCAGAATAATATGGAGGGCCAAAATCTCTCTCGTGGACTATCGGGCCGAGGGAATGGCCATTCAGAGAAAGGTTGGGGAGGCAATGTGCTGCGGACGATACATACTTTTCCCCCGTAGAGTACTCTACCAGCGCAAGTCCTGGCGTACACGGCAACGCAACACCAAGACCGCCTCCGCCGTAATAATTGGGGTAGCTAAGCGGTACATCCGGTTCGCCGTATTCAACGCGGACAATATCCAACACCCGTTCCGGCGCCCGCTCGCCTACTGCATCTGTTAGAAGCGTCGCCAAATCCGAATCAGTCGCCAGAAGACGCTCGGTTTCCGCCAGGTCTCCCGCCCGGATAGTGATTTTTATGCTTCTCTCGTCTACCCCAATCCCTGTCGAATAAATCAGATACTTGTTGGCTGCTGCAAAACTGTTGGTCAAAACGTCCTTCATAGCCATAAGTTCCTTGAGGCTATACCGAGACTGCAAAACACGGACCTGATCAACGAACGGGTACTTCTCCGCGTACGCTTTCAGCCGCGCCGCGCCATCGGAAGCGGCAAACTGGACGTATAAGCCAAATTCGGGCTCATGTTCTATCCAGGCGCCGCCGTAGGTCGGATCCTTTTCCTCCAACTCTCCCGTCAGGGCGCTAAACTGGTCCTGTAGCCCAAAGCGGGCCTCAGCCTCTTCATACGAAACGTTAAGACCCTGCGCATAGGCGGCAACTACGTCCCACGCCGGATCCCCCTTGTGCTGCATGGCGGGATCGTCTGCGGGAATGCTTCCATCATCTGCCTGGGAGTAAATTGGGGCGGGTGCGAGAAGGGTCGTCAATGCCAAAACAATGGCAATGAGATAGAGATACCTGGATCGGCTTCTCAGAAAATGGGGGGGGGGGGGCTACCTTCAAATTCATAGGTGTTCTCCTCATAAATTTTGGTTGGGTATTCTGTTCAGGTCAATATGCAGGGAAATTCAGACGATGAGGGAAGATCGACTGGACAACTCCAGGATCAGAGAATCCGTGCATATTATGCGGCTCAAATTCGGGAATGTCAAGATAATTTGCCGGCAAAAATAGGGCAATCGCGCGTTTTGTAATCAATATTGTGAATTTATTAACAATGTTGCGTCGGTTGAACCGGTCAGTATCCGCGGCCCATGCCGATGGCGTTGCCCTTACGCCTGGGCCAGACCCGAAACTTACCCGTCTTTAGCTTCGGCGTACAGGCCATGCGCCAATTTCGTCGGCATTCACGTACCCTGCCGACATAGCCCCGACCCGCCCGACGATGTTATAATCAGCGCCATGACCCACACCCATGACGTCTCCCTGCCCGCCTGGCCCGACGATCTCGAAGCGCCTGCACCCGAGTTCGTCGCTGGGCAGCTTGCCGCCTTCTGGACGACCCTGGCGCGCTTGCCCGACCTGCTCGACCGGGACGAACGTCTCCTGGCCGCAGACCTGCTCCACGACCTGCGCGCCGTCGTTATCGACCTCATGCTGGCCCTCAACGGCATTCGCCGCCCGCCCGAGACCGTCAACCTGAACCGCTATCTGAGCGCCAATCAGCGCGCTGCGCTGGAACGTACGCTAACCGCACCGTCGCCTGCGGGCGAAAGTTGGATTGGCCAGGCCGTAGCGCTCACGGTTATCTACCGCTGGTACGCGCCCCAGCTCGTTGCGCACTTTGATCTGGGCTATCCCCAGGCCCAGGAAGATGCAGCCTGGGCGCGTCTACGCGCGGGCATCTTCGAATGGCCCGCCGCAATCACATCAGACGACACGCCCCGATCATGAGCGAGCCAAGCTTGCCGTCGCAACACATTCTCTTCGTCGCGCCCTTTGGCCTGGGCCAAAAAACGACCGTCTGGGCGCGCACCTTGCCCCTGGCCCGGGAATTGGTCCGACGGGGTCATCGCGCCCACATCCTCATCCCGCCGTGGGACACGCCCGCCGACGCGGGACGCACATGGCAGGAAGAAGGCGTCACGCTGGAGAACGTGAGCCTGCGCGGCGGCATCCCCGGCACGGTCCTGCGCATGATCACGCGGATAGACGCATTGGCGCCCGACATCGTCCACATCGTCAAGCCCCGGGCCCATGCCGGACTGGTCCAGTGGCGCTTGTGGCACAGGCGCAGGCGCCCGCCCCTGGTTCTGGATCTGGACGATTGGGAGCAGGCATGGGCGGCCGTCAACGACTACGGCCCTGTCACCGCGCGCTTCCTGGCCCGACAAGAAGAGTGGGGCATCCGCCACGCCGACGCCATCACCGCGGCCAGTCGGTGGCTGGAGGCGCGGGCGCAGGAGAATGCGCCGGAGACGCCCGTCACTTACCTGCCCAACGGCGTAACGCTGCCGCCCCGGCCGCCCGCTTTGCGCGCCGATCCCCAACCGCCGGCCGTACTCTTTTTTAGCCGCTTTGTGGAAGTCGAGCCCGAATGGACGGCCAAATTCTGGCGCGCGGTCGCGGAGATGGAGCCCGCTGCGCACCTGATTGTTGCCGGGCAGCCTGTGCAGCCGGGGCTGGATGAACGTCTCATGCTGGTCATGGGGGAATACGCCGGGACCGAAGGCGTGGCGTGGCTGGGCTTTGTAGAGCCGGATCAGTTGGCCGCGCTCTATGACCGGACGACCGTGGCCGTTTTTCCGGCCGCGCCGGTTCCCCTTCAGCAGGCCAAGTGCAGCGTGCGCCTGGCCACGATCCTGCTTAACGGCGTCCCGGTGGTCGCCTCGGCCGTGGGCGAGCAGGCCCAGTACGGCGCAAGCGGCGCGGCCCGGCTAGTGGACGCGCAGGCTACGCCCGAAGAGTTCGCCCGCGTCACGGTCAATTTCCTGGAGGATCGGGCCGCACGCAGCCATGCCATTGCCCAGGCCTACGCCCACCTCAGCCAAAATTATCAATGGCATGATCTGGCCGACCGGCTGGAGGCGTGCTACGCCGGACTGCTGGAATCCTGAGCAGCCGATCCTGGGCAGCGAGGGCGGCAATTGCAACGACAATGCGCTTTATTTCCATTATAGGTGCACAGGGAGATGAAAGCATGCCAAGGAGCGCGTGATCTCGTGTAGATCAAACTCAGCAATCTCGCTGAGGTCTCGCCGCAGTGACCAGAGGTATTGAGAATAAAAACCTGCGTTGTAAATTGATGATTTTGCCATTGTAGCTTGTCAGGATTCGTTGTGGTGACAATTCTAGTAATACTGCCTGACGTATCCATACGCCTTATCGAACAGTTCTGTATCTTGATGAAGTCGATATTTGAACAACGTCTTGCGCAGCGCTTTGCGGACCTCGCGTTCCCCGGCGCTCGTGTTCTGCCAGCCGGGAAAGCGTACATAGCGCACAATCTCATCGATGTCGTTGACGACACGCTCGACGACGATGGGCGTCTCATCGGTGCGGACTTCCTCAAATAGCTCGGTGAGGGCCGCCTTCCCTCTGTCCTCGTCCTCTTCCGGCGGCGTATCCCTTTCCGCACGGAGCACATCGGTAGCCAGCTCCAGCAACGCCTTCAAGAATTCCAGACTATGCAGTTGCCCTTGCTCATGCCGCTCCTTCAGCGCTTCTAATCGCTCCGAGAGGGCACGAAAGCGGGGATTGTTCATGTGACCGCGCAGCCTGGCCGCCACCTTGATCTGAATCTCCTTAGCCTTGCGGTCGGGGTCGGGCGTATTCAGGACCGCGTCCAGCAACTCGGCGTCGAGGATGATCTCGTCCAGGTCGTCGCGCACGGCTTCGACGTGCACGTTTTCATGGATCAGCTCGATGGTCTTGGCACCGAGTGCATGCCAAATGAGCTGCCCTTGTCCGGTAGTTGGCTGGACCGAGACATAGACTTGGGAAAGCCAGCGATAGTCCTGTTCGTATTCCTGCAGCATGGGATCGGGGGAAAGCGCCTCCCAAAGATTGGCCAGCGTGCTGTAGTCGACCGCGAACGCGTCGCGCAGGTCGTTGTTGGGCAGGCATTCCTGCGCAGCAATCAGACCCTCGTAGCCGCCGACCGTTCGGTCAACGCCCATGAAGTAGGCCAGGCACTTCTGTATGGCGTCCGGCAACTGCACCTTGAGATTCTCGATGCCTGAAACCACCTGACGAAAGCCCTCTTCGTCGAATTCCAGGGACTTGGCCACGTCATCGAAGACGCCCAGATAATCGACGATGAGACCGTGGGTCTTGCGGTCGCCGTAGGTGCGGTTGGTGCGGGTGATGGCTTGCAGCAGCGTGTGATCACGAAGCGGTTTGTCCAGATACATGGCCTGCAGGATGGGCGCGTCAAAACCGGTAAGCAGCTTGGCCGTGACCACCAGCAGTTGCAGCGGGTCGTTGGCATCGCGATAGCGGTCCAGCAGCTTCTCCTCCGCGTCCCGGTCTCGTTTGAGCGGGCGATAGCGTGCATCCTCCCGCTCTTTGCCGGAGACGGAGATGACAATCTCGCTGGCTTCCGGCGGCAGATGGTGGTCCAGGGTCTCTTTGTAGAGCAGGCAGCTCTCCTGATCGAAGGTGACGACCATGCCTTTGAAGCCGTTGGGCACGACTTTTTCCTGGAAATGACCGGCAATGTCCGCGCAGATTGCCTCGATGCGTTCGGGCACTTTGACTAGCACGGCCATCTTGGATGCGGCGCGAGCCAGAGTCTCCTTATCCAGATCGGTGAGGCTACCGGTCAGTTGCGCATAGGCTTCGTCGATGGTCGCGTGATCAATGTGGAGTTCGACGAGGCGTGGCTCGAAGTGGAGGGGCAGGGTAGCGCCGTCTCGGATCGATTCCTCAAAGCCGTAGCGACTCATGTAGCCGCTGTGATCTTCCTCGGCCCCGAAGGCGTAGAAGGTGTTGCGGTCGCGGCGGTTGATGGGCGTGCCGGTGAGGCCAAAAAGGAAGGCATTGGGCAGGGCGGCGCGCATCTTGATGCCGAGGTCGCCCTCCTGGGTGCGGTGCGCTTCATCGACCAGGACAATGATATTCTCGCGGTCGTTGAGCACACCCTCGGCCTCGCCAAACTTGAAGATGGTCGTGATGATGATCTTGCGCGTGTCCTGGCGCAGCAGGCGTTCCAGTTCCTCGCGTGTCTCGGCCTTGACCAGATTGGGCACGTCGGAGGCGTGGAAGGTGGCGCTGATCTGGGCGTCAAGGTCGACGCGGTCGACGACGATGAGCACGGTGGGGTTGCGCAGGGCCGGCTGCAAGCGCATCTTCTGCGCGGCAAAGACCATGAGCAGCGATTTGCCGGAGCCTTGGAAGTGCCAGATGAGGCCCTTGCGCGGCTGGCCTGCAACCACGCGTGCCACGACCTGGTTGGCCCCTTCGTACTGCTGATAGCGGCAAACGATCTTGAGGCGGCGATTCTTGCTGTCGGTGGCAAAGAGCGTGAAATTGGCCAGGATGTCCAGGAGCACGTTGGGACGCAACAGCGACTCAATCTGGCGACCGACATCGGCCAGCGAAGCGGGCGCTGCATCCTCATTGAGCCGCCACGGTCCCCACTTGTCCACCGGCGCGCCGATGGAACCGTAGCGCATTTCCTTGCCCTCTGTGGCCACGCTGAAGACGTTGCAGGCGAAGAGTTCGGGTACGTAGCGCTCGTAGTCGTCATGGACCTGGAGCGCGCCGTCCACCCAACTGATGGCATCGCGCACTGGCGTCTTGGCCTCGACCAGGACCAGGGGAAAGCCGTTGACCAGCAGCATTACGTCGGCCCGGCGTTCGGCGGCCCCGGCGCGGAAGGTGTACTGGGTGGCCAGGACGTAGGTGTTGTTGTCCAGGTTCTCAAAGTCGATGAGCTTGATCGTGACGTGCTCGTGGTTGGGGCCAAAGGGCATGGACTGCTCGTTGCGCAGCCAGCTCGTGAAGAGTTCGTTGGCGCGAATCAGACCCTCACTGCGCACCGCCAGCACGATGGCACGCAGCTTGTGGATTACCTCGTCGGCGCGGTTGGGGTCGGCTTCGATGTTTGGGTTGAGGCGGATGAGCGCGTCGCGCACATGCTGTTCGATGAAGACATCATTGGCCTGGCGGGGCAGTGCGATGGCCGGTACATGGTTCCAGCCTATGCCGCGATTTGCCCGACCTGGGGTGATGTATGGTTCTGTTGTCTCGATCAACTGTCGAGCAGATGTGTTCTGCTGTCCACAGAGCAGATCACGAACGAAATCCTCGACAGAGTTTTCTTCATTGAACATCTGTTAGTTCCCGATGGAGCACTGGATTAAGCCCTTGAGTAACTGTGCGCTTTCAACTGCATGACCAGATACTGAGATATTTCCATCGACAAATGTGTTCAGATTGTCGACCAGATGTGCTTGTTCCTCAGGCGGTGGAACAGCAATTAGCATTTGGGCCAAATCTGCCTTTTTGAGCTTCAACCTACCTGAGCCTTGCTTCGTAAGCCAACGACGAATATCCCTATGTCTAAAATAGTGAAAGAACCATTCTGTGGAACACTTTTCTGTTCCCTTTATGACGTGCGCATGGTTGTTGACGTTGAAGCGGCCTGATACTAGATGAGTCATGGACCAAATTGACTGCTTCAGGAAGTGATCGCCATCTTCACCGATCAAAGCATATGTGCCTTCAAGTCGAAACTCGTCTATTGAGTCAAGTACACCTGTGGCTCCCCAGTACGGGTACGGGCCAGGCTGCTGCTGACGCTCCTCTGCACTGATCGGTTTCCGGAGATCATTGTGAATCTCCACCACATCTGCAACTCTAGATACTTCCCAATGGGTAGGTGTGAATCCCAGTGGAGAAATTTTCAACCCGGTCCTGTGCACACCCGTCTGCGTCAACTCTTTATACATAGCGATTCGTGTTCGCCATGCCTTGGACTCAACGTGTTGCGCTCGAACTCGCACTTGTTCAGCAGCCAGTAGCACCTCCGCAATCCGCCGTTGCTCCGCCAGCGGCGGCAGGGCAAATTCGTAGTTGGCCAGCTGCTTCCAGTTGGTGCGCGGCGACAGCGATCCAGCCGACGTGCCGACGGCATGCTCGAAGAAGCTCTCCGACTGGCAAATGAATGGCAGAAGCTCAGGCAGCAGTACGTCTGCACCTTTGGATTCGAGCACGTAGATGTCACCGGAACAGACGCCGGCAAAGTCAGCCACAGCTACCTTGCGCTGATAGGCTCGACGCTTGACAAAGAGCACTTGGCCCGGCTCAAACTAGTTGGTGAAGGTGGTGCCGTCGGCTACCAGGCCCCAACTGCGGATGCGCAGGTCTTCCGGCTCGATGTGCTCGATGCCGACGTAGTGTTCGATGCCTTCAGCGACGGGATCGGCGATGCGAGTCTTGCTAAGTTTGGCGACTTCGCCGAACCGTACAAGAGACCAAGTTTCTCTTGCTATTTTCATTTCCGCAGTACTCGTGTGGCTTGAAGCCAATGGGTTGCGAATCATCATCAAATGATCTGTATGGCTGTTAGTAGAACCGCAAACAATCCAGATACGATTAGTTTTTTTCGATGCTGAGGGTATACGAAAATGCCTGAAAGAAGTACGATGGTGACCGTTGCAGCGACCTGTAGACCCAGTTTCCTCGGATGGGAGAGGAACCATTCCCAATTCTGACGCTGTGGGAGCACGAAAATTGCGAAGAATCCGGCGAGAAGAATTAGAATGCCAAGAACCCATTTTAGCGTCTGAACTAGGCGCTCACGTCGCTTCAGCTTATCAAGGTCTTGCTGCTCCAGTTGTTCTTCCAGTTGCTGAACTCGACTGCTCATTTGCTCAATAGCTTTCTGAGCTTCTGCTGCGCTAGCCTGGTTTTGAGCGTCTTTTTCTGAGAGCTTCAGATTTACTTCGTGTATTCTGAGCTCTGACTGTCTTGCTTTGGCTTCTGCTTCACGAAGGGCATTCTCTTTGGATTCTGACTCTTCTCTAGCTAGGCGTGTCTCTTGTTGAGAATGGTCCCGCTCCATTGCAAGCCGTTCGTTGTCATCCAACAGAGTCTGTTCAATTATCGAAATGAACTCGTCATCTTTGTCCACCACCTCCTGCAATCTCTCCTTCATAACTGTGTTTGCCAAGAGCCGCCTTGCAGTATGCTCAGAGATATCATCGAATGCAGAAAGATACTCAATGACCTTCGATGTGACTGAAGGAAATTGTCTTGCAGTTCGAAATTCTGGAATGGAGAAAGTTTCGACGAATCGACGGTCAAAGTCGGGATTATGACGCATCAGCGGACGCAGCAACTGAAGTAACTGAGTTGGCAATACTGTAAAACCAAGTCTGCTAAAGCCCCTTAGTTCCTGCCAATCAAAGCGCCAGAGGTAGCGATCTAATGTGACAAGTAGTGCGTCGGCATTCAAAATAGAACTGCCATTTGTGCGCAGATACTGTACAGTTTGCACGAGCTTCATATCGTGGTTTATAGCGGGATACGGCTTTGATTTGTAGCGTACTTTGCTCAAATACTCCTGGTATGCACCACAAAGCTCTTGGCGGCTTTCTCTTTGTGCGTTGGTTTCTTGAGTGTCATTGTATAGACCAAGCTGATGTTCATCTGTGAGCAAATCGTATACACTGTCAAACCGTGCTAGAAATGCATCTAAACTAAGGGGTGATTGAGCATTTCGTTGATGATAAGCATACTCAAGACCGTTAATTTCATCCCCCGCCGTTCCTACTATTGCCCTGCTCAATCCCTGTGGCCATGAGTGGGATCGGAGCCTAGTGGCATGAGACTGGATCGTATCTTCAAGCTCCCTCAACGTGACTGAATGAAAGTGCAACGAAAATGGGAGATTATGATCTCGAATCGTATCCACCAATTCTTGTGCAAATTCATCGTACTGGTTTGAACGCAGACCGATCAAGCTGTACAGAAAATTCGTGTCAAGGAAGAGCTTCAAGGGAGTCATTTCACCACGTAGGTACTCTGACGTCTGCTCATCAAGGTTCAACGCGAAAAACGTGAATGTGCCATCCAGCAATTGAGCGAGATACTTTGTTCTTGATGGAGTATCTTGGACAAAGAATTCCGAAATGGACCGCAGTGCAGCATCAACAATTGCAGGGCTACATTCTTGTGCAACCGCTTCGGAGAGATAGCCACTTAGTTTTGACTCGATCACATCCTCTTTGTATGCTGAAGGATTGAGCAGCAAGGTAGTTTCAGCGCCATGTACCATGAATGCTTTGGCCATATATGCCTTCAATGCATTCCAAAATTGCTCCCCCCATTCTGCTTTCCAACCTTCGTTCTCTCTTGCGAGTTCATCTAGCCATTCAGTCTTTACCTGTTCCTCAAGTTCATAAGCATTAGTGATCTTCGTCTCCGTTGCACTGCAAACATGTGGTGCAGCCAGAAACCCTTGATTCTTCTGAGCTAAAAGGCGTCCAGATTCAATGAGTCTAGAAATGGAAGATTGTACGGCACGATCTTCAAGTCTTATACCGAAATAGCCTTCTACCGCCTCCTTGGCTTCTTCTGTATCTGCGACTACGTGCCCACTCGATGTGATAACTGCTGTCAATACAACATCATCGATCACAGCTTCAACTTGTTCATCCCGGCTAAGAACCACCATGTGGCACAATCGACTAAACACTAACGGAAAACTGTCTGGAGCTATTTTGTCCATTTGCAACTACCTTTGTTAAGTATCCGCTTTTGCCGTCAAATATCTTGTAGCTGGCTATTTTGCCTACGCTGTACTTGTTTCGAGGTCAATTCTGCCTTTTACTTAAAGGCCGACGTCACCAAATTTGGCCATCTGGCAACCTCCTCGCAAATTGACCAACTCCAACATGATCCCTTGCAAGATTTGCTGGGTATTCGGACTCATGCTGCAGTCAATACCTGATAGGCACACCAAATACTCGTTCCAACACTATTGCCGTCTCGGTTGTGATAGCCGATTGACTATTGAGCATCAAATCGATCGCCTTGAGCGGTTGACCCGTTTGCACGGCCAGTTCTGTCGGGGTGATGTCTCTGCTACGTCAAGAGACCGCCGATAGTCTCGCCCGGTTATGTCACCGTTGATGATATGTAGGGTATGCTGCGCATAGCTTGATATACACTCCAGTGATAAGTCGCTTAGGTCGCACTGAGCGTACGATATCCACGTCACCGGCAGGGTCCACAACAAATTGATCATCCGGTCTTTCGCTGGGCCGTGCCGGGGACGTTTCCACCGCTATCCGCCAATTCATCCAGCATCTCCACCAACACACCCATCTCCAGCCAGAAAACTCGACCCTCCTGCTCCCATTCGTCCCAGAGTTCCGGTAGGCTGCGCTGCGCTGCCGGTTCACTGCCGTTGCCGTTGAGCGAACGCTTGACGTAGAGTGGGATGGAGAGACTGTACTCTTGTTTGGCGAGGACATCCTGCCCGGCAATGCGGGCAAAGCCGGGCTCTTCCTGCCAAGCTTGATAGACAGTCAAAATGTGTTGCTGGTGTTCGGGGCGCAGGAAACTGACGCTGCGCTCGCGGGTCACCTCGCTAACGGCATCGATGAAGAGCACTTGGCCGGCACGTTCCTCCGGCTTGTGGCTGCGGCAGATAAGCACACACGCTTCCATAGGCGAGTTGTAGAAGAGATTTGGACCCAACCCCAACACACATTCGACCAAATCGGCCTCGACCAGCTTGCGGCGCATCTCAGCCTCCTCCTTGCGGAAGAGCACGCCATGCGGGAAGAGGATGGCGCAGCGTCCGGTCGCCGGGTCCATGCTGCGCAGGATGTGCTGGAAGAAGGCGTAGTCGGCCCGTCCCTGGGGCGGCGTGCCCAGAAAGCTGCGTCCCCACGGGTCGCTCTGCCAGCCGTCCCGGTTCCACTGCTTGATGGAATAGGGCGGATTGGCCAGCACCACGTCAAACTTGGCCAGGCTGTCCCGGTCGGTAAAGGCGGGCCGCTCCAGCGTGTCACCGCGAGCAATCTGAAAGTCCTCCACGCCATGCAGCACCAGGTTCATGCGCGCGATGGCCGCGGTCATGTGGTTGCGTTCCTGGCCGTAGAGGCGCAGCGTACGGTGCTCACCACCGCTGCGCTTGACCTCGTCCAGGGCAGAGATCAACATGCCGCCGGTACCGCAAGTGGGGTCGTAGATGCTCTCGCCGGGATGCGGCGCCAGCATCTGCACCATGAGATGGACTACGGTGCGGTTGGTGTAGAATTCCTGGGCCGTGTGGCCGGAGTCGTCCGCAAACTTCTTGATCAGGAACTCGTAGCCGTTGCCCAGTTCGTCCTCGGGCACATTGGCCAGCGAGAGCGACTGGCTCGAGACATGCTCCAGCAAATTCTTGAGCGTGGCGTCGGGCAGGCGTTCCTTGTTGGTCCAGGGCGCATCGCCGAAGATGCCGTCCAGCCGGTTGGGGTTGGCGGCCTCGATGGCGCGCATGGCGTTTTGGATGGCGCGGCCCACGTCGGTGGGCGTCTCGCGCACATTGGTCCAGTGCGCGCCGTCGGGAATGATGAAACGGTCGTTGGCCGTGGCCAGCGCGTAGTCTTCGTCATCGGTCTCGTCAAAGGCGTCGGCATACTCTTCGTCCCAGACATCGGAGAGGCGTTTGTAGAAGAGCAGCGGGAAGACGTACTGCTTGTAGTCGCCAGCATCGATGAGACCGCGCAGGATGGTGGCTGCGCCCCAGAGGTAGGATTCGAGTTCTTGTTGGGTAAGGCGGTTCACGGGTTCAGAGCCGATCATTCGTATTCACCAATGTTCCATACTTCATTGCGGCGGTATGCCTCATGAATGGATTCAACGGTAACGCGACCAGATTGAAGCAATACAATAATGAATTCCACCCATGCATGTGTATATAGATAGTCATTATGGGGTTCGTCGTATAGACAATAGACAGGGTTTGTATCAAATGGATCGTCCGCAGCGCTCGGCGGTCGGATACCGAAAAGCCTATGCATGGACGTATGAGTGTGCATTGAGAATCGAGTGCCTGGAATGGTCTCGAGCACTTTGGCAACAACCAGACTTGGTTTCAGCTTGTCAACGTTGGCAGCTTCCACCAGAATCCTTTTGTCCTTTATTATCGCGACAATTTGGTCATAGGCTTCTCGATCTTCAGTACCAAGATCATCCCAACGCACAAATTCGATGGCGAAGTCAGAACGATTTGTGTTTGATATCTTTGGGATTTGCAGCAACTTGATGCTGTATTCTTGTGATGAGAATATGTCATCGGCTAGCGATGACCTGTAGGTCTCTACGTACTTGGCAATATGTTGAACATCTTTTGACAACGCTGATTTACTGGCTGAGTGTTGTTGCTTCTTTCTGAGGTGCGAGAACTGAAGGCTATACGCAAGCGATTCATGAAGGGCGTATTCTTCGCCAAAGAATGAGACGATGGTGTTTTCGAAATTGAAGAGCAAAGATTGACACTCCCCAAAAATAAGAATGTCGACTTCCTTTCTATCAATATGGCGATGGGCAATTCTATTTCGAAGGCCGATGAAGAATTCGAGATTCTTCTTCACAGGCTCAGGCAACTCCCCATATTCTTTGATGCATGTCGCCAATTCCCAGGCTTTTTTCTCGCCGTCAATTCGTTCAAAACGCCTGCTGCCCTTCTTTCGGTAATAGTACCGATCGCCTATTGTGGCATTGAAATAGGCGTGAAATAGACGAGTCCAGGCAATAATCATCAAGACGATATAGGCTTCACTTCTGAAGGTTGTCCGCGGTTTATTGTAAACCTCGACTGCAAGGAGTGCTGCATCAAGGGCGGCTTCAAGGATTGTCTTGGTTCTGCCTTTGCGTATGATCAATCTAACCAGCCTCCCTCATACAGCACACGGCGCAGATTCTCCTCGGCTGCACGTACGTTTGATAGCGCCTGCTTGAAGTCGGAAATCGTCTCGTTGAGTGGCGGAATATCCTCGCCAATCGGCGGCAACACGTAGCGCGAAATGTTGAGCGTCCAGTCTTCTTCCTTGATCTCGTCAACGGAGACCACGCGTGCCCTATCCTCGACGTCGACGAATTCCTGCACCCAGCCGAAGATAGTCTGTCCATGTTCGGGGTCGAGGAAGTTCTGGGCACGGCCTTTGCGAAAGAGCGTCGATGCGTCGACGATTAGGACTTGGCTGGCCCGAGTTGGAGCCTTGCGACGTCGGAGGATCAGAATGCAGGCGGCCAGACCAGTGCCGTAGAAGAGATTGGGGGCGAGACCGATGACGGCCTCGATGAGATCCATCTCCAGCAGTTTGCGCCGGATCTTGCCCTCGGCACCGCCGCGGAAGAGCGCGCCCTGAGGCAACACAACCGCCATGTGGCCGGTTACCTCGGTCATGGATGTGACCATGTGTTGCACCCAGGCAAAGTCGCCGCTGTTGTCGCTGGGTAGACCGGCAAAGGCGCGGCCATAGGGATCGTTCTCCCAGATTTCTCGCCCCCACTGCTTGAGGGAAAAAGGCGGATTGGCGATGACACAGTCAAAGGTGGCCAGGCCGCCGGTGCTTGGATCAGTGTAGATGGGATTGCGTAGGGTGTCGGCCCGTTCGATCTCGAAGTCCTCAATGCCGTGGAGGAGTAGGTTCATGCGCGCTACCGAAGCGGTGGTCAGGTTCTTCTCCTGGCCGTAGAGCTTGCCGAAGAAGGTGCGCGGGTCGCCGCCTTTTTCACGTACATGTTCGACCGCGGCCAATAACATACCACCGGTGCCGCAGGCGGGATCGTAGACGGTCTCGCCTTCCTGCGGATCGAGGATGTCGACCATGAGGCGTACCACGCTGCGCGGCGTGTAGAACTCGCCGGCCTTGCGGTTGGTGGCATCGGCAAACTGTTTGATCAGGTATTCGTAGGCGTCGCCGATGATGTCGCTGGAGACACGACTGTTGCCCAGTTGCAGCGACGAGAAGTGCTCGATCAGATCCTTGAGCAGGGCGTCGGGCAGGCGATCCTTGTTGGTCCACTGGGCGTCGCCGAAGACGCCGTAGAGGTGCTGCTGGTTGGCCGACTCGATGCCGTGTAGGGCGTTGTTGAGGGTACTGCCCACATTGAGCGGCGTCTCTCGCACGGCGTTCCAGTGGCAGTCGACCGGCACTTGGAAACGGTGCTCATCGTCGAAGTCCTCGCCGTAGGTCTCGACGGCTTCGGCATATTCCTCGTCCCAGACATCGCAGATGCGTTTGAAGAAGAGCAGCGGCAGGATATAGCTCTTCCAGTCGGTGCGATCGACCGGGCTGCCGCGCAGGATATTGGCGGCCTCCCATAGGTGGGATTCAAGTATAGGAAGGGTAATGGCTTCTGAAAACAGTGAAGGCTGCATCTGTACTGCCGGATCCAATGAAAGTGGGCTGACAAAAGAATACACCCTCGCCAGTTTGGCGGAGGGTGACGTGACCAAGGGCATCTGCTTGATTCCGGGTATCTGCTTGACTCTCCATTTGTCCACTGCCCCGGCCATGGTCACAGTGGTTTGTGAGTTCCAGGCAAGCGGTCGAGCCACAGCGTAGGATACACACCCCTTTATTGTATGGAATCTACCAGATTGGTCAAGAAACGATCTCACTGCTGTTGGCCACGGTTATATTTGGTGCGTCGTTTAATGTATCGTTGGCCAAGTAAGGTTCCTTTGAGTTGGATGGATATTTCAATCTCTTGTCAGATTCGAACGCCGGGCGACCTCGCCTTTGTCAGCCGCTTGAGATCGGACTCACTTTTTATCTTTCACTCCCCCCACCTCAACCGCCTCCAACACAACCTGCTCACCCTTTGCCGCCACGATAAGCGTCGCCGGGCCCGGCGCAACCTCCGGGGGCACGGTGAGACGCAGCCGCCGGCAGAGCGCCTCGCCCTCACGCCAATCTGCATTTGCTGCAGGCGTGATCTCCCCCAGCACGAACGCTGCGCCGTCCTGTTCGAGGGTTACCGTGACCGGAGAGGAGCCGTTCCCCTGCCAGAGCAGATCCAGCGTCAGCGGCGCGCCCGGGGCAACAGTCTCGGCGCGCAGCGTGTATCCCAGCAGCGTCAGGTCATCCAACCCGGCCGCAAGGGGCGTCTCCATGGCGAAGCGCTCCACAGGATAGGAGCGGAGGGGCAGCGTCAGCTCGCCCGCCGCCGCGGTATCGCCCGGCGCATCGGCCCGGGTCATACGCAGACCATCGGCCAAAAGCTGATACCAGCCCACGGTAACCATCACGCTCTCTCCGCCCGCGCACAGATCGGTGATGTCGGGCGTGTAGAGGTCGATAACCCGCTCGCCCACGTGCCAGACGGGCGTGGCGTAAGAGCCGTCACCGGGGCGTTTGTCCACCTGCCCCACGCGCCGGCCGTCCGCGTCCATGAGGTGAACGAAGGCCGTCAGGTCCCGCAGCATCACCTCATCGCCCCGCCAGTAGAGCGCAAAACGGCCGTCCTCCTCAGGCGACATGCCCAGCAGCGTAGGGCCTTCGGTAAAGCGGGCTTCCGTCTCCATGGCGGGCGTAAAGCGTGCGGGCCAGCCTGCGGCGTCGGTTGCAGGCACGGTCGTCACGCTGAGCAGCGGCCGCTCGTTGCCGTCATTCACCCGCTCCAGCGTGGCGTCGGGCCAGAGCGATGCGATCTGCTCGGCCCGCTCATCCTGCTCCGCGGGGAAGGCATAGACCAGCCCCTTGCCCGGCGGCGGCAGGACCAGCACCGAACTGGTCTCCACCGAACCGATGTCATATTGGCCGCGCAGGAAATAGACCGTGGCGTGGGCGTCGCCCCATAGCTGGGAAAGATAGACCTGATTGTCATCCGTCAACTCGTGCAGATAATCCAGCGCGTCCAGCTTGTCGGCATCGTAGACGTAGTAAATATCCGGATCGTGGGCAAAGACCACAAAATAATCGTAGATGGTCCAAAGCGCACCGCCTGCGACCAGGAGCGCCGCCAGCAGCGGTCCGGCCCGACCTTGCCCCCAGCGCCGGGAGGCAATCCACGTTAAGCCCAATCCCGCGGCAGTGAGGAGTGCAGGCAACGCGGGCAACGTGCGCGAGTAATTGGGCGCCCGCTCGCTGAGCACCGACGGCAGGAGCATGACCAGCGTCCAGATCAGGAGCAGGGAGAGCGCGTCAAAATCCGGGTCATCCGCCCGACGCAGACGCCAAAACCAAAGCGCCAGGCCGATGTAAAAGGGAATAGACAGCAGGGGATCGAAGACCGGGCGTTGGGTGGGGCCGTGGGTGGCGTCGCTGTCGCCGGTAAAGGAGAACATGCCCAGCACGCGCAGGACATTACGCAACAGCGCCTGCCAGGGCTGCTCGCCGCTCACCCGTTCGGCAAAGACAGACACTTCTGATGCATGGCCAAAAAACCAGTCGGGATGGCGGATAAACTCTATACCCAGGGGCAAAAAGACCAAAAAGGCCACGCCGCCCGTAATGGCCAATCCGGTCAACAAGTCCTTCCACGCTCCGCGCTGTTCGGGCTTGCGCCAGAGCAGCCAAAGCGCATAGAGCAGCAGGACCAGGGGCGCCAGGCGTCCGGTGGGATTGCTCCACGGCGTCAGGCCCAGGAAGAAACCGGCCATGGCATAGGCGACCAGACCGGCCCGGCGCGTCTCAGCGTGACCGCCCAGCCAGAAGAAGCCGAACGTCAGCAGAAAGAGCAGCGGCATCAGGCTAATGCGAATGGCGTAGTGGCTGAAGTGAATGGGCCAGAGGAGCACGGCAAAGACCAGGCTGGTGAAGAGCGCAACCGCAAAGCTGTGCTGCCGGATCATGCGCCGCAGGACAACGTAGGTGAGGGCCACAGCCAAAATGCCCAGCAGTGCGGACGCCAGGCGCAGCGAATAAACATTGACGCCCAGCGCCGCGCCGATGAGGGCCTGCCAGTAAGTGTAGAGCACCTCGCGCCCGCCGTTGGCCGGCAGGAAGAGGGGACGATTGCCCGCCAGCACCAAATCGGCGTCAATCGCGTTAAAGGCTTCGTCAAATTGAAAGCCGGGCGGCGCCACGCCCAATTGATAGAGTCGCAGAATTGCGCCCAGCAGCGTTACGCCGGCCAAGGCAATCCAATCACGCCGGGTCCAATGCATAAAGTCAATCTCTCCAATTATCGGCGGTCCTTCACCGCTTAGCTTTCATCGATGATCTTTCGCCGTCTGTTTTCTATCGCCTGTCTTCAACCGCAATGCGCGCAAGCGGAACCTGATCGTTGAGAAGCGATTCGCCCGCGGCATTGACGGCGGGCGCCCGGGCCGCGTTATTGGCCGGATCGTAAAAGCCGACCAGCAGCTCATACTCGCCCGGCGGCGCGGTCGGATCCACGGTGAGCGGCACTTCTTCCACGATCACCTCATCCCGCGTCCACGCCGTGGTGGGATTGCCGCCGTCGCCGGGGCGGGCGTCACGCTGGTCCGCCATGCCCAACGCCGGATTATAGAGGTGGACAAACTGGGTAAGGTCCGCGCCGGTTGGGCCGGTCGCCCGATAGCCCAGCGTCACGGTGAACGTCTCGCCCGGCGCGACGGTGACAACATCCGCCGAGGCGGCCCCAGGCGTGAGGGTATAGCCTTCCAGCGTAGCCACGTTGGCGAAGGTCGCACCCACGTCAACTGCCGGTGCAAAATCGGGCGGATTGATCAGCTTGACGGGCGGCAGCAATCCTCGATCGCCCAGGGGGACGCCGTCACCCGCGGTGACGGGCAGGCGCACGCCGTCGGTAAAGCCATATAGGCCCACGGCCCCGCGATAAAGGCCGCTGGGCGCATCCTCCGGCACGGTGAAACGATAGAAATCGGACGCAGCCCGATACTGATTCCACAAGCGAGGCGGGCTGATGACCGGCCCCGGCAACTGATCGCCCTGCAGGATCGGCTCTTCCTTCACGTCCAGCAGATGAAGAAAACCGTGGTAGTTTTCGGTGACGGGCCCGTCGGCCAACCAATCCAGCCGGTAGACCAGGCGGTCTCCCGGCTGCACCAACGGCGGACCAGCAGAAAGATCGGCGGCCCGGCCGTTAACGGTCAGCGTAACGCCGCTCAGCCGCGCGGCCGGGCCAAAGCGCCAGTCCAGAGGCAGAGCAGGTTCAGAATCGGCGGGCGGCGAGGCGTCCAGCGTAATGGACGCCACAACCGCAGTCATACCCATGCTCTGGGCAGAAGCCAGGCCAAGTTCCAGCGTGTAGTCGCCCGAAGGAAGCGCAGGCGGCAGCGCCAGGCGATAGGCGTCATCCATGACCATGCCGGGCAGCCAGGCCCGGGTGTCGTGGGTATTGTAGAAGGGCGCGGATTCGCCCAAAGCGTAACCCGCGCCCGCAGCGTCAACCAGCGTCCAGACCATGTGCAGCTCGGGCAACCCGGCCGCTACCAGCCACGTCGGGCGGACGATGAGATAACCGCCATCCTGTTCAACCTGCGTACCCAGAAGCGTAATGCCGTCTTGCAAAAGCGATGCGTCCGGCTGCTGTACCGGCCGGGCAGGCGGCAGGGGACGCGCCGCGGCCACGCCCCAGCCCAACAAAGCCGCGGGAACCAGCGTCCAGAACAGGGCCCGGCGCGATCGCCCGCGCATGACCCAAAGCATGAGAAGAGTCAGCCCGGCCAGCGTCAGCAAGCTGATCAGGTTGGCGATCCGCTCCACGTTCGTATCCTCCCAGGCCAGAGTAATCTCCGATTCCCCGGAGGGCGCGTCTACGGTCAACAAGCCACGCGTCTCTTCCGGATAGGCCGGAGCCGCGGCGTCGTTGACGGCGGCTCGCCAACCGGGAAAGTAAAATCCGGCGAAAGAGAGGGAGACGGGTTCGGCGGCGCTGAGCTGGTAGACGGCTCGGAAGGGGGAAGCGCGCAGGAGGGTGAGATTGGAGATTGGAGATTGGAGATTGGAGATTGGGAGATTGGGAGATTGGGAGGTTTGGGGCGCGAAGAGACCCGGTCCGGCCCAGCGGGGCAGGAACTCGCTGGAGGAGCTGGTGCCGTAGGCACGCGTGTCGGCCTCAAACTGGGCGACTTCCGCCGGGGTTACATCACGCGCCGCACGCAGAAAGGGCGTCAGGCGATCGCTCTGAGGGCGCTGGGTGAAGACAATCAAAGCCAGCAGCGCAGCGGTCAGCAGCCCGTAGATCAAACTCCCGGTGCGACTGCCGGAACTCTCCTTTGGCGGGTTGGATTCGCCGGCGCCGGTCCATCCATAACCGGGAAAACGGTAGAGCAACCCGCCGGTCATCAGGGCAAGAGGCAAGCTCACGATGCTCAACAGGCGCCAGGGGAATTGGGCAATGAGGAGCAGCTCGCTGTTCATCCACAGGGGCAGGGCCAGCCGGCTGATGCCCGCCATGCCGATCAGGGCCACAGCAAGCCAGTACCACCATTCCCAAACGGGCGCGGGAGATGTCTGCGCGCTGTTTGGCTGCTCCATGCGCCGGCGCAACAGGAGCCGCCCGAAGCCCAGCAGGGCCAGGCCCAGTTGGAGCGCGCCGAGCTGAAAGGGGATGCTCAGGGTGTAATCAAACGGAATGTGCCAATCCAGAAAGTTGTCCAGCGTCCACGCGTTTTCGCTCATGTACGCGGCCGCGATGTCGAAAGCCACGCCCGAGAGCGAGCCCCGTTCCAGAATGAGGGGCAGCCAGAAAAAGGCGCTCACGCCCAGTGCGGCCAGACCGCCGGCCGCCGGCCAGATGAGCACGCGCCAGGTACGTGCGGCAAGGGCCGGAACCGCCAGGTAAGTCAACAGGGTCACCGGCAGCCAGAGAAGGGTGATGTTGTGGGTGGCGGCCAGACCGCCCAGGCTCAGGGCCGCAGGCAGGACGTAAATCGCGGGTCGGGACCCGTGGCTAAGCCGGCGAAAGCTCCAGAATATCCAGGGCAGGAGCGCCTGCGCACCCGCTTCGGCCAGTGCGCCGCGCATGTAAACGTTGGTGAGGAGATAGGGCGTATAAAGATAGGCCACGCCTGCCAGCAGCGCGGGCGCGGCCGCGCCAAACATGTCCCGGGCCAGCCGATAGGCGCCGTAGCCGCCGATCAGGATGAAGAGCCCCAGGGTGGCGGGGAGCGCAAGGGTATGACTCAGGCCCAGGAGATGGAGCGCCTCGGCGACGTAATAAGCGACCGGACCGTAAAAGTTGAAGAGCGGATAGCCGTACCCCAGCACCAGATCGGGCATCCAGCGGGGAAAGAGCGCGCCTGCCCTCACGTGTTCGTCCAACAGCGTCAGGCGCAAGAGGTGCAGCGTACCGTCCGCAGTGGCCGGCAGCCCTACCCGCCAGAGGGGCCGGAGTGCAGGCAGGGCCAAAAGCAGCAAAATCAGCAGCGCAGCCCATTCAGGCAGAAGGCGAAAACGGCGCCGCAGGCTCACGGTTGCGCCTCCAGGGGAATAACGACAAAGGTCGCATCCGCCCCATCGCCGACCACGGGCAATTGGCGGCCGCTCACCGGTTCGTAGAGGCCGATGCGCAGGCGATAATCGCTGCCGGTCGGTACGCCCGTCAAGGGGAAAGTCGTGCGCACCCGCTCGCCGGGCAGCCAATTGGTAGTCGGATTATCCGCGCCGCCCGGCGGCTGGTCGAACTGGGCGACGATTGCGCCCGTTTCGTCCAGCAGATGGACGAAAGCCGTGTAGTCGCTGGTCACCCGATCCAGGGCCTGCCAGGCCAAATCGACCTGAACCCCGGTCTCATCTACGGGATCGCGCCGGACGGACCAGCCTGCCAGCAGGATGTGTTCAGCAAAACGCGCGGGCGCGGGTGTCAGATCGTCCACGGGCGCCTGCTCAGGCAGCATATCGACGGCTACGGCGCCCAAGGTGACGCGATCCGCGGCGGCAGCGCCCGTGCCGTCCAGGATGGAGATGCGTTCGGCGCCGTCCGCCACGGCCGGATTGAAGAGGCCGATTTCAAAGCGGGCCTTGCCCGGCGCGGCGTCTCCGGGCAGAGTAAACTCGCGGCGATCGGCGATGATCTGGCCCGGCTCCCACAGGACCACAGGATAGTTGCGGCTGAGGTTGCCGTTCTCCTGAATGAGCCGCCCGTCGGCCAGACGCAGATGGGCGAAGAGGTCGTATGTCCCGGCAGCAGGCGGCGCACCGTTTGGTGCAATGCGCCAATACGTGGCCAGTTGGAACGTCGCGTCCGCGGTCCGGGCCGAATAGCCGTCGGGCGTCATATCATAACCCAGGAGCTGCAAGCCATTGGCGAAGGTCACGTCCAGCGGGTAACGGGGCCCGGCCGGCGCGGGATTTGCGACTTCGGCCGGCGCGCCGACAAGCAGGCCGGGCCAATCCGTGTCGCCGCCCGGCCAGTTGAAGGCGCGGGGACTCTCCGCCGAGAGCGCCGTAGCGTCGAGCCGATCGTCCGGCCCGGCCTGAATCCAGACTGCGCGCAGGCCCGAAGAAGTTGCGGCAAGCAAATAGAGGGGCTGAAAGGGGTCCGGATTTTCTTCCGTCACCAGGGTCACGGGCTCCGCGACGGGCCCGGCATCCGCCATCGCCAATTCACCCGCGGCAAAGCGCATCTGGGGCGAGGGGAAAAGATAATTGGTGGTGATTGCCGAGCCGCCCTCCGCAGCGAGTTGGGGAATTATCTGAGCGGCTAATTGTTGCTCCAGATCAAAGGATTCGCCCAGGTCGGCTTGCCCGGCCCAGCGGAGAAAATAGTCCCGGCCAGTCGTGACCCCGCTCACCGCCGGCAGGAGGAGGAGCAATGCGAAGCCGACGCGGGCCGGTTGCAGTCGGGGCGCGGCAAGGCGGGCCAGGCTCTGGGCCCCTACGCCGTAGAAAAGGGCCAGGGGCGGCAACATGCCCGCCATGCGCAGGAAGTGGGGCGCGTTGGTGCTGAGCAGCGCGGGCAGGGCCATGATGGCGAACCAAAGCAGCAAAAGCCGCATCCGCGCCGCGCGCAGACGCACCAGCGCCGTGAGCCAGCCCGCGGTAAAGAGCGCGGCAAGCAGCCAATCCTGGACCGGACGGCCGGGCAGATTGTGCCGCAAGTTGAGATCGCCGGTGGTGTAGAAGCTGCGGGTCACCGCGGAAAGATTGGCCAGAAAGCGCGCGCCGGGCGTGCCGGGCATGTCAGCCTGATGGGCGGTAAAGATCGAGACGTCGCCCGTGCGCGCAGTAATCAGCGACGGATCGCGCGCAAAGGCTGTGAGCAGCGGCAGGACGACGATCAGGCCCGCGGCCGCCAGCCACCCCAGGCCAATCAGCCGGGAACGCCAGAGGCTGCGCCAATCTTTGGGGCGGGTGATCAGGTCACGAATAAGCTCAATGAGCAGGAAGAGAAGGACGACGAAAGGCAAGAGCCGTGCGGCCAGGTAGGAATAGAGAGCCAGGCCAAACCAAACGCCGGCCATGAGGTAGGCCCGCCGGGCGCCGCTCCGCCAGGCGCGCCAAAAATAAGCCATGGCCGGCAGACTCAAGGCCGGTAGCAGGATCACGCGGAAGGCCAGGCGGCTCAAGCTCAGATGCCAAAAGGAGAACGCGATTCCGGCCGCGGCGATGAGCGCGGGCCACACGCTCTCCTCCTCTCCAGGTGCGGACAATATTTCACGCGCGGCAAAGTAGGTCAACGGCAGCGTGATAATGCCCACCAGCGCCGAGGTAAGGCGCAACGCATAGGGCGTCGGCCCCAGAAGCGCAACCAGCGCGGCTTGCAGGTAAATGTAGAGAGGCTCGCGGCCGTAGTTGCCGCTGAAATAGAGGGGAAAGCGCTCCCCCGCGGCAACAGCCCGCGCGTCCAGCCCGTTGTAGGCCTCATCAAAGTAGAGGCCGGGCGGCAGTTGATCCAGCCGCCAGAGGCGCAACGCCGCGCCCGCAAGGGTGATGGCGATAAGCAGCCACAGGAGACGACGGGCGGATGCGCTGCGGTTAGAGGGCGACGGAACGGATGACATGGGAACATCCTACACTATGAGGGGCGGAGGGGCGAAGCGGGCGGGGCGGCGGAGTGAGCGGGGTGGCGGAGGGGCGGAGGGGCGGAGTGGCGGAGGGGCGGAGTAGCGAAGCGGGCGGAGTAGCGAAGCGGGCGGAGTGGGCGGAGTGGCGGGGGCATAGCGCCGCGGTGCGTCACGCTTCAGCTATTCACCCGTTACGCGTTATCCGTGCGGCAGGCGGCATACATGGCCAAATGTTCCTGTGCGATTCGGTCCCAGGCGAAGAGACGGGCGGCGGCGCGGGCGTTGGTGCGCAGACGCCGGGCCAGAGCGGGCAGATCGAGCAAGCGGGTAATCACCCGGGCCGCGGCCTGATCATTGCCGGGCGCGAAGTAGAGGAGTTCCCGCTCATCCGCCAGTTCGGGCAGGGGCGATTGGGGCGTAGTGGTTACGATGGCGCAGCCGTTGGCCAGACCGGCCATGAGCGTACCCCGGCGCAAAGCCGCGCCGTCCTCGTAGGGCATGAGCAGGATGTCGCACGCATTGAGCGCCGCGGCGACGTCCGCATCATCCAGACGACCGGTCCAGCGGACGAATGGACCTACGCCCAATGCGTCAATGAGGGTCTCGACTTCCTGCAGATATGCAAAATTGGTGGGGTCGCTGGCGCCCACCCGCTCGCCGATCATGAGCAGCCGGACGTCCGGCCGGTCTGCATGCAGGCGCGCAAGGGTGCGGATGAGGGTGGCGCCGCCCTTGCTGCGATTCAGGAAGCCAAAGTAGGCCAGCACCACATCCCCGTCGTCATAACCATAGCGGGCGCGCACGCGCCGCCGCTCCTCTTCACCGAGCGTTACGCCGGTGATATTGCTGCCGATGGCAATCTGATGGAGCCGATCCCCCGCGTACTGCTCCAGAAGGAGGGCATCGCCCCGATTGGTGGCCACGACGACCTGAGCGCGCCGGGCCGGTCGGACGGTTACCCGCTTGCGTATGCCTGCACCGGCCTTGGGGAAGAGATAAGGCACAAGCAGATCATGATAGGTCCAGGCCAGGTTGAGGTCGGGCGCGGTGCGTCGCCACACGTCCGGCGCAAAGTTGATGGCCGGATTCATGGCGTAGGCCGCGGTTTGGTACTGAACGTGGAGCCAATCTGCGCCTGCCTCACGCGCCAGCGCGGGCGCGCGCCGCCAAACGGCCGGCCCCCAACGTTCCACGGCAGGGTAGACGTGCATTGGCCCCGCTTGCCCGGCCTGGCGTGCGTCCCGTCCGGTCAGGACGCTGACGCGTGCGCCCAGTTCCGTCAGGGCCCGGCCCAATTCCTGGGTGTAGGCGCCGACGCCGCCTTCCATGGGCGGGTATTCGCCGGTAATAAACAGGATGTGCGGCTCAGTCATGGAAGGTCTTCTCCAGCACGTAGCCCCGATAGTTCAGCTCCTCAAAGCCCTGCTGGACGAGGAGGGTGCGCGCGATATGCAGCTCCACAGGCGCATAAGCAATTACCTCATCGTACTCCTGCAGCGTGGCATCGTTGAGAACGCGCCGCAGCAGCCAACGGCCCAGGTTATGATGGCGCCAATCCGGCGTTACCCAAATGTGGGTGAGGTGGGCGATGCGACGCGGCGGCGTCATGGTATCCAACGCGGCGCGCACAATGCGCGCTTCGGCAACGCGCTCGGCGCGTCGGCGATAGATTTCGTAGCGTCGATCCCGGCTATCGCCCCGGTGCACGAGGCTGAGGTCGGCCATGGGCGCTTCCTCCTCTACCAGGTTTTGCAGCCTGCGTCGCAATGCATAATAGCGTGCGATCAATTGATAATCGTGACCTGTCAGAAGGCGGAATTGATCCGCCATTTCGCCGGCCAGGAGTCCCGCACCCGCCTGCACCGACGGATAGCCCGTGCTGAGATGGAAAGCCTTAACCCGGCCGATGCCCGCGCTGCGCCACGCGCCTTCGGCCGCGCGCAGCAGCTTCTCGCCTGCTTCGTCAACCAGCGTCGGCTCGGCCGGCAGGGCCAGGAAGCGCAGCAGGCCGATGGGCTCGTAATCCGCCAGCAACTCGCTGGCGCTGTCCTGGCCGCCGGCGATATCCGCAAAGCCCACAAGCTGCCCGGCCCGCCACGCGTCCAATATCCGATTCTGCTGCCAGCGAACGGGATAAACAGTCGGCGGATCTTCCTGCAGAATCTGCTCCTCGACCATCTCCAGCGTAAACGGAGCCGAGTAAGGCACCGTCAGCAGATTGGCGTTCAGCACGTCGCGCAGGGACGATGCGTCAGTAGGCAGAAGCGCACGCACGGTAATCTCGGGCTGAAAGGGCATCATGCCGCGACCTGGGCCTCCAGCGCAGCCAATAGGCCGTCATGATCATCGACCTCGGGCAGAATAAGACCGGCCGCGCCATGATGATCCACCAAGCCGTCGGCGCGCAGGGGATAATAGATCAGGGTGATGGTGCGTCCCCCCATGCGACCGGCTTCGCTCACGCTGACCAGTTGACGAAAGGCGACCGTACGCGTTGCGCCGAAAGGCGGCTCTACCACGACTGCATCGTCCGTCAGGCTGACCCGACTCAACATTTCGCGCAGATACCAGAGCGTCACCGCCAGGGCAATCACGAAAAAGAGCAGAAAGCCCCAACTGAAATCACTCCGCAAGCTGCCTTGAAAACGCACCAACTCCCAGCCGCAGAGCAGCATGAGGACCGCGCCCGCAGCCACCATAAACTTGAGGCGCGGGCTGGTGGGGTAGTGATGGGTGAATTGGTTGATTGGCTGATTGGTTGATTGGGTCATGGGGTAATCGACGATTTTCGTTGGGTTGGTCGGGACTGAATTTACAGTATCATGCGCCCGGCCTGGACGATCAGCAGCAGGCCCAGCACGCCCAGCAGCAGGCCGCTGGCCGTTAGAAGCCGACGATACCAGACGTCGGTCAGATAGCGACGACCGCCGGCTACGGCCAGGGCCACAGTCACCTTGCTGCCGATGAGAAGCAGATAGAAGCCCAGCAGAAAGGCGGCGCCGTTGGCGGGGCTAACCCGCCACGCCGATACAAAAAGAGGCGCGCCTACGCTCAGCCAGAAAAGCCAGGGATGGGGACTGAGCAGGTTGACCAGCGCACCGCGCCAGAGGTCCTGGGTGCGACGGCCGGGCGGCGGTGCAACAGCCAGCGTTGCATGGCGAGCCTCGCGCAGGGTCTCCGCGCCCAAGAATAACACGAAGAGGCCGCCCACCCCAGTCAGGACGGCCTCTGCCCAGGGCGGCAGCGCGGTAAAGACCAGCAGAGTCAGCAAAATAACCGGCGCGTCGCTGACAAGGGGCGCGGCCGCGACCTGAAGACCGGCCCGCAGCCCGCGCGCCAGCGTCGTGCTCATCACCAGGGTCATGAGCGGTCCGGGACTAATGCCGGCGCTGAGGCCGAGGGTCAATCCGGCGAGAAGTGCAGTCATGGGCGGGTGGATGGTTGATTGGTTGAATGGTTGATTGGTTAACTGGTTGCGGCGTAGGGAAATGCGCAGCTTATGCGAATGATTCCGTTACGGCGACATTACGCAGTACTCGTTACGCAGCACGCAGCACATCAGCGTAGATTGCCAGGGTTTGCTCACTTTCGGCCTCCAGCGTCATGGGGGGGCGAGCGGCCGCGCCCAGACGCGTGAGGAGAGCCGGCTCGTCGACTGCCCGCTGGAGCGCGGCGCGCCACGCTTCCACATCGCCGGGCGGCAGGAGCAGCCCGTCCACATCATGGCGGACGGCGTCAGCCGGCGCGCCCAGGTTAGACGCAAAAACGGGCCGCTGCACGGCAAAGGCTTCCCGAATGAGAAAGGAATAGGTCTCATACCAGAGTGCGGGTACGGCGATGAGGTGGGCGCGGCGCATGGCGGTCCAAAGCGCGGCCCGATCCAATCGTCCCAGAAAATGGACCCGGGCGTCGGCCAATTCCCGCAGATCCGCAACGTACGCCGGATAATCGGCGGGGTCGCCGGCAATCTCTACCGCCAGGGGACCGGTAACGCTCCGGGCCGCTTCCAGCAGGATGTGGACCCCCTTCTGCCACGCCAGCCCGCCAGCGTAGAGAACGCGCAGCGGCTCATTCGCCCGGCGCACGGGCGGCGCATCCCCTGCCTCCTCAGGCGGCGCATCGATGCCCAGGGGCAGCACCCGGGTGCGGTCGGGCGGCGCGCCGTGGTCCGCATACCAGTCGCGTACAAAAGCGCAGGGCGCCAGCAGCGCAGCCGCATACTCCATCACCGCGCGCAGCATGCGGCTGCGCACGCCCAGCAGCGGCGGCAGGGCCGGATAGGCAACCCAGGCCGCGGCCTGTTCGCCGCGGGCCAACATGCAGCGCGCGCAGTTGAGCCAGAGCGCGGGGCCGGCGCAAATTTCCCGACTGTAGTTGGTGAGCAGTTGGGCATTGGCGCAAACCCACCAAAAATCGTGCAGGGTCATCACCGCGGGAATCTGCGCGGTGCGGATCCGCCGGAAAATGGCGTAAGGCTGGCCCATCATGTGCTGGATGTGGATCAGGTCAGGCTGTACCGCTTCCAGGGCCCGGTCAAAGCCCGCGGTCAGATCGCCATCGCCCCACGTAGCCAGGAAACGCTGGGTGGGCGTCGTTGTCCCATGTCCGGCCGCATAAATGCGCACGCCTGTGTCCTCCCGCGTTGTCATCCCCGAACCGGGCACGCGCGTAAAGACCGCGACCTCATGTCCGGCCGCGGCCTGCCTGCGCGCCAGCCGTTGGGTATGCAATTCCGATCCGCCCACAAACTCGGGCGGGTATTGGTGGATGAGGTGAAGGATGCGCATAAGGGTGAAGATTGAAGATTGAAGATTGGCGTGAACGGCGCGGACGTATTCCATGGCGCTTTACTGTGGCTCAACAGGATCTCACGTGGTAGGTTGGCGCCTCCGGCCCGACATATTCGATTCAGCGACCGGCCGGGCAGGGATGCACCGACCTATGCGGGTTGGGTTGCCATGCCGACCACATGAATTCCTAAAGAGCCTTTAACTGTTAAACGGCGCACAACCCAATCTTCAATCTTCAATCTTCAATCTTTAGCTCCCCCTTTCGCCGACCAACTCCGCATAAAATTTTTCCACCTTCTGCGCTTTCTGCGCCCACGTATGGTGGGCCAGGACGTTGGCGCGGCCCCGTTGCCCCATGGCCGCGGCCTGGTCAGGATGATCCAGAAGGCGGGCGATGGCGACGGCCAGCGCGTCCGCATCGCCGAAGGGAACCAGCAGGCCGTCTTCGCCGTGGGTGATCACGTCGCGGATGCCCCATGCGTCCGCGCCAATGACCGGCTTGCCGTAACACCAGGCTTCCAGGTACGTAATGCCGAAGGAATCGGTGCGGGAAGGCAGGGCCAAGACGTCCGTCGCGGCCAGGAGGTCCCGCTTGGCGGCTTCGTCAATCGAGCCCAGCACGCGCACCCGGCTGCGCACTGACTGGGGCAATTGGTCCAGAAAGTACTGAAACGGCTCCAGAATCGCACCGGCCAGCGCCAACTCAACCTGACGACCCTGGGCCCAAAGCTGCGCAACGGCCTCGACCAGCGTCTCCATACCTTTATCGTAGGACATGGCTCCCAACCCCGTCACCAGCGGTCCGGCAATGGCGTGGGCGCGGCGAAAGCGGGCGCCGTCGCCGCCGGCCACATCGGCAGGCGTCACGCCCGGCCCGACGATACGCGTCCGCTCCGCGGGCAGCCCCCGGGCAATGTAAAAGTCGGCCTCGGCGGGCGTCTGCAAAACGGCTCCGTCGCTGCGGACCACCAGATCCACTTGATGACGCATGGTATAAAAGGAGCTGACCGCATCATCTCCCGGCGCAGCGCCCGCGCCCAGGTGCGTAAGCGGATAGGCCACAAAGGGGATGCCCCGCTGCCGGGCAAAGTCCAGCCCCGCGCTAAGCAGGGGCTCAAAGCAGATGGTCATGCCGGCAACCAGATCAAAAGGCTCATCATTGTAGGCCAGCCAGGGACGCAAGTCGGGCGTCCAGGGCGTGAAGCGGGCCAACTGTTCCATGACGGGCAGAGGCGCGATCCGGCTTTTGGACATGAGCCAGAGCAGCCGACGGACAGCAGGATAGCCGAGTTGGGCCACGGGCAGATGATGCAGGGGCAGGCGGATGATCTCCACGCCGTCATGCTCCTCGTGCAGCGTCTCCAGCCGGCGCTTGGTCGGATTCCAGAAGAGTTCGATATCCAGGGCATCGGTAGTAAGGACGGTCACGTCATGGCCGTCGGCCGCCAGACGCGTGGAAAGTTCGGCCATGTGCCGCTCAGCTCCGCCCTGCGCAGGCCAATAGCGCTGGATGATGTGGAGGATGCGCACGCTTATGCCTCCCGCTCATCGAGCTGCCGGGTCATCTCCCGCACCCGCGCGTGCAGGGTAACGATCTCCTGAGCCAGCCGTCGATTGTAGTTGACCTGCTGCTCGACCATGCGGTCAAAGTAGGCCTCCTTGATGTGGGTAGTGCTGTTCACCCGGGCCCATTCAATCAAGGGGTCGACCAGAGGCGCCTGGGAGCGGACCTGATAGTGACGCAGGGCGACGTCGGCCGCATCCAGAAGCGCCTCCCGAGGCATGACCGGATCTGCATTCGCCGCATTGGCTTCGAGGGTGAGCGCTTCTTCCACCGCAGCTAGCGCGCGCGCGGCAAAATTCTGGGGCGAAAAGTCCCCGACCCGCACCCGGCCTTGTGCGACCAGCCCGGCGGCCAATTCGGGATCATCAAGCAGACGCGCAAGCTGCGCAACAAGCTGGGCAGGGTCGTCGGGCGCAAAGAGGAGGCCGGCCGGCGTTGCCTCATCCGCCTGGAGCACCCAGGGCATAGCCCCGCCGGCCGCCGCAACAATGGGCGCGCCCGCGGCCATGGCCTCCACCAGGGGAACGCCAAACCCCTCATGACGGCTGGTCTGGAGATAAACGTCGGCCAATGCGAAATAGGGCGCGACATGGGGCACGCGTCCGGTAAAAGTAATCTGCTGCGCCACGCCCAACGCCGCCGCCTCCTCCATGAGGCGCGCCGTCAGCTCTCCGGCTGCGACTGTACTCCCGTTATCGCCCACGATGAGCAGATGAACGTCGGACCGATCCAGAGCGGCCAGCGCCTCCAGCATCAGGTCAATGCGCTTGTGCTCCACGACGCGCCCCACATAGAGCAGGACCCGTTTGCCGGTCAGGTTCAGACTCCGGCGCAGCGCGTCGGTCTCAACGGCAAGGGGATGAAACGAAGCCGCGTCAACGCTCAGAGGCACGATGCGGATGCGCTCGGCGGGCAGATTGGCGTAACGCTGAAGCTCAGCCGCGGTGTAGGGGCTGGTCGCGACAGCCAGGGTTGCGTGCCAGGCCAGATTAGTGCGGGCAGCCGCGGTCAGCAGGAGATCCCGCTCAGCATCCGGCCACAGGGCGGGATCGGTGACGCCGTGATACCAAAAGATGGATGCGCCGGGCGCACGCTCGATTGCGTCGGCCAGGGGATACCAGATGGGGTACTGGACGATGGTCAGATCGGCCTGGGGCGTATAATCGCCGGGGTGGACATGATGAATGCGGCTGCGCAGATCGTCGGGCAAAGGGCCGGGGCGATGATTGACCAGAATTTCCGGCGCATAGCCCGCATCCAGCAGTACCCGCGTCAGAACAAAGAGATGCTCGCTGGCCGCATCACCCAAACGCAGGTCGCCGATGAGGAGATGGACACGCGCAGGCTCACCCATGATCCGCCTCGCCTTGCGCAATCCGGAACCCGGCCTGGAGCTTGTCCATGCGCGCCTCCAGCCGGCGCATCTCGGCATGGAGATACTCGATTTCCGTGGCCAGCAGGCGATTGTAGCGCACCTGACGTTCAAAAACCTGATCGATGTACGGCTCCTTGAGATGGCTGGTCAGGTTGCGGCGCACCTGCTCGATGCGGGGGGCAAAATAGGGCGCGTTGGAGCGTATGCGGTAATTGCGCAGCATAGTGTCGGCCTGGGGGTAGAGGGTCCAGCTCACCAGCGCGTTGAAGGTGGTGTCCGCCTCGGGCATGGTCATGACCTCATCCGCCAGGCGCAGGGTGTTGGCGGCAAAAGCCTCCTGACTCAGGGCCACGGCCCGGGCATGGCCGTTGCGGATCAGATCGGCCCGCAGCCCGGCATCGCCCAGGACGCGCCGAATCTGGCGCGTCAGGTCCCCCACATCACCCGGCGCAAAGATCAGCCCGGCCGGCGTCTCCGTCCCGGCCTGAAGCACCCAGGGCAGCGCGCCCGCGGCAGCGGTGATGACCGGCACGCCCGCGGCCATGGCTTCCACCGCGGGCAGGCCAAAGCCTTCATGTTCGCTGGGCAGGATAACGCAGTCGGCCAGATGCAGGTAAGGCGAAATCTCGGCCACGCGACCGGTAAAGATAACCTGCCCGACAAGATCTTCCGCTTCGACGCGTTGGCGCAACTGCCGGTCAAGCTCCTGCGCCGCAGCGTTGTAGCTGCTGTCGCCGACGACGAGGAGCGCTACGTCGGCAAAGTCGTCATGGGCCCGGCGCAGTTCCGCCAGCGCATCAATCAGGAGATCGATGCGCTTGTTGCCCGCAATGCGCCCGATAAAGAGAAGGACGCGCCGGTCCTGTAAGCCGAGGTCATCGCGCAGCGCATGGAGCGCAACAAAATCGGGCGCAGCGGCAATGCGCCGCGGGTCCAATCCCAGAGGCACGACGCGCAGGCGATCGTCGGGCAGACCGCTGAGCGCGGCCAACTCTTCGCCGGTGTAGGGGCTGGTCACAGCGGCCAGATGCGTATGCCAGGCCAGCGCGGTGCGGATCTGGGAATTGCGCAGGAGTTCCCGATCGTGGCGTTCGCTCCAAAGCTCGGGCGGGGTGACGCCGTGATACCAAAAGAGCTTACGCCCGCGCATGTCGCGGATACGCTCGGCCAGGGGATACCAAAGCGGATACTGGACAATGGTCAGGTCAGCCTGGGAGCGATGTTCGTCATCCACCTGATGGACGAAAGGGCCGATGCGCCCCGGCAGCTTGCCCGGCGCAAAGTAGGTGTAGACGTTAATCTGCTCGAAGCGCGGCTGAAGCGCGTCCCACAGTTGAATGGTGTGCGCGCCCGTCGCGTCGTCAAAGCCCACGGCAGGCGTCAAAATTTGGGCAATAGTCATCAGTCGGATTGCTCCCTGCCCAGGGCGGCAACTTCATCACGCAGCGCCTGCACCTGTTCCTCCAGCGCTGTGATGCGTTCCGCCGCGGCCAGGTCCTTCGCCTCCTGCTTGCGCATGATTTGGGCGGCCAACAGCTGGAGGGTCTGCACCGTCTGCCAGTTAAAAAGCTCCTGGCGCTCAAACGTCGGATCTACATAGGGCTCGCGCAGATGGGAGGTAAGGTTGCGCCGGAACCAGGCCAGAAAGGGTCCGACGACCGGCAATTGGGAGCGCACCACATAGCCGTGCTGCATGGTGTCGGCCCGAGCCTCAAGCTGGCGCAAGTCGTCATCGATGAGGGAGCCAATCATTTCCACGTCGATGGTCTGACGCCGCTTAGTCGTCCGGGGCCCGCCCACGGTGATGGGCGCGGGGTAGGCGTCGCCGGGCAGCCATTGGGTGGCTTCATTGACAACTCCGGCCCAGCCAAAGTAGTAGCGATCCAGGGAGAATTCGGCCGCGCGGGCCAATCCGGCCTGGACCAGTTCGCCGGCCAGCCCGTCATCGTCGAGGACGCGGATAATCTGCTCAGCCAGGGCCGCGGCGTCGTTCGGCGCGGCCAGGAGGCCCGCGTCGCCCACCAGCGCGGGGTGGGCGGTTGCGTCGCTGGCCACCACCGGCACGCCCGACGCCATGGCCTCCAGCAGCGGTACGCCGAATCCCTCATGCAGGCTGGCCGTGGCGTAGACGCGAGCCAGACGATAGTGAGCCGCCAGGTCATCCACCCGCCCTGTGAAAAGTACGTCATCGGCCACGCCCAACTCGGCTGCGCGCGCCTTGGCCCCGGCCACAACGCTGCGAAATGAGTCATTGCCCGTCGTGTCGCCCGCCAGGAGAAGCGCGGCGTCAGGAATCTGCCGCTGCACCAGGGGTAGAGCTTCCACTAGCAGATCGACGCGCTTGTTGCCGGCCATGCGCCCTACAAAGAGGATGACCTGCTTGCCGGTCATGCCGTAGCGACCCAGCAGCGCCGGATCGGCCGGGCCAGGCCCAAAGCGGTCCAGGGGCACGGGCAGGGGCAGGACGCGTATGCGATCTTCTTCTACGCCGTGTTCATGGATGAGCTGCTGCGCGTTATAGTCGCTGTCCGCCACAATGAGATCGGCAAAACCGGCCAGGCGGGGAATGCTCGCCAGGCTGGCGGTCAATTCGGCCGCCACGGTATCGCCGGGCGTGCTCTGCCACAAATCGGGCGGCGTTACGTTGTGGAAGTTGAGGATGACTACGCCCCGATCCAGAACGCGCATGGAGTCCAGCAGAGGGTAATAGCCCGGGAAATGATAGATATAGAGATCGCTTTGCGCGAAGTGGGCATTGCGCCCAGCCATCAGCTCCGTGACGGTAACCACCGAAGTCAGCGCCGCCACATCCGCGTCCGCCTGCTCGGGCGGGTGCAGGGTGAAGATGCGCACGTCATCGCCGTTGCGGCGGAAAAAGCGCACCTGCTGCAAAATGTTTTGGCCGATGGCATCGTAGCCGACCAAATTGAGATTGATAATGCTTACACGCATAAGTGAGAGAATCCGTCGCGTTGAACCGATAATCGCCCGATTATACAACAAAACGGGCCGGATAGGCGCTTTTAAGCACGCGCCTTGAGTGGATTTCAGGCTAGGAATAAAAAATTTGAGCAAAATGCAAAAACCTATTGACAGCGTAGGCCAGACAGGCGTATAATACAATGGTCCCGCTTCTCCCCCGCCCCACCTCTTATCGGCTGGATTCCACAATTTACTTCACTCGAATCCGTGCATTTTGCCCTGCGCTGGTTGGCGTCCCTGAACGTTTGGTTCCGCCAAGCGTAAAGCGCACACCGTTTTTATGCTCGTATTTTGCCTGTTTGACTTATTTGCTGCATAAGGAGCTACGAGAATGCCCCCAAGCGATCGATTTCTCGCCTGCGTCCGTATCCGACAATTCCGCCTTCCGTAGAACAGAATTCTTGTTGCCTGGTTGATCCTTGCCCTGCTTGTGCAGCCGCTCCTGCCGGCCGCGCCCCTCCCTGCCATGGGGGCCGACTTGCCGCGGCAGGTTGATCCCACCCCCGAGCCTGAGGCGCCGGGTACGTTACCGCCCGTCACGCCAGAGCCAGAGCCGGAGCCGGAGTCAGGAGCAGGATTAGAAATGCTCCTGAGCACCCGCAAGACCATTCTAACACCCAACAGCGCCACCCAACTCACTGTGTCCGTCTTTGCCGGTGAGGAGGGACTTGCGGTCGGCTCGCAACTGGAATTGGCCTTGCCGGATACTTGGTTAGAACCGACGGGCAATCAGACAACCAATTGGGACGTTCCGGCGTTGGGTCCGGGTGAAACCTATCAAACCAAAGTTGTTGTGAAGGCGACAGGTGACAGGGAACGGCTGCCCGCCGCGACATTGGTGCAGGCACGCTTGACAATGCCGGACGCAACCGTCAGAGAGCAAGAACTCTATCTTGGTATTATTCCTCACCGCGGCGGCCAACCGGAACCGGCGCCTTCACGAAGGCATACACCTGGGAGCCAAGCGGCAACATGTTGACCTTTGAAGGCGCGACCGCGACCTATGGGAATACCAGCCACAAACATGCCGTCAGCAAGGTCGGCAGCAAGCTCTACAGTTATGATCTAAACGGCAACATGACCAGCCGCGGGACGGGAAGCGGAACCCAGACCCTGGCCTGGAACAACGAGAACCGCCTGCAAAGCGTAAATGGGGCGGGCGCGGCCGAAAGCTACGGTTATGACCCGGACGGCCGGCGGGTCAAGGTCGTGGCCGGGAACACGACAACTTTCTTCATCAACCCCTACTATGAAGTGGAGGTCACCACGTTGTCGGGCATAATATCCGCTGCCGTGGAAAGCGTCGATGGGACCGTGCCGGTTACGGCGACAAACGGCGCGACGACAACGGGCGTCATCACCGCAACGGCAATGGAAGTTCCCAGCGCGACACCGACAGAAATACCGATGGCGTCCCCGACGCCATCACCCGCCGCAACGCCGACGGCAACGCCCCAGCCTGCAGATGTCGCCGCAGTACGCAGCGTCTACCTGCCGGCCGTGAATAACGCCCAGGCTGCCGGGAACGCCGCAAACGCAGCCGCCGGCGCACAGATCTACCTGCCCTCCGTAAGCAGGAGCGATGTCACGGGGGAAGCCGCGCCCGCGGCTGAAGCTGCTGCCGAAGCCGTTCCGGAATCAGAGAGCGTTACGCCTGGAGAGCAGCCTGATGCCATAACCGCCGCCACCGTTGTCATCCGCAAGTACTACTACTTCGGCGGCCAACGGGCGGCCATGCGCGAAGGCTCTACGCTCCGCTACCTCCACTGGAACCACCTGGGCAGTACGGTAATGGAGACCAGCGCCGCCGGGTCGGTTCTCACCGACCAGAAGTACTATCCATTCGGCGCGCAGCGCGATGCCGGCCCCGTCGTCACCGATCATCGCTTCACCGGCCAGAAGCAGGATGAGTCCGGCCTCTACTACTACAACGCGCGGTACTATGATCCGGAGATTGGTCACTTCATCTCGCCGGATACGCTTGTGCCGGACCCGATGCGCGTTGACGCGTACAATCGTTACATGTATTCGC
>JAGRCP010000129.1 GCA_020433455.1 Caldilineaceae bacterium | reverse complement strand
GCTGTCCAGATCCCGGTAGTCAGGCACGCTGTCGCCGTCACCGTCCGGTTCCTCCTCTGCATCAACCGACGCATCCGCCTGGCCGTCACCGTTGTCGTCTGCAAACCCTGTATCATCGCTGTTAATCTGACCATCATCATTGGTATCCAGCGCACCGTCTCCACCTTCGTCAACATCGTTGACGCCGTCGTTGTCGCTGTCTAAATCCCGGCTATTCGGCACGCCATCGCCGTCTGTGTCAACATTTCCGCTGCCTTCCTCGCTATCGGGAATACCGTCGTTGTCGCCGTCCTGGTCCCGATAGTCGGGAATGCCGTCGCCGTCGGTATCCAGAGGAGCCGGGTCCGCGGCGTCACCGAAGACGCCGGGCGCGCCGTCAACGCCGTCCTGGATACCGTCGCCATCACTGTCATTGGTTCCAGAGACATCCACCATGCCGTCGTTGTCGCCGTCAAAAGCGCCATAGCCGGCCTCGGCTACGTCATTGATGCCGTCATTATCGCTGTCCAAGTCCCGGTAGTCGGGAACGCCGTCGCCGTCACTGTTCGGCTCTTCGTTCACATCGACTGACGCATCCGCCTGGCCATCACTATCACCATCGGCAAACCCGACATCAGCGCTATTGATCCGACCGTCATTGTTCGCGTCCAGTCCCCCATCCCCACCTTCATCTACATCATTGAGCCCGTCATTATCACTATCCAGATCCAGGCTGTCCGGCATGCCGTCGCTATCCGTGTCAACTGCTCCATCTCCCTCCTGAATATCAGGAATACCGTCATCATCATCATCCGCATCTACATTGTCGCGGATGCCGTCGCCGTCTGTGTCGCGGCAGAAGAGGTCACCGCCGGTCGCTGTCCGCGTGTCGAGAAAGGCGCTGTAGACTTCAATCTCGTTGTCGCCCAACCCCGCGTTCACCAGCGGGTCAACCGTAATGCGAATCTCGTCGAAGGGTAACGTCGTCTTGAACCCCACGTCCTGGAGGCCCGCGGTCGCGCCCCAGTTCAGCAGCAAAGAAACGTTCAGAAGATCGCCGCCCTCGCTGCATTCCTGCTCTCCACCGTCGTTATATGTACAAACAGTCAGGCTATCCAAGAGGTCCGCCTCCAGCAGGCCGTTGGCATCCCGAATGGTAAACCCCGCCGTACTCCCCTCCGGAAACGTCTCGATTGGGTCAAAAACCGCAATAGAACCGGAAGCCGCAACGCCCGCAGGCATTGTAATGGTTGCAAAATCATTCTGGTCAGACGAAATCACCGCCGCTGAATCGTCAACGGCGCAGCCCACGCAGGCGACTCCCTCAACCCCCGTCAGCCCGCTGTCGATGATGACCGGGAAATCCGGCTCCGACAGATAATATGTCTGATCACAACTCAAGTTGAGTTCGCAGAGACTCTTAAAAAGCGCCCTGTAAACCAGCGTACTGCCTAAATCAACGCCCAGAACAGGGTTGCTCACAGTCAGCTTGACCTCGTCAAACGACTGTGTGGTAATAAAGCCCACCGTCATACGCCCACCGCCTGACAGCAGTGACGTAGCGACCGTGAGTAAGGACCCCGAGCCTGTAACGCTCTCCTTTGGGACGCCGGCAAGGAAGGTCTCCACCGTGATCCCCTGCAAGAGCGAAAGATCCAGCAGCCCCGTGTTCTCAATTTCAAAACCGGCAAAAGTTCCCGCGGCATAATCGGTGAGCAGATCTTGGACGGCGATAGAGCCTGATGCGTCCAGAACCCCTGCCGTCAGCACAATGGCCGCAGCATCCGTTTCATCATCATTGATGACCTTCTCCACACCGGTCACGCTGCAACCAATGCACGCAGCAGCCCCTACGCCCGTGTGTTCGGAATCGATGACAACAGGATAGTCCGGAGCCGTCATGGACGTAGTCATATTGCAGGGTAGAGGGTCCCCTGCACAGAACGGCTCGACTACTGCATAATAAACCTCGCCCGTGACCAGAACACCCACTGCTGCCTCATAGACGATGCGGACTTCGTCAAAATCCTGCGCCGTCACAAAACCGAGAACAACGTCACCCGACCCGTCCAGCAGGCTCGCATCCACCCCCACCAACGACGACACAACCGTTTGCGATTCCTGCAACGCCCCTCCGTTCCACGTCTCGATGGTAACGTCAAAGCCCACGGAAACGTCAAGCAGTGAGTCACTGCTGACTTTGAAGCCCGCATATGTGCCCGCAGGATAGGTGTCATTCGTGTCTTCAACACTGAGGGTTGCATCGCAGTTCAGGCCCGTCATCTGGAAAGTAGCGGAATCCGTCGTATCTCCATTGCTCAGATTCCCGATGTTGCTGACGTTGCTGCCGACGAGACAGCCCAAAGAGACCACATCGTCAATCACCGTGGCGCTGATGCTGTCAAATGTGGCGTTGTTGACCCACGGCGCCTGCAGATTGCACGGCGCACTGCCGATTTGGGCCACAGGAGCCGGATTCACAATTTCTGCATTGCCTGCGGCAAGTTCGCCCGCGCCGGCAAACCAGGCGAATCCCGGCTCTCCTTCAAGCGGGAGCGACAGGCAATCCGCTCTGTCCGGGGCATTTTTCCACTCGCGGGCAAGCAAATTCCCTGCACCGTCACGCGCGGGCGAAACCGCAGGATTTGGCATCATGGCAATGCGAGCGTCTTCGACCGCAAAGGCGCTCACCGACGCAGCAGACGCCATGCCCAACGATATGAACAGCGTAAAAACAGTGAGAAACAGCTTGCATCTATTCCGTGATAACATTTTATTCACCACTCCTCTTCACTCATCTACAAACCACGAATCAAACGAGCAAACTTCTTACGTTACTGTATAGCCTTCGGGAGGTTTCTCTCCGGGAGCGACATGTTTTCCGCAGACCCTCCCGGAGGGGGCCGGAGGGGCCTATACAGATACCTTCTTACAACAGCAGTTAGGGGCATCACTGCACGCTAGCGTATCAAGTGCTATCTGATGGGTTAATCTTCAGGAAAAATTGCGGGTGGTATCGCGGTGAAAGCTTCCGGCGACCTAAAGGGTCTCTTACTTACGAACTGTTTTCAGATCAAAAAAAATATAGCTGTGGGGAGAGACAGAAAACAACAGATAAACAAGTAGCCCTTGCCTATCTATTCAGCATCTTTGCCTACCTGCTTAGATGGGAACGACAGCAGAATAGCCGGCGGAACGGCCGCAAAAGAGACGGGCGGCAGACGATTCAGCCTGTCACAGAAAGGATTTGTCAAATTCCCGTCTATCGACAGCTGGGGATACGGTCTCGTATCCTGAATCTGCCGATGATAGTTACACTGGTATTGACGATCCTGTGGAGACAGTTACCCTCGGTGAGAGAACTGACGCGGATGCTTACACGAGAGGATTTACTCTGGTGCAGAACGGTCAAAGTGAGTCAGCAAGCGTTAAGCGAACGGTTTCTGACTTTTCCGGCAGAGCTGTTCGAGCAGGTTTTGAAGGCGCTGCTGCCCGAGTTGAGAACAAGATGGGAAGAACGGCGAAGGCCGATTCCCCTTACCATTCGGGTAGCGAGCGAGCATTTTGACGACATCCTGGTAGCTGACGGGTCGACACTGGAAGCACTCTTTCGCAAACTTGGCTCTCTGGAAGATGCCTCGGTCGGTCAAGTAGCGGATAAGATATGTGTCGTCATTGATCTGGTGTGCCGATTGCCTGTAGAACTTTGGTTCAGCGAAGAAGCCCAGACGTTTGACACCCGTTTTATCCCGAATTTGGACATAGTTCAAAAAGATAGTTGAGGATCTTTACAATTGAATGAGCAAGGGCGCCAAGACGGCGGCAGGACAAGGAAGGCCGGCCAAGCCAACAGGATGTAAGGTAGAGCGAGTCAGGCAGGACCGGTAGCCGAGTAAGGTCAACCAGTCGTCGGCATCTGAATGCGGGCGCACTGAAAGGGCCCCATACCCTGGCGTTTTCCCCACTGAAAGACCCGCATATTGTGCCAGAGGGTGAAAAGGGTAGTTCTGCAAGTGTTGGGCGCTGAGAAAAGAGCGACGGTTGTACAGAAACTGCTTCAACAGGCCGTTGAGATTCTCCACCAGGCTGCTGGTGCGGCAGGCTGCATCGAGCAGGTCAGAGAGTTGGCGAGCCAATGCGACGATCCAATGCGACAAGCGGTGGTATGTCGGCCAAGACCGAATGGAGCATAGCCGTTGTCTTGTGTGCAACTGTACGTAAGCTCCGCCGGTCCCCGCCAAATTTGCGATCTTGCCGCCCGTTCGGGTTAAATCAAGCGCAGAGCCAAACTTTGTCAACGCCATCCCCCGTTTTCGTGACCAATCCGCTATGCACCAGCCCAAGCCACTTCCCCCCATGCGATCCCACCGGCCCCAACAAGCGCCCCAATTTTTTTCCAAGAGCCGCATGCCCGGGGCCGCGCTGTTATGCCTAAGCGCATGGCTGCTGTTTATGCTGTGGCCCGCGCCTTTGCTCTCTGTGAGCGCCGGGCTCCAGCCTCTATCCCAGTCCGCCGCCTCGCCGCTGCTATTGCCCACGCCGACCCCTTCGCCTCTGCCGCCCGCGCCCGACGGCTATCTGCGGGTCAAGCCTGACGACACGCTCCTGACCCTGGCGGTGGAGTTCGGTCTGGACCTGGCTGACGCCTATTGCCTGGCGACGCCCGATTTTGATCCGACATCGCCCCTGGTCATTGGGGATTTGCTTCTGCGCCTGCCCGACGATCAGCAGTGCCACGCAGTAGAGACGGGCGAAACCCTGGCGGGCATTGCGGCCCTGTACGCCACGACGCCCGCACATTTGCGCGGGATTGCCTGGAACGAATTGCCTGCGGGTCTGAGCGATATTATGGTTCTGCCGGGCGGCGGCTATCTGCGCGTGCCCCGCCCGGCGGAGCCCGGGCCAGACGAGGCGGACGGAGACTCCCTCCTGCCCATGATTCTGCGCCAGCCCGTAGGCACGACCGGCGAGCAGCTTGCGTCGCTGGATGCCGCGCTGGCGGCCCAGGGCGCCCTGCCGGTCGGCGGCGCCAACAGGCCGGACGCGCTCCTGGTGCCCGTACCCGCGGATTGGCCTTACGGCAGCGGCAGCTTCGTCTGGCCCCTCTACGGCTGGCTCACCCAGGATTATCACGCCGGGCACCGGGCTATCGACGTGGCCGCCCGGCCGGGCACGCTGGTCACCGCCGCGGACCGGGGCCGGGTCATCCGCGCCGGTTGGAGCGACCAGGGCTACGGCAATCTGGTCATCATCGATCACAACATCGACTATGTGACCGTCTACGCGCACCTCTCCGAAGTGCTGGTAAAAGAGGGCGACATCGTCGCCCTGGGCGCGCCCATCGGTCGGGTCGGCTCCACCGGCAACAGCACCGGCCCCCATCTTCACTTTGAAATTCGGGACTTTGGGCGGCGGGTGGATCCGGTGGGGGTGTTGATGCGGTGAGGCGGGGTTGCGGGGTTGCGGAGTGGCAAGTAGCAGGTGGCAAGTTGCAGGTTACGGGTTGAATGTTGACTGGGGGCTTATAGGGATTTTCTCTGCTATCTGCGCACCTGCCACCTGCCTACCTGCCTACCTGCCACCTGCCTACCTGCCACCTGCTACTTGCACCAAATCAAAAACCGGCCCGTTCACGCACGCGCGGGTGAGGCCGCCGCCGGCTGTGGGGACGACGCAGGCCAGGCATGCGCCGCTGCCGCAGACCAGATCCGCCTGCATGAGTACTTGAGCGAATCCTTCTTCCACGCGCAGGCGGGCATCCCGCACCCAATTGGCCAACGCGGCCGGCGCAAGGCCGGGCAGCGCCACGGCCAAGCCGTCAGCCCAGACCAGCGTCTCCTGTAAGTGACTCCGCAACGCGCCTTCCTCCGCGGCCATGCGCACCTCAGCGGCAATGGGCAAAGCGCTGCGCAAAGTCTCCAGCCCGACATCCGCCCATTCTCCCGCAACGACGATGAGCGTGACCCGCCCGCCCCGGTCCAGCGTGGCGTGGATCAGCGTGTCCAGGAGGGGCAGGCGCAGGGAATCGGTGACGAGGAGCAGATTTTGCGGCGCGTCCGGCGCGGGGAATCCATTGCCCAGGGGGCCCAGCAGATTGAGCGTTTCCCCCGGCGTGCGTTCCCGCAGCCAAGCCACGCCCGCGTCCCGGGCATCATCCTGCGCGTGGAGGGTCCATGCGTCCCGGTCAGCGTCCAACCGCGTCACCCGGGCGGCAAAAAGGGCCCGCCGCGCATAGATGGACCACGCGGACAGGCGCTCTTCCCGGCTCTGCGCGCCGCAGCGGACGAGGAAATAGCGTCCCGCGGGCAGGGGCCGGGCCAGGCCGGCCGGCAACGCCGCCGTTATCTGCACCCCATCGCCTGCGCACCCCACTTTGATAATTTCGGCATCCAGCGTACCGTCATGCCACGCGTTGTTCATGGTTGAAGTGATTGCCTTTGCTTCTTCAGGAATCCGTATGGTCTGTTTTTTGAAACGTGATGCGTGGCGGTTGTCGAGCCCCTGCCTTACGTTTCACGCCTCACTCATCATTCGTCTGGCAACCGCACACGCTCAGCGTGCCCCATTGTTTACTTGGCAGAAGCGTTGGGATTGTATACGATAGATTGCAGCCCGCCAATCTTTCCCAGGCAGCCCGTCATGCATGCACGCCTCCGCACGCTCTTAAATCGAGGTCTTGCCCAGGGAGCCGCCATCGACCTGCGCATTGCCTGGCCGCTCTGGACGCTCCCTTTTCTTCTGATTGCCCATCTGCTGGCGCCCCACGGCGTGTGGATTGTGCTGCTGACGGTGCTGGGCGGCATCTATTTCAGCGGCTACTGGTGGGTGCGGACCCTGGCCGGAAAGATTACCCTGGCCCGCCGTCGCCAGGGCGCATTCCTCATTGCCGGCGATCAGATGGAAGAGGAATTCACGCTCGCCAACCCGACGCGCTTACCCGTCATTTGGGCCGAATTTGAAGACTATTCGGACGTGCCGGATTACGACCCCGGCCGGATAGTGAGCGTGGATGCCATGACGCGCACCCGCTGGCGCACCGTCGCAGAGTGCAGCCGACGCGGCGTCTTCCGCCTGGGCCCCAGCCGCCTGATCCTGGGCGACCTGTTTCACTTTTTCCGACTCACCATTGACTTTCCCCACGTAGAGCAACTCCTTATCTACCCCCGGGTTCTGCGCTTGCCGGAAATCGATTTGCCCCACGGCCAAACGGACGGCGACGCCCGCCGCCGTCGTCCGCTCATGGGGGCGGAACCCGGAGTGATGGTGCGCGATTATCTGCCCGGCGACAACGTGAGGCGCATCCACTGGCCTGCAACCGCGCGCCACGCCCGCTTCATGCTGCGGGAAGATGAGCTGGAGCCCAGCGGCGACGTCTGGATTGTGGCGGACATGCAGGCCGCTACCCACAGCGGAACGGGCGATTCCAGCACCCTGGAATACGCCGTCATTCTGGCCGTGAGCCTGGCCGCGCAACTGCTGGCCGGCAGCAGCCCCCGGGCAGTGGGGCTCCTGGCGGTGAGCGGCAGCGAGTCCAGCCCCCAAGCGCAAGATGCGGCGACAGACCCGGAGCGCTTGCCCGAACAGGCGCTCTGGATTGCGCCCCAAGCAGGCCAGGCCCAACTCTGGCGGGTTCTGGCCGCACTGGCTCCCGCCCGGGCCGCGTCCATGCCCCTTCACGACCTCCTGCGGCGGAGCGGCCCGGGATTGGGCCGACGCCGCACGCTGGTGGTGATTGCGGCCCAGGCGAATGAGCAGACCATAGCCGAGCTGGTACGCCTGCGCCGGGCCGGCCTGGAGAGCAGCGTGCTCCTGATCGGCGCATCATCCCACCAACCGGACGTCGCAGACGCTGATCGCCGCGCGCTGGCGCGTGTCGGCATTCCATGCCAAGTGCTGCCCGTAGACGCCAAGCCGCCGCCCCTCATCACCTATCGCCGCACCCGCACCGTTATCCGCTCTACGCCTACCGGCGGGGCCGTCAGTTATGAAGTAGAGGAAGAGGTGGGCTGATGGCGCTCCGCGACGGGCCGGCTTCCAGAGATCCGGCCACGCTCCTCTATCGCTTCGGCTTATGGTTGATCCGCGCATTGCGGCCCTGGCTGGGCTGGCTCGTACTCATCACCGCCATGAGCCTGACCGGGTTTACGGGCTGGTCTTTCTACGAGCTTGGTCCAGGCCGGCTGCCGGTAGACCGGGCTACGCTCGCATGGATTGCGCCGCTGGGCGTGCTTTTCACCTGGCTGATATTGGGCTGGCGTCGCCCCTTGCTGGACGCCCCTCGCAAGCAACGCACGATTGACTTCCTGCTGACGCTCCTGGCCCTCCTCGTGAGCCTGGCCGCGGGACTGCTCGTCATTGCCCAGATGGGGCAACGCTGGCTGCCCGGCCCCGTCTCCCTGTGGCAAGTCGGCCGCAGCGGGGCCTGGTCCCTCCTGGCCCGAGAGGTAACCGGTGATTTCCTGCGCCTTGCCGGCCGCTACTCCTTCTGGTGGACCGGCGTACAGCAGGGCAGCGCCGCGCAAGACAACCTGGTGCTGGTAAGCCTCATCGCCCTGCTCCTCTGGCTCCTGGGCATGATGACGGCCTGGCTCACCCGCCGCACCGAACGGGGACTAATCAGCGCGCTGCCCAGCCTGCTCCTGCTGGTGAATACGCTCCTCTACACCACGCGCAGCCGCTGGGCCCTTCTGGGTGCGTTGGCGGCCGCCCTCCTCCTGCACCTGCTGCTGGATCAGGCGGCCCTGCGGCGTCGCTGGACCGCGCGCGGCCTGGACTACAGCCCCATGATTCTGGCGGAGCGGCTCTGGTCCGTCATCGGCATCGGCCTGTTGCTCATGGCCCTGGCCGCGGTGATGCCCGCTGTGGGCAACAACCGCCTAGCCTGGTGGTTCTACCAGCAGACCGCCCCCGTCTACGCGCGCCTGGATGCGGCAACCAAACGGCTTTTTCCTGATATGACGGGCGCAAACGGTCTATTGGGCGCACAGACGGCGGGCGGGCTGCCCAACGAGTTTCTCATTACCCGGGAACGGGATTTACCCGGCAGCGAGGTCATGCGCGTGCGCACCGATGAGTCCGCGGGGCCGGGCCAAGCGCCTCCCGGCTACTACATGCGCGGCGCAACGTTCTCTGAATATGATGGCCGGGGTTGGCAAAATCCTCTTCAAATGACGCGCATCGAAGGACGTCCCGGCCAAATGGTAACCGGAATCGGCGAACAGAAGCGCAAGCGGGTCGTACAGAGCGTGGACCTCACCTTTACCGGTCGCGCGCTCTACGCCGCGGGTGAACCGCTGGAGCCGGGCGTTGACTACCGCGCCGTCCAGCGCGGACCGGGCGACCTGGCCCTCCTCTCCGCCACGGCCCGCACCTACACCATCATCTCGGCCGTGCCCGCGCTGGATGACGCAACTCTGGCCGCGGCCCCAGGCTGGAGCGGGGCGCGGCCGCTGCCCGAAGCATACACCATTCACCTGGCCTTGCCCGCCGGCGTGACGCCCCGCACCCGAGCCCTGGCCCAGGAGCTGACCGCGGGGCTGGAGTCGCCCTACGCCAAGGCCCAGGCTATCGAGCAATATCTGCGCCAATTTGAGTACGACCTGAGCGTGCCGCCGCCGCCCGAGGAGGTTGCGGACGTAGCCGATTACTTCCTTTTCGATTTGCAGCGCGGCTACTGTGATTACTACGCGACGGCCTTCGTGGTTCTGGCGCGCCTGGCCGACCTGCCCACGCGTTTTGCCACCGGCTTTGCCGTGGGCGCGTGGGATGAACGAGAGCAGCGGTACGTCATCACCGAAGATGAAGCCCATTCCTGGCCCGAAGTCTACTTTCCCGACTATGGCTGGATTCCCTTCGAGCCCACCGGCGGGCGGCCGACATTGGCCCGGATCGGCGCGCCGGCTGCCGGGATGGAGAGCATGAGCGACGCGCGGCCGGAAGAGGCGAATCCGCCCGCGCGCGTGATTGGGGAAAAGTGGCGGGCGCTCATGGGGCTGTTCGCCGCGGGGGCGCTGCTGGGAGGGCTGACGATCCTGATGCTGCGGCGCATGCGCGGACCTGACGATCCGTGGTTAGCCCTGTTGCGCTGGGGCGGACGCGCGGGCCGCCCCATGTCGGCGCATGAAACGACGCTGGAGTATGGCCAGGCTTTGAGTGACTTTGTGCTGGAAGATGCGCCTGCCGGCGCGGATGTTGATGACCAAACCGCACAGAATATTCAGGCCCTGGGGGAAACGGCGACGCATGCGCAGTATGGTCCGGCCGGGGGGCGAGGTGCGGCCGCGGCGCAGGCCGCTGAATATTGGCGCGCGTTACAGACGGAATTACCCCGCGGTCAACGCATACGCGGCGATGCCGAAGGCCGTGGCCACGTTTAACGAACGCTTAACGCCCGCCATGGGGATAGCGACGCACAGGTCCGCCAGTTCCAGAATACCGGGATCGATGCCGGCCCGTTCGTTGCCTACCACCAGAACCGCATGGTCCAGTCCAGGGCAATCGAAGAGGGAGACCGCGCCCGGCGTCGTTTCCAGGGCAACAATGATCTGGCCCTGCTGCTGCAGGAGCGCGGCCGCCCGGACTGCGTCCGCGTGATAGCGCCAGGCGACAGCCTCTTCCGCACCCAGGGCCGTCTTGCCCAGCTTGGGATTGGCGGGCGTAGGCGTAATGCCGCAAAGGTGAAGCATGGTCAGGCCCGCGCCGTCCGCGGTGCGCAGGAACGAGCCTACGTTGTAGAGGCTGCGCACGTTGTCTATGAGCGCCGCGATCCGGGGCTCATTCCGGGCGCGGCCTTGGGCGGCTGCGCCCGTCTCCGCTCCGCCGGCAGCCGTTGCAACAACGACGGTAACGCCGCCGCAGCGGGGACAGGCCGCCCCCCGGGGATCATCCGCCGGCGCTGGATAACGCAATCCGCAGGCCGAATTTTGGCAGCGGCGAAAGACGAATTCGCTCATGGGGCCAGCATCCCCTGCGCGACCGCATCATCGATCAGGCTCTGGACAAAATCCCACAGCGTATGGGAGCCGTCGTCGATGGTCTGGACCCGGCCCATCACCTGCTGCCGGGTGACGCCGTGTTCCACCCACGTACCGCCGTCGGTGAAGTAGTTATGGAGCATGGGCATGAGGCGATCGGCCGCATTGGCCAGACGCGCTTCAGGCGTGGCGCGGGCCTCAAATTCATGCCAGAGCGCATAAAATTCATGGGCCTGATCCTCAGGGAGAAGACCAAAAATGCGCGTGGCAGCCCGCTCCTCCCGCTCGTTCTTGTCCACTGCGCCGGCCGCGTCATAGGCAAACGTATCGCCCGCGTCAATCTCCACAATGTCGTGCAGCGCGGCCAGCTTGATGGTATGCAGGATATCCGTCGGTTCGTTGGCATATTCGGCCAGCACCAGGATCAACATGACCAGATGCCATGAATGCTCGGCCGAATTCTCCCGACGCGCAACGCCCATGAGCCGGGTCTGGCGCAGGACCGCCTTGAGCCTGTCGATTTCCAGAATAAAGTGCAACTGCTGCTGTAAGCGCTGCGCGGCCTGAAGATTTGTCAATGCCGAGGCATCCATACCCGGCTCCTTTCTGCTGATAGATAAACCAAGTGAAGAACCCGTCCATTCTATCAATTGCTATGGTTTTTCACCATGCGCCATTTGTGATTTTCTCGCCCCGCTCGTTACAATAGGACAGTTTGTCCACTACCCATCATGTAGCGTTCCCTAATTCATCGTTGTAACCGATTGTGAGGCGATTCATGACCATATTGCGCATACCGGGGCTGGTTGACGCCCACGTCCATCTGCGGGAACCCGGCTATGAGCACAAAGAGGATTTTTACAGCGGCACGGCGGCCGCCCTGGCAGGAGGCGTGACCACCGTGTTGGACATGCCCAACACCCAACCGCCCACCGCCACGCCCGAGCAACTGGCGGCCAAAGCCCGGCTCGCAGCAGCGAAAGCTGTTTGCGATGTCGGGCTTTTTGTTGCCGCCACCAATGACCTGGCAGATGCTTATCTGCCCGCAGCAACCAGAGCCTGCGGCCTCAAAATCTACGTGAGCGACACTTTTGGCAGCCTGCGCATCGACACGCTGGATCTCATGCACCGCCTCTTCCGCACCTGGGCGGAGCGGGCGCGTGACGTCGGCTATCGCAGCGACGGACAGGCAGGAGGACTAGGCCCCGTGGCCGTCCACGCCGAGGAGTTGATGCTGCCGGTCTGCCTCAACTTGAGCCGCCTGTACGATGCGCCCCTCCACGTGGTCCACGTGAGCCGGCGGAGCGAAATCGAACTGATCCGCGTGGCCAAGGAGCGGGGCTATCGGGTAACATGCGAGGTCACGCCCCACCATCTTTTTCTGACGACGGACGACGCAGCCCGCCTGGGCCCGCTGGGCGATATGCGCCCGCGGCTGGCCACGCCCGACGATCAGTGCGCGCTGTGGAAAAATCTGGCCGTCATTGACGTCTTCGCAACGGATCATGCGCCCCACACGCAGGCGGAAAAGGCCCTGCCTGAGCCGCCGCCGGGCGTGCCGGGGCTGGAAACCATGCTGCCGCTGCTTCTCACCGCGGTGGCTGACCAGCGGCTGACGCTGGATGACATAATCGCCCGCTGCTGCGTGAATCCCCGGCGCATCTACGGCCTGCCCGAACAGCCTGAGACGTGGGTGGAGGTGGAAATTTTGGAAGAGCCCATCGCCTGGCGCAATGAAGAGATGCACACCCGAGTCGGCTGGTCGCCTTTTGCGGGCATCCCCCTGCGGGCCCGGGTGCGCAGCGTAACCCTGCGCGGCGCACCCGTCTACGCCGACGGCACGCTTCTGGCCCAGCCGGGCAGCGGACACGTTTTGTTTCATGCAGCGGGATAAACGCCCGGCTGCGGCAAATCATCAGTGACGAATCATCAGCGGCAAATCATCAAAAGGAATGGAGCAAACTATGAAAGATGCAGGACGGGTGCCGGCCGATCTGGTCGATAACGGCTTCTACGGGCAGGACATCATCAGCGTTAGCCAGTTTGATCGGGACAAGCTGGATTACATCTATCGGGTGGCCCACGAAATGCGGGTGCTGGTAGAGCGCTTCGGCAGTGCGGATCTCCTGCAGGGCAAGATCCTGGCCAATCTCTTCTACGAGCCCAGCACCCGTACCAGTTCCAGCTTCATGGCCGCCATGCTGCGGCTGGGCGGGCAGATTATTCCCATCAACAACGTGCAGTACAGTTCCGTCACCAAGGGTGAAAGCCTGCCCGACACCGTGCGTACGCTGGAAAGCTACGCCGACATCATCGTGTTGCGCCATCCGGAAGTCGGTTCGGCCGCGACCGCGGCCCACTACGCATCCAAGCCGGTGATCAACGCCGGCGACGGCGTGGGCGAGCATCCCACCCAGGCTCTGCTGGATCAATTCACCATTCTGGAAGAGTTGGGGCGGGTTGATGACCTCAAAATCGTCATGGTGGGCGATCTGCGCTATGGCCGTACCGTCCACAGCCTGACCAAGCTGCTGGTCAACTACGGCGTCGAGTTCGCCTTTGTGAGCCCGGAGATTCTGCGCATGCCCGATGACGTGCTGGACGTTGTGCGCCAATCGGGCCACGCGTATACGGAACTGGATGACGTGCACAACGTGATTGGCGATGCGGACGTCCTCTACGTGACCCGGGTCCAGAAAGAACGCTTCACCGATCTGGCCCAATATGACCGGGTGCGCGATCATTACATCATTGACGAGGAGCTGATGGCCCTGGCCAAGCCGGAAATGTGCGTTATGCATCCCCTGCCCCGGGTCAATGAGATTAGTTATGCGGTGGATGACGATCCCCGCGCGGCCTATTTCCGCCAGATGCGCAACGGCATGTACATCCGCATGGCGCTGTTGGCGTCCGTATTAGGCAAGGCATAGGAGGAACGACCATGCAATTCTTCGCCTGTACCGCTGCAACGCAACTCATGGACGGCTATGCACTGCTGCCGCTTCAGGACGGTTTCAGCCTGCGCATTGACGCGCTGGAACCGTGGTGCCTGCGCGTCAGCCTGCTGCCGCCCGAGCAATTGCTCATCGATCGCAGTTGGATGATCGCGCCCCAGGGCGACACGCCGCCCCAGGGTCGGGCTCGCTTGGGACGCGACGGCTTTTCCTGCCCGCCCCTCGCCGTGAACGGCGACACTATCACGGCCGGCGATCTGCGCATCAGCGTGCAGTCAGCGCCTCTGGCCCTGACGTTCCAGGTCCGTGACGGTGACATCCATGACGGCGACCAGTGGCGCACGGTATTGTCCGATCGCCCCACGGGCGCTTACGCAATGGCTCGGGCGGGCCGCCAGAGTCGCCATTACCAGCAGCGCACCCGCGCAACGCGTCACTACGGCCTGGGTGACAAGACGGGGCCTCTGGACCGGAGCGGACGGCGCTTCCGCTGTCTGCAACTGGACGCGCTGGGCTACGACGCCGAACGCTCCGATCCCCTCTACAAGCACGCGCCGTTTCTGATAGCAGACGAGCCCGAGGGCGACGCCGTCGGCCTGCTCTACGACACGCTGGGCGAGATTACCTTCGATGTGGGTGCGGAACATTCCAACTATCATCCTCACTACCGTTATGTGGAGGCGGAGGAGCGGGGGCTGGTTTATTACGTGCTGGCCGGACCGCGCATCCGCGATGTGGTAGAGCGTCTCTATGCGCTGACGGGACGTCCGTACTTCCCGCCCCGCTGGAGCATGGGCTTTGCCTTTACCACCATGCACCACGCCGACGATCCCCAGGCCCAACGCGTGATAGAGGACTTTGCCCGCCGCTGCCGCGCCGACGACATCCCCATCAGCGCCGTCCATTCCGGTTCGGGATATACCCTGGGCGAAGACGGGAAGCGCTACGTCTTCACGTGGAATGAGCGCTCTTTTCCTGACCGGGCCGCGCTCTTTGCCGCCTTGCGGGAGATGGGCTTTCATACCGCGGCCAACGTCAAGCCCTCTTTGCTGACGACCCACCCGCTGTATGAGGAGGCCGCGGCCGCGGGCCGCTTCGTCATGCGCGAGAACGGCGCGCCCGCGGTGGAACCTTTCTGGGGCGGCCTGGGATCGAGCCTGGACTTCACCAATCTGGAGACGGTGCGCTGGTGGCAGGAGCAGGCCACGGCCCAGGTCCTGGAAGCGGGCTTTAACACGATTTGGAACGACAACAACGAAGCCGAAATCGCGGATGAGGACGCCTGGCTCAACGGCTTCGGCACGCCCATGCCCGCTTTGAGCCTGCGTCCTCTCCAGGCCCTGCTCATGACCCGAGCCAGCGTAGAGGCGACCCGAGCCCATGCGCCGGATCAGCGCTACTACAGCATTACCCGGGCCGGTCCCATCGGCATTCAGCGGTACGCCGAAACCTGGACAGGCGACAACCGCACAAGCTGGCACACCCTCAAGTGGAACCTGCGCAACGGCCTCTCCATGAGCCTTTCCGGCATGCCCCTCATCGGTCATGACGTAGGCGGCTTTGACGGCCCCAAACCCGGTCCCGAGCTGCTGGTGCGCTGGGCGCAGATGATGGCCCTTCATCCCCGCTGCGTCATGAACGCCTGGAAGCCCTTTCCCGGCGGCGGAGCCAATCTGCCGTGGATGCACCCTGAAGTCACCGACCTGGTGCGGGAGGCGCTGCGCCTGCGCTATCGCTTCCTGCCCCTCCTTTACAACCTGGTCCGCCACGCGCACCTGGCCGGAACGCCCGTTATCGCCCCGCTTTTCTACCATTTTGATGACCCGCTCTGCCATGCCGACGCCGACGCCTTCATGCTGGGACCGGACGTGCTGGTCGCGCCCGCGGTCGCACCCGGCGCTGAAGCGGTGACCCTCTATCTGCCGGAGGCGGAAGACGGGTGGTGCGATTTCGCGACCGGGGCATGGTATGCCGGCGGCCAAGTCGCCACCCTGCCCGCGCCGCTGGAGCGTCTGCCCGTGCTGGTGCGCGCCGGTGCGATTCTGCCCCTGGCTACGGCGTGGCCGACCCATTCGCCCCACGATGCCGAACAGATTGAGTGTACGCTCTTTGCCGGGCCCAATTTCCAGCGCGGACAGATGCGCTTCTTCTGGGACGACGGCATCAGCGAGCAGGGCCCCGCCGTCGAAGTAACGGTCACGGCAATCCGGGCGGGCGATGAAATTATGCTGAAGATGGACGCGCAGGGGGATACGGAAGCGTTGCCCGATTTGACTGTGCGCGTGATAAGGCCGGTATAAGGACCGGTCCGAAAAAAGTGATCGCGAGGAACGCAATGGGAAAAATATGGCCGATTGTCTTGGTCGCGCTCCTGCTGCTCGTCGGGTGCGCAGGAAGCGCGCCCGGCGGGCAGCCAGCCGGGGAAACGGAGCCGGCGGCCGGTGCGCTGCACGGCAAGCTGGAGCCGGTTGATATCGCCGGCCTTGAACTGCCCGTAGGACAAATGCTCTACGTGCCCGCCTATTCGGAGATTTACGACGCGGACGAGACCCAGACTTTCAATCTCTCCATCATGCTCTCCATCCGCAATACGGACCTGAACAGGTCCATCATCATCGAATCAGTGCGCTACTATAATTCTGACGGAGATTTGGTGCGGGAATACGTGGAGAGTCCGCTTGCCCTGGCGCCCATGGCCACCGGCGAGGTTGCCATCAGCCGCGTGGACAAAACGGGCGGGACGGGAGCCAATTTTATTGTGGTGTGGAGCGCGACGGAAACCGTGCATGAACCGGTGGTGGAGGCGCTCATGACCAGCACCTCACAACAGCAGGGGCTTTCCTTTTTGAGCGTAGCTACCGTGTTGGAGAGTCGGCCATAGCCGACCAGGCACGATAAACCGGTAGGGACCGGCCTCCGTGCCGGTCCGCCAACCACGCCACCGCGGGTTGACCATCCGTAAGGACCGGCCTCCGTGCCGGTCCGCCAACCACGTCGTCGCGGGTTGACCATCCGTAAGGACCGGCCTCCGTGCCGGTCCGCCAACCACGCCGCCCGGGTTGTGACCATCCGTAGTCCGCCCGGCTATCAGCGCGTACGCAGCCACTCAAAGAGCCGACGTCCGCCGAAGATCAGGCCGACCGTGAGGAAGAGCAGGCCGCTGAGCCGCATGCCCTGGAAGAAGTAACCGCGCAGACGCTCGATGGCCAGGGCCTCGCCCAGCTCACGGGTAACGCTGCCGGCCGCGGCGGCTTCCGCACTGTCCTGCGCCGCCGGATCGACGATGACCGCCACCGCGGCGGGCGTGGCGGTGGGCAGGATCACCTGGGCCTGTTCAACCGGCGCTTGGGTAGGGGCTTCCTCCACCGGGGCCTCTTCCTCAGCCAGCGCGCCCGGCTGCTCCACCTGACCAACTTCGGGGGTGGGCTGGGGCGCGGGCGTGAAGGTGGCGGTAGGGATGGGCGTTTCGGTGGGCTGATCCGAGGTAGGCGTAGGCGTCGGTCCCTGATTCACGCTCAGGTTGCGCGCGAAATATTCGGCATAATTGCCGTCCAGCTTCACCACGCGCAGGCGCAAGCTGTACTCGCCCGAGGGCAGCGCCGCCGCCCGCCAGACGGCAAGCTGGCCATTGCTCACCGGCGATGTGCCGCCGTCGAAGTAAATATAAGCATCATCTCCGCTGGGTTCCAGCTTGTAATACAGCTCATACTTCTGAAACGGATCGATAACCGCCGTGCCCAGGACCGGCACATCACCGCCTACGGCTGAGCCGGTGCCGGGCGAGGTGATGCCCGGTTCCTGAGCCGAGACGGGAGACGCCCATGCAAGCAAGGCGACCGCCGCCGCGGCGCAGGCGATGAACATAACAAGTCGGCGGGAACCGGTGAAGCGTATCTCTCGTAGCATAAAACTCAAGTCTTAGTTGATGGCCTGGTTGGTGCGCAGGTGCTGGACTACAGCCAGAATTTCAGCATCGGTCAGGTTGGGTTGTCCGGCGCTGGGCGGCATGGAAACGCCGCTGGCATTGGTCGGATGGTTGGCCGCCAAACCTTGCCGAATAAACGTCAGCAGCTCATCGTCGCTCTGCCGGCTGATGGTTTCATTGCGCTGTAAAGCGCTGCCCAACCCCGCCACGCCCTCCATCTCCTGCCCGTGACAGACGGCGCAGGCGCTTTGATAGAGCGCCGCGCCGTCCAAATTGGCAGGCAAATTAGCGGAGGTGGCGTGTTGGGCGGCGGTTTCAACCACGCTCAATTCAGAGAAAGTTTGGACCGTGGCGGTCGGGCGATTCAGCAAGCCGTAGACGCCTACGATAACCAGACCCAGAAGAATGGCGGCAACCACCGGCAGCCACACGCGGCCGCCCGGAACGGGCTCGCTGCTGTCCGGCTCTCCGGCCTGCAGGGCAATCAGCGTCAGGCCGGTAATGATCAGAAAGGCGGTCAGCGCCAGAAAGGGAATGGTGACAAAGTCGAACCAGTTGATCCAGATGGAGGTGCAGGGCACGCCCACCTGACAGACAGCGCTGCTGTCAAAAAGCTGGGTCTTTTGCAGCAGATAATGGTAGGTGGAAACGCCTATGCCCAATAGGGAAAAGGGCAAGACGTAAGCGGCCAGGCCCTTATCGCGTCGGAGCAATCCAACCGTCAGGATCGCCACCAGCGGGTACATAAGAATGCGCTGGTACCAACAGTAGACGCAGGGAACGTACCCCGCGACTTCGCTGAAATAGAGGCTGCCGAACATGGCCGTAGAGGCTGTCGATAGCGCCCCATATAATCCATATCGTTCAAGTAAGCGTTCCATAACTTAAGGCGTATTCGCCTCCACGGCCTGCACGATAGCATTAAAGTTAAACGGATCGGCCATCAGCTGCCCCCCCACCACAATTGAGGGCGTACTGGTAAGGCCCGTTGAAACGGCCTCGCTGGCGGACGCATTTACCTGATCCCAGTAGCGCTGACTGTTCATGCAGGTCAGGAATTCGCCGTCATCCAGCCCCTGATCCTTGGCGTACTCCACCAGGCGCTCCAGCGTAGCAGCGGCTTGACCGCGGCTGGACGCTTCTACGAAAAGGCGATCATGATAGGGCCAGAAGCCGCCCTGATCCGCGGCGCACTCCGAGGCCATGGCGGACATGGCGGCGCCGGGCGCGTGCATCTGCAAGGGAAATTGACGGAATTCCAAACGCGCCTTGCCGGTCTTGACCAGCTCCTCAATTACCCGCGGTTCCACCTGCGCCGTCCACTGCTGGCATGCAGGGCAGATAAAATCTTCCCAGGCCTGAATGGTAACCGGCGCGTTGGGGTCGCCCATGGTGGAACGGTCGATCCAATCCGCCGGAACGTCGGGCGCCTCAATCGAAGCAATGGAACGGGTGGGGTTATTGATGAAGACGGCCAGGGCAATCAGGACAAGGAAGAGAACCCCTGCGCCGATAATCCACGGCGTCATGGAGCGCTTCTCTTTTTTTGCCTGGGCTTCGGATGGTTTGGCGTACTTGGGCATGGAATTCCTCACATTCGTTATCAAACTACACGGCATCTCAGGGAGAGTAAGGCCGCGGCGGATGGCGGTTGGAGCATTGGGCAAGTATACGGCTTTTCAGAAACGGGGGCAAGAATCAGTGTCCCAAAGGGAGCGAAGACCGTAGACCCGCACAGATTATGCATGTGCGCGCCTTTCCGCCGCGCGGCTTACGTCGGTTTGATGTATAATATCGGCACAATTCCGCTAAATCTTGTACGCTTCATTCCTTTTCCCATGGGGATTCGGAAGGCAGAAGCGCATTTGCTTCTCAATTAACCCACCGCCGCCGGGAGGGCAACGTGAAGACCAGCCTCAAGATCGCCATGATCACATCTGAATGCGTCCCCTATGCCAAAACGGGCGGCCTGGCCGATGTCGTCGGCTCGCTGCCCCAGGCTTTGCAGGCGTTGGGCCACGAAGTGATCGTGGTCATGCCCAAATACAGCAGCATTGACGCGGAGAAATTTGATCTGCAGCGCCGCTTTGATTCCATGGGCGTCTGGATGGGAAACTTTCTGGAATGGTGCGCCGTGGATGAGGCGAATAACGAAGGCGTCGCCACCTATTTTATCGAAGCGGACAAATATTTCCGACGTGACGGCCTCTACCATGACGCCAACTACAACGACTTCGGCGACAACCCCGCTCGCTTCGGCTTCCTCACCCGGGCCGGACTTCAGCTCATGCGCGACCTGGACTTTGCCCCTGACATTGTCCACGTTCACGATTGGCAAACCGCCCTCGCTCCTGCCTACCTCAAGACCTGGCACTGGGACGACCCCGTGCTGGGCGGCGCGGCCAGCGTGCTCACCATCCACAACATCGCCTATCAGGGCAAGTATGATGCCGGCGTCTATCCTTACCTGGGGCTGGGCTGGCAGAACTTCCACGCCGATACGTTCGAGGACTTCGGCGCGATCAACTTCCTCAAGGGCGGCATTGCCTACGCTGACGCGCTCAACACGGTGAGCCCCACCTATGCCGATGAAACGCGCACGCCCGCGCTGGGCTATGGTCTGGCCCCCTACCTGAACGATCGGGGTCGGGACTATTCGGGCATCGTCAACGGCGTGGATTACAGCGAGTGGAATCCGGCCACGGACAGCCTGATCCCGGCCAACTATGACGCTTTCTACCTGTCGGGCAAGACCAAATGCAAGCGCGCTCTCCAGGAGCGCTTCGGCCTGGATATTTCCCGGGAGATTCCCATTGTGGGCGTAGTGAGTCGCATGGTGGACCAGAAGGGGCTGGATGTCCTGGCCGCGGCCATTGAGGGGATTGTGCGCGATATGGCGGTGCAGTTCGTCGTTCTGGGATCGGGCGACAAGGGGCTGGAGGCCTTCTACGGACGCCTGCCCCTGGCATATCCCGGCCGCATCGGCAGCTACATCGGCTACAGCAACGAGCTGGCTCACTGGATCGAGGCCGGTTCCGACTTCTTTATCATGCCGTCGCGCTACGAGCCGTGCGGCCTGAACCAGATTTATTCCCTGAAATACGGCACGCTGCCCATCGTCCGGGCCACCGGCGGCCTGGAAGATACGGTGGAACAGTACGACGAGGCCACGGGCGATGGTACGGGCTTCAAGTTTTACGATCTCAACCCCGGGAGCATCTATTCCACCGTCGGCTGGGCCGTGAGCACCTTCTACGACCGCCCCGCCCACATGAAGCGCATGATCCAGCACGCCATGGCCCAGGATTACTCGTGGGAGAAGAGCGCGCGTCAGTATCTGCAACTGTATGAGCAGGCCATGGACAATAAGCCGGGCTAATCGCGCCTCGGGCCATTACCCAATCCAGCCGCTATGCAGCAGGTTATCGGCCAGGAGGAAGACGGCCAGGATAATGACGAAAACGGCAAAGCCTTTGCGCAGCGCTTCAGGCGGCACAATTCCGCACAGGCGCGCGCCGGCCAAAGCGCCCAGAATCCCCGCGCCCACAAAGAGAAAGATCATCTGAAAGTCAACGGCCGCACCGTTCATGTGGCCCAAAAAGCCGGCCAGGCTGTTCATGGCGATGATGACCAGCGACGTGCCTACGGCCTGGCGCATGGGCAGACCCACCAGCATGACCAGGGCGGGCACGATCAGGAAGCCGCCGCCCACGCCCAGAAAGCCGGTCAGAATGCCTACGGCAATCCCGCTGAGAATGATGACGGGAAGGCCATGACGGCGAGCTTCAGTATCAGCGGGCTGGGGACGCAAAACCATAAATGCCCCCACAGCCAACATCAGCAAGGCAAAGAGCAGCATAAGCATGGTGGGCGAGAAAGCCTGGGACCAGCCTGCCGCAATGTAGGCCGCGGCCATACCGCTGCCGCCGAAAATCAGGGCGACTTTCCAATCCAGCGTCCCCTGACGGCGGTGCAGCCAGGCGCCCATGCTGCTGTTGATGCCCACAATCACGAGCGACGCCGTCACCGCGGCCTGGGGCGATTGCCCGACGAAATAGACCAGCGCGGGCACGGTGAGAATAGAGCCGCCGCCGCCCATAAGCCCCAGGGAAAGGCCAATGCCGAAGCCAAGCAGAATATCGAGAAAAATTTGTTGAAAAATCATAAAATTATGCCAAAAAAGGTTACGTCAGGAAATTTGAGCAGGGGAGAGCGGAGAGTGAGCGGTTGACAGCTGATATCAACCGTCAGTCTCACACTCTCCTGCCTCTGCGCTATTCCCGGATAGGAAATGTGTTCGGTTAGGAAATCTATTCAGGAATTTTGTTGCCTACGCCGGAGTCAGTTCCGGCTTGCCGCTCGCGGTAGGCAGGTAGCGGCTCCAGCAATCTTCGCCCTCGTTGAGGGCCATGACCCGGTTGAAGCCTGCGGCTTGCAGCAGGCTGGCGCCAATCTGGGAGCGATAACCGGTGGCGCAGTGGGTGACAATCAGCGCATCCTGGGGCAACTCGTCGGCACGTTGGGCAAGATAGCCCAGCGGAATATGGCGCGAGTCTGCAATGTGCTTCTCGTCGTACTCCGATTTACCGCGCACGTCCAGGATGAGGATCTCTTCAGCGTCCATACGCCGGGCCAGATCTTCAGCGGTGATAACAGGCAGGGCCCGGGTGCGGCGGCTCAGCACGTCAGGACTAAAGTAGCCGGGCACGTTGTCAATGCCGATGGAGCGCAGGTCGCGCAGGATTTCCCGCTCGCCGTCAATGCCGGGCAGCAGCACATAGACCGGCCGATCGTAATCAACCAGCCAGCCCAGATAGCCCACATAGCCGTCGCTGTCAGCGGGGACATTGATCGTACCAGGTACGTGGGTGGCCGAAAATTGGCCGCGGTTGCGCAGGTCAAAGACCTGGCCGCCGTCTTCAATCACGGCATCCAGCGCAGCCCGATCGAAATTAACCGGCGTCGGCAGGGCGGACGTGAGCGCCGGTCCCTCTTTGTTGACCTTCTTCATCTGGGCAAAATAGGTGGGCGCTTCGGGCTGACCGTCGAGCAGCCACGCCACAAAGTCGTCTTCGCTCTCCTGCTGGAAGGCGGGGTTGAAGAGCTTCTCATAGCCCAGGGTGGTGGACGGAATGGAGCCCAAGGCCTTGCCGCAGGCGCTGCCCGCGCCGTGGCCGGGCCAAATCTGCAAATAATCAGGCAGCCCGCGGAAACGATTGACGCTCTCAAACTGCTGACGGGCGCCGATCTCCTTGGTGCCGACAAAGCCGGCGGCCTCCTCCAGCAAGTCAGGCCGGCCCACATCACCGACAAAGAGAAAATCGCCGGTAAAGACGCCCATGGGCTTGTTTGCGCCGGCGGTATCGGTAATCATGAACGAAATATGCTCAGGCGTATGGCCGGGCGTGTGCAGCACATCCACCTTGATGTTGCCCACCGACCAGCTGTCGCCATCGCGGACGAGAATAACGTTGCTGTCGCCGGCATAGGCGTACTTCCAATCGGCGTCGCCCTCATCGCTTAGATAGATGGTGGCTCCGGTAGTGGCGGCCAGCTCGCGGCTGCCGCTCACAAAGTCGGCATGAATGTGGGTTTCGGTAACGTGGGTAATGCGCAGGCCCTCTTTTTCCGCCGCGCGCAGATAGGGCGTTACGTTGCGGGCCGGGTCCACAACCAGTGCCTCGCCCGTCGCGGCGCATCCAACCATATAGCTGGCTTGGGCCAGTTTGTCATCATAAAAATATCGCAGTAACATTGGTCTTCTCCATGAGCTATGTAGAAATAGAAAGGGTGTGTTGACACAAAGCGCGTGCTGGGCGAACAAAGTGGGCTGGACAGACAGTAAAATGCCTTTGCGACTGTTCGCAGTCTACCAAGCGATTTCCAACATACCCAAATGAAAATTGGCGATTAGGACGCAGAGAGTAAAGATTAAGAGCATAGGGATCGGGAAAGAGGAGAGTCGATATATAAAAATCGGCCTTTCATTCCCAGACCGAGAACCATTTATGATTCCAACGGCAATCCCTGTCGCGCCCAATCCATAATGCCGCCCAGGTCATAGACCTCTTCATAGCCTGCCTGCAGAAGCGTTCGGGCGGCAAAGGCGCTGCGATTGCCGCTGCGGCAATAGACAACGACAGGCTTGTCAGCAGGAATGCGGTTCAGCTTCTGCTGAAGTTCCTGCAGGCTGATGTTGATGGCCCCCGGAATGCGGCCCTGGCTGAACTCCTGAGCCGTACGCACATCGACCAGCGTGTGGGGCTGCGCATCATCCAAATAACGGCTTTTATATTCGGCGGCCGATACCAGATCGTGACTGGAAGCGCCGCTGAAAAAACGATTAAGGAAGCTCACTATTGTTGAATCCTTTCCAAATTGACAGGTTAATCACCGGAAAACAATTATACATCCTCATGGGGCGTTCAGTACTCCCCAAAGACTTATATCAGGCATAAGTTACAACTTATGCTAAGTCTCTACAAGCTGGAAATTTTTGACATGGTAGTCGCTTTGGGCAGCTTTAGCGCAGCGGCAGAACGCCTTTACATGAGCCAGCCTGCCGTGAGTCAGCATATCCGGGATCTGGAAGCCGGGTTGGGGACATCGCTCTTTATCCGTGAGCGGCGGGGCGTTACCCTGACCGCGCCGGGCAAAAAGCTGCACGCATACACTCGCTCTATCCTGCGCCTGGTTGCAGAGGCCGAAAATGCGGTAACCGACGTCGCGCATCTGCCGGCCGGCCAGGTCGTCATCGCGGCCACGCCCGGCATCGGCGTCTATCAACTGCCCGAGTGGGTGCAGGCTTTCCGCGTCCGCTACCCCAATCTTACGGCATCCGTCCAGACGGACATCACCCCGCGCGTGTTGGCCGATCTGCGGACGCGCCGCGCGGAAATCGGCTTCATTGAAGGCGAGATCGAGGATATGGATCTCACGCAGATCAAAACCCTGACGCTGGAAGAACACGAACAGCTTGTAATTGTGGGACGAAACCATCCGTGGCATGATCGGATGCGGGTTACTTGCGCCGAACTGGACGGCAAGGACTTTATCATGCGCCAGCCCACCAGTCAGACCCGCGTCTGGCTGGACCGGCGGTTGCATGCAGCCGGTATCCGGGTCAATGTGACGGGCGAATTCGATAACGTAGAATCCATTAAGCGGGCAGTAGCTCGCAGTACAGGGCTGACCATTTTGCCGGATTACGCAGTGCAAAACGAAGTGGAATCAGGCACGCTGGCCGCCATCGCCATTGAGGGAAGTCCCCTGCAGCGAACATTACGACTGGCATGGCACGCCGATGGGTTTTTCTCACCCGTCACGCGGGCATTCCTCACCTTCCTGAACCGCAATTTCCCGCACCTAACCCAACTACCCAATCTCTAATCTTCAATCTTCAATCTCCAATCTTCAATTTCCAGTTTTCAACCATCACCCCATAAGGAGCATCAACCTATGTCATCCATCGCCCTACAACTCTACAGCATTCGCGATATCGCTGCAGCAGATTTGCCGGGAACCCTGGCGCGCCTGGCCGAGATCGGCTATGACGGCGTGGAATTTGCCGGGTATTACGATGTCGATCCGGCCGAAATTCGGCGCACGCTGGACGCGCAAAATCTGGGCGTGGCGGGCGCACACGTGGGCTTTCAATTGCTGGAAGACGATTTAGACCGCCAGATTGAGCTGGCCCAGGCCGTCGGCTGTCCCGCCATCGGCTGCCCCGGCCTGTGGAACGTGGAGTACAACCTGGCCACCTTTGAGCGCATGGCCGCACTCTTCAACCACGCGGGCGCCCGCTGCCAGGATGAAGGACTGGGCTTTTTCTACCACATCCACGGCTTTGAGTTCGTCGATGTAGACGGAAAGCGCACCGGCATGGACGTTCTGCTGGAGCAGATGGATCCCCAGCTGGTGACGCTGGAGCCGGATACCCACTGGATTGCCCGGGCAGGCGTAGATCCCGTGGCCTTCGTGCGGGAAAATGCCGCGCGCTGCACCCGCCTGCATCTCAAAGACGCGGCGGATAAGAATGATTGGAACGACACGGAGGTCGGGGCGGGCGTAATCGATATGGCGGGCGTAGTCGCGGCCGCGCCCAATGCAGAATGGTGGGTAGTGGAGCAGGAAGGATTCGACCGCCCGCCCATGGAAAGCGTGGCGATGAGCCTGGAGAACCTGCGAAAATTGCAGGGTTGAGGCTGACGAGTGATGCGTGATGCGTAAATCAGCGCCGTCGTCGTAAAGGGGCGATCAATGTAAGCGGAACGTCCCTTTACGGCGTAACCAATTACGCATCACTCGTTACGCAGTACAAATTACGCAGTACGGATTACTCACACCAATCAGGCGTGTTGGTCAGGTCAAAAGAAGGCTGATCAAACAGTTGGGTCGCCTGGTCGCCGATCAGATCCCAGTCGGCGATAAAGATAGACATGCCGTTACGCCAGCCTTCGGTCAGCATATCGGGCGGCGCGATGACAAAGCCGTGGATATCATCCGGACCCATATCCAGCCCGGCCCGGGCAATGCGCATGGTGTTGATGAGGCCCAGGTCTGTTTCCACCGAATCGGAAAGCGCCGAATAGAGGGCGGGCAAGCGGCGAATCATCTCCTTACTCACAAGCTGATTGCGCACCGACCAGACAAAGCGCTGCTGACGGCGGGCCCGGTCCAGGTCGCCGCCGGAGAGCGCGCGATCCCGCACGTAAATCAGGGCCTGATCGCCGTTCAGATGATGCATGCCCGGCTCCAACTTGAGGTAGCCGCCGTAGTCGCGCAGATAGCCCGTAAAGGGACAATCGACCTCCACATCCACGCCGCCCAGGGCATCCACCACCTCCTGGAAGGATGAGAAGTCGAAACGTACGTAGTGATCCACGGGAATGCCCATCTTCTCTTCAATGATTGCCCCCAGCAGTTCAGGGCCGCCGCCCGCCTCATCCGTCTCGCCCAGATAGTCGACCACGTTCATGCGGTTGGGCTGATGGTTGGGAATCTCCTCCAAATAGATATCCCGGGGAAACGAGATGACCCCCGCTTCGCCCCGCTTCAGATCCAGCGCCACCAGCATCATGACGTCCGTGCGCCAATTCGCAACGCCGGGCTCCCGATCGGCCCCGAGGATGAGAATGTTGACGGTCTCGTCGTAGGGCGGGGCAACGGGCGCGGCGTCCTCCGGGCCGGGCGCGGCGGACGCGACGCTCGCCCAGACAACCGGTACGCAAGCGGTGAGGGCGAACAGCACCGCGGCCAACATGCGCCCAACGATGATGCGCCGGCCTGATCGATTTGGTTGAGGGGGAAAAGATAATGGTTCAAGCATGAGATCACCCGTTACTCATAGGGCGTACTGCGTAATCCGTACTGCGTAATATCGCTGCCGCGTCCCCATCAGAAGAGCAGGCATGTTATGCAGCAGCACAACCAATTACGCAGTACGCATCACTCATCGCGTGACAGACGCAACTTGTATGGCTTCCAGCATGGCCTTCCGGGGAATCCAACCATTGTAGGCCAAATCAGGCGTCGTCTGCAAGGGCTTTGTGCAATTCAGCGCTGACCGCGTAATACCAGGTGTGACCGTCAAAAAACTCCGCCACATGACTACGCGCAGCGCTGGCGTACGTGCGGGCCTGATGCACCATTTCCAGCTTATCCGCATCCTTCACCAAACGGGCCTCGGGCGATGCCGCCCCAGCGTACTCCTCCCAGAGAGCGACATAGGCGGAGCCGGCCTCAAATTCGGATAGCAAGCGCGCGGCCGCCTCACGCTCGGCCGCGTGTTTCACCTCCCTGCCCAGCAGTTCGGCGCTGCGTTTGGGCAGGTCGGTGAGAAGCGACTCAGGGAGGTCGTGGAGCAGGGCAATGCGCAGGACTTTATCCGTGTCCAGAGGCTGCGACAGGCCGTAACTCGCATAGTCAGCGTTGATGAGGTCGGCCAGGAGCATGGCCAGAAGCGTCGTAGCGTAAGCATGATCCGCCACCGATTCGGCAGCCGGAACGCCGGCCAGCAGCCAGCCCGTGCGCGGCAGGCGCTTGAGCGCATTGGCGTTGTCCAACAGCCGCAGCAGCGATTGGCTCATGCCGGAACGCCGTTCAGCCCGCGCCAGAGCAACACCATGGCCTGGTTGGCCGCGCGCTGCAAGTTCACGGTATCCTGGCCGGGAAAAGTAAGCCGGCGCGTCGTCACGCCGTTGGGGCCGGCCAAAGCGACCGCGGCCGTGCCGTCATTCGTTGCGCTGTTGAGGAGAGCCAGGCCATAATCAGCCTGGGCCGCGCCGCGCGCTTCAACGGCCAACGCTTCGGCCGCGGCTTCGCCCGTCGCCCCGCTGTCGCCGGCCGGCGCGCCGGGCCAGCTATCTTCCGTCCAGGCTGCAATAAGCGGGTCCGCATCACCGGCTGCTTCGTGCATGTCCTGAGCCAGCCGTCCGTTGGTATTGACTTCCACCAGGCCGACGGTCGCGCCCCGTTGCTCCAACAGCCCGATCAAAAATTCGGGAAAGGGCTGTTTGGGCGTAGTGGAGTAGATATAGCGCCCAATGCGCTCCCGGATGCGGCTTTCCAGTTCATCCAACATGCGGTCGGCCTCGATTTCATTGGCTGCCCCCGCTGTGATGCGCACGTCAGCCTGCCCCGTATGGGCGGCCAGACCCACGGTGGGATTGGAGAGCTGCATGAGGTCCTCCAGCCGGCTGTCGATGGTGCTTTCGCCGATACCGATGGTGCGCAGAATGCGCCGCTGAATCACGCCCGTATTGCCGCTGCGCGCCCGCAAGTAGGGCAGCACAGCATGGGTCATGAGGTGCTCCATTTCCCGGGGGACGCCGGGCAGCGCAATGATCGCAGTTCGCCCTTTTTCCACGCGGAATGCAGGCGCTGTGCCCACGGGGTTATCAATGACCGTCGCGCCCGCGGGGACCATGGCCTGGCGCTCATTGTTGGCGGTCATGGCCACGCCGAACTGGGCGAACCGCTCGCGGATAATGTCCAGACTGCGCTCATCCCGCACCAGGGGTTGGCCTACAGCCTGGGCGATGGCGTCCCGGGTGATGTCGTCCACTGTAGGCCCCAGACCGCCGGTGACAATGACGATGTCGCTGCGCTGAAGCGCGTGGCCCAGCGTCTCCACGACCCGGCCCAGGTTATCGCCTACGGTGGATTTGTAATAGAGATTGACGCCCACATCGCGCAGTTGCTGCGCAATCCAGGCGGCGTTGGTATCAACAATTTCGCCCAGCAGGATTTCCGTGCCGGTGGTGATAATTTCGGCGTTCAGGCGCGCGGACTGATTAGATGATGACATAGGGTTACCTTATCCCATTAGCTTCAGGCGTGACAGCAAGGACCGCACCCGGTTCGCGATTTCGGTCTGACCGCCGGCCCGGGCTTGCTGCTCAAATGCGCCCAGGGTTTCCACCAACTCGGGCGTGATCATTTCCCGGTTTTCGTTGATGAGGGCGCGCATTTCACTCTCGTCCCGAGCCGAAAGCAGATTATTGAGCAGGCGAATGTCGTCGGGCATATTCGCTTCCAGCACGCCCACCGCCGCCTCATAGATCTGGGTAAAGCGCCGCACGGCCGCGGTTGCGCCCTTTTCTTCCGCCGACTGAATCTGGGAACCGAGCAAGGCCAGGAAGGTCTCGTCAATGTAGTCAGCATACTCGGCCACTGCCGCTACGGCATCGGGCTGCTCCAAAATTTCCTGCAGGAGGGCCTGGGCCTGCTGCGCACCGGAAGCCTGGGACTCGCGTTGGGTTTCCTGCATTTGGGCAATCAGCTCGCGCAGGGTTTCCAACCGCGCCCGCTCCGCCTCGTCGTCCGTCGCATCCAGCCGCTGGGAAAGCTCCAGAAGAAACTCATAATCCAGTACGGGCAAGACGGAGACGGCCAGGGACGGCAGCAGGTCCTCATCCCCCGGATTGGCCATCACCGCAAGGAGCAGGTCCAGCACGTCGGTGCGGGTGCTGGTTTCGTCGATCTTCGCCAACAATGAACGCAAGCGGGCTTCCCGAGCCTTGACCTGAGCGCCGGCCTCGGTAGAGTCCAGCAACCGGGTGCGCACGGCCTGGAAGGCTTGGGCTCCCTCTTCATCCATCTGACCGCGGCTCATGACGAAGATGCGATCGAAGAGGCTCATGAACTCCCGATCGATGAGGGCTTTGTCCCGCTCAACGGCGATGCCCAGAGCCTGGGGATCATTGGCCAATCCCAGCAGGCGCTGAATGAGCGCAGTCTGATCCCGCTGACGACGCAGCATCTCCGGCGTGACGCCCTCATAGCCCCAGAAGACCTCCATAAAGCGCTGCCAGTCCATGTACTGCTTGGGCTGGAGCATATAGCCGCGTCGGGCCTCGCTGGGCAGCTTCTGCATGAGGCGCTGGGTCAGATCGCCGATAATCTTCTGGCGCTGGGCCTCATTGGATTGATTGTCGGCCGGCAGGAAGACGCCCAAAAACTCATGCTCAGGATCGTGGATCATGAGGGGCGCGTTCAACGGTCCGCCCGATCCGCACGCGGGACAAATCGCCATATTGATCTGATTGCTCAGAAGTGCGCCCCGCAGTTCGGGATTTTCGCCGAAATCCACAATGGAGAAGATCGCCACGGGATAAGGCGTACCGCAATTCGGACACTGAACCTGAGCCGCCTGGGGCGGAAAGAGGAAATCCGGCTCGCCGCCCGGCTGACCGCCGGTCAAGGTCGGATCAAGCGCGGGAGATTCCGCCGCAGCGCGCTTCTCCTGCGCCTTTTCCTCCTTGGCGCGCGAGAAGCCTTTGGGCAGTTCAATGCCGCTCCCGCCGTCGGATTCGGATCCCTGACCGGGTAAGATAATACCGCTCATACAAGCTAATTCCTTCCTGTATTAAAGACAAACAAATCCCTTTCCAGACCGAAAAGGGACAGCGCGTCAATTCTGCATAAACCCGCTTATTGTACCCTACGCAAGCGAGATGCGTGAATATTTAAAGCGTGCGCATGGGGGGACGTTGTGTTGCGACCGGACGCGCGGCTATGTTATACTCTGGCGGAACGTTTGTTCGGAGCAATCTTCATGGCAAAATCTCGCGGCAAAAAATCCAAAAAGCAGGACGGCGGCGGCCTGTTCGGGAGCGTCAGCGCGCTGCTGCGCGGGGAGATCATCGGCGTGGCGCTCATGCTCATCGCGCTTTTTACGCTCCTCAGCCTCATCACCAACAGCCGGGGGCTGGTTACCGACGCCTGGATCAGCGGGCTGCAAAGCCTCTTCGGCGTGGGCGTCTGGCTCTTCCCGTTTCTCACGGCCGGCATAGGCTTCTGGTTTATTCGTCGGGCCTTTGACCCTATTGACGACCTGCCCTGGCAGCGACCGGCCGGCATGCTTCTGCTCTTTGTTGCGCTCATCATGGGCGCGGGCCTCTACGCGGGGGGAGAAAGTCCCGAGCAGGGCGGCACGCTGGGCGCAATGCTGGCCGACCTGTTCAGGACAACGATCACGCCCGCGGGCGCATGGGCCTTCGTCACCTTTCTCTTCATTGCCGGTCTTCTCTTTCTGACGGAACGCCTTCTCCTCGACTATATCCTGGATTTCTGGTACGCAGTGCAGGGGTGGACGCTGGCTTCTTCCACTGGGCCCAGCCTGCCCGATCAGTCGCCGGTCATTCTGCCCAGAGGCGAAATCCCCTGGTGGAAACGAATGGCGGATCGCTTCCGCGGCGGGGAAACGCGCCTGCCGCCGGTTACCCTGCCGGCCAGCGCGCCAGGCAACATGGTGACGCCCGAACCCCAATCGCCGACGCAGCGCGGCGCAGCGCCGACGCAGGAGCGTCCAGCCTCCCGCGGCGGAAACCCCGCGCCCGTACAGGCTGGGGCCAAGCCCCGGGATGAGGAGCTGCTGGCGCCCCGCATCGTCGGCGACCAGAATTGGCGCTTGCCGCGCCGGGGCGACATCCTGCGCGATTGGGAACGCTTTGCCGACAGCGATGACCGCATCCGGGAGCAGGGACGCCTCATCCAGGATACGCTGGCCAGCTTTGGCGTGCCCGCCGACTTTGAGGGCGCGTACAAAGGGCCCGCGGTCACCCAATACCTCATCAAGCCCGGCTATATCGAGCGCACCATCCGCGGCGAACTCAAGCGCCAGAAGGTCAAGGTGAGCAAAATTTCCAATCTCGCCAACGACCTGGCCCTGGCCCTGGCCGCGCCCAGCGTACGCATCGAAGCGCCCATTCCCGGCACGACCTACGTAGGCGTCGAAGTGCCCAATGAAGAGAGCAACGTGGTGGGGCTCAAGGAATTAATGGACTCCGAAACCTTTCTCCAGCGCAAAGGCAAGCTGATTCTGGCGCTGGGCGAAGACGTAAAGGGCCAGCCCATCGTCACGGACCTGACCAAAATGCCCCACTTGCTCATTGCGGGCGCGACCGGCTCGGGCAAGTCGGTCTGCATCAACTCCATCATCACCGCGCTGCTGCTGACCCATACGCCCGATTCGCTGCGCCTGCTCATGGTTGATCCAAAAATGGTGGAGTTGAGCGTCTACAACGGCGTTCCCCACCTGTTGACCCCGGTCGTGACCGAAGTGGACAAGGCCGCAGGCGTGCTCTTTTGGGCGGTCAAGGAAATGGAGCGGCGCTATCAATTGCTGAGTAAGGTCAACGCACGCGATCTGGAGCGCTACAACGCCTATCTCACCAAGCGCAACGAAAAGCCTCTGCCCTATATCGTCATCGTCGTCGATGAAATGGCCGACCTCATGATGGCCGCGCCGGAGGAGGTCGAGAAGCACATCTGCCGCCTGGCGCAGATGGCCCGGGCCGTGGGCATCCACCTGATCATCGCCACCCAGCGCCCCTCTGTGGACGTCATTACCGGTTTGATCAAGGCCAACTTCCCGGCGCGTATCGCCTTTGCCGTGACCAGCCAGACGGACAGCCGGGTCATCCTCGACATCCCCGGCGCAGAGCGGCTGCTGGGACGGGGCGACATGCTCTTTATGGCGCCGGACGCATCCAAGCTGGAGCGCCTTCAGGGCACCTTTCTGGGCGACGATGAGATCAACAACGCGGTGCGCTACTGGAAAGGTACGCGCAGTCTTGAAGAGCCGGTCCTTCGCCCCGAGGCGGAGCCCGCCGCCCCGACGCGCACCGATGACGCGCAGTGGCGGGAAGCGGCAACCGCGCCCGTCAAACCGGTGAACGGCGTCCAGGTCTCCCTCTTTGATGAGATCGACGAGCTGAAGAGCATTGACGCGCGGGACGAACTCTACGACGACGCGGTACGCGTGGTCCAGGAGGCCGGACGCGGCTCGGTAAGCCTGCTTCAGCGCAAGCTGCGCATCGGCTACAGTCGCGCCGCGCGCCTGGTCGAACAGTTGGAAGAAGCCGGGATTTTGGGTCCTGACCTTGGCGGCAGCCAAGGCCGCGAATATCTGGGCGAGTCCCAATCGGGCAGCCGTCCTCACATTATCGGCGGCGACGACTCAGACTCGTATCAAGTCTGGATGTAGGGCCCCGGGGAGAACCGAACCTGCGCCGCCAGAGTCGGCCGTGCAGGAATACAAGATGGGGCGACCACTCGAATGTGCGCTGAGTGAGAAGGGAGTACGGTAGCATGGGCTCCATGATAAGCGAGCGCTGGCAACTCTTTGCCGCCGTCTTTTACCTGCTGGGTTTTGTGACGCCCTTAATCGTGCTGCGCTCCGTCATTCGGGACCGGGATGACGGCTGCGTCCTCAATCTGGCGATAGTTGTGATCATCGTCGTTATCATCATTCTCGTGGTCGTGATGGTTGCGGCGGGGCCATAAGATCATTCAATCATTTCACACCCACACGGAAACGCTTATGCAAACCTTTTCCACCATCGTCATCGGCGCGGGCCTTATGGGCAGCGCGGCGGCTCGCTATCTCTCCCAATCGGACCCGAACATCGGCATCATCGGTCCGGCCGAGCCCGCGGATCAAGTGACCCATGACGGCGTTTACGCCAGCCACTATGACCAGGGCCGCCTCACGTCGGCCGCCAGCAAAAATCTAATCTGGTCGCGGCTGGTGCGCCGATCCATGGAGCAGTACGGGACAATCGAAGCGGAAGCGGGAATCAAGTTCTATCGACCAGTGGGGAAGGTGCAGGCCGAGGGCCCTCATTCGCCCGCGCCCGAGAGCGAGGCGCTCATGCGCGTCGCCCAGGCCGAGGGGGTGGCCTACACGCGCTTTGCCGCCGGCGACGACGGCTGGCGCGCTTCAGCGCCGGGGCTGGACTTTCCCGGCGGCTTCTGGGTCATTTATGAGCCGGCGCCCGCGGGCATGATCAACCCGCGCGGGCTGTGCCAGGCGCAACTGCGCATCGCCCAACAACAGGGCGCGACCCTCATCCGCGCGACGGTGACGGGCGTGGCGGAAGATGAGGCCGGCGTCACGGTCTCCACCGACGACGGCAACGCCTATCGGGCGGAAAAGGTTATCGTCGCCGCGGGCGCGTTCACCAATTTCAACGATCTGTTGCCCCGGGAATTGCCCCTGCGCCTCAAAACCGAGACCATCATCCTGGCCCAGGTGACGCCGGAACGGACCGCGGAGCTGGCCGAAATGCCCATCGTAGGCTATCAGATCATGGATCCGGACATTGACGACATCTACATGACGCCGCCGGTCCAATATCCCGACGGCAATTTCTACGTGAAGATGGGCTGCAATACCCGCACCGACACCTGGCCCGCCACGCTGGAGGAAGTGCGCGCGTGGTTCCAGAGCGGCGACAGCGAAACGTGCAAGCCGGCCATGGCCGCGGCCGTGCGCGCCATGATGCCCGACACCGAGTTCCTTGGCTTCCAAAGCGGACGCTGCATCGTCTGCTACACACCCAGCGGTCTGCCCACCATCGACTGGGTGAGCGAGCGCATTCTCACCTTGGCGGGCGGCAACGGCAGCAGCGCCCAATGCTCAGATACGCTGGGCCGGCTGGCCGCGGGCGTGGCGCAAGGCGAAGCCTGGCCCGACGACCTGCCGCGCGACCCCTTCCTGCTCCACGAGTGGGATACAGAATGAGGTTAAAGGGACCCGCACGGCCGTGCGGGTCCCGCCCTACCCCTCGCCCATCATCTCCCCAATCCGCTGCGTCCAGGCCAATAGCGCCTCATCCTCGCCGTAGCGCGCGACCAACTGAAGCCCCAGCGGCAAATCATTCTGGCTTACGCCCGCAGGAAGGGTAATTGCGGGCATGCCCGCGTGGGTCCAGGGCAGATTCATATTGGGGTCGCCCGTGGATTCAATGCCCCGGGGAGCCGGGCCGGGCGCAGCCGGACACGCCCAGAGATCCAGGCCGGCCCGCTCCATGGTCGCCTCCAGCTGGACGCGGCGCGTGACGCAGCTCTCGCCCAATTCTGCAAGTTCATCATCGCCCACGGTTAAGCCAATCTCGATAATTTCCACGGTACGCGGCCGATAGAGTTCCTGATGCGCAGGGTAGAATGCGGCATGCTCCCGTGCAAACTCGCCGAAAGCCAGGCGACGATGGAGCGCGTTGAGCGCCTCGATATCCTCCAGCGCAGGAACGCGCTTGATCGTCGCGCCCCGGGCCTGGAGGATGAGCAACTGTTTCTCGAACTCGGCCAGCGCTTCGGGCTCAGCCTGATGCAGGTATGGACCGTCGGGCACGCCCAGCACGGGCCCCCGGTCAGGCAGCGGGTCGGGGGACCACCCGTCGCAGGCCACCGATGCGGCCAACATCATGCCCGCCACATCCTGAGTAAAGAGGCCCACATGGTCCACCGTGCGCGAAAAGTAGACGAGGCCCGGCGTGGGGATGCGGTCGTAGGTGGGCTTGAAGCCAACCACGCCGCAATAGGCGGCCGGGCGGATCACCGAGCCGATGGTCTGGGTGCCCAGGGCCAGCGGGCAGAGCCCGGCCGCCACGGCCGCGGCCGATCCGCTGCTGGAGCCGCCGGGCGTGTGCAGCAGATTATGGGGGTTGCGGGTGGGACCCGGCTCGAAGTAGGCGAATTCGGTGGTGACCGTCTTACCCAGGATCAGCGCGCCCGCGTCGCGCAGGCGGGTCACGCAGATCGCTTCCGGGCCGGCAAAGAGCTCGGGCGGCAGCGCGGATCCGGCGTAGGTGACAAAGCCGTCCGCGTGGAAGATATCCTTGATGCCCAGGAGCGCGCCGTAGAGAGGCGGACGCGCGGCCGGCAGGGGAAAACGCGCGCGCAGCGCTGCCGCGTCAGCCGCCAGCCGGACGGCGCGCTCTGGCTCGGGGAGCAGCGCCTGCACGTGGGGCTCCACCTGCTCCAGGCGCATCATCTGCTGTTCCAGATAGAGAGAAAGGCTGTGCCGGCCGCCGCGCAATTCATCGACCGTCTGCGCCAGGGGCGCGGGATTGGTAAACATGAGGCTCCTTTTTTCGTTGTAAAACGGGTCGCATGAATCGGACAGCCGCTCCTCTACCTCCCGGCGACTACTCTCCGGCTACAAAAGGCAGATATAGGGCGGGCGACGCTTCCTGGTTGCCCGGAAGCGTATAGGCGCCGTACGTTTCACCCGCCTCGAAAGGACCGTGACGGGTAATGCTGCCGTCCACGCCATGCTCATCCAGATAGAACCGGGTCGCAGGGGTGACCGCCTGGTACGAATAGTCTTGCGGCGTAAGCGAATCCACCGCAACCGAAGGGATCAATTGCGCGTTCAACCGGGTAACCGATCCATCCATTTCACCGTAGAGCATGAACCCCGCCACGCCCGTCTCGGCGGCAGTCTGCCAGTGAACGTTGACTCGATCACCATCCCGAACAGCAGCAAAGTAGCCCAACGTCACGGCCAGGGTAACATTGCCCGTCCATTGGCCGATGTAGGCTGACGGATTGTCGCCCGCGGTGGTGAACCACCCGCCGGCATAGAGATCGAGCGTCGCGTCCGCGGCGACGACTGCGTCGGCCTGCGTCGGTGCAGCATTCTCCTGACCGGCGGCTGAGACGGCGGCACTGACATGCGTGGCCAGGGCGCCTACATAGCCGTCCATGCCGGAGCCCAGAGCCGCCCAGCTCGTGCCGTCCCATTGGGCGATGTGGTTGGCAGGTGCGCCGCCGGCCGTGGTGAACCAGCCTCCAGCGTAGAGGTTGCCGCCCGCATCTGTCGTCAAAGAGCCCACATAGCTGTCCATGCCGGAGCCCAGAGTCGCCCAGCTCGTGCCGTCCCATTGGGCGATGTAGTCGGCAGATGCGCCGCCGGCCGCGGTGAAGTATCCTCCGGCGTAGAGAGTGCCGGACGCGTCCATGGTCAGGGCCCGTACCGTGCTATTCATACCGGAGCCCAGAGCCGTCCAACTGCTTCCGTTCCATTTGGCGACGCGGTTGACCGTTGCGCCGCCGGCCGTGGTAAAGTCGCCCCCGGCGTAGAGATTGCCGCTCG